>NZ_JAVAXU010000007.1:0-221219 GCF_041954965.1 Pantoea sp. BS_8
GTTCGCGCGGCCTGACAAGGGTTAATTGCAAAAATATTACTGTTCGTCTCAAATTTCGCCAGATCGCGTTATTTCAGTACGATTTGCCTGGTAACTGTGCAAAATCTCTGGCGAAACCGCGCACCTGCTCCCAGTCCGTATACTCAACTTCCTTCGTCGTATCCGTTTCGCCGCCGGTCATGCGCATAATCAACTTAATCATGACCCGATCAAACCAACGATAGCGGGGATAATACAGTGCACCAGCAAAAACCGCACAGCAATCGGGCTTCCAGGGCGACTGCGCTAAAAACTTAACGGTATAGGCATTGGTTTCCGGCGTCCGCTTCTCTGGCTTACGCGCCGTAAGATTCACGGAGAAGAAGCCGCTGACGCGCTGCTGCAATGCGGCCAGGTTCTGCTTAACAAATTCGTTTACAGCGGGCTGAAAGTGACCATAACGGATTGAAGCCCCAATCAGCACCCGATCATATTGCTGCCAGTCAATCGCGTCTGCATCCTGAATATTCATCACATCGCACGCTTGCTCGCCCTTAATCGCCTCCGCCATAGCGGAAGCGATTTTTTGCGTCTGACCGTCACGGGTCGAAAAGAGAATTAATGCTTTCATCATCTGCATCCTTATTAGTTATTCTCGCCAGAAGGTTGGCGTGAATAACACCAGCAACGTGAATACCTCAAGGCGACCAAACAGCATAGTCGAAATTAAAATCCACTTTGCCACATCGTTCATTGAGGTGAAGTTATCCGCTACAACACCCAGACCGGGCCCCAGGTTGTTTAACGTTGCGGCGACCGCGGCAAACGCAGAAAAATCATCCACGCCGGTGGCAATAATGGCCAGCATACTGATCAGGAAGACCAGCGCATACGCAGAGAAGAATCCCCAGACCGCTTCCAGGATGCGTTCTGGCAACGCGCGATTACCCAGCTTAATGGTGTAAACCGCATTGGGATGGACAAGGCGTTTGAGTTCGCGATTCCCCTGTTTACACAGCAGCAGGATGCGGATCACTTTCAGGCCACCGCCCGTCGAACCGGCACAGCCGCCAATGAACGCAGAGCACAGCAGCAAAACCGGCAGGAACAGCGGCCAGCGCGCAATACTGTCTGTGGTAAATCCCGCTGTCGTCGCCATCGAGACAACCTGGAAAAACGCCTGATTCAACGTTTGCCAGCCACTGTCATAAACATTATGGAACCACAGTACCACCGTACAGATCAGTACCAGCGTCAGTTGCACACCGATAAACATACGAAATTCGGGATCGCGTAAGTACACCCGAAGATTGCGGTTACTCAGTAAAGAGAAGTGCAGGCCGTAGTTACAGCCGGAGATCAGCAGGAACACGGCCACAATCGTATTAATGGTGCCGCTCTGGAAATAGCCGATACTGGCATCGTGGGTTGAAAATCCCCCAATAGCAATCGTCGAAAAGCTGTGCCCAATGGCATCGAAGGCGGGCATTCCGGCAAACCATAATGCCAGTGCGCAGGCCAACGTCAGTAATACATAGATAAGCCATAGCGTCTTGGCCGTTTCGGCAATACGCGGACGCATCTTATTGTCTTTCAACGGACCGGGCATTTCGGCACGGTAAAGCTGCATCCCACCGACGCCCAGAATCGGCAGAATCGCCACCGCGAGCACAATGATTCCCATACCGCCAAGCCACTGCAGCATCTGGCGATAGAACAGAATCGCTTTAGGCAAAGAGTCCAGCCCCACCAGCGTCGTCGCACCGGTGGTGGTTAACCCGGAAAAGGATTCAAAAAAGGCATCGGTAACCGACAGATGCGGCTGTTCGGCAAAGATAAACGGCATGGCCCCGACGCTGCCCAGCACGGTCCAGAACAGCACCACGATCAGAAACCCTTCGCGCGGCTTAAGCTCCGTTTTCTTCTTACGGTTTGGCCACCACAATAATGAACCAATCACCAGAGCCATCATAAACGTCTGGCTGAAGGCGCGGCCGGCACCATCCCGATAAATCAGCGCAACGAGGCCGGGTACAATCATCGTCACCGAGAAGAGGATCACCAGCAGACCGACAATGCGGGTAATGGCGCGAAAATGCATTAAGCCGTTCCTTTAGTTAAAGAGAAGAACATCATGGTATAAGCGGAAGAAGCGTTAACGCACCCCGGCTGAAGTCTGACAGATTTTGCTTAAATCCCTCAATTTGTCCATAAGGCAAAGCCAGCGTCATCGCGATACGGTCGCAATAATGACTTTCAGTAATGCTGCCGTCGTAGCGCTGCACCAGACGCTCAATGTCGCTCAACTGGGCGTAGTCACACTGCAACGTGAACAACCTTACCGGGACTTTTCGCTGGCGCTCAAGCTGTTTCAGCCCTTGCTGGACACCGCCGCCATAAGCCTTTACCAGACCGCCCGTCCCCAGCATGATGCCGCCGTAGTAACGCACGACGACGGCGGTGATTTCCCCTATGCCCGCCCCCATCAACTGCGCCAGCATAGGTTTCCCCGCCGTTCCCGAAGGTTCGCCGTCATCGGAAAACCCCAACTGCTGCGAATCATCCGGCGCGCCCGCCACCCAGGCCCAGCAATGATGCCGGGCCGTCGGATGATCCTGTTTTACCTGCTGGACAAAAGCCCGCGCGGCTTCGACACCGTCCGTGTGCGCCAGTAACGTAATAAACCGGCTCTTTTTGATGGTCTCCTCGCTCACGCTTAGCGCTTGCGCAGGAATATCGTAAGCCTCCATCAGGCGAGGTGCAGGTCGCGCGTCATGTTTTCAACGCGATTAGCATGAATAACCACGTTATCTTCAATGCGAATGCCGCCGTAAGGCTTAAGCGCATCCAGTGCCTGCCAGTTAAAATGCGCACTGAATTTGCCAGCGCGCAGCGGTGCCAGCAGTGAATCAATAATGTAGAAGCCTGGCTCGATGGTTAACACCATCCCCGGCTGGATGACACGGGTGCAACGCAGGTAAGGATATTGCGCTGGCGCAGCCAGGTGCGTCCCGCTTTCATCCTGCATAAATCCGGCGACATCATGAACCTGCAGGCCCAGCGGATGACCTAAACCGTGTGGCATAAACGGACCGGTCAGGTCTTCGGCCACCAACGCCTCTTCACTGATGCCGTGGACCAAATCAAACTTCACCAGCAATTTTGCAATGCGCTGATGCATTTGCAGATGGTAATCGGTGTAGCGCACGCCCGCTTTCAACGTCGCAATCAAGGCCAGCTCTTCCGCATTCATCGCCTCCACCATTTTGGCATACAGCGATCCGCTTTGTGCGGCATAGCTGCGGGTCAGGTCAGCGGCATATCCCTGATATTCCGCCCCGGCATCAATCAGGAAACTGTAGCGCTTAGCCGGTGGCTGATGATCCAGTTTGGTGTAATGCAACACGGCAGCATGTTCGTTCAATGCAATAATGTTGCCGTAAGGGACATCCGTATCGCGATGACCAGTCGCGGTCAGGTACGCCTGATTAATATCGAATTCACTCAGACCTGCCGCAAACGCTTCTTTGGCAGCGCGATGTCCTGCCACGGCAATTTTCTGCGCCTGACGCATACAGCTCAGTTCGTAGTCAGTTTTAATACTGCGGTGATAATGCAGGAAATCGATCACCGCTTTAGGATTGATGTTGCCTGCCGTAATGCCTAACTGCGCAGCGCGTTCGACGACCGGGCCAATATAGGCAACATTTTCGCGCTGAGCAGGCAGGAGATCGCCAATGGCATTCGCGTTTGCCAGCCCGATAATCTCAATGTCGTCGGTCCAGAAACTGTGCGGAAGCGGTTCAACGTTGTGCCAGTAATCCACCGGCGAATAGAACCACAATTTCGGTTTGTTCACGCCATCGATCCACAGCCAACAGTTAGGTACCTGTGTTACCGGCACCCAGGACTTGAACTGCGGGTTGACCTTAAACGGATACGTGTGGTCGTCCAGAAATACGGTGAGTAGCTCGCCGGAATGGATCAGCATGGCGTCCAGTTTATGACGTGCCAATACCTGCTGAGCACGTTGTTGCAAGGTCGTAATATGCGCGTGATACAAGCTCTTAAGTGAATCCATTGCCGCCTCTCCAGTATCCGGAAAAGCCGCAGTTTATCACAGGCAAAATCCGGATGCCGGGTTCCCCGTGGCTGTGATCTTGTTAGCAAATAAACAAAGAGCTGTTTGCAAAAAATTAACATCCCTCCCAAACTCACGATCATCTGGTATGACCAGATCACCTTTCGCGGTTTCAGGAGACGTACATGCTCTACCAAGGCGCTAACCTCACTCTTCACCAGCTGGACGATGGTATTGTCGAGCTGGTATTTGATGCCCCCGGCTCCGTTAACAAGCTGGATACGCAAACCGTGGCCAGTCTTGGCGATGCGGTAACGGTGCTGGAAAAACATGCCGGCCTGCGCGGTGTGCTTCTGCGATCAGCAAAACCCGCCTTTATTGTGGGTGCGGACATTACTGAATTCCTGGCGCTCTTTGATGCGCCGACAGAGAAACTGAGCCAGTGGCTGACCTTCGCCAACAGTATCTTCAATCGTCTGGAAGATTTGCCGGTGCCCACGATCTCGGCGATTGAGGGCTATGCGCTGGGCGGTGGCTGTGAATGTGTACTGGCCACGGATTTGCGCGTTGCCACACCGATGGCCCGCCTGGGGTTACCGGAAACGAAGCTGGGCATCATGCCGGGTTTTGGCGGCAGCGTGCGTCTTCCTCGTCTGTTAGGTGCCGACAGTGCAATGGAAATCATTGCCGCAGGCAAAGATGTTGACGGTGCTGAAGCGCTGAAACTGGGTCTGGTGGATGCGGTTGTCAGCAACGATAAGCTGCGTGATGCTGCGTTAACCATGCTAAAAGCGGCCGCCCACGACGGCAGCTGGCGTGCCCGTCGCGTCCCTAAACTGGCTCCGTTGAAACTCAGCCCCGTTGAAGCCGCGATGAGCTTTACGATAGCCAAAGGCATGGTGATGCAAATGGCGGGGAAACACTACCCTGCGCCAGTCACTGCCGTTAAAACCATTGAAGCGGCAGCAGCGCTGGGCCGTGATGATGCGCTAAAGCTGGAAACCGCAGCGTTTGTTCCGCTGGCACAGTCAGATGTGGCCCGCGCGCTCGTCGGGATTTTCCTCAACGATCAGTACATCAAAAGTCTGGCCAAAAAACGCAGTAGTGAAAGCGGCACGCCCAGACAGGCCGCCGTGCTGGGCGCCGGTATTATGGGCGGTGGAATCAGCTATCAATCGGCATGGAAAGGCGTGCCGGTTAAAATGAAGGATATCAATCCGCAGGCGCTGACGCTGGGCATGAATGAAGCCAGTAAGCTTCTGAATAAGCAACTGGAACGCGGTAAAATAGACGGAAACAAGCTGGCCAGCGTCATTGCCACTATTCAGCCTACCCTCGATTATGCCGGTTTCGACCAGGCCGACATCGTGGTAGAAGCCGTCGTCGAAAATCCGAAAATCAAGGCCAGCGTTCTGGCTGAAACCGAAACCCATATGCGCGCTGATGCCATTCTGGCGTCAAACACCTCAACCATCCCCATCAGCCATCTGGCGCAGGCGTTGCAGCGTCCAGAAAATTTTTGTGGCATGCACTTCTTTAACCCGGTTCCACGTATGCCGCTGGTAGAGGTGATCCGTGGAGAGAAAACCAGTGAGGCCACGCTGGGTAAAGTTGTCGCCTGGGCCAGTAAAATGGGTAAAACCCCGGTGGTGGTGAATGACTGTCCGGGTTTCTTTGTTAACCGCGTTTTGTTCCCCTACTTCGCTGCCTTCGGCATGCTGTTGCGTGATGGTGCGGACTTCCGCCAGATCGACAAGGTAATGGAAAAACAGTTTGGCTGGCCGATGGGGCCTTCATGGCTGCTGGATGTCGTGGGCATTGATACCGCGCATCATGCGCAAAGCGTCATGGCGGACGGTTTTCCTGAACGGATGAAAAAAGACTATCGCGATGCGATCGATATTCTGTTTGAGGCGAAGCGTTTTGGTCAGAAAAATGGTCTGGGTTTCTGGCGCTGGGAAGAAGACAAAAAAGGGAAACCGAAAAAAGTGTCCGATGCAGAGGTCGATGCCTTACTCGAACCCGCCTGCCAGCCTAAACGGATATTCAGCGATGAAGAGATTCTGAATCGCATGATGCTGCCGATGTTGAATGAAGTGGTTCGCTGCCTGGAAGAGAAGATTATCGCCTCACCTGCTGAAGCAGACATGGCGCTGGTCTATGGTCTGGGATTCCCGCCTTTCCGTGGCGGCGCTTTCCGTTATCTCGACACTTTGGGTAACGGCAACGTGGTGGATCAGGCGAAACGTTATTCGTCATTGGGTGGGCTGTATGCGCTCCCTGCCCTGCTGCTTGAGAAAGCGCGCCAACACGAAAGCTGGTATCCCGCCGTCAAACCGATCGATGAAGCCGCGTTCAGAAGCGCCTGAGGTAATCAAAATGGAAAATGTGGTAATTATTGACGCGGTGCGTACGCCGATGGGCCGTTCAAAAGGTGGGGCATTTCGCCATGTACGCGCCGAGGACCTGTCCGCGCATGTCATGCGTGCTCTGTTGAACCGCAATCCGGGGGTGAATGCCGCCACGCTGGACGACATTATCTGGGGTTGCGTGCAGCAAACGCTGGAGCAAGGCTTCAACATTGCCCGCAACGCCGCGCTGCTGGCTGAAATCCCGCACCGCGTTCCGGCGACAACGGTTAACCGTCTTTGCGGTTCTTCAATGCAGGCCTTACATGACGCCGCACGCGCAATCATGGTCGGCGATGCTCAGACCTGTTTAATTGGCGGTGTCGAACATATGGGGCATGTCCCCATGAACCATGGCGTCGATTTTCATCCGGGTTTAGGCCGTACCGTTGCGAAAGCCGCAGGGATGATGGGGCTAACGGCAGAGATGCTGGCGCGCATGCACCATATCAGCCGCGAGCAGCAGGACGCTTTTGCTTTGCGCTCTCATCAGCGTGCCTGGCAGGCCACGCAGCGTGGCGATTTTGCCAATGAAATTGTTGCGCTGCATGGTCACGATGCCGATGGCGTCCTGAAACGCTATGACGTTGACGAAGTCATCCGTGAAGATACCAGCCTGGAAGGACTGGCAGCACTGCGGCCTGCCTTCGATCCGGTGAACGGAACAGTCACTGCGGGCAGTTCGTCAGCGTTATCAGACGGGGCGGCGGGCATGTTGATCATGAGTGAAAGCCACGCACGAGAGCAGGGCCTGAAACCCCGTGCACGCATTAAAAGTATGGCAGTAGTGGGATGCGATCCTTCCATTATGGGATACGGCCCGGTCCCGGCCAGCAAGCTGGCACTGAAGCGCGCCGGGCTGAGCGTAAATGACATTGATGTTTTTGAACTTAACGAGGCTTTTGCCGCGCAGGTTCTGCCCTGCATCAACGATCTCGGCCTGTCAGACAGGCTCGATGACAAGGTCAACCTCAATGGCGGCGCCATCGCGTTGGGCCATCCGTTAGGCTGCTCAGGCGCACGCATCAGCACGACGTTGCTGAACATTATGGAACGTCGCGATGCGCAGTTCGGCCTGGCCTCCATGTGTATTGGTTTGGGTCAGGGCATCGCTACCGTTATTGAACGCGTTTAATACGTTGGAACGTTATAGTGTGAGATTTACCCGCCTGTCAGGGGCGGGTTTTTTCTTGTGCTGTCACGTCAGATAAAAGCAAACGCATCGCCATACATTTGTGCTTCAACGGCACCTCGTTCTGAACAAAAGCGTTCACGGGCGATTTTCGCCATTTCGAAGCGGCCGGCAATATAAATCTCATGCTCGCTCAGGGTCGCAAAGTCCTGCATGACGGCTGTCAGCACCGTACCAGAACGGCCCGGCCAGCCTGCTTCAGGCTGTTCGACAACCGGAATCACTTTCAGATTCGGATGCTTAATCGCCAGTGCTTCCAGCTCGTCCAAATCATACAAATGCTTCAGTTCGCGCCCGCCCCAGTAAACCGCAATATCACGGTTGGGTTGTTCGGCAAGCGCAGTGAGTAAAATGGAACGCACATAGGAAAAGCCTGTGCCACCCGCGATCAGGATTAACGGCTTGTCACTCTCTTCACGCAACCAGGCATCACCATGTGGGATGTCCACCACAATTTGCCCTTCCTGCTGAATACGATCCATCACCGCCATGGCGTAGAGATTCAGCTCTGAGGCACCGATATGCAGTTCAATGATTTCAGTTTCCATTGGCGTGGAGGCTAATGAAAACGGGCGCTTGTCACGCTCATCCATTACGACCATCAGGTACTGCCCTGCGCGAAAACTAAAATCTGCTTCCGGAATCAGGCGAACGCGATACACCGTGTCGGTAATCGCCTCAACTGAAGTTACTTTACAGCTTAACGTTGTCATGCGGTCCCTCTGTCGGGTCGTCTTTATGGTTATTGCTCACCATCAACGCTGTGATGGTTGATCAAAAATACCGAGGTCATCCCAGATAGCGTCGATACGTGCGGTAACGGCCGGATCTTTGACAATCGGCGTGCCCCACTCTCGTTGCGTCTCACCTGGCCATTTATTCGTGGCGTCGAGGCCCATCTTTGACCCTAGTCCGGAAACCGGAGACGCAAAATCAAGATAATCGATTGGCGTGTTTTCTACCAATACGGTATCGCGTGCCGGGTCCATACGCGTCGTGATTGCCCAGATGACGTCGTTCCAGTCGCGGGCATTAACGTCATCATCACACACAATAACAAATTTGGTGTACATGAACTGCCGTAAAAATGACCAGACGCCAAACATCACGCGCTTGGCATGTCCCGCGTACTGTTTTTTAATCGTCACGACCGCCAGTCGGTAAGAGCATCCTTCTGGTGGCAAATAGAAATCGACGATTTCCGGGAACTGTTTAATCAGAATCGGTACAAGCACTTCATTCAGCGCCACGCCCAGGACGGCGGGTTCATCCGGTGGCCTTCCGGTATAGGTAGAATGGTAGATCGCCTGATGACGCTGCGTGATGTGCGTAACGGTAAACACCGGGAAATTGTCGACTTCATTATAGTAACCGGTGTGATCGCCATAGGGACCTTCAGGTGCCATGTCACCGGGTTCGATATAGCCTTCCAGCACAATTTCGGCGCTCGCAGGCACTTCCAGATCGTTTGAGAGGCACTTGACGACTTCGGTCTTGTTGCCGCGCAGCAGACCGGCAAACGCATACTCTGACAACGTGTCAGGGACGGGCGTGACAGCCCCCAGAATGGTCGCCGGATCGGCGCCCAGTGCAACGGACACCGGGAAACGTTCGCCAGGATGTGCCTTGCACCATTCAAGATAATCCAGGGCACCACCACGATGAGAAAGCCAGCGCATGATCAGGCGATTTTTGCCAATCACCTGCTGACGATAGATGCCTAAATTTTGTCGCTCTTTATGCGGGCCGCGCGTTACGGTTAATCCCCATGTAATCAGCGGGGCAGCGTCGCCGGGCCAGCATTTCATGACCGGGATTTGGGTCAGGTCGACCTCATCACCACTGAAAACCACCTCCTGACAGGGCGCATTGCGCAACCTTTTGGTCGGCATATTCAGTACTTGCTTAAACTGCGGCATTTTACTGAACAGATCGCGGAAACCTCTCGGTGGCTCAGGTTCTTTTAAAAAGGCCAGCAACTCACCCACTTCACGCAGTGCACTGACCTCTTCCTGGCCCATGCCCATGGCCACGCGTTTTGGCGTACCGAACAGGTTACACAGTACAGGCATGTCGTAACCTTTTGGGTTCTCAAACAGCAATGCCGGACCGCCTGCACGCAGGGTGCGATCGGCAATTTCGGTCATTTCCAGTTCGGGGTCGATCACGTGCGAGATACGCTTGAGTTCACCACGCTGTTCAAGCAGCGCAATAAAGTCTCTTAAATCCTGATATTTCATGCGGCTTCAACTTTCCGGCCAGAGTGAATTTGCCATTATAGGGCTGATTACATGAATGTGTGGAGCTTTATGCACCGCATGGCTTATCTTGCCCGTCACGGGCAACCATCAGACGAATAATGTCGCTTAGTTTTCGTGCTGAACCTTACCGCATAATGGCTATTTTTTCATTTTATGCGATGGCATTCGTCATTCAGAACAATCTTAGTTTATTTTCCAGGCAACGCCGCGTAACAGACCCCAATGCGCTATAACTCTGAGTGGAGGTTTGCTATTCTTAGCGTCCATTCATTGGGAGCAGTTATGGAATCCTGGTACTTACTCTATTGCAAACGTGGGCAGCTATTGCGTGCGAAAGAGCATCTTGAGCGGCAAGCCGTAAATTGCCTGAGCCCCATGATCGCGCTTGAGAAAATTGTGCGTGGCAAGCGAACTACCGTAAGTGAACCGCTGTTCCCAAACTACCTGTTCATTGAGTTTGACCCCGAAGCCATTCACACCACAACCATCAGCAGTACACGTGGCGTCAGCCATTTCGTGCGCTTTGGCGCGACGCCGGCCACCGTACCTGCTGTCGTTATTGATGCACTGCAGACTGATGTGCCACAAACGCTGATCGATCCTGAAACGCCGCAAAACGGCGATGAAGTCATCATCACCGAAGGGACGTTTGAAGGTCTGCGGGCTATCTTCTCAGAGCCCGATGGAGAAGCACGCTCCATCCTGTTGCTGAATCTGCTAAACAAACAGGTTGTCCGTAGCGTGGATAACCGACAATTCCGTAAAGCCTAACGCAGCCCGAACAGCGTGCGCGCATTATGATCCACCTGGGCTGCCAGCGCCTCTGGTTCCTCGCCTCGCCAGTTCGCGACCTGCTGCAGGATATGCGGTAAAAAACAGGGTTCATTGCGCCGGGAAGTTGGCCGTGGGCGCATATCCCGCGGTAACAGATAGGGCGCATCCGTTTCCAGTAGCAACCGTTCGGCGGGAATCAACGGCAACATCTCACGCAGGGCAATTCCCCGGCGTTCATCGCATACCCAACCGGTAATGCCTACCGATAAGCCCATTTCCAGGCAGGCCGCTAACTCTTCCCGGGTACCGGTAAAACAGTGAATCACGGCGGCGGGTAATTTGGGCAACCAGGGTTCAAGTACCGCAGCAAAGCGTTCATGCGCTTCCCGACAGTGAAGAAACACGGGCATATTCAGTTCCGCAGCTAATGCCAGTTGCGCGTCAAACGCATATTCCTGCTGCTGATGTGCGGACAGGTTACGATTGAAATCCAGCCCGCATTCACCTATCGCCACAACCTGGGCTTTTTCCGCCAGCCGGCGCAGCGTATTCGCGACCTCTTGTGACCACTCACTGGCATGATGGGGATGCACGCCCGCGGTGGACCAGCAGTAACCCGGATGAGCCTCGGCCAGCCGCTGCGCCTGCTGACTTTCCAGCGCATTGGTACCGGTAATCAACATGCCGGTGACGCCCGCGTCACGGGCGCGCGTAATCACCTTTTTCCGATCGGAGGCGAACTGCGTGCTGGTCAGGTTTACACCGATATCAAACATATTTTTACTCTCTGTCAAAAACATCCTAAACAAAAAACCGCCTGACGGCGGTTTTTGGCTTGTGTCTCCCGCTTCTGCGGGTGTACTGAATACGACATCAGGATTCGGTGTTCTGTTCCTCATCCTCTGTCTGACGGCCTTTTCCCACATAGTACCGTGAAAAGAATACGCCGACTTCAAACAGGCAGTACATCGGAATAGCGAGCAAAGTTTGAGAAAAAACGTCCGGTGGTGTGAGCAACATCCCGACAACAAACGCGCCGACCAGGATGTAAGGACGCTTCTTTTTTAAATCCTCAGGGCTGGTAATACCGGTCCAGCACAGCAGCACAATGGCTACCGGCACTTCAAATGCCACACCAAACGCCATAAACAAGGTCATGACAAAATCGAGATAGTTGGTGATATCTGTCGCGATAGTGACGCCCTGCGGCGCGGTTTTCGCAAAAAAGCCGAAAGCCAGTGGAAAAACAATGAAATAGGCAAAGGCCACGCCAACATAAAACAGTAGCGTACTGGAAAACAGCAGCGGCATGACCAGCTTACGTTCGTGGCGATAAAGCGCTGGCGCAATAAACGCCCAGACCTGATAAAGAATAACCGGCACGGCAAGGAACACCGACACGATCATCGTCAGCTTTATCGGCGTGAAGAAAGGTGAGGCGACATCCGTCGCGATCATGCTGGCACCCGCTGGCATCTGATTGATCAGTGGCGACGCCACGGCATGGTAGATGTCATTAGCAAAGTAGATCAGTGCCAGAAAAATAACTAACACAGCAATTATGCAGTTCAGCAGACGTTTACGCAGCTCAATCAGATGGCTGATAAGTGGTTGGGTATCTTCAACGGCCATTATCGTTCATCACTTGCAGAAGGAGGAGAAGCTGGGTTGAGCGACGGCGCGGCGTTGCCCGGTTTTTCCGCAGGCGATGCGTCTGCCCGACCCGGCGATTGCGGCGGAGCACTGGCGTAGCCGGACACAGGCCGCGGCGGGACCGGCGTGGTCGCCGTGTTGCTGTCCTGTGCCGGTGCAACCGCAGCCTCGACATGGGGTTCAACAGGTGCGTGTGCGGGTGACTGTGCCTGCTGCTCACTGGCCGCAGGCGTCACCGGTTTCGGCGAGTCACTCCCCGTCTGGTGTAACGGGGAATGGATGGTGTTTGCTTCGTCTTCTTCTCTTTCGATATCAATGCTCTGTTGAACCGAGCGTTTCATTGAATCTGCGGTTTTACGCAACGCTTCCATGGATTCTTTCAGCTCAGGCGACAATGTGCCGTGGCTGGCTTCCTCCACCTTTTTCAGGCTGTCCTGCAGTTCCTGCAGTTTCAGCTCTTGCGCCAGCTCACTCTGAACATTGGCCGCCAGTGAACGGACCGCCCGAATCCATCCGACAACCGTTTTAACCGCATGCGGCAAACGTTGCGGACCCAGGACAATCAGCCCGATCACGAAGACTAATAGCAACTCACCAAAACCAATATCGAACACGGTTTACACCTGCTTGTCGTTCTTAATGTCGTCTTTCTGAGCAGACGTTGGCTGTTTGTCCGCCAGCGTTTTCGCATGGAAATCCGCGTCCTGCTCTTTTGGCTGATCTTTTTTGTCGTCTTCATCACTCATGGCTTTCTTGAAACCACGGATAGACGAACCCAAATCCGACCCCAGATTACGTAACTTATTGGTACCGAACAAAAGCACCACAATCACGGCAATAATTAATAACTGCCAAATACTGATACCGCCCATGAGATAGCCTCGATTTTTTTGTTAAAAACTGCGGAATGAAGCACAACCTAAACCCTTGTTAATTCGGGTCTCAGTCAGCGACATTACCGCGTTTCAGCCGCGAGTGACAATCAGTTTGTCTTGCGCCAGCCGATTAACCAACTGACAAAACCTGCCGCCATTAATGCCGCCGGAAACAGGTCCCACTCAGGCCTGCTGAGGAGTACCGCTGTACCGCTAATCAGCAGCGTGGCACCGACGCCAAACAGGAAACGCGCCTGATGCTGACGTGTACGTTGGACACTCAAATCGTTCACGAGTTTATCGACGCTAAGACGTAACTGCTTATGCTGCTGCATGCTGTCATAGAACAACTCGGGCAGCTCGGGCAGTTTCTCTGCCCAGTAGGGCGCTTTTTCTTTCACTGCGCGAATGATCGCCGGAATACCAATCTGATCTTTAATCCAGTCTTCAAGGAACGGTTTCGCCGTTTTCCATAAGTCCAGTTGCGGATAGAGCTGCCGGCCAATCCCTTCGATATAGAGCAACGTTTTTTGCAACAGCACCAACTGTGGCTGCACTTCCATATTGAAACGTCGCGCCGTGTTAAACAGGTTTAGCAGCACATGACCAAATGAAATTTCAGCCAGCGGTTTTTCAAAGATGGGTTCGCACACCGTACGAATGGCAAACTCAAAGTCTTCCACGTTGGTATCTGCCGGTACCCAGCCAGAGTCAACATGCAGCTCTGCAACTTTGCGGTAATCCCGGTTAAAGAAGGCGATAAAGTTTTCGGCCAGATAGCGCTTATCTTCTTTGTTCAACGAGCCGACAATCCCGCAGTCGATGCCGATATATTGCGGGTCTTCTGGATGCTCATAGCTGACAAAGATGTTGCCAGGGTGCATGTCTGCATGGAAGAAGCTGTCGCGGAAAACCTGTGTGAAGAACACCTGTACGCCGCGTTCGGCTAACAGTTTCATGTTAACGCCATGCTGCTCCAGCGTCGCCACATCGGAGATAGGAATACCGTAGATGCGTTCCATCACCATCATGGTTTCGCTGCAGTAGTCGGAGTAAACCTCGGGAACATACAGCATGCGGCTGTTTTCGAAGTTACGCCGCAGCTGGATGGCATTGGCCGCTTCGCGCAGCAGGTTTAATTCGTCGATCAGCGTTTTTTCATAATCGCGCACCACCTCAACCGGACGCAGACGGCGACCATCCGGCAGCAGGCGCGGTACCCAACGGGCGATGCGGTAGATCAGCTTCATATCGGCTTTGATCACCGGCAGAATATCCGGGCGGATAACCTTAATGACAACCTTTTTGCCGTTGGATTTCAGTGTTGCCGTGTGAACCTGCGCAATAGAGGCAGAAGCCAGTGGGGTGATATCGAAGTCATCAAACCAGGACTCAATCGGTGCCCCCATGGAAGCTTCGATTTGTGCTTTGGCTTTCACGCCGTCGAAGGGCGCAACCCGGTCCTGCAAAATAGCCAGTTCATCGGCGATCTGCGGGGGAAACAGGTCACGCCGCGTGGACAGCATCTGACCAAACTTGATCCAGACGGGGCCCAGCTGTTCCATCGCCAGACGCAGCCGAATGCCCATCTGTTCGTGTTTGTGCTGGTTAGGAATCCAAAACACGCACCGCCGCCACAGCCGAAGCGGCAGAGTAATGCGCATTTGGGGAATCAGTTCATCAAGTCCGTATGTCAGAAACACCTTGATAATGAAATATAACCGGCGGATCTCTCCAAAACTCATTTCGCCTCCAGCTGTGCCAGACGCGCATTAAGCGCCTCAAGCGAACGTTCCATCGCGCTAACTTCCTCAGCGAACCAGGCAAATTCCAGCGCACCTGGCGCAACGCGCCACTCTTCCGTCAACGCCTGACCGAGATAATCCTGACGTCGCTGCGTTTCTGCTTTAAACAAGCGAAATGCGCGCTGCGCACCCTGGCTGATCCCTTGCGCGGCGATATCACCGATCCAGGGGGCCAGGTATTCGGCAGGATCCAGCTCAGCCAGATCCATCAACGCAGAGAATTGCTGCACCACCTGCAAATCCCCTTCGACCTGTAACTCACCGCTGCGAATCAGCGTCGTCAGTTGCTGGCGATCACGTAGCTTCGGCAGCGACTTAAGCTGCGTAATGACCGTGCAGTCGCTGCTGTCCTGCCAGTCACTAAGGACATCCAGCTGTTGCTCACTGAACACCAGCACCAGCGGCCAGGATAGCTCACTCAAACGCAACATCAGTACCTTGCCTGCTAAACGCTGACGTGCGCTTTTCAGACCACGATCGCAGTAGAGAATACGGTTTAGCGCCGTTTCAATACCGGCAGTGATGACGGGGGTTAAGGTCATGGCCATAATGGTTAAAATTTAAACCCACGATGAAGTGCCACGATGCCGCCCGTCATATTTGAATAGGTGGTGTTTTCGAATCCCACATCGTTCATCATCGCTTTCAGGGTTTCCTGGTCGGGATGCATGCGGATGGACTCGGCCAGATAGCGATAACTTTCTGCATCCTGAGCAACCAGTTGGCCGATGCGCGGCAGAATATGGAACGAGTAGGCATCGTAGGCTTTGCTCAGCGGCTCAATAACAGGTTTCGAGAACTCCAGCACCAGCAAACGTCCACCCGGTTTCAGCACGCGGAACATCGACGCCAGCGCCTTCTCTTTTTCCGTAACGTTACGCAGGCCAAAAGAGATCGTAATGCAGTCGAAGTAGTTGTCAGGAAACGGCAGCGCTTCGGCGTTGGCCTGAACATAACTGACATTGCCAACGATACCGAGGTTTCGTAGCTTCTCCCGGCCCATTTTCAGCATAGAGCTGTTAATATCAGCCAGAACAACCTGCCCGGTCTCGCCCACCAGCCGTGAAAATTTTGCGGTTAAATCGCCGGTTCCACCGGCCAGATCCAGGACACGCTGACCGCGACGCACACCGCTGCTGTCGATGGTAAAACGCTTCCAGACGCGATGGACGCCAAACGACATTAAGTCGTTCATCAGGTCATATTTCGCCGCTACGGAATGAAACACGTCCGCGACTTTGTCGGCTTTCTCGCTCTTGGCGACGGTCTGAAAGCCAAAATGGGTAGTTTCCTGCTGTGATTCATCTGCCATCGGTTTTACCTGCTCCACAAACAATACTTATGGAAGTGTATCAGAGTCACGGAGGTCAGGCACGTTGGCGACCTGCTTATTCGTGGAGGTGCCGAACCCGCTCACAACTTTCGTCTGCGTTTTGGTCGTTACCGGGCATACTGTCGTGCTCATTTTCGGGCATCGCGCGTTCGACCAGATGGGGATTGATAGCGCGTTTAACCTCTACACCTAAGTCACGGAAGCCTTCCGTTTGTGCGATCAAATTCCCCCGCCCTTCTGCCAGCTTCTTCATCGCTTCACGATAGCTGTTTTGGGCCTTATCAAGGCTGTGACCAATACCGCTCATATCATCAACAAACAGGCGCATTTTGTCGTAAAGTCTGGCTGCGCGCTCGGCAATCCGCTGCGCATTGCGGCTTTGATGCTCGTAGCGCCAGAGATTGTTGATGGTACGCAGTGCAACCAGCAGCGTGGTCGGACTGACCAGCATGATATTTTGCTGGAGCGCTTCGCCGATCAATTCTGGCTGCCGATCGATTGCCAGTAAAAACGCCGGTTCAACCGGGATAAACATCAACACATAATCCAGTGAGCGTAAACCGGGCAATTGTTGATAATCTTTACGGCCCAGCAAACGGATATGGCCGCGTACGGCACTGATATGCGCCTGAATGGCCTGTTCACGTTCAATGTCGTCATCCGCGTTGAAATACCGCTCGTAGGCAACCAGCGTCATTTTGGCGTCGATCACCACATCTTTCCCCTGGGGAAGCCGGACGATGACATCGGGCTGCATGCGGCTTTGCTGCTCGTTCTGCATGCTGACCTGGATATCGTATTCATAGCCTTCACGCAATCCTGACGCTTCCAGTACCCGGCTCAGCACCACCTCGCCCCAGTTGCCCTGGATTTTGTTGTCGCCTTTGAGCGCTTTGGTCAGGTTGAGCGCTTCCTGGGCCATCTGCGCGTTCAGTTGCTGTAGCTGACGAATCTCGTGGGTCAGTGTATGGCGTTCACGCGCTTCCGCGCCAAAGCTCTCATTAACCTGACGCCGAAAGCCATCGAGCTGTTCACGCAACGGCCCAATCAGGCTGTTCAGACTTTGACGGTTTTGCTCATCAACGCGGCGACCGCTGTTTTCAAAAATTCGGTTAGCCAGGTTTTCAAACTGCGCGCTAAGCCGCTGCTCGCTGTTGGTCAACAGGCGCTGCTTCTCTTCCGCTGCAAAACGGGTTTCCTCAAGACGGATCGTCACTTCACGCAGCTCGGCTTCCTGCGCGCTGTTCACCTCCAGCTGATTGCGCAGCTCTCGTGCCAGTTGCTCGCTCTCATTACGCCAGTAATCCAGCTGTTGCAGGCGCTCATTGGCTCCGCTTAATGATCCATGAAGCTGTCTCAGCTCCTGTTCGCGCTGTTGCAGCTGCTGCTGGAGCTGCTCGATGTGCTGTTGCTGACGTTGTTGTGCTTCGTTAAGCAGACGGCGCTCTGTGGAAAAGCTGGCTAACTGATGGCTGACACGCATTTGCGCCAGTATCCAGCCAACACCCAGGCCGGCGAGCCCAAGGCAGATGCTGATAATGATGTGCTGATCCATATTCTCCCCGCTGGTCAGGCTATTGAGGAAAAAGGTAAATTCGCACTGTATGAATGTCCAGATATATTTACTGAAGGGGGAAGACGAGACGTAAAGACAAGGCCATGACAGGCCGGACAGCCGGCCTGTCTGTCAAACGAAGGGCTAGAGTAAGCGACGCGCCGCTTCAACTACTATTTTGACGGCATCGCTTTCGGTCTGCTTCATCGTCACTGCATCGGGAATCTCTTTTTGCGTGCGGTTAACAATCACGCCCGCCACCATGCCTGCGCGCAGGCCCTGACTGGCGCACATGGTTAACAGCGTCGCCGATTCCATCTCATAGTTCAGGACGCCCATCTGCTGCCACTCCTGCATAGAGCCCTGAAAACGGTTCACGACGCGGCCCGAGAAGGTGTCGTAGCGCTCCTGGCCGGGGTAGAAGGTATCAGATGAGGCGGTAATCCCGATATGGGTTTTGGCACCGCAGGCTTCTGCCGCAGCCACTAAGGCCGTTGTGCAGGTGAAATCGGCGACGGCCGGAAATTCCATTGGTGCGAAGTGCAGGCTGGCACCGTCCAGGCGTACAGACGCCGTCGTAACCAGAACGTCGCCGACATTGATATGCGGCTGGATGGCGCCCGTTGTCCCTACACGCAGGAAAGTGCGCACGCCAAGCTGAGCAAGCTCCTCGACGGCAATGGAGGTGGAAGGTCCGCCAATCCCGGTAGAACAGACCACGACGGGTTTACCGTCAAGCTTAGCCAGCCAGCTGGTGAACTCACGATGGGAAGCCAGGTGCCGGGGATCGTCCATCAGTCCGGCAATTTTTTTTACACGTTCCGGATCGCCAGGAACAATGGCCAGTGTCGCCCCCTGCAGGTCGGCTTTCGTCAGGCCAAGATGGAAAACGTCAGACTGTGTCATATCAGACTCCGGGTTAAGGAAAAACAGTACGCCACTTTACGTTACCCGACGGGTTAAATGTGTGACTGGTTTCACTCAAGAAAATGAAAGTTACATTTTCGATGAAATTTTTAGTGATTAATATCACACATTTATCTTAGACCTTCCGTAATGCTACATATGGTGATGTGGAAGGCAGCATGAGAATGTTAAAGAGAAGTGTATTTTAAAGGTTATAAGCTCTGTTACGAATTGCCCGGAACCAGTAATAAATGCCCAGGCTATAGTTACGTGATTGCGCATACGCTTGCACGGAGATAACGATGAAAACCGACGATAATATGACACAAAAATCAGCCGCAGGCGCGTTTGCTCCGGCAGTTCAGCCCACGGCTTCGACCACCATTATTACCGACAGCCCGGCCATCCACGCCGGTGAGACGTCTATTCCGAGTCAGGGTGAAAATCTTCCGGCTTTTTACGCGAAACCGCAGTCAGCAGACGGGCCGTTGCCTGTTGTGCTGGTCGTGCAGGAAATTTTCGGCGTTCATGAACACATTCGCGACATTTGTCGTCGTCTGGCGCTGGAAGGCTATCTGGCTGTCGCGCCAGAGCTTTACTTCCGCGAAGGCGACCCCAACGACTACAACGATATTCCTACGCTGTTTAAAGAACTGGTCAGCAAGGTGCCTGACAGCCAGGTACTGGCGGATCTCGATCATGCCGCTAACTGGGCGGCCCGCAACGGTGGCGACATCCGGCGGATGGGAATTACCGGTTTCTGTTGGGGCGGACGCATCAGTTGGCTTTATGCGGCACACAACCCGCAACTTCGCGCTGCCGTGGCCTGGTATGGTCGCCTGGTAGGGGAAAAAACCATGAAGCAGCAAAAACATCCTATCGATATTGCTGTGGATCTGAACGCGCCTGTGCTGGGTTTGTATGGTGGTCAGGATGACGGCATTCCGCTGGAAAGCGTGGAGCAGATGCGCCAGGCCTTACATGCTGCAAACGCAAAGGCAGAGATCATTGTGTATCCCGATGCCGGGCATGCTTTTAACGCCGACTATCGTCCGAGCTACCATGCCGAATCGGCAAAAGACGGCTGGGCACGTATGTTAGCCTGGTTTAAGCAGTACGGTGTCGCATCCACTGAGTGATAAAAAAAGGGCGCGTAAGCGCCCAAACTCCCGACGTCGCCATCTAACACCCGCAAATCTGAGAGCTTTTCCGCGTTAACCCTGCTCACAAGCCTGGTGGGTTTTCAGGCTGGATTGCGGAGTGTCGTCCCATAGCCGTTCTGCAGCAACATAACGCGCCTCATTTTTTCTGCTATTTCTTGAGTGAATGTCGTCACCCTCCGGTCCGTTCCGTTTGGATAAGCAAATACTCATTTTTCAGCTCGCGCCGCACACCTGTACGTGAAAAGCCGGGAGTAGGGTTATGGATTGGTATTTGCTATTCTCCAGAAATGCCTGGGTCAGTCTGATCGCCAGTCACGTTTAGCCGTCCAGATGTTTACACCGCTATATTCTGCGGATACTGTATGTCTCTCAAGCGCAAATTATTCAGTTTCGATGTGAAGGACCCTCATGATCGAATTCAAACATCTCCGGACGCTTCAGGCTCTGCGGAATACCGGCTCGCTGGCCGCCGCGGCCGCCCAGCTTCACCAGACGCAGTCGGCGTTGTCACATCAGTTCAGCGATCTGGAACAGCGGCTGGGATTCCGCCTGTTTGTACGCAAAAGCCAGCCATTGCGCTTCACGCCGCAGGGCGAAATTCTGTTGCAGCTGGCGGAACAGATTCTGCCGCAAATTCAGCAGGCGCTTCAGGCCTGCCATGAGCCGCAACAGACTACGCTTCGTGTTGCCATTGAATGTCATAGCTGCATTCAGTGGCTTACGCCGGCACTGGATAAGTTTCGTCAGAGCTGGCCACAGGTGGTGATGGATTTTAAATCAGGTGTGACCTTCGATCCGCAACCTGCACTGCAACAGGGTGAGCTGGATATCGTTTTAACGTCCGATATTCTGCCGCGCTCGGGCCTGTTCTATTCACCGATGTTCGATTTCGAAGTGCGCCTGGTGCTGGCACCCGATCATCCTCTGGCTCAGGTCGAACATATATCCCCTGACGCACTGGCCGACGAAGTGTTGATGATTTACCCGGTGCAGCGTCAGCGGCTGGATATCTGGCGTCATTTCCTTCAGCCCGCGGGCATCAGTCCTGCACTGAAGAATGTGGATAACACGCTGTTGATGATTCAGATGGTGTCGGCGCGCATGGGCATTGCCGCGCTGCCACACTGGGTAGTGGAGAGCTTTGAAAAACAGGGGTTAGTGATCACGAAAACACTGGGAGAGGGATTATGGAGTCGGCTTTATGCCGCCGTGCGTGACGGCGAGCAGCGTCAGCCTGTGCTGGAAGCCTTTATCCATTTTGCCCGTCAGCATGCCTGTGAACATTTGCCTTTTGTCAGGAATGCCGCGCATCCTGCAGCCGTTTAGCCGCATGAGCGACAAAGCTGCGCGGCGGCGGGCAAAATCCCCTATAATGCGCAGCCTGTTGACTGACCTTGAGACGATCTCACCATGACTAACAACGATATTTTGCGCAGCGTGCGCTATATGCTCGATCTGAACGATGCCAAAATGGTGGCGATTTTTGCCTTAGCGGAGTGCGAGGTTCCTCAGGCCGATATCACCAGTTGGCTGAAAAAAGATGAGGATGCGGCATTTCGCCCCTGCCCCGATGTCCTGATGGGCTATTTCCTGAATGGCTTAATCTTTCATCGCCGTGGGAAAAGTGAGGATGCCCCTGCGCCTTCCATCGAGCGTAAGATGAATAACAACATTTTCATGAAAAAGCTGCGTATTGCATTTGATCTGAAAACGACCGACATCCCTGATATCCTGAAAAAAGCCAACTTCACCGTCTCTCAGGCGGAGATTGGCGCGATCTTCCGTAAACCGGATCACAAAAACTATCGTGAATGCGGTGACCAGATTCTGCGTAATTTCCTCAAGGGGCTGACGATGATTCATCGCCCTGCGCCAGTTAAGCCCGCTTAAACCAGCCTCCGACTTACGCTCGTCCCGCCGGAGAAAGCGCACCGGGATAACAATGCGGTCCGCTCTGCCGGGCGAGCAGACGTCGTCTTGCTCGCCTTCTGCCGACGCGCGCCCCGTCCGCCATTGGATCGCAACAGACTGAGCGGCCTGCTACTTTTGGCGCCGGTGCGCGGCGATGCCTTGTTTCTTCACTGTTGATTGTTCTTACCGACCACCCAGCGCTTATGGACCCACAAGGACGCTACTATCACGAGCGCACCGGCAATAAAGCTTGGCCAGTGTGGCTTTTGCTGCCATATCGCCAGGTTGACCAGCAAGCCTGCCGGCACATGCATGTTGTTCATGATGCCCAACGTGCCAGCATCGACCTGCGTAGCACCGTAGTTCCACATAAAGTAACCCAGTCCGGACGCCACCACGCCCAGCCAGACCAGAATGCCCCACTGCAGTGAGGTGGTCGGGAGTTTATGCGGGTTGCCCCAGACGGCCCAGGCCACCACCGCAATCAGCACCGCGCCCAGATAGAACCACGAAAAGGCCGTGTGCTGCGGCACAGGACGGGTTTCCTGCAAACGTTTGTAGCCCACCATACCTGCTGCAAAGCAAATATTGGCTAACTGTACCAGCAACAGGCCGAACCAGAAGTTATCGCTGACTTTGTCATAACGAATGATTGCCGCGCCCGCCACAGCCAGCAACGCACTGAAAATGTACCCTGCGCGCAGAGGCCGTCGACTGATCACGTCGTAGATCAACGTGACGTACAGCGGCGTCATCACGGTAAACAGCAGGAATTCAGACACGCTCAGATAGAGATAGGCTTCGAAACTCAGTAAATACATGATGCCCAGTTGCAGCATACCTACCAGCATATACAGCAGGAGCGTAGAGGGGCGATAGCCGCGCCAGCGCAGGAAAGGCAAAAATACCACGGCCGCCAGCGCCAGGCGCATCAGCACCGAAAACCAGCTGTCAACCTGACCGGCAAGATACTCGCCAATCAGGCTGAATGAAAAAGCCCACAGAATGGTAGTAACAATCAATAAAAGCACGGTAACAACCCCGAAATAAACAGAGCGACAGTGTAAACAATGTCCGCACAGCAGGGAGATTTATCTGGTTGACATCTGTGCATTAACCAGGCAGTTACGCATTAATCTGCCGGTCAGGCTTTTTACCTTCTTATCGGGCATATCCTGTCAGCAGAAAAATGTGCGCATCAGCGCATCGGCCTGAGCTTTTCGCTCCAGTCTGTCATAAATCTGTAACATATTTGTCATTCATCACAGTAAAGCCACGTATCTCTGTCTATTCTCTGCGCGAAATGGCGCATCCCGATCGCCGTTTTCTTGAGTTTTGCCCAACCTGCCGGGAATCAAAATCATAATGCGCCCTGGAGGGCCACCGCTATGTTGAGTATTTTTAAACCTGCACCACACCAGCCCCGGGTCGAAGATCATCGTATCGATCCACGCTACCGTCGCCTGCGCTGGCAAATCTTTATCGGAATTTTCGTTGGCTATGCGGCCTACTATCTGGTTCGAAAGAATTTCGCCCTGGCGATGCCCTACCTGGTTGAACAAGGCTTCTCACGCGGCGATCTGGGTTTTGCGCTTTCAGGCATCTCCATCGCCTATGGCTTTTCCAAATTTATTATGGGTTCGGTGTCAGACCGGTCGAATCCACGGGTCTTCTTACCTGCCGGCTTAACGCTGGCGGCTGCCGTAATGCTGATTATGGGGTTTGTGCCCTGGGCAACCTCCAGCATTATGGTGATGTTCGTACTGCTGTTCATCTGTGGCTGGTTTCAGGGAATGGGCTGGCCGCCCTGCGGACGCACTATGGTCCACTGGTGGTCACAAAAGGAGCGCGGCGGCATCGTTTCTGTGTGGAACTGTGCGCATAACGTCGGCGGCGGGATTCCGCCCCTGCTGTTTCTGCTGGGGATGGCGTGGTTCAACGACTGGAAAGCCGCGCTATATATGCCCGCCTTCGGGGCGATCGCCATTGCGATTCTGGCCTTTGCCCTGATGCGCGATACGCCGCAATCTTGTGGATTACCGCCGATTGAGGCCTATAAAAACGACTATCCAGTGGATTACAACGAAAGTCATGAGGAAGAGTTCACTGCCAGACAAATCTTTATGAAGTATGTCCTGCCCAACAAACTGCTGTGGTACATCGCTCTGGCAAATGTGTTTGTCTACCTGCTGCGTTACGGCATCCTCGACTGGTCACCGACCTACCTGAAAGAAGTAAAGCATTTCACGCTTGATAAGTCCTCCTGGACCTACTTCTTTTATGAGTATGCGGGCATTCCCGGTACGCTGTTATGCGGCTGGATGTCAGACAAGGTCTTTCGCGGCAACCGTGGTGCGACAGGGGTGTTTTTTATGACGCTGGTTACCGCTGCTACCGTCATCTACTGGCTAAATCCGCCGGGCAATCCCGGTGTGGACATGGCCTGCATGATCGCGATTGGCTTTCTGATTTATGGACCGGTAATGCTCATTGGTCTGCATGCGCTGGAGCTGGCACCCAAAAAAGCGGCTGGCACGGCTGCCGGGTTTACGGGGCTGTTCGGTTATCTGGGTGGCTCAGTCGCGGCCAGCGCCATTGTGGGTTATACCGTCGATTACTTCGGCTGGGATGGCGGATTCATCGTGATGATTGCCGGCGCCGTTATGGCGGTAGTGCTGCTGCTGTTAACCATGATCACTGAGCACCGGCATAAGCAAAAAAGGGCATAACGGCTTTGCCAGAAGGCCGGCTTACCGGCCTTCTTTTCGGATTACGACAGATAGAGTGTTCTCAGCGTCTCCGGGACGGCATCCTGGGCATTACTGCCAATCACTTCCAGTTCAGGTAAGGTGTCTTTCAGACGCTGATGGGCGTTAGCCATAATGCAGCCTTTGCCTGCCATACTCAGCATTTCGACATCATTCATACCATCACCAAACGCAATACAGTCTTTAAGCGTAAAGCCTAACTGTTTTGCCACCGCTTCCAGGGCATGGCCTTTTGACACGCCGCCTGCCATCACTTCGAGGCAGGTCGGCAGCGAAAAACTCACGTTAACCCTGTCGCCCCAGCGTGCTTCGATGGCCTGCTCCATAGGGACAAGGTGTTCCGGTTCTTCACAGGTAAAAAAGACTTTGCTGATGCCATCCGTCGGCAGCATGCCCGGCTCATAAACCTGATAGTGAAAATCGGACTCGCGAAAATAATCCTTCTCCGCCGGACTGCAGCGGCTGACAAACCACTCATCGTCGCGATAAACATGCGTCAGCACGTCCGGATGATGATACTGCAGACCAAACAGATCGTGGGCGATGTCCGCGTCCAGATTGTGGCTAAAAACCAGCTCCCCTGCCGGATTGTGAACGCGCGCGCCGTTTGACGTAATCATGTAAGCCGGAATCCCCAGCTTGTCACGCATTTGCCCGACATCGATGTGATGACGGCCTGTGGCAAAAATAAAGTGAATGCCCTGCGCGACCAGTTGCTGAAGCGTTTCGCGCGCATTGGCGGTCAGGCGATGTTCGGGAGAAAGCAGTGTGCCATCCAGATCGGACACAACAATGTGGTACATGAAAACCTCGGGTATCGGTGTCGGTTGGCCGTAGCCGGTAATGTAAATTGCGAACTAATGCTGCGATAAAAAGAAATCGACGATGGTATTGAGCGCTTCGGCGCGCATGCTGTCCTTTTCAAACAGGATCTCGTGGCGCGCGCCGCTGATAACCTGCGGTGTCCGGCCCTGACAGGGGTGACCGGCTGCCGCCATCGCGTCACAAAACAGATCCTGCGAGCGATTATCCACCACGCTGTCTTCACTGGCCTGCAGCACCAGCAACGGAGTCGTAATGTTATCCACCTGGCTCAGAATATTGCGCCCGGCATGAATACCTTCTCTGACCCAGTGATACGTAGGTCCGCCCACGCGAATAGCCGGATCATCCGCATAAAAGCGCAGACTGCGGCGGTAGCGCTCATGGCTGTGCGTTAACCGGTTGATGCCGAAAGGGTGCGCCCGCCAGCGCCCTGTGCCTAATGCATAACCCTCACGCACAGCGGGGCGCTTTTCCGCCCAGTCAAGAATCTTATGCGCCAGAAAAGCGGGTAACGGCAACGCAATCCCAAACATGGGAGCCACCAGCGCGGCGGCATGAAATGCACCGGGCTGACGCGCCAGGAAGAGCGTCAAAATCGCGCCGCCCATCGAATGAGCCAGTGCATAGCGCTGTTGATAATGACGGCTCACAATCTCTTTGAGATAGAGCGTTTCGAGGTCATCAACATAATGGCTGAACTCCACCACATGCCCGCGGTGAGAGTCATCCAGCAGACGATCCGATCGCCCCTGACCGCGATGATCGAGCACGATCACATCAAAGCCGCAGTGAAAAAGATCGTAAGCCAGTTCGGGATACTTAACGTAGCTTTCGATGCGCCCCGGCACGATAAGGATGACGCGTTTATGTTGCGGTGAAATGAACCGGACATAGCGCAATGTCAGGTTTCCAACGCCAGTGAATTCGCACTCTTCACGGCTGTGCCAGAAATCAAGCAGTGGACCAGTAGCAAAGGCGGCAAAGGCCTTTTCGCGTCGCAGCCAGCTTGCCCTGTGTTGCTTCATCCGCCCTCCTGATTGCCGGAAAAAAGAGTCTGAACGGCCGCATGATGTCCATGGCTCTGCGCAGCATTCTGGCGTATTGTGTCACACTTCAGACGAGACCGGGAGTACAACCCATGACCATCGAATGGTGGCTGACCTACCTTCTTACCACCACAATTCTGAGCCTCTCACCCGGCTCAGGCGCGATTAACACCATGAGCACCGGCATCAGCCACGGTTATCGTGGTGCCGTCGCCTCCATCTCCGGGCTGCAGGTAGGGCTCGCGCTGCATATCGCCCTGGTAGGGGTGGGTCTTGGCGCGCTGTTTTCTCAGTCGCTGCTGGCGTTTGAGATTCTGAAATGGGCCGGTGCCGGCTATCTGGTCTGGCTGGGTATTCAACAGTGGCGGGCTGCCGGCGCCATTGATCTCAACGCGATGTCAAAAGCGATGCCGCGTCGTCGCCTGTTTAAACGGGCTGTCATGGTGAACCTCACCAATCCCAAAAGTATTGTGTTTCTGGCCGCGCTGTTTCCGCAGTTTATCCTGCCTCACCAACCCCTTATGCTGCAGTATCTGGTTCTGGGCATAACCACCGTACTGGTGGATATCGTGGTGATGATTGGTTACGCCACCTTAGCGACGCGCATTGCGGGCTGGATCAAAGGCCCTAAACAGATGAAGCTGATGAACCGTATTTTCGGGGGATTATTTATTGCGATTGGCGGACTGCTGGCCAGCGCAAGGCGAATGGCCTGATGTACACCTGCAGCCGCACGACAGAGCATACTGTCGGCGGCCGCATAAAGCCGGTCTGGCGACCTTAGCGTGACAGGATAAGATGAATGCCAAATCCGGCGAACAGTACGCCCGCCATGCCATCCACCCACTTCGCGGCACGCTGATATTTATCCCGCATCCATGGCAAAGCAAAAATTGCGGCGACCAGAGAAAACCATGCAAAGGTTTCGACGCTAATCAACACAAACAATCCCCAGCGCTCCAGCCCACCGACATCGTTACCGATAAATAATGAGAAGACGCTACCAAAATAGATCACCGCTTTGGGGTTAGAGAGATTGGTTAACAACCCTTTGATAAAGCTCATGCCTTTCTTTGGCAGATCGACGACAGGCTCCTGCTGTACCGGCTGCTTATGGCGTTGACGCGCGGAACGGATCAGCTGCCATCCCATCCATAACAGGTAAAGCCCGCCACCGACCATGATGATTTGATGCAGCCAGGCCATTTTTTGCAGGATCAAATGCAGGCCCATTAACGCCACCGCTGCCCAGATCATGACCGCCAGCGTAATGCCCAACACACCCAACATCGCTTCTTTGCGCGAACGGCTGGCCGCCGTTTGCGAAACGAAAAAGAAATCCGGGCCGGGGCTCATGAGCGCAACAAGGTGGACCAACGCAATCGTGCCAAACAATATCAACATGGTAATGCCTCTTTACTCTTCATCAAGATGCTCTTTAATCATCAGCAAAAAGGGCTTACCGAAACGTTCGAGTTTACGGTGACCGACCCCATTCACGCTCAACATGTCTGACGCACTGACCGGCATCTGTTCCGCCATCTCCAGCAATGTGGCGTCGTTAAAGACCACATAGGGTGGAATGTTCTCTTCATCCGCTATCGCCTTACGCAGCTTGCGGAGTTTGGCAAACAGCTTACGGTCATAGTTACCCCCGTAGACTTTTGCCGAACTGCTGCTTTTCGGTCTGGTTGTAATGAGCCGTGGTACCGCCAGCATCAGCGGGACTTCACCGCGCAGCACCGGTCGGGCCGCTTCGGTAAGTTGCAGTGCAGAATGCATGGCAATATTTTGGGTGACTAACCCCAGATGAATCAGCTGACGCAGCACACTCACCCAATGCTCATGGCTGTTCTCTTTACCCAGCCCATAAACCGGCAGCTTGTCGTGACCCTGTTCACGGATACGATGATTGTTCGCGCCGCGCAAAACTTCAACGATGTAACCCATGCCAAAGCGCTGGCCGACACGGTAAATACTCGAAAGCGCTTTCTGGGCTTCAACCAGACCGTCATAGCGCTTAGGCGGATCGAGACAGATATCGCAGTTACCACAAGGTTGCTGCCGCCCTTCACCAAAGTAGTTCAGCAGCACCAGACGGCGACAGGTCTGCGCTTCAGCAAAGGCGTTCATGGCATTCAATTTATGCCGCTCTATGTCCTGCAGCGGGCCGGGCTGTTTCTCTTCGAGACATTTACGTAACCAGGCCATATCTGCAGGATCATAAAGCATCATCGCTTCCGCAGGCAGGCCATCACGACCCGCACGGCCGGTTTCCTGATAGTAGGATTCGATATTGCGGGGAATGTCGAAATGGACCACAAACCGCACATTGGGTTTGTTAATGCCCATGCCAAACGCCACGGTGGCGACCACAATTTGCAGATCGTCGCGCTGAAACGCTTCCTGCACGCGGGCGCGCTGCGCGCTGTCGATACCGGCATGATAGGCACCCACGCTGAGACCGCGGCTCTGCAGGCGCGCGGCCGTGTCCTCAACTTTTGCCCGGCTGTTGCAGTAAATGATGCCGCACTTGCCCCGCTGATCCTGTACGTAACGCAGTAACTGTTCGGTGGGTTTGAATTTTTCCACCAGCGTATAGCGTATATTAGGTCGATCAAAACTGCTGATTTGAATCAGCGGGTCCTGCATATGCAGCAGGTTGACGATATCAAGGCGGGTGGTTTCGTCGGCGGTCGCCGTGAGCGCCATAACCGGCAGATCGGGAAAGCGCTGACGCATCTGCCCCAGTGCGCCGTACTCGGGCCGGAAATCGTGTCCCCACTGAGAAATGCAGTGCGCCTCATCCACCGCCAGCATCGCAGGCTGCCAGTGCGCCAGGCTTTCCAGGAAGTTATCCATCATCAGGCGTTCGGGCGCAATATAGAGCAACTTTACGCGTCCGTTTCGGCAGTCCGCCATGACGTTTTGCTGTTGCTCGCGGGTCATGGTCGAATTGAGACACGCCGCCGCAACACCATTTGCCAGCAGCTGATCCACCTGATCTTTCATCAGCGAGATCAAGGGCGAGACGACCAGTGTCAGCCCTTCACGCACCAGCGCGGGGATCTGATAGCAGAGTGATTTCCCGCCGCCGGTTGGCATCACCACCAGGCAGTCTCGCCCATTCAGCGCTTCATTGATAATGGCCTGCTGACCGGGACGAAACTGCTGGTAGCCGAAGGTATCCTGTAATACCTGCTGCGCCAACGCTTCCTGATTAAGAACTGCCGAGGTTGCCACTGTGATCCTGACTTGATGGTTAATTAAAATAAATCGTTGAGTGTCACGCCCACACCGACGCGTGTCTGACGATGGTTGTAGTCAATAAGGGATTCGCCATAGCCGCTAAACAGTTGCGTATAGAAACGAACGTGTTGGGTGATCGGATAACTCCAGCCCAGCGTAGCGCCGCCGTAGCCGCTATTCCAGTTATAGTTGCCTTCAACGCTGAAAATACTGTCGCCCATGGCGTAACCTAACTTCGCACGATAATAACCCATGTATTTGGTGATATCGGGGTTGTCGTCATTATTCGCGCTTTCTGAAATACGGAACCAGGGCTTGATCTCGGCCAGGAAGTTACCGTTCTGCGCCATCAGACGAGTATAAACACGGTTCCAGCTGCGTGAGGTCGGATCGCTGCGGCCGTTAGACTGATGATTCACACCGACCTCAACGTCACGCAGTGTCCAGCCGGCAAACGAGTAATCGGTCGCCCAGCCCAGGAAAATCTGTGGCTCATAGTTCGTCTCACGGAAAGGCGACGACTCTTTTTTATTGGATAACTGCCACCATGAGCGCTGAGTATAAGACGCCGCTAATACGGAGTTGTCACCGACGATGCCACGCCACAACGGAAATGCCAGGCTGAGCTGGAATTTCACTTCATCTTTACGTGCGTTTTTTGCCCAGTTGTAAGAGGAAATCGCCTCTTTATTTATGTCGCTGGTATAGGTGTAAAGCAGATAATTATTTTCGTAAGGATAAAGCACAAACGGGTTGTCGTGCTGCTCCAGCAGGTTGGCAATGATGCTGCCTCGCACCTGCGGTGCATCGTGAACATGTTTAATTGTGGCTTCGTCCGCCTGCGCCAAAGCAGGAAGTAACATTGCCGCCAGCAAGGCGCGATGCTTACGCATAGGATTCTCCGGTGAAAACTGCGTATTCATAAAAGCGAATGGGTGTTGTAAAAAGCAGGACATTCTACACACAAAAGTGGGTGAACATCAGCGCTGATTTCCTAAACTGGAAACCCTGTCGAGCGAAGCATAGAATAAACATCTTATTAACATCTACAGTTCAATTACCAGCTGTTCAGGACTAAACACCATGTCATCCGTGCTATTGACTCAGCAGGACGCTCGCCGCCTCGTCGGTGAAATTTTTATTTATCACATGCCGTTTAATCAGGCGCTGGGTCTGGAACTGGATCGCCTGGAACCCGATTACGCAGAAATCAGTTTTGCCAACAAAACCATGCTGGTGGGCAATGCCGCCCAGCACATTCTTCATGGTGGTGTAACAGCAGCGGTACTGGATGTCGCCGCGGGCATGGTGTGCGTGAGCCATGCCTTGACACGTGATGAGCAGATAAGTGAAGACGTGCTGCGCCAGCGACTGTCCCGTATGGGAACGATTGATATGCGGGTGGATTATCTCCGTCCCGGACGGGGCGAGCGCTTTATTGCCAGCAGCCGTTTACTGCGTGCCGGCAATAAAGTCTCTGTGGCGCGGGTGGAATTACATAATGAGCAGGGCCTTTACATTGCCACCGCAACCGCGACCTACCTGACCGGTTAAGCGAATCGACGCGTGGCACCGTTCAGGCCCTGCCACGCAGTATCCTGACTGCCTCAGAACATCGTATTGGTATTCGCCGAGGTCGCCGGTACGGCCTGAATCACATCCCAGTGCTCGACAATTTTGCCGTTTTTCACGCGGAAAATATCCGTAACAGCCTGACCACGATCGTGTTCACCATTGGTCGAGTGAACATGCAGCCATACCAGATCACCGTCGGTTGCACTGCGAACGATGCGCGCTTTTGACTGTGGGTTTTTGCTTAAAAAATCGCTGAAAAAGTTAACCAGCGGTGCCTTGCCATTCGGCACCCCGGGATTGTGCTGGCGGTAATCGTCCGCCACGACCCGGGCCGCTTCTGTCACCTTGTGCTGATTGAAAAATTGATTATAAAAGTTGATCACCAGCGCACGATTGGCCTCTTCCACGTTAAGATCGCGGCCTTCTTTCGGTTGTACGGCGTACCCAGCGCTCGCTGTCAGGATACCTGCCGTCAGCAGCAGGGTTTTCAGAAAGGTTGCCATCATTTTTCTCCTTGCTCATTCGTTACAGCGCTAACCGCTCCGCGCCAGAGGATCACTTTATACAGGGTGCCGGGCATGGCCCGGACGCGCCATCAGGTTTTGATATCACACCAGGTCACAAAAATAGACTGTTGTCGCTGCGGATGGTACATTCGCGCAAAATGGATAACAAGACGTCACTTTGTGCTGACTCAGTCACATGAAAGTGACTATTACTACGTGCAGGAACCCTTTCCATGTCTGTGTCATCCCCTAACACATTCAGTTATGAACAGCCTTGCCCCATTCGGGATGTACTTGACCGGATTGGCGATAAATGGAGTTTGCTGATTCTTGAGGCGCTGGCCGAGCGCACGCTGCGCTTCAATGAGCTGCACCGCCATATTGGCGATGTCGCTCGTCAGGTGCTGTCACGAACGCTGAAACGGCTGGAGGTGGACGGCTATATCCTGCGGACTCTTTATCCGGAAGTGCCGCCACGGGTTGAGTACAGTCTGACAGAGTTAGGTCGTTCTTTTCTTAAACCGATGCAGCAACTGATTGCGTGGGCGGATGGCAATCATCAGGCCATTTGTCTTTCCCGCCAGCGTGCCCGTGAGCAGGACAAAGCCTGACCCTGCCTGTTGCCAGATCGGGCTACAGACATGACGGGGACTGCGGTAACATTGCGGCCCTCTGTCACGCCGCTTTCTCTCAGTGACTTTTGGTACAGAACGAACTTTCAGGATGATTTATGGATACCCAGCAAACCCGTCAGGGAATAGGTTTTGCGCTTGGCGCTTATTTCATATGGGGCATTGCACCTGCCTACTTCAAATTAGTTAAAGCCGTCCCTGCGACTGAAATCATGACGCACCGGGTAATCTGGTCAGCCTTGTTTATGCTGCTGTTGATTACGCTTAGCCGCAGCTGGGGGCAGGTCAGAAGCGTCGTGCGCCAACCCAAAAAGGTCTTGCTACTGGCGCTGACCGCCGTCACGGTGGGCGGTAACTGGCTGCTGTTTATCTGGGCGGTGAATAACCAGCATATGCTAGAAGCCAGTCTGGGCTATTTTATTAACCCTTTGATTAACGTTGTGTTTGGTATGGTTTTCCTGCGCGAACGTTTTCGTCGTCTGCAGTGGCTGGCTGTGGCGCTCGCTACCGCTGGCGTCCTTTTGCAGCTGTGGCAGTTTGGTTCGGTGCCGGTGATTGCATTAGGCCTGGCCTTCAGCTTTGCGTTTTACGGCCTCATGAGGAAGAAAATTCAGGTCGATGCCCAGAGCGGTATGCTGATTGAAACGCTGTGGCTGTTTCCGCTGGCCGCGCTGTATTTATTTGGTTTTGCAGACAGCAGTACCAGCCATCTTACCGCCAATCCCGCCAGCCTGAATCTGTTGCTGATCGCCGCAGGTATTGTGACCACCATTCCGCTGATGTTCTTTGCCGCAGCCTGTGCCCGGCTGCGCCTGTCGACGGTTGGCTTCTTTCAGTATCTTGGCCCAACGCTGATGTTCTTACTGGCGGTGCTGTTTTATGGCGAGACCATCACGCCGGATAAAATGCTGACGTTTGGCTTTATCTGGCTGGCATTGCTGGTCTTCATTCTGGATGCCGTCGTGTTTTCAGCGCGGGGCCGACTGCGCAAAGCGTGACAGAAAACGCGCCATTGCCGGGCCGGTCAGGAGAATGGTGAATAACCGCAGGGTTTGCATTGCCATCACAAACGCCATATCCACTCCGCTTCCGGCCGCAATGATCGCCACGGTGTCCAGGCCACCTGGACTGGTGGCGAGATAGGCGGTCATCAGGTCAATATGGAGTACGCGCGTCAACATCCACGCCAGTCCGCCACACAGCAGCATCAGGCCGAAAATGGACAGCAGCATTTGCGGCAGGGTACTCAGCGCCAGTTTGAAAATGGGTCGGGTGAAGCGCAGCCCTACACTCCAGCCGATCAGGGCGTACGCCAGGGCAAGCAACCATTCAGGCATCTGAAGCACGGCTGTTCCGGTAGCGTGCAGCGTAGCGCCAATCAGCGCAGGCACCAGCAACGCGCCGGACGGAATGCGTAACCAGGGGCCCAGCCAGGCGCTGCCGATCACCAGGCAAATCGTCAGCAGAAAACCGCTGTTCAGTGCAGGAAACCACACCAGTGATCCCGCATGAGCGCCATCGCCCAGGCCGATGCGAGCCACCATTGCTGCCGCGCCCGCCACAAACAGAACGCGCAGATACTGCATAAAGGCGACCAGACGCACATCCGCGCCGAATTCTCCCGCCATCGCCACCATGGCAGAAGCACCACCAGGTGACGATCCCCACGCGCCGGTCGGGCCGGGAAGCTGACTAAACCGAACCAGCAAAAAGCCCGACACACCGCTGGCCGCCAGAGTCAGCAGCAGTACCGCTACCACGACGGGCCAGTCCTGTAACAGCGGCGTTAAAATGGACGGTGACAGGCTCTGTGCAATCATACAGCCCAGTACCGCCTGCGACAGCAGGAACAGCCGCTTGTGGATGCGCAATGTGGCACCGGATAACCCCATCATCACGCCCACAATCATCGGGCCCAGTAACAGGGCGGCCGGAACATGAAAATACTGGAAGAGCGCGCCAAGTAATACCGATGCGACCAACAACAGTAACCACTGCACGCGCAATGAAAGAGAGGCCATAAAAGTTAATTTTTTGTGAAAATGGAGCGGGTAGATTACGCAGAATTGTGCCAGCAGGCCAGCGAAATGGGCCGGTTGGACCGGCCCTGACAGACGATTACAGCCAGTTCTTGCGTTTGAAATAAAGATAAGGCGCCAGACCGGCAAGCATCATCAGACAAATCGCACCGGGATAGCCAAAGCTCCATTTCAGTTCAGGCATAAACTCAAAGTTCATGCCGTAGCTGGAGGCCACCAGCGTTGGCGGCAGGAAAACCACGGAAACCACCGAGAAGATCTTGATGATGCGGTTCTGCTCGATATTAATAAAGCCCATCGCCGCCTGCATCAGGAAGTTGACCTTCTGGAACAGGGACTCATTGTGAGGCAGCAGCGATTCGATATCCCGCAGGATTTCGCGCGCCTGCTCCAGTTGATTGCCTGGCAAACGGGCTTTTCGTACCAGGAAGTTAAGCGCTCGCTGCGTATCCATCAGGCACAGGCGCACTTTCCAGCCGATATCTTCCAGCTCAGCTAACCGCGACAGCGCCTGATCGTACTCCTCGCCCTGCTGACCTTCCATAATCACGCGGCTAAGCTTTTCCAGCGCGCTATAGATGTTTTCAATCTCATCCGCCAGCTGTTCAATTTTGGTCTCAAACAGGTCGAGTAGCAGCTCGTAGGCGTTACCGTCAATCAGCGTCTGGTTGCGGGCTCGCATGCGGTAAAGACGAAAGGCAGGAAGCTCCCGCTCGCGCAGTGTATATAAGCGTCCTTCGCGAATCGTAAAGGCGACCGTCGAGTTGCCGGCATGATCTTCGGCATCTTCAAAAAAGAAAAAGGAGTGGATGTGCAGGCCATCTTCATCTTCGAAGAAACGCGCTGAGGCTTCGATATCTTCCAGCTCAGGGCGCGTGGCCAGGCTCTGCCCCAGCTCGGACTGAACACGGTCGCGCTCGCCTTCCTCAGGCTCGACCAGGTCAACCCACACTGACGTGGTCAGTTTATCGTTTTCTTCTTCCAGTTCCAGACGCGTCAGGCGACTGTTATCAAGTTTAAATGCGCTCAGCATAGCAAGACTCCCCATTGCAGACTTTATGGGACAACGCTGTAAGGCGGTCGGAACAGATAACCGCGAACCTGAACACGGAGAAACGATAAATCAGTGCTGACTCGTGCGACGGATCAAAAAGGGAGGTCGCTGATAACCGCTAAGGCTACCAGCGTAATGAGATAGCCTTAGATGTTATTCCTGAAAACCAGGTTAATGAGCCAGCATCGACTGGGCGTGTCCAAGGCATTGTCCTCTCATGATAATAGTGCGCGCATGTTACGCTGAGACGAAAAAGTCGTCAACCGGCGGCTAGACGGTTTCCAGTTTGGCGTAGGCAGCTACCAGCCACTTGATCCCCTGCCCCTGAAATGCCACCTGAAGGCGGCTGTGTTCCCCGCTACCTTCCAGATTCACGATGGTGCCTTCACCAAACTTCGCGTGACGAACGCGCTGTCCCAGAGAGAACCCTGTGTCGCTTTTGCTGATCGGTGTGCCCATGCGCTGATGGCTGACCGGCCGCGTAACGCTGGCGCGTAACCGGACTTCTTCAATACAGTCTTCGGGCAGCTCACCAATGAATCGCGAGGGGCGATGGTAAACTTCTTTTCCGTACAGACGGCGGGTTTCCGCGTACGTCAGCGTCAGTTTCATCATGGCACGTGTGACGCCAACGTAAGCCAGGCGGCGCTCTTCTTCCAGCCGTCCACCTTCGTCCAGCGCCATCTGGCTGGGGAACATGCCTTCTTCCATGCCGACGATAAATACCTGACTGAACTCCAGCCCTTTCGCAGAGTGCAGCGTCATCAGTTGTACCGCATCCTGCCATTTGTCCGCCTGCCCTTCGCCGGCTTCCAGCGCGGCATGCGACAGGAAGGCCTGAAGCGGCATCAGGTCTTCATCTTCATCCTGATAGCTAAACTGGCGCGTGGCTGTCACCAGCTCCTCAAGGTTTTCGATACGCGCCTGGCCCTTTTCACCCTTTTCCTGCTCGTACATCAGCCACAGACCGGAATCCTTGATGACCCGATCGGTCTGTACGTGCAGTGGCATTTCGGCGGTTTCGCTTGCCAGTGAATCCACCAGCTCACAGAAACGTTGCAGGGCAGAGGCGGCACGGCCGGCGAGCGCGCGTGACTGAAGGAGTTCACGCGTTGCCTGCCATAAGGTGATCTGCTGTTCGCGGGCCGTCTGACGCACCACATCCAGCGTACGATCGCCCACGCCACGTGTGGGCGTATTGACAACGCGCTCGAAGGCCGCATCGTCGTTGCGGTTGGCTATCAGACGCAGATAGGCCAGCGCATCTTTAATTTCCTGGCGCTCGAAGAAGCGCATGCCGCCGTAAATCCGGTAGGGCATACTGGCCTGCAGCAGGGCTTCTTCCAGCACGCGCGACTGGGCGTTACTGCGGTAAAGAATCGCGCAATCGGCCAGCGCATTGCCATTTTCCATCCAGGCTTTAATGCGATTGACGACAAAGCGCGACTCATCCAGCTCGTTGAAGGCGCAGTAAACCGAGACCGGTTCGCCATCGCTGCCATCGGTCCACAGCTCTTTGCCGAGTCGGCCATTATTATTGGCAATCAGGGCGTTAGCGGCTTTCAGAATCGTGTTGGTGGAGCGGTAATTCTGCTCAAGACGAATGGTATCGGCACCGGGAAAATCCGTCAGGAAGCGCTGAATATTTTCAACCTGCGCCCCCCGCCAGCCATAGATGGACTGATCGTCATCACCGACGATAATGACTTTGCTGCTGTCGCCCGCCAGCATACGAATCCAGGCATACTGAATGTTGTTCGTATCCTGAAATTCATCCACCAAAATATTGCTGAAACGCTCACGGTAGTGATTCAGGATAGGGGGCTTGTTTAACCACAGTTCATGGGCCCGCAGCAGCAACTCGGCAAAATCGACCAGCCCGGCACGATCGCAGGCTTCCTGATAGGCCTGATAAATGCGCAGCCAGGTCTGTTCTACCGGGTTGCCATAGCTTTCAATGTGCTTCGGCCGTAAACCTTCATCTTTCTTGCCGTTGATGTACCACATGCCCTGACGCGCAGGCCACTGCTTCTCATCCAGATTCATCGCCTTAATCAGGCGTTTGAGCAGGCGCAGTTGATCTTCACTGTCGAGGATTTGGAAATCCTGCGGCAGGCCCGCGTCGAGATGATGCGCACGCAGCAGACGGTGCGCAAGGCCGTGAAACGTGCCAATCCACATACCGCCCTGACTGGTGCCGATCAGGTGCTCAATACGGTGACGCATCTCTGCCGCCGCCTTGTTGGTAAAGGTCACCGCCATAATGGAATAAGGTGAACAGTTTTCAACGGACAGCAGCCAGGCGATGCGGTGCACCAGAACGCGTGTTTTTCCACTGCCCGCGCCCGCCAGCACCAGCAGGTTGCTGCGCGGTGCCGCAACGGCAGCACGCTGTTTGTCATTCAACCCGTCGAGCAGTTCAGAAACGTCCATAAGCACCAATAAGTCAGAGAATGCGAAGCATAAGACTGGATAAATTCACAGCCATTATAGCAGCGAGGTCAGTGATGCCAACTGTGAAATTTCAACGTGGGGCAGAAGACGGGCATCGTCAATGTGCATCAGATTCCCCTCACGCAGGTTAATCCAGCAGGCTTGCATGCCATAACGTAACGCGCCTGCCACATCCGTAGTGAGATCGTCACCGACGTGAAGAATACTGCCCGGGGCGATATTCAGGCGTTGCGCGGCAAGGTGATACATATCCTGCCACGGCTTCGCGCGCCCGTCTGGGCCAGCACGCAGTGAAAACTGGAAGTAGGCTGACAGGCCGAGCTTTTCAGGCTGCGCGTTACCATTCGTAATCGCTACCAGCGGGACTTTTTTCGCCAGCGCTTTCAACGTGTCATGGGTTTCCGCCGGCATCGCCACCTGGCTGCGCCAGTGATGGAACACCTCCATGATCTGGGCGGCGCCCGCTGTCGCGTCTGCTGCCGTTAAGCCCGCGTCAGTCATAAGCAGCTCTATCGTACGACGGCGCCATTCTGTCACATCGTGATAAATGTCAGGTTCACGAAGTCGCAGTTGATTGCGCAGCGTCGCCACATCATCCGGCGTCACGTCACGCAGTGCAGGATGAAAAGCCTGCAGAGCGGCATGCGATGCTTCTGTGGTTTTACGTATGACCGGATAGTTGTCATACAGCGTGTCGTCTAAATCAAAGGTAATCGCTTTGATGGCACGCAGCGGGCGATAGAACTTCATTCACTCTTTCCTCGTTTGGCGCGGGGATGCGCAGCATCATACACCGAAGCCAGGTGCTGGAAATCAAGGTGGGTATAAATTTGCGTCGTCGACAGGTTGGCATGACCAAGGAGTTCCTGCACCGCGCGCAGATCGCCACTGGATTCCAGCAGATGGGTTGCAAAGGAGTGACGCAGCTTGTGCGGATGAATATGGCTGTTCACGCCCTGTTTAATGCCCCATTCGGCAAAACGTTTTTGAACATTACGGGCAGAGATGCGCTTGCCCCGGCTGGAGAGAAACAGCGCATCGTCGTCGGCGTTAAAGGCGAGACGGTGCGGCAGCCATTGCTGAATCCAGTTGACCGCCGTGCGTCCAATCGGTACGCGCCGCTCTTTATTGCCTTTTCCTGATACCCAGACTTCTCCCGCCTCAAGATCAACATGGCGGCAGTCCATATTGACCAGTTCGGACAGGCGAAGCCCTCCGCCGTACATCACTTCCAGCATGGTACGATCGCGTATTGCCAGCGGATCGTTAAGATCGATTTCCAGCAGTTGATTAACTTCATCGACGTCGATATTTTTGGGCAGATGGCGGCCATTACGCGGTGTGGCAATGCCTTTCGCCGGATTGGCGGGCAGCATGTCCTGGCTCACCTGCCAGTCAAGAAAACTGCGTAGCGCCGAAAGCCGTAGCGCCAGACTGCTGGAGGCCAGGCCTGCCCGACGGCTGCGGGCAGCCATACTGCGTACCATGGCGGGATCGAGTTGCGACCATGCGCCGACCTTCATTTCATCGGCGATGCTCACCAACGCCTCTAGCTGGCGCGCATAGCTGCTCAGCGTTAACGGGCTGAGCTGGCGCTCAACCTTCAGGTAGCGCAGAAATCCGTCAACGGCCTCCTGCAGCACGCTGCTCATGCGCGCTCCACCCAACGTTCCAGTAATTCCGGCATCATCTGCGAAAGATGCTGTAGCAGTAAGGTTCCCATGCCCGACTGATAATGCAGGCTGTCGCGACTGCTGAACATGATGATGCCGAGTTCACCCTGTTCGCCCATCAGTGACATGGCCACCGAGCCGATGGCTTTCGCCTGGGGCAGCAGTAGCAGCAGTTCGGGGCCATTAATACTGCCGAGATAGTGCTGTTCATTACCGAAGCGCTGAATGCGCAGCGGTTCAAAGGCCTGGCGCGCCAGGCCAAGCTGCACAAAATCAGAGGGCGCACCCAGCCGCCACTTATCGTTAAACAGGCGGATATTGGCCCCGGCCAGGCCCAGCTCACGCGCCCAGCGATGCAAGCGGTTCAGCATATCCTGCAGTGAACTCGCGGCGGCAAGATGGCTTTGCAGTGCAAGCAGGCGGGCAAAAAGTTGCTGGTTCGCCGTGGCCTGCTCCATCAGCAAGGTGATTTCTTCTTCCAGCCGTTGAATATGGTTGCGCTGGCGCGCCATGTGCCATTCCACCAGCGAAACACTGCCGCGAACCGGATGCGGTACGGCCATCTGTTCGACCTGGCGCGCATTACGCATAAAGAAATCAGGATGCTGTCGCAGATAATCACTGACGGCCTCATCGTCCAGCAGAGGTGTGTTTTCCACCTGCTCTTCGACATTTTTCATAAGTGAATAAACCCATCGTAGACATGTGTGGCCGGGCCGGTCATAAACAGCGGCTGTCCGGCACCTTTCCAGGCGATGTGTAACGTACCGCCTGGCAAATCAACGCGCACTTTCTGGCTCAGAATCCCCTGCTGAATGCCACAGGCCACCGCTGCACAGGCACCGCTGCCGCACGCCTGCGTTTCGCCCGCACCACGTTCGTAAACACGCAGCCGGATATGTTCAGGGTTGATGATTTCCATAAAGCCAACGTTGACGCGCTCAGGAAAACGCTCGTGGCTTTCCAGTATCGGTCCCAGCAGCTCGACCTGTGCGGTTTTGGTGCTTTCGACCTGAATCACGCAATGGGGATTTCCCATGGAGACGGCACCAAACATGACCGTCTGCTCCGCCACGCGAAGCAGGTACAGGTTTTCAGCCTTGTTAGCGCGGAAAGGCACCTGCTGGGGCTCAAAATTGGGCTCCCCCATATTCACGCGGACCAGCTCGTCGGGCGTAACGCTGAGCACCATTCTGCCCGCCTGGGTGCTGACGCGAATGTCGCTTTTATTGGTCAGGCCTTTCAGCTGGACAAAGCGGGCAAAACAGCGCGCCCCGTTACCGCATTGCGCCACCTCGCTTCCGTCCGCATTGAAAATACGGTAGTGGAAGTCGAGATCGGGATCATAAGGCGGTTCGACGATCAGTAGCTGATCAAAACCCACCCCTAAATGGCGATCGGCCAGCCGGCGGATCAGTTCCGGCGAGAAAAAGACGTTTTGCGTCACAGCATCCACAACCATGAAATCGTTGCCGAGACCGTGCATTTTGGAGAACTGCATTTTTTGCTCCGCCGGATACGCCATAAGAATTATTTCATTTGTGAGCTTGAATCACCGGTCACCAGACCGCCCACATCCGCTTTAGAGGCCTCGGCTTTCTGCTTTTGCGTGGGCGCTGACGTGGGCGCGGCTTGTTTTGGCGTTTCCTGCGGTGGGAAGTAGAGCGGTCCTTTCAATCCACAGCCTGCAAGGCTTGTTAATGCCAGTGTCATTGCTAACAGGCTTATCGCTTTCTTCATTCTTTATGCTCTTCATGTCCTGTGTCCTGGATGCTTATCATCGCAGTTGAAGTTGGAAAAGCAACAGGAAATCCCAGCAATTCACGCAAGCCTTGTGGCAGGCCCTGGCAGAGCGCCACAAGCCTCCGGCAGAACTCAGTGCATCTGATAGCGTGGTTGATAGTCGTTGTTGTCGTTATCGGGCTGTGAGGCGCACAGCGCCGTTAATGTCTGATTCCTGAAGGGAATCACCTGATAACGGTCACCCACATTCACGATTTGGTAAAACTGCGGCAGGTTGAAATTGATAAAGCTAGAGCCGTAGGTAAAACGATCGTGTGACGACGAGTAAAAACGGCTGACATCCCGCACCAGCTCTTCTTTGCTGCCTTCACAGTGGTGGTAGACCTCAACGCGGTTACTTTCATCCAGGATATAGATATTGAAGCCGCGATCGTCAGTGGTGTCTTCAAAGAAGAACTGAATGATCCCTTCGCTGGCGTAGCCATTGACCACCGGCGGCAAAGGCGTCTGATTGGACTCAACCTTGATCGACAAACCGTGCAGCTTGTTATTGGATATGGCGCCATAGAACTCAACGGCGTTTTCCAGTTTCTGCACCGAAACCCCCATGCGTTCAAAGAACAGACCCCAGGTCTGGCCGGCCATGCGTAATGCCTTGAACCGGCCCGGCTCCTGACGCGTACTGGAAAGGCGCAGTTCAATACATTCAGACACCAGTTGCTGCACACGGGTACGAATCAAGCCGCGCAAATGCTGGCTATAGCAGAACACCTCCACCGTATCTGGCGGTGAGGCATCCTGATGCATTTTACCCAGGATGGTCTTCAGACCTTCTATCATCGCCTGTTCGCCACTAAAGTGCAGCGTACGCACTTCATTCCATGAGTTACGGTACAGCAGGTCAATGCTGCCAATTAAACATTGCTGCTGCTGGCCAAAGCTGAAGACATCGAGCTTACGGAAATCAAAATGCACCACCTGGTTACGGAACGCCGAGGTCGGATCGTGCTCAAGGTTAACGATGATCGCCAGGTGACGAATTTCACAGGGGCTGTAGAGCGCTTTGGGCGTGGGTGCAGGCAGGCGCAGCGGGAAATGGCTGGAGACATCATCAACCAGCTCCTGCAGGCGCGCCAGATCACACAACTCGTTGCCTTTGATATGCAGACGGGTTTTGCTGGTCAGCAGACCATTGAACCATGCCCAGGCCACCAGCTTATTGAGATAGCGGTTATATTCCAGTGGCTGGTGACTGATGATCGAGCTCATATCCGGCGCCTGATTATACAGATACCAGCCTGGACGATTGGCGCGGCCCGCCGGCACATGAATAAAGGTCAGGTTGGATTCGGACAGGTCGGGGGAAATCTGCGGATTAACCAGCGTCACCTTGCCCGGCAAAGCCTCAAAGGCAGCGTACAATTTACGGGTCAGCACGCCGATATCCTGCGGGCTGGCACTGACGCTTAAATTGTTGCGGCGGGCAAAGCGGATAAGATTGCGATAGCTTTGCATCATGGCATCGAGCAACTCATTATGCGCTTCGCGGACGCGTTCGATTTTCCATTCGGCACGGTTGTCCAGAATGGCGAGCTTTTCATCGTCCCAACCCCAGGATTTCACCAGCTGCGACAGAATTTCACGACGCCAGCCGCTACGTTGCTGATGGTCATCCGTACTGAGTTTTTCGCATACTTTCAGATAGAAGCAGCGGCGTACTAAATCGAGCCGCGGCTGATCGTCGATACTGGTGAGATAATGCGTAACGCGCTCCAGCATCATGCAGTAAGGATCCAGACCGAAACAGACGATCTCGCCATCGTGCAGTCGCTGTTTGATGTCCATCGCCAGCAGTTTAGTGTCCGGGTATTCCCAGCTGTAGGCTTCAAGCAGCAGCGTTTTCAGGACTGCTTTGTAAGGTGAGTCGATACTTTTATACAACTGCCACAGGCTGGCACCAAAATACTCTTCCGCTGACAGGGTACTGAGGCCGCCTAAATCAAGCCACTCGTTGGGCGTGAGCACGCCTTTCGCGTAGAGCGACATCACATAGTCATCATAGTGATGCTCTTCTTCGCCCGGCACCATATTCCACAGGATACGTTTACCTGCCATGCGCACGGCTGTGCGGTAGAACTCGTCCAGCAGCAGTATATGCTGAGTGGAACCGCAGTCCTCACCGCCAAGATTCCCGCTTTCGTTATGGCGGAAGCGGTTTTCATCGATCAGGAAGAAGCTGACTTCGATGCCCATGGAGGCGCACCATTTTTGCAACAGCGCACATTTGCGCTGCAGATTGAGGCGCTCTTCATTATCCAGCCAGGATTGATGGCACACCCAGATATCCAGATCGGACACGCTGTTTTGTCCAACAGAGGAGGTACTGCCCATCGAGTAAATACCGGTAATGGGCAGTTCGCCTTTTGGCGCGTCGACCAGGGTAAGTTCTTGCTCGCCTGTTAACTCGGCCAGTAGCTGCAGTTGGTTTTCATCAGGCGTGAAGACGTTGATGCCATGTGGAACGTTACCTTTGAGGTAACCCGGCATCAGCGGATGTTGATAATGTAATAAGATCGGCAGCAGACTGTAGACTCGCTGAAAAGCGGGTCCCATTGCAGCCAGCGCGCGATCTACGCGCAGCTGGTTAATTGCATCCAGTCTCTGTTTCAGTGTCTCAATATAGAGGTACAAGACGTTTCGCCTGGTTGTCCTGGAGTTAAGCACCCTGCTTCCGCTCTCTGCCACTTATTATAAAGATGTCGTGCAGATTATTGCTGGAAACGTGATCAATCTATCACTCGCCGGATTGACCGTAAAGAAAGTTACGCTACCGCTATTTTAGCACGGTTTCGTCTACTTTTCGCACACCCAACGAGCGGCCTGCGATTACTGCCTGATATCTCAGGTTTAATCTGCGGGCGGTTCTTTTCAATCCGTTGAAACTGACAGCCTTCCCTCAACGATGATAGGATATTCGATGAACGATCTAAATGGTTAACGGCATGTTAAACAAAATTTTCAGAATTGCTACACGACAAAGCCCTCTTGCCATGTGGCAAGCACAATATGTACAGCAGCGTTTGATGAGCGCCCATCCGGGTTTACAGGTTGAACTGGTGCCCATGGTGACCAAAGGCGACATCATCCTGGATACGCCGCTGGCTAAGGTGGGCGGTAAGGGGCTGTTTGTCAAAGAACTTGAGCAGGCGATGCTGGAGAACCGTGCCGATTTGGCCGTGCATTCGATGAAAGATGTGCCCGTAGCGTTCCCGGCAGGCCTGGGCCTGGTCACCATTTGCCAGCGTGATGACCCACGCGACGCCTTTGTCTCAAATCATTACGCGTCGATCGACGAGCTTCCTCATGGCGCGGTGATTGGTACGTCCAGCCTGCGCCGTCAGTGTCAGATCAGTGCACGCCGTCCCGACCTGGTCATTCGCTCGCTGCGCGGCAATGTCGGCACGCGGTTAAGTAAGCTTGATGCTGGCGACTATGACGCCATTATCCTTGCCGCCGCCGGCCTTAACCGCCTGGGGCTGGAAGCGCGAATTCGCCAGCTACTGCCGGCTGAAATTTCACTGCCAGCCGTCGGCCAGGGTGCGGTGGGCATCGAATGCCGCCTGGATGACAGCACCTTAATTGGGTTACTACAGGCACTGAATCATGATGATACGGCTGTCTGTGTCAAAGCTGAGCGCGCCATGAATACCCGTCTGGAAGGCGGCTGTCAGGTACCTATCGGCAGTTTTGCGGTGCTGAATGGTGATGAGCTCTGGCTCCGGGGTCTGGTTGGCGCGCCGGACGGCAGTACCGTTGTAAGCGGCGAGCGCCGCGGGCCACGGTCTCAGGCCGAGCAGATGGGAATCTCGCTGGCCGAAGAACTGCTTAACAACGGCGCGCGTGAAATTCTGCACGACGTTTATCAGGGACAACCCCCCGTATGACGATTCTGGTCACGCGCCCGGAACCCGCAGCGGCAGAGCTGGTCTCCCGACTGCACGCCCAGGGTAAACAGGCGTGGAGCCTGCCCCTGATCGAATTCGCGCCGGGAGCTGACCTGCCCTCATTACCGGCTTCGCTAACCACGCTGCGCCGGGGCGATATGGTCTTTCTGCTCTCGCAGCAGGTTATCCACTATACACAGCATGCTGTCAAAGCATGGCCCGCAGACCTGGACTATTATGCAATTGGTCGCAGTACCGCGTTAGCGTTTCATACAGTGAGTGGCTTACAGGTGACCTGGCCTCATGCACAGGAAACCAGCGAGGCGCTGATCAAGCTGGCCACGTTGCAGCAGGTGTCAGGTAAACGCGCGCTTATCCTGCGTGGCAATCAGGGCCGCGAACTGCTGTCAGAAACGTTGACGGCACGGGGCGCGCAGGTCTTCTATGCCGAGTGTTATCAGCGCTGCCAAAAACATTATGACGGTGCAATCGAAGGCCGCCGCTGGCGCGATCGTCATGTTTCTACGCTGGTCGTCACCAGCGGCGAAATGTTGCATCAACTGTATTCGCTGTTCCCCGAGGTTGATCGCGAGGAATGGCTGCTCCGCTGCCGACTGATTGTCGTCAGCGAACGTTTGGCTTCTGTGGCCGCCAATCTTGGTTGGCAGGATATTCACGTAGCCGAAGGTGCCGATAACGATGCGCTACTGCGCGCGTTATGTTGAACTTAACAATGGGATGTGCCAGATATGACGGAACAAAAAGACACCTCCGCCGTGGTTGAAGAAACTACACCAGCGGTTGATCGCGATGCTTCTCTTCAGGAACAACCACCCCGCAAGCAAAAGAACGGCGGCATGGTCCTGGGAGCGGTCGCGATCGTCATCGCTCTGGCGATTGGCGCAGGTTTATACCTGAACGATAAACACCAGGCCGAATTGCAGGCACAAACCAATCAGAGTCTGAGCGAACAGCTTGCCAAGCTACAGCAGCAGGCAAACAGCGATAAACAGCAGCTTTCTCAGCAGCTGAGCACCACAGAAAAAGCGTTAGAGACCGCTCAGGCACAACAGGTGGCTTCTGAGAAAGCGCTGCAGGCGTTGCGCGAAAAGTTAGCCTCCATTTCAGGAAACGACGTGCGCAGCTGGCTGGTGGCTCAGGCAGATTATCTGGTGAAACTGGCGGGTCGTAAGTTGTGGAGCGATCAGGATGTCACCACGGCCGCAGCGTTGCTGAAAAGCGCTGATGCCAGCCTGGCAGATATGAACGATCCCAGCGTCATGAATGTGCGTCGCGCGTTGACGCAGGATATCAGTACGCTTTCGGCTATCTCCCAGGTGGACTACGACGGCATTATCCTGAAGCTTAATCAGCTATCAAACAACGTGGATAATTTACGTCTGGCCGATAACGACAGCGATGACGCGCCGATGGACAGCGACAACGGTGAACTTTCTGGCTCTATTCGCGAATGGCGTCAGAACCTGGTGAAGAGCTGGCACAATTTTATGGATGACTTTATTACCATCCGTCGCCGGGACAACACTGCCCAGCCCTTACTGGCCCCGAATCAGGACGTTTACCTTCGCGAAAACATTCGTTCTCGTCTGCTGATCGCGGCCCAGGCCGTGCCGCGTCATCAGGAGGAGATCTACAAGCAGTCGCTGGAAACCGTCTCAACATGGGTGCGTGCCTGGTATGATACGAACGATGCCTCGACAAAAGCGTTTCTGGCCCAGTTGGATGAACTTAGCCAGCAAGATATCAATATGGATCTGCCAGACAGTCTGGAAAGCCAGCCGTTGCTTGAACAACTGATGCAAACGCGCGTGCGTAACCTGATGGCACAACCCTCTGCCGCCGCAAACCAGCAGGGAGGCTGATCATGCTTAAGGTATTTATCCTCTTTGTCCTGTTGATTGCAGGGATTGTGCTGGGGCCGATGATTGCCGGCCATCAGGGCTATGTGCTGATCCAGACCGACAACTGGAATGTGGAAACCAGTGTGACCGGCCTTGCCATTATCCTGATTATCAGTTTGTTAGTGATTCTGGCGGTGGAGTGGCTGCTGCGTCGCCTGTTTCGGACGGGTGCCCGTACCCGTGGCTGGTTTACCGGACGCAAGCGCCGTCGTGCACAGCGCCAGACACAAAACGCCCTGCTTAAACTGGCAGAAGGTGATTTCAGGCAGGTAGAAAAGCTGCTGTCCAAAGACGCCGATCATGCTGATGTTCCTGTCGCAAACTATTTGCTCGCGGCAGAAGCGGCTCAGCAACGAGGCGACGAAATGCGGGCTAATCAGCATCTTGAACGGGCAGCTGAACTGGCTGGTAATGATGTTATCCCGGTCGAGATTACCCGAACCCGCATCCAGCTGGCGCGACATGAAGATCACGCTGCCCGCCACAGTATTGATCGTTTACTCGAAGTGGCTCCGCGTCATCCGGAAGTCCTGCGCCTGGCCGAGCAGGCCTATATTCGTACCAGTGCCTGGAGCGCCCTGCTCGATATCCTCCCGTCCATGGAAAAAACGCAGATTGGCAGTGAAGAGCACCGCGCTGCACTGCAACAACAGGCCTGGCTGGGTCTGATGAATCAGGCGATGGCCGATCAGGGCAGTGAGGGATTAAAACGCTGGTGGGGAAATCTGAGCCGTAAAACACGCCATGAGACCTCGTTGCAGGTGGCGATGATTGACCATTTGATTGAGTGTGACGATCACGATACCGCTCAGGAGATTCTGCTGGATGGGCTGAAACGTCATTACGACGATCGTCTTGTCCTGTTGACGCCGCGCCTTAAAAGCGGTAACCCGGAAGCGCTGGAAAAAGCGTTACGTCAGCAAATTAAGCAGCATGGTGCCACGCCTTTACTGCACAGCACACTGGGTCAGTTACTGATGCGCCATGGTGAATGGCAGCAGGCAGCGGAAGCCCTGCAACAGGCGCTGGCGCAGCGCCCCGACGCTTTTGACTACGCCTGGCTGGCGGATGTGTATGATCGTCTGCGCCGTCCGGAAGACGCCGCAAAAATGCGTCGTGAAGGTCTGTTACTGACGCTGAAGAACAATCCCGATGCCTGATCTGTTAAAACCGGGTTCGCCCGGTTTTTTTACGCCCACAGGTTGAGACAAAAAAAAACACCTGCCGAAAGCAGGTGTAAAATCAGGTCGGTTTGACAACCGAGAGGTACCCGACTCAACGTGGTGTCTGTTAATCCTGTAAGGCTTTCGCGATACAGGCAGGCAGACAACAGGTACCCAAAATTGGCTCTGCGTCATTCCCAAGTTTATGTAGCCGAAGCAGACATAAGAGGTGGAATGAGCATCTACGCATTAATTATTGCATAATCCATGCCAGTTGCGCTTTTTATTTTTTTATTAAATTAAAACAAGGAATTAGCAATAAATAATTTTATCACTCTTTGCGCGCTGCCTGGGAATTGTCGGGATAATGCGACACAGCACTCGCTTTACGTCGCAAATAAGCGACACGTAAAGTAAAGGCGCGTCAACTTCATTTAAAACAATGCGTTAAGCGTCTCAATTCTGCGACAACCGCTTAATGCCGGTTTCCGCGGAACTACCGTAAGCAAATCAGGCTGGACAGACGAGCAATAGCGCCGCTTACGGCGGAAACGCAAACCAAATTTCTTTCTCACCACATCTGACCAGAAACCGCTCTCACAGATGCACATCGCCCTTTCGGCAAGACGGTAAACCTGTTTGTGCAGACCGTTCTGGTGAGAGAAGACTATGCTTCCTGTGCAGGTTTTTGCATTCGCAACGTTGCCTCGCTTCGCCCGGCACAAACCGCCTTCGGTGGTCTTCACCCTCTTTTGTACGGCCGAAAAAAAACCTGTCTTCTCAGACAGGTTTCTAAAAATGGTCGGCGAGAGAGGATTCGAACCTCCGACCCACTGGTCCCAAACCAGTTGCGCTACCAAGCTGCGCTACTCGCCGATTTTTTTAATTTGTTTTGCCTGGTGCGAAGAGAGGGACTTGAACCCTCACGTCCGTTAAGACACTAACACCTGAAGCTAGCGCGTCTACCAATTCCGCCACCTTCGCGTATCCCAGCAAAATCTGGGGTGGCTAATGGGACTCGAACCCACGACAACTGGAATCACAATCCAGGGCTCTACCAACTGAGCTATAGCCACCACTGTACTGAATGTTGTAAGTCAAACCTACAGCATTTAAATCTTTCTACCTAACGCGGTACTGATACCACCGAAGCTCATACGCACAAACTAAATGGCGCGCCCGACAGGATTCGAACCTGAGACCTCTGCCTCCGGAGGGCAGCGCTCTATCCAGCTGAGCTACGGGCGCGTAGCGCCGTTGCGGATGTGCATACTAGAGATAAGCGCCCATCCTGTCTAGTGCTTTTTAAAGAAAATAGCGCGTTTGATTACGCTTTGTGCATTTCGTCGACAAATAACGCATTTACGCCTGTGCGGACGCGAAATTCTGGCATTAATCAGCGATATCACAGATCGCCACGCCAGTGATAACGCAGGTATTTCACCAGCTTTAACTGCCTGCGCAAGCGACTGGGCTGCACGAGCAAGCGATAGAGCCACTCCAGCCCCAGTTTTTGCCAGAAGACAGGCGCACGCTTTACGTGTCCCGTAAAGACATCGTAGGTGCCGCCTACGCCCATATACAGCGCCTCTGGCCACTGCCTCTGGCAATCCGCCATGAAAAGCTCCTGGCGTGGTGAGCCCATCGCTACCGTCACCAGCTTTGCGCCGCTCGCTGCAATACGGGCACACAGCGCCTCACGTTCAGACGGGACAAAATAACCGTTCTGGGCACCGACGATGTTGACGTTCCACTGACGACGCAGCTTCGCGCACGTTTCATCCAATACCGCCTCACGGCCACCAATCAAAAACACCGGTGTCCCCTCGCGGCCAGCGCGTTGCATTAAGGCTTCCCACAGATCGGCACCCGCGATGCGCTGCACGGAGGCCTGGGGATATTTCTTTCGAATCGACCGTACAATACTGATGCCATCAGGATAATTGAATTCGGCCTGCTGGATTTGGGCGCTCAACGCCGCATCCCGTTCAGCACTCAAAACCTTTTCCGCATTAATGGCCACCAACGTACCTGTACGGATACCGGATGGGGGCATCAAAAAATCGACAAACGCTGTCATGCTGTCGAAACCGTACAGGGTGATACCGCGAATCTCGTAGCGTGGTGTACCGGTGTGCGTACTCATATCTTTATTGTTTTTCCCTTTCATACCAGAGGTGCATCAGCGTCAGGATGGGCTATGCAGCGGACGTTCTCTACGGCTGCGAATCAGACCGACATGATTCAGTAATCCGTAAAGCAGTTTCGCCACCGCCAGGCAGGCCGCAAAAATAAGGCAAAAAAACACCACGCGGGAGCCAAATGCATCCAGCCCTTCACGCGCCAGTACAATCATGTTGAATACCGCACCAAAACAAAAACTTTGCAGAATGGCCCCCGTATAGTGATTCGACTCACTGCGTCCGCGCTTATACAAGCTATCAAAGCCTTTAATTATTAAGCCTACAGCCACAGCACCTGGCACTATCGCCCCAATACCGCCCATCACCAGCAGTGAACCGATCAAGGTAGGAGAGATCGCCAGACCTGAATGGTTATTAAGCACCTCCCATGTGAAATAGTTGGCACTGTTCAGGACGGTCAGAGGACGATCGGGCCACAGCCATGACGGGATAAATACATAGAAATCACGCCACATGGGCGCTAAACCCTGAAAATCGATTTTATGGTAATTTTCGAGCAGCAACGCCAGATTTTCCCAAGGCGAAAAAGTGTCCCGGGTCAGATAAAGAAAGGTATAAAACGCTTCTGCGCCCATTACGTCCAGGTTATAGCGTCGCAGCGCCAGCCAGAACATACCGGCAATGGCCATCACGCCAGCGACGGCCAGCATCCATAAGGTTATCCAGCCACGCGTAATTCCGATAAACAGAAACAGCGCAAAAGCGATGATGATATTGGCACGCGTCCCGCCAACCAGCGCATAGGTCAGCAAGCCAAAACTGACGGTGACAATCAGAAAGAGCAGCCAGTTACGGCGTGTAGGATGTAAAAAATACGGGATCAACATCGCCGGAATAAAGAAATAGAAAAAGCGCTTCAGAGCGACACCGGAAACCTCACTGGAAAAGATCTGGTTATAGGCTGTGAGGCGAAATAATAAAAAGCCGTTATGGATGAAAAAAACCGTCACGGTCGCGATGGCGACCAGCGCCAGCAGGCCACAGGTCAAATGCGTCTCCACACGGTTCATCTGTAGCCAGGGCCGGGCAGGTGATGTCGCCATCGGCCTGAGACGGACCTTGTAACTGACAAAGTAAATGACATAAAACGCTGTGGCAGACAGCATCGCCTGCAGTAAAAAATCGGCCGGCACCACCTGAGTGTCAAAACGAAACACCAGAATGCTGGTAAGTGGAAACCCAAAATAAAAGGTCAGCAGAAACAGCAAGGTAAAAAACAGGTGAAAGTTAAATCGTTCCTGTTTCATCTCGCGTACATTCAGCGTGACGATGATCATGAGTGACAGCACATAGACTAACAGCAGACCACTAAACGCCAGTAGACTCATGAAGGCTCTCCTTCGCAAAGGCGCAACGCCGCCTGCCAACCCACGAGATAGCCCGGCGCCAGAAACGCAACGTGCTGCTTGTCGCATCCCATGAGCTGTCGGCGCGCTTCTGCAACGATAGCAGGCGTCAGCGCATCATCGCTGAACAGGACCGGAAGCTGTTGCGCGGTGACATCACGCCAGAAAGGATTTTTACGCGTCAGCACGAAGGGGATATTGGCTTGAATCAACAAACACAACGTGCCTACGCCCTGCTGCCGCTCGAACATAAAATAGCCTAAATGGCAGCGCGCCAACAATGCCAGATAATCATCGAAGGCCAAATTTTCACGCAGTAACGTTACCTGCCCCTGAGGAAAAAGTCTGTCAGCGGCATTCTGAATCCGGGCAATATACTCATCGTTATTGGGCGGATAGCCAAGCGGCACCGCAATACGCACATGCTGGCCAAACTGCGCCCGAATCGCCTCCAGCCCTTCTGTATGACGATTACTGGCATCGCCTGAATTCCCCAGCAGCACCGTCAGGATGTCATCCGGGCGGGGCGTTATCGCCGCGGTGGGTAAACGGGTTGGAAAGTAAAGTAAGGTGCGCGGTACCGAAGGATGGCGTTGCTGATAATGATACAGATCGCCTTCAGTCGCGAAGACACGAGCAATCCGCCCCTGCGCAATACGACGCAGAAAATAAAACAGGCGGAATTTGAGGCTGCGCGAGTCTTCATATAAATCGGCGCCCCAGACGTGCCAGTACACCTGAGACCGGTGCAGCCTGCCACTCAGTAACGCCAGCCACAGCCAGGGATTAAACTGTCCATGGCAAAAGAAACGCTGCTCGCGCTGTTTAGCCCGGCGTAAAAGTGCTTCAGAGAGCGCTTTCTTGCTGCTAAACGTTTCAATGCGCAATGCATCAAAGCCAATAAGGCTTTCCGGCTGCCTGGTGACCACCATAAAGTGACGCGCCACAGGCGCAGGCAGTTCGGTACTCATCACGTCATTAAAAAAACGCAACACCGTGAGATTGTGATGGGGAATATCCGATCCCAAAACGTGAATCAAAGTCATTTTCTTCGGCAGTAGAGAATAAAGGCGCCACAGCAGAGCGCGAAATAGGTAATGTACGTGAACATATAGGCTTGCGCTGCGCCACTGGCACCGTGTAACGGAATCAGCCAACGGGAAAACAGGGTCAGTAACGCAAACTGACTGATTTCCGTCAGCACATAAAAACGTAACGATGCTTTCGCGATGACCAGATAGCCAAAAACATAAGCCCCCACTTTAAAAACATCCCCACACAACTGCCAGACGAACAGATCCCGCATATCATGGAATGCGGCAGAAAACAGCAGGCGGATAGCGATATCCCGCATTATCCACACGATCAGGCTGGCCGCCGCGACAGCCGGCAACACAAAGCGCAATGCCCGTCCGATCTCTCGTGCAATCTCTGTTTTGTTTTCTAACCTGGCCAGCGTGGGCAGCAGCCAGACGCTAAAAGTTGCGGTAATAAACTGCAGGTAAGCATCGGAAATACTGGTCACGCCCTGCCATAAACCGACCTGAGCCCAGCCGTTGTGAGCGGCAAGTTGGTTTCGCATCATGACCCAGGCAACCGGAAGCGTGACGGCGGTGATCAGTGCCATCAGCGTATATTTTGCCAGCTGACGCGCCATCTCAGGCTGCCACTGCGGACGCAGCCAGCTTAAGGGCAGCGGCACACGATACCTGAATATCACCAGGGCAGGAATAACCAGTAATGCCGGCACCATCGCTAAACCGGTTAATGCGCCCGCGTACCCTCCCAGCCCCCAGCACAGCATATAACCGGCTACGCCAGTCACGCTGCCTGTCATCAGCGCCAACGCATTACCCTGTGCATCCCGGTAGCCTTTAATTAAAGCCAGAATGAGATTGGCCCAGGCAATGCCGAACTGCAAAAAAGCAACGATACGGATAACGTTTTGATAGCGATCGTGCCCAAACAAGGCGGTACTGACAGGGGCTGCAGCAAGCAAAAAAACCAGCGCCAGCAGTGTTGAAAAGCCTGTCACCATCGCCGAGGCCGTTCCAACCAGCGCGCGCAACGGCTGCGGTTGCTGGCGATATTGCGCGACAAAGGTTGTGACGCCGTTGAAAATCCCGGCCCCCGCCAGAACGCCCAGCACCGTGATCAACTGTCGAAAATTCCCCGCCTGACCAACGCCTTCCGGGCCGTAACTGATCGCCAGCAGCTTGACCACCAGCAGGCCCACGGCAATTTTGACCAGAGTTGAAGAGGCCGTCCATACAGAGGCTTTGGCTAATGACATCAGGAAAAGAAGCTCAGCAGTGAGCTGATAACCGTGCTCTGGTTATTATCTGACAGGTTAAAAAACAGCGGCAGCCGCAATAAGCGCTCACTTTCGGCCGTGGTGAAGCGGTCATCGCCCGCAAAACGGGAAAACTGCAGGCCAGCAGGTGAAGTGTGCAGCGGAATATAATGGAAAACGGCCAGGATTTCGGCCTCTTTAAGCCAGTTAATCAACGCCTGACGATGTTCCTGATCGCGCAGTTTAATATAGAACATGTGCGCGTTGTGCTGGCAGTCGGCCGGAACCGTGGGCAAGGTAATGTGGCCGCTTTCTGCCAGCGGTTTTAGCGCATTATAGTAGCGCTGCCATAACCGCAACCGCTGCTGGTTAATACGCTCGGAGGCTTCCAGTTGCGCCCAAAGATAAGCCGCCTGTAGATCCGCCATCAGATAACTGGATCCCATATCGCGCCAGGTATATTTATCTACCTGACCACGAAAAAACTGGCTGCGGTTGGTGCCTTTTTCACGGATGATTTCCGCACGCTCAACCAGGCTGGCATCATTGATCAACGTTGCACCGCCTTCTCCGCCCGCCGTGTAGTTTTTGGTTTCGTGAAAACTAAAGCAGCCGATATGACCGATAGTGCCTAAGGCCCGCCCTTTATAACGTGACATCACGCCCTGCGCAGCATCTTCAATGACAAACAGCTTGTACTGGGCCGCCAGCGCCATGATCGTGTCCATCTCACAGGCAACGCCGGCATAATGTACCGGTACGATAGCACGCGTTTTATCCGTGATGGCGGCTTCGATGAGCGTTTCATCCATATTCATCGTGTCAGGGCGCACATCCACAAACACGATTTTTGCGCCCCTGAGTACAAAGGCATTCGCAGTGGACACAAAGGTGTAACTCGGCATGATGACCTCATCGCCGGGTTGAATATCGATCAGCAATGCCGCCATTTCCAGTGATGCGGTACAGGAAGGCGTCAGTAACACTTTTGCACTGCCGAAACGCTGTTCCATCCACTGCTGGCAACGGCGCGTAAAACCACCATCGCCGCAGAGCTTGCCGCTGCTCATGGCCGACTGCATATAGTCGATTTCGCTGCCCACAACCGGGGGCGCATTAAAGGGAATCATGACCTCTCCTGTAAAACCAGTACGCCGTGCTTTCCAGTCGTGCACCACTGCGTAAATAAAGACGCATCGCCGTGAGATTGCTGATTTGTGTTGCGACGCGCAGCCGATCGAGCTGGCGTACACGTCCCCAGTCAGCTGCCGCCAGCATCAGGCGCTGACCAATGCTTTGCCCCTGCGCCGCAGGCACGACAGCAAGTAAGCCAATGCGGGCATCGCCATCTACCTCACGCAAAGACACGAATCCCTGCAGCGCACCGCTGTCATCGCAGGCCACCAGACACTGATGATCAAAGGTGCCAAGTACCGCATTTTCAATCCACTGCGCGTAAAAACGTCCGCTCTCATCTGGCGCAAACCACGGCGAACGAAACCGACTCTGGCGGAAAGCCTGAGAAGCCGCCTCACGCAGTGCGGGGATCTGGCCTTGACGGGCAATACGAACCCCCGTTTGCCGCTCGGTTCGTTTAATCGTGAGGGACAACTCCGCCTCGCCCTCCACCAACTGGAACTGATGTTGATTCAGGGCGTCAATAGTGGCGGTCTGATCAGCGGGCACTTTAATTTGAAACAACGCACAAGGATGCTGAAGCGCGCTTTCCAGCGGCAATGTTCCACCCGTTTCCAGTCTGACAGACTGGATGCCGAAAAACTGGCTCTCCCAGTCGAGGGGATTGACCTTAACGTGAACGGACATGTGTTCCTCAGAGCTTTGTTAATCAGCGTCTATTTTCAGCGCCAGACACCTTTCGTATCAACGACCCATTGCTGGGTCACGTGCGCCGCATCAATGGCGCGGAACGCCTGATGATCGACCAGCATCACCAGAATATCGGCCTGTTGCAGCGCCTGCTCTGTTGACACCAGCGTGGCCTGCGTTTCCAGACGTTCGGGAATCTGCTCAATATGCGGTTCAGTCACCCAGGTACGGCCCTGATGCCAGTCTGCAATCAAATGGGCGACTTCCATCGCCGGGCTTTCACGCAGGTCATCAATATTTGGCTTAAACGCCAGGCCAAAACAGGCAATCGTCAGATCGCTGGCGCGCTTATCGGTTTGCGTCAGACAGTCTGCCAGTGCTTTTTTTACCTGCTCCAGTACCCAGTGTGGCTTGGCATCATTCACTTCGCGGGCGGTACGGATCAGTCGCGCTAAGTCAGGGTTCTGCGCCACGATAAACCAGGGGTCGACGGCAATGCAGTGTCCGCCTACGCCGGGACCGGGTTGCAGAATATTCACACGAGGATGACGGTTTGCCAGCGCAATAAGCTCCCAGACATTAATCTGCTGCTCAGCACAGATCAGGGACAGCTCATTGGCAAACGCAATGTTTACGTCCCGGAAGCTGTTTTCGGTCAGCTTGCACATTTCGGCGGTACGGGCATGAGTTTCCACGCACTCGCCCTGGAGAAAAAGACGATATAACGCGCTGGCACGGGCAGAACAGGCTGGCGTCATGCCGCCAATAACACGATCGTTTTTAATCAGCTCGACCATGATCTGGCCGGGCAAAACACGCTCAGGGCAGTAAGCAATAAAAACGTCCGGTTCATCGCCCTGCTGGGGGAAACGTAAATCAGGCCGCGCGGCAGCCAGCCACTCCGCCATCTGCTCGGTACTGCCTACCGGAGACGTCGACTCCAGAATCACCAGATCGCCTTTTTTCAAAACCGGTGCGATGGATATTGCGGCCGCCTGCACAAAACGTAAGTCGGGCTGGCGATCGGCCTGGAAGGGCGTAGGGACGGCAATCAAAAAGGCATCCGCCGCTTCCGGTTGCGTGGTGGCACGTAAATCGCCACGCGCAACGGCTGCCTGCACCACCTGTTCCAGATCGGGTTCGACGATATGAATGGCACCGCGGTTGATGGTGTCAACAGCCCGGGCATTGATATCAACGCCCACCACTTTTTTTCCCTTTGAGGCAAAAACGGCTGCGGTAGGCAGCCCAATGTAACCCAGTCCAATGACGGAAATGGTTTCAAAACTCATAAGTTGGCTCTGTTATCTTTTAAGGCTTGTAAGATTCGCCCGCAGGCATTGCCATCCCCATAGGGATTATGGGCGCGGCTCATGGTCTGCCAGGCCTCGTCGTCATTCAGTAATGCGCTGACTTCGGCAACAATCTTCGCCGTATCCGTTCCCACCAGCTTTACTGTTCCCGCGTCAACCGCCTCTGGCCGTTCCGTGGTTTCACGCATCACCAAAACGGGTTTACCCAGTGAAGGCGCTTCTTCCTGAATTCCGCCAGAATCGGTGAGAATGAGCCAGGCACGATTCATGAGCCAGACAAACGGCAGATACTCCTGCGGCTCAATCAGTACTATGTTCTTGATGTCGCGCAGAATGCGGTTAACGGGCTCATGGACATTCGGGTTGAGATGCACAGGATAAACGATCTGCGCCTCAGGGTGCTGACGCGCAATTTCGGCTAAAGCGCTACAAATACGCTCAAACCCCCCGCCAAAACTTTCCCGCCGATGGCCCGTTACCAGTACCAGCTTTTTGTTTTCATCCAGAAACGGATAACGTGCAGCCAGTTGCGCATTAATGGCGTTATCATCCAGTACCCGATCGCGCACCCACAGCAGGGCATCAATCACCGTATTGCCGGTAATCACAATGCTGTCATCGGGCAGATTTTCATCCAGCAGGTTCTGTCGGGAACGGGAGGTTGGCGTGAAATGCAGCCGTGCCAGATGGCCTGTCAGTTTACGATTGCCCTCTTCAGGCCACGGCGATGCCAGATCGCCTGTCCTTAAACCCGCTTCAACATGGCCGACAGGTATTTGTTGATAGAACGCAGCCAGACTGGCCGCCAGCGTGGTTGTGGTGTCACCGTGAACCAGAACAATGTCGGGTTTGAAATCGAGAAGGACGGTGTGCATGCCTTGCAGGATACGGCAGGTTATTTCCGTTAATCCTTGTTCAGGCCGCATAATATTGAGGTCGTAGTCAGGTTGAAGCTGAAATAAGCTCAGCACCTGATCGAGCATTTCACGGTGCTGTGCGGTTACGCACAGCCGTGATTCAAAAGCCGGATCCTGTGCCAGGGCCTGAACGAGTGGTGCCATCTTAATGGCTTCAGGTCGGGTGCCAAAAACTGTCAGAACTTTCACACTGTTTCTCTCAATCTTGTGTATCTGACATGGGTCGCCGACGACGTGCCAGTGCCACACCGGCGCCAACCAGTGCCCCTACCGCGCCCCACATCACCATCATAAATACCCGGCGTGGGCTGTCACGTGACACCGGCTCTTCCGGTGTACGTAAATAACGGTAGGTCTGAAATTTGTTGGTTAACGCAGGTCCTGCATCCAGTGTCGTCAGCATCGCTTTATTTTGATCGTAGCTTATATCAAAGCTCGGTCCCGTCGCACGCAGGGTGTCGAGTTGCCCCTGCAATAGCGGCTGACCGATTAAAAACAGGTCGCTGTCAGCAAGACTCTCACTGACTTCATTCGTCTGTTTTTCAGTAATTCCTTTTTGGCTGGCCACCTTCAGCGCCTGTTCCAGACGATGAATGCGACGCTGGAAGACGGCATTCGCCACAGCTTCCTGACGCCTGACCTGTGCCTGAAGTTGCGCATCTCGTGCCTGCCACGCACCTTTTAGCTCCGCGTTGAGATGACGTGCTGCGCGCTCACTGGCATAGGCAATGTACTGACGCAACAGGTTGTTGGCATCGCTCGCCGTTTCCGCTTTCAGTTTGACGCTGTCGAACGTGTTACGCGCGGTATCCGCTGGCGTAAACTGGATGTTATCAATTAGCTCATCTAACAGGACCGCATCATTGTGCGCATTGCCGCTTTTCCGGCTTTTGTAATAGTCGGTTTGCAGCCAGAACTCGCGACGAGTATCCCAGGAGGAAAGCTGCACCAGAAACTCATGATAAACCTCATCCATCACGTTGGGAGACGCGCTGGTTAACGTCACGGCGTCATTGCGTAAATCCAGGTTATTGAGAAACTGCTGCTGTGAATAGTACGAGCCCAGCATATTCACTGTTGGACGTCCTGTAATCGCCGTTGTGCTCCATACCTGTTTCATCAGCAGCGTCGCCAGCCAGGCTGCCACTGCAAACAGCACTGCGCAACCGACTATCCAGTGCTTTCCGCGCCACAAGCGGCAGCACAGGCCGCGAATATCCAGTTCGTTCTCCACAACGTTTGCAGGCATCACAGCGTCATCCTTTTTAAGACTCATCAGGGTTCATTTTTCCTGGCATTTCTAAAATTATTCAGGCGGCGTTTAAAGCGTCTGATTTTTCTTGCCACGCGCCATGCGTGCTTCAAACAATAGCCGTAACCCATGAAGGCAATCAGAAACAGAATTAACATCACCCATTCAGGTATAAAGGCAAGGTATTCTCCCAGTACGCCAATACCTGCAAGAAGTGCCGCAGCGGAAGTAATCAGGACGAAAGCCTGACGGGAAGTAAAACCGGCCCGCATAATTAAATGGTGAATATGCTGACGATCGGCAGAAAAGGGGCTCATTCCCTTGCTTAAACGACGATACATGATGGCTACCATATCCATTAAAGGAATGGCGATTAGCCACAATGCCGTAACAGGTGTAATAGGATGACTCAGGCCCTGAGTCGTTTCGAGCAAAATCCATATGATGGTGAAACCAATCATAGTGCTGCCCGCATCCCCCATAAAGACTTTGTAGCGCCGGCCCAGAAAACCGAGATTAAGAAAAACATAGGGTAATGTGGCGGCGATCATCGCGAAGCACCACATTGCGAGGCTGTGTTGGCCATCAAGGTAGAGAATAATTCCCATTGCCGCAAAGGTCACAATGGAAAGCCCCCCTAAAAGGCCATCGATGCCATCGACCATATTGAAAGCATTAATTGCTGCCCAGACAGCAAAAAGAGTGAGGACGTAACCAAACGGCCCGACAATCAATTCAACCGGGCCTATGATAAATCCGAGGCTCAGCAAATAGAGCTTGCCAAAAAACATCATCACTACAGCCACAATACCTTGTACTGTCGCGCGAATTTTTACGCTGATGTCGAACCTGTCATCCAGCGCCCCGACAAATACCAGTACGCCCGCGCAGGCCAGGTAAAGCATGGCGTGCGGCAGGTAATAATTAGTAATGTAAAAGGCGAAACAGATACCTGCATAAACGGATATGCCCCCCACCAGCGGTACTACCCCCTGGTGGCGCTTACGCATATTGGGCTTGTCAACCAGTCCAATTTTCTCGGCTGCTTTACGAGCAAGGAAAAGAAACGCCAGGGAAAAGACAAAAACTAAACCAAGCTCAGTACTCATAGTGAGTAAATTCACGTTAAACGCTCTCAGCTATCATCCTGGATACACACAATACGCGAAAGAAGGCGCATATTACCGTCCCAGATTCCGAATTCGGCATTAAGCGGTGTACGAACGGTCAACCGTCCACCACTTTCACCGTCATTATTATTACGTCTGCCAGACCACAATCCTATAGCCCGTAAATGAAAAACGCCACGTCAGAACGTGGCGTCAGAGCTATTTTACGATCTTTTAAAGTAAAAAACGCCATCCTGCTCAGATGGCGCTTAAAAGGATCAAGAGCGCTTCATCATGTCGAAGAATTCATCGTTGGTTTTGGTCATGGCCAACTTGTTGATCAGGAACTCCATCGCGTCGATTTCGCCCATTGGGTGAATAATTTTACGCAGGATCCACATTTTCTGCAGTTCTTCCTGAGAGGTTAACAGCTCTTCTTTACGTGTACCGGAACGGTTGTAATCAATGGCCGGGAAGACGCGTTTTTCCGCAATCTTACGTGAGAGATGAAGCTCCATGTTACCGGTGCCTTTAAACTCTTCGTAAATCACTTCGTCCATTTTCGAACCGGTATCCACCAGCGCAGTCGCGATAATGGTCAGGCTGCCGCCCTCTTCCACGTTACGCGCCGCACCAAAGAAACGCTTAGGACGATGCAGGGCGTTAGCATCCACACCACCTGTCAGCACTTTACCGGAGGCCGGCACCACGGTGTTATAGGCACGGGCCAGACGCGTAATGGAGTCGAGAAGAATGATGACGTCTTTTTTATGCTCAACCAGGCGCTTAGCTTTTTCGATCACCATCTCTGCGACCTGAACGTGACGCGAAGCCGGCTCATCGAAGGTTGAGGCAATCACTTCGCCTTTGACCAGGCGTTGCATCTCTGTCACTTCTTCCGGACGCTCATCGATCAGCAACACCATCAGCACGCAGTCAGGATGGTTATAGGCAATGCTCTGTGCGATGTTCTGCAGCAGCATGGTTTTACCGGCTTTTGGCGGAGCAACAATCAGGCCACGCTGACCGCGGCCAATGGGCGACGCCAGGTCCAGTACGCGCGCCGTTAAGTCTTCGGTTGATCCATTACCGCGCTCCATACGCAGACGGCTGTTAGCGTGCAGCGGCGTAAGGTTTTCAAACAGAATTTTGTTGCGCGAGTTTTCAGGCTTGTCGTAGTTGACTTCATTAACTTTCAGCAGCGCAAAATAGCGTTCACCTTCTTTTGGTGGGCGAATTTTGCCGGCGATGGTGTCACCAGTGCGGAGGTTAAAGCGGCGAATTTGGCTGGGAGAAACGTAGATGTCATCAGGACCGGCGAGGTAGGAGCTGTCTCCAGAGCGGAGGAATCCAAATCCATCCTGCAATATCTCCAGCACACCATCACCGAAGATGTCCTCGCCGCTTTTCGCGTGCTGCTTCAGGATTGAGAAAATAATGTCCTGCTTGCGCATACGAGCCTGGTTTTCCAGCCCCATATTCTCGCCGAGGGTAATCAGCTCAGAAACCGGCGTATTTTTTAATTCGGTAAGATTCATAGTGATGGGTTCTTAAACTCGGGGTAATACTCGAAATGTTTGTCGTGAATGGTATGGCAGTTAATCCATGCCTGTTCTGTTAATGACTTTTCAACTCTTCTCAACGATCGTTGTCTTGAATGATGACTGGAAGCGAGGAGTCGGTCGATTTAAGTCAGAGTAGAGCTAGTCGTTAGATTGCTAAACCGCTGGTAGGTACAGTGCGACAGGGTTTAACAAGGGAAAACTTTGAATGCTAACTACAAGGTATGATCATAGTGCAGTGAAAATAAGTTAGCACGCTTAAAAGCGAACGTCCAGCAGGAGGAAAAAATTTAACCACTGCCGAACGTTCAGCCCGCTTACGCCAGGTTGGCGTTCAGGAACTCTTTTAATTGACCTTTGGACAATGCGCCCACTTTCGTTGCAGCGACTTCACCGTTTTTAAACAGCAGCAGCGTCGGGATGCCACGAATGCCGTATTTCGGTGCGGTACCTGGGTTATCGTCAATATTCAGCTTAGCGATGGTCAGCTTGCCATCATACTCTTCTGCAACTTCATCAAGGATTGGGGCGATCATTTTACAAGGACCACACCATTCAGCCCAGAAATCTACCAGTATAACGCCGTCGGCTTTCAGCACGTCGGTGTCGAAACTGTCATCGGTCAGATGAACGATTTTATCGCTGCTCATGTTTTACTCCACAAGATTATGCCTGGCGAATTGGCGTAATATAAACCAATGTTGGTTGACTTTATTTCATCGGATACGCTTTCGTAAAGCGATAGTAAGCTGATATTCTACCACACTATGAGCAAAACACACTTAACTGAACAGAAGTTTTCCGACTTCGCCCTGCACCCACAGGTAGTGGAAGCCCTTGATAAAAAAGGGTTTCATAACTGCACGCCTATTCAGGCGTTAGCACTGCCATTTACGCTTTCAGGGCGTGATGTCGCAGGTCAGGCGCAAACCGGTACCGGCAAAACGATGGCGTTTTTAACGTCAACGTTTCATCATCTTCTTTCTCACCCTGCACCAGAGGGACGCCAGGTTAACCAACCACGCGCGTTAATTCTGGCACCTACGCGTGAACTTGCCGTGCAAATTCATGCGGATGCAGAACCGCTGGCGGCATCGACCGGCCTGAAACTAGGCCTGGCTTACGGTGGCGACGGCTATGACAAGCAGTTAAAAGTTCTGGAAAACGGTGTCGATATTCTGGTCGGCACCACGGGTCGCTTAATTGATTATGCGAAGCAGAATCACGTCAACCTCAGCGCCATACAGGTCATGGTGCTGGACGAAGCCGATCGCATGTTCGATCTCGGCTTTATTAAAGATATTCGCTGGTTGTTCCGCCGCATGCCACCCGCAACTCAACGCCTGAGCATGCTGTTTTCGGCCACGCTCTCTTATCGCGTGCGTGAACTGGCCTTTGAGCACATGAACAGCGCCAAATACGTTGAAGTCGAGCCGGAACAAAAAACGGGCCACCGCATTAAAGAAGAGCTTTTCTATCCTTCCAACGAAGAGAAAATGCGTTTGCTGCAAACGCTGGTGGAAGAAGAATGGCCCGATCGCGCGATTATTTTCGCCAATACGAAACATCGCTGTGAAGATATCTGGGGCCATCTGGCTGCGGACGGTCACCGTGTCGGCTTGCTGACCGGCGATGTGGCTCAGAAGAAGCGTTTACGCATTCTGGATGACTTTACCAAAGGTGACATCGATATCCTGGTGGCGACCGATGTTGCGGCACGTGGCCTGCATATTCCCGCAGTGACACATGTCTTTAACTACGATCTGCCTGATGACCGCGAGGACTACGTTCATCGCATTGGCCGTACAGGACGCGCAGGGGCAAGCGGCCACTCAATCAGCCTGGCATGCGAAGAGTACGCGTTAAATCTGCCGGGTATTGAAGAGTACATTGGTCACAGTATTCCGGTGAGCAAATACAACAGCGATGCGCTGTTAAGTGAACTCCCGCCGCCGAAACGTCTGACGCGTAATCGTACAGGCAACGGTCAGCGTCGTGGCGGAAATAACGCCAGTCGTCGCGGTGCTCCACGTCATAACAACCGTAAACGTTCGGGTTAAGTTCACCATGCTAAGCGCATCGACACTCTATGCTGCGATTGATTTAGGATCTAACAGCTTCCACATGCTGGTAGTCAGCGAAGTGTCTGGCAGTATTCAGACTATCGCCAAAATCAAACGCAAGGTGCGCCTGGCTGCTGGCCTGGACAGCGCCAATCATTTGTCAGCTGAAGCGATGGCGCGGGGCTGGCAATGTTTGCGGCTTTTCTCGGAACAACTTCAGGATATTCCGCCTGACCAGATTCGGGTGGTGGCGACGGCTACGCTGCGTATTGCAGTAAATGCACAGGTCTTTCTGGATAAGGCTCAACAGATTCTGGGCTGCGCCGTCAATGTGATTAGCGGTGAAGAAGAAGCCCGTCTGATTTATCAAGGCGTGGCGCACACCACCGGCGGCTCCGATCAACGTCTGGTTGTCGATATCGGCGGCGGCAGTACCGAGTTAGCCACCGGTGACGGCTCCCATGCCAGCGTGCTGTTTAGTTTGCAGATGGGCTGTGTCACCTGGCTGGAACGCTTCTTTGGCGATCGTCACCTGGCGCAGGAAAATTTTGACCAGGCAGAACAGGCCGCCAAAGCCATGCTGCAGCCCATTTCGGCAGAACTGCGCAAACAGAGCTGGCAGGTTTGCGTCGGTGCATCCGGCACCGTGCAGGCGTTACAGGAAATCATGGTGGCGCAGGGCATGGATGAGCGCATCACCCTGAGCAAACTCCAGCAGTTAAAGCAGCGCGCTATTCAATGTGGCAAGCTGGAAGAGCTTGAAATCGAAGGACTGACGCTGGAACGTGCGCTTGTGTTCCCCAGTGGGCTCTCAATCCTGATCGCCATTTTTCAGGAACTCAATATCGACAGCATGACGCTGGCCGGTGGTGCACTGCGCGAAGGGCTGGTGTACGGAATGCTGCACTTACCTGTTGATCGTGATATTCGCAGCCGTACGCTGCAAAATGTTCAGCGCAGGTTCAACATCGATGTGTGCCAGGCCGATCGGGTACGTCAGCTGGCTGAAAGTTTCTTTCGCCAGGTCAGCGTGGTCTGGAAACTGGATCAGCGCTGTCGGGAATTACTCCTGAGCGCCTGTGCTATCCACGAAATCGGGCTGAGCGTCGATTTCCGTCAGGCACCTCAGCATGCTGCCTACCTGGTTCGCCATCTTGATCTGCCGGGTTTTACGCCCGCGCAAAAAAAGCTGATCGCCTGCTTACTGCAAAACCAAAGCGGCAGCATCGATCTTGCGTTACTGACCCAACAAAATGCCGTACCGCCGCGTCTGGCTGAGCGCCTGTGTCGCCTGCTGCGCCTGTCGATTATCTTTTCCAGTCGCCGTCGCGATGACACCCTGCCTGCCGTACGTATGCAGGCCGATGATGAAGCGCTGAATGTCACATTGCCGGCGGGCTGGCTGGATGTACATCCGCTTCGGGCGGAACTGCTTGAACAGGAAAGTCATTACCAGTCCTATGTACACTGGCAGTTATCGCTGACCTGAGTACTTGCGGTTACGCCCGATCGGCGCATTAACCCTTTTTCGCCTTTTCCAGCATCGCCCGTAATCCGGCCACCCGACTCTGGCCGGTTTTCATTCGCTCTTCAGCACTGACCACCTTACGCTCGGTTTCCCACACCACATCATCCTGCGGCAGCTCCAGCAAAAAGCGGCTGGGCTCGGGGCGAACCAGTTCACCGTACTGACGGCGCTCACGGCATAAGGTGAACGTCAGCTCTTTCTGCGCACGGGTGATACCGACATAGGCCAGACGGCGCTCTTCTTCAACGTTATTTTCATCAATACTGCTCTGATGCGGGAGCAATCCTTCTTCCATGCCAACCAGGAAAACATAGGGGAATTCCAGCCCTTTAGACGCATGCAACGTCATCAGCTGCACCTGATCTGACTCGTCGTCACTTTCGCCGCGCTCCATCATGTCGCGCAACGTAAACCGCGTGACGACCTGGGCCAGCGTCATCGGCTCATCCAGATCGCTCCCTTCCAGCATTTCCGTCATCCATTGAAACAGCGTATTGACGTTTTTCATGCGCATTTCAGCGGCTTTAGGGCTACCGGAGGTTTCAAACAGCCAGCTTTCATAATCGATGCCGCGAATCAAATCACGGACAGCGTTAACGGGTTCCCGCTCACTGAGCTGGATAATCTCATTGAGCCAGTGAGTGAAGCGCTGCAGATGCTCAAGACCGCGGCCGGTCAGGGTCTGCCCCAGTCCCACATCGAAGCTGGCGTTAAAAAGACTTTTACTGCGGATAGTGGCCCATTCACCCAGTTTTTGCAGCGTCGCCGGGCCAATTTCACGCCGGGGAGTATTCACAATCCGTAAAAAGGCGCTGTCATCGTCGGGGTTAGTGAGTACGCGTAAATACGCTAACAGATCTTTTATTTCTGGCCGTGAGAAAAAGGAGGTGCCACCTGAAATCCGGTAAGGGATACGGTTCTGCATCAAGAATTTTTCGAATACCCGGGACTGGTGATTCCCCCGGTACAGAATGGCGTAATCTTTATACTGCGTTTTATTGATAAAGTGATGAGCAATCAGTTCACCCGTTACCCGCTCGGCTTCGTGTTCTTCACTGTTTGCGCTCAGCACTTTCAGTTCACTACCGATACCCAGTTCAGAAAACAGGCGCTTCTCGAACACGTGCGGATTGTTGGCAATCAGGATATTGGCAGCTTTAAGGATACGCTGTGAAGATCGGTAATTCTGCTCAAGCTTCACCACTTCCAGCGTCGGGAAATCCTCATTCAGCAGGACCAGATTTTGCGGACGCGCTCCGCGCCAGGAATAAATCGACTGATCGTCATCGCCAACGACAGTAAAACGCGCTCTGGCACCCACCAGCAATTTAACCAGTTCGTACTGGCTGGTATTGGTATCCTGATATTCATCGACCAGCAGATAGCGAATACGTTGCTGCCAGCGCTCGCGCACTTCCTGATTACGCTGTAGCAGAAGGGTCGGCAACAAGATCAGGTCGTCAAAATCCAGCACATTACAGGCTTTAAGGTGCTGATCATACAGGGCATAGCAGTGCGCGAAAACGTTATCGCGCTCCGAACGGGCTAATGCCGCCGCCTTGGGCGGATCAACCAAATCATTTTTCCAGTTGGAAAGGGTGGAAATCAACTGCTGCAGTAAGGTCTTGTCCTCTTCCAGCCACTGGCTGGTCAGGTCTTTAAGCAGGGCCAGTTGATCCTGGTCGTCGAACAGGGAAAAGTTAGACTTCATTCCCAGCGCCGCATATTCGCGCTTAATAATCTCCAGTCCCAGGGTATGGAATGTCGAGATCATCAGGCCGCGCGCCTCCTTACGCCCCAGCGTTTGCGCGACGCGCTCTTTCATTTCACGTGAGGCTTTATTCGTGAACGTCACGGCCGCAATGTGGCGCGCCTGGTAACCGCACTCCCGAATCAGATGTGCGATCTTATTGGTGATAACGCGGGTTTTACCCGAGCCAGCCCCCGCCAGCACCAGACAGGGACCGGTGACAAATTCGACGGCACGTTGTTGGCTGGAGTTTAAACGCATAGGGAATCGCTCTGTTGGAATAAGATACCCGCTTCGCCTCACACGCGTGCCAACGGCATGAACGCGGTGCCGTTAACGTCTCTGCGATTTGAAAAGACGGGTTTATAATGGAGGGCAATTATACACAACAGAGACACCATCATGGCGAAAACTGCCGCGGCTTTACATATTCTGGTGAAACAGGAGGCAGAGGCGAGAGTCTTGCTGGAGAAGTTGAAAAAAGGGGAGAATTTCCAGCAGCTTGCTAAAAAACACTCCATCTGCCCTTCAGGCCGAAACGGCGGCGATCTGGGTGAATTCCGGCGGGGAAAGATGGTAGCTGCATTTGATAAAGCGGCCTTCACCTGCCCACTGTTACAACCCTTTGGGCCGGTGAAAACCGCGTTTGGTTACCACATCATCAAAGTGCTCTATCGCAACTGATTATTTTTTGCTTTTCATCTGCTGCAATACCCGGCTGCACTGATTTTCATCATTATCGCTGGGGGAAATCAGTGCCAGTAAGGCCGCCGCCGGTGCTACCACGGCACCCAGGGCAACGGCTGCCGCACCACGCGCCAGTAGTGGCCCGGTCTTCACACCGGCATCCGGATTTTTAAACGTACCACGGACGTAAAGCGGTGAGCGCAGGGTCACGATACGAATGCCTTTACTCTCTGGATTCACAGACAGGTCCAGACGTTCAGTGGCGAAATTCGCATTTCCCGTCACGTTGATGACCGCATTTTCCGTATCGAACACAAACAGGTTTGGCGTGGCCAGACCGTTTTGCAATTTCAGATCCGTTGCCGCACAGTTGATGCGCACCTCATCATCACCGAACAGCTTACCAACCAGATAGTTACCGACATTTAATCCGGCAATCTCCATCAGATTGCGGCTAATCAGTCCGTCGTTCATTAACAGCTTGAGTTGGCCGTTACTGGTTGCGAGCAGGTCAGCCACAGAATTGCCCGTGCCCGTCAAGCTGGCATCACCGTTAAGCTGTCCCAGACTGTTTTGCATTGCCTGTACATTGGGAAACAACTGGCGCAGGCGAAGTTTGCGCGCATGAATATCCGCGCGGCCTCGCATGGGAGAGCGATCGCCTTCTAAACGAATAGTGCTGTTCAGATTGCCCCCGGCCATGCCAAAACGCAGCGGATCGAGCAGTAGATTACCGTTATCAAGCTGCAAATGCGTGTAAAGATCGCTTAACGGCAAGGAATTACTGTGTTCGATACGTTTGCCACTGAACTTCACGTCAGCATCCATCACCGACCAGTTTTTCGTATCGAATTGATCATGAGGCAAAACACGATCGGCAGGCTGTGTCGATTTTTCGCCGCGCTTTGCCTTAGCCTGTTGCGTTTTCTCACTGCCTTTGCCGGAGTCAACGCCAATAAGCGGCCCCAAATCTGCCATACGCAATTGGTCAGATCGCAGTTCCCCTACCAGTTTAGGGCGAGGTTTGCCCTGGCTGTAGGTCAGGGAGCCATGAATATCGCTATCGCCAATGTGCCCATTGAATGCCTGATAGCGGAAAACAAACCCGTCTTTACCAGTGAATTTAGCAATAAGGCGACCATCTGTTTCATAGGGCGGCGTATCCGGTAATAACACGCCCGTCAGGCCATACAGATTCGCCAGCGTGTCGCCAGAAAAACGCAAACGCACATCCAGTCCGCCCAGATTTAACGGATCCTGCACACCGCCAGAAAGCTGTACCCGTGTAGTACCGTTACGGACATCCGCCTGCACCGGGAACGGTGTCGTCTGGCTTCGCAGTGATAACATGCCGCCGAGCTTACCCTGGCCCGTGAGTTTTTCATTGTCGTAGCGCCCTTCGGCCTGCCAGCCGAAAACAAAGTCGCCCGCCCCTTTTTGGCTGTCGTCTCCACCCGCGATTTGCGCGAAAGGCACAGGTTTGCCAAGCGAATTGAGTTTTACAGTGACATCAGCCTTGTTAACCGCATCGCGATAAAGCAGGGTTCCCTGATCGAACAGAATATTGTCCAGCCGAAATGACCAGGCGGAAGGCGGCGCATTGTCGTCTTTGCTGTCACTCTCAGCGAGCGTAAACGTCCAGTTGTTTTTCTTGTCGGCGGTTTGAATCAACCGGGCATCCGGCTGCTGTAGCTTTATCCAGGGGATAAAGACTTGTTTGTGCAGCAGTGCCAGCGGCGCAAGCGTTGCATCGACGCGCTGGAGATGAATCATAGTGACATCGGGAATATCAGGCGGATTGCCCAGCATGATGTCTTCGGCGTGCAGATGCGGCCAGGGGATAAAACTGCGCCATCCCGGTTCGTCGCGTTGTCGTTGCCACGCGATACCCAAATCACCACGAATGGCAAAAGGTCGGTTCAGTTCTGCTGAGACTTTTTTGTTGATGGTCGGCTTCAGGCGATTCCAGTCGAATGTGGCAATGACAATGACCACGACGACGATCACCAGGACTAAAATTCCCGCTATCCAACTGACTATTTTTCCAGCGCGTGACATTAGGCATCCTCCCTGCTCTTTCACGGTCTCCGTTAAAGATAGTCGAGAGCGAGCCGGAAGGGATCAATCAAGCTGGACAGGCAGGTACGCCAGTTCCGAAAAAGGGGCGGGGCGTGAGAAAAAATATCCCTGCGCCGCAATGGCCGGAGAGGCTTTTACCTGCTCCCATTCATCCTGCGTTTCCACGCCTTCAACAATAACGCCGTTACAGTAGCGGTTAATCAGCGACAACAGCATAGGAAAGAGTGTTCGCCCTTCCCCCGAGGCACACAACAAAATAAACAATTCGCGCGACAACTTGATGTAGTCGTATTTCAGCTCCGTCAGGGCAGAAAAATTTGCCATCCCTGAGCCGAAATCATCCAGCCAGAGCGGCCCCAACTCCGGCATTTGCGCCACCATCTCTTCCTGAGGCAAAACGTGGTGCTCGGTCAGTTCAAAGCGCACCCAGGGCAATCGGGTGATAAGGCTGCGAATCGGCAGATGATGTTGTATTAATGACAGAGAGGGGCCGTCAATATTGACTGATGCCATGACCTCATTATCGGCAAAGAAAGCTTCCCACTGGCTAAGCAACGTTAACTGCTCCTGCACAACGTCAAGGCGCTCTGCTACCTCCAGCTCAGCAAAATACGCTTCCGGGGAGAGTTTTTTTTCAGGTTCAGACGGATGCATGACCGCCGTCAGCAACTCAATCGCCAACAGCCGCCCAGAGACTTTGTAGATAGGCTGAAAGGTATACTGGCGTTGACACTGTCGCCAGAAGAGGCGCTTTTTCTGCTGGGGAGTGATGTCAACTGAAGAAGGTAGCCATTGACTAATATTCTCCATAACCATGGTCTTTTCCTGGTTGATAGTAAGCGCCTTCATTTGGGCGGCTTAGCGGCAATTATCGTTTGTATTTCGATACATAGTGAAAATCTGGCCACATAGGAGCCACGAGTCTACGCGAGTTTTGACACGACAATCGCCGAAACAGGGCGCGTTATCGGGTTAATTATCATGTTTTAGCGCCCTAAATTAAATTAAAACACTGTTTTAAAAAGTTGACGACAGGCCTTACAAACGCGAGACTGAAGCGAACTTTTACTACAGGCCTGAAACCATGACGCAGATAAAGATCGCTATTATTGGTGAGTGCATGATTGAGTTGTCCGAGAAGGGTGAGAACCTCAAACGCGGCTTTGGCGGTGACACGCTGAATACTGCGGTTTATCTGGCCCGGCAGGTCAGTCAACAGGATGTACGGGTTGATTATGTCACCGCACTGGGCATTGATCCCTTTAGCGCAGAGATGATGACTCGCTGGCAGGCGGAAAACGTCAATACTGCACTGATCCAGCGCCTTGAAAACAAAATGCCGGGTTTGTACATGATCCAAACCGACGATCAGGGCGAACGCTCCTTTTGGTACTGGCGCAGTGATGCGGCAGCCCGTTACTGGCTTGATGGCCCGGGTGCCGACGACATTTGCCAACAGCTTAAACATTACGACTATCTTTATCTGAGCGGAATCAGCCTGGCTATCCTGCCTGACGACAGTCGCGCCCGGCTCATGCAACTGCTCGCAGACTGTCGGGCAAACGGGGGGAAAGTGATATTTGATAATAATTACCGCCCGCGCTTGTGGAAAGATAAGGTCACTACTCGCCAGGCTTACCAGACAATGCTCGAAAACACGGATATGGCGTTCCTGACGCTGGATGACGAGCACCAGTTATGGGGCGAACAGTCTGTTGAGGACGTCATTGCCCGCGCACGTGATGCGGGCGTAAAGGAAGTCGTCATCAAACGCGGGGCAGAATCGTGCCTGATTGCGTTTGAAGACCAGCCATTGGCCGAGGTGCCTTCCGTCGCACTGCCAAAAGAAAAGATTGTCGATACCACGGCCGCCGGCGATTCATTCAGTGCGGGCTACCTGGCCAGGCGACTTGTCGGCGCGACGACAGAAGAAGCGGCACGGCGCGGTCATCTCACCGCCAGCACAGTGATTCAGTACCGCGGTGCGATCATTCCGCGTTCGGCAATGCCGGAATGATTGCCAGTCGCTCATCACGGGGACACCGGTACAGGCAGCATGTCTGTGCCTGAAGGAAAACGGGGGTGGATACGAAGCACATTAATCTGGTCTGTCTGGTATACGCGACAGGGAAAAAGCGTCAGGCTTTTACAAAGCGAGTGGGTGTAAGACGCAGATTATTGAGCCAAATCCCCCCATCCTGTTTTTCAAAAACCGCGGTACGAAGCCCAGACGTTATCCGCAGGCAAAGGATATTCAACGATACGGTACCGTCTGCGCTCGCTGAAGGCAGCTTCAAAGGCATGGCTTTTGCCATCAACGCAAAGGCGCAGAATGACGTCGATGCGCTAACAGCGCTGGCAGAAAACCGTGGGACACCGTAGTAAAGCCGCCAAAACTGTTCACGAAGGTAAATCAAGGGGACAGTTCCGTGATCCGGAGGGCTGTTACTGAAACGTCACCTGGACCGCCTTCTGGAAAGTTGACGGTCAGGATACGCTGACGATTAATGAGACCCCATGAAGCGGGACGATATATTGAGCCGCAATGGCATCGTACCGTCCGGCATCCAGACATTATGTTTCCTGAAACATCACTGGGGAATAAATTCCTGCTATTTCCGCCAGGGCAACATGAAAAACCGTTCATTTAGCTTAAGTCAGCTCAGCCGTTTTAACGCCGTCGCCTCTGGCCCTCATCTGTTAACAGTTTCTAATCTTAATGCGATTTTATTCCTTTTAAATTATTAAGTTAGCCAGGCAGCTTCAACGCCAGGCATAGTCCGAATCTCATGTATAAACCGCTTTTAGGTTGGACGATTACATTAAAACAGGCCATCTTTTAAACAGCGACAGCAGGATGCTGTTCTCACGGCCGCGAACAAAACAACGACAACATCTCTCGCATCAGGACACTGCTATGAATACAGAAATTATTAATATCTGGCCAAATGGTGATGCGCCAGGCGCCAGCGATTCTCGTGCTCAGCCCCAGATTGTGGATACCGCAAAAGAGTATGAACCCTACGACCGCGTAGCAACCGGTGTACGCTGCCCGGAAATGGCTATCTGGCATCCTGTTGAATCCAATGGCATCACCTTGCTGGTTGCGCCAGGGGGCGGCTACCAGCGCATCATGATTGATCGTGAAGGCAGTGCGCTGGCAACGTTCTTTACTTCGATGGGTTATACCCTGGCGGTAATGACTTATCGCCTGCCCTATGATGGACATCACGAAGGACCAGATGCACCGCTGGCCGACGCACAGCGCGCCGTGCGCGTACTACGTGAACGGGCACAGCGCGGGCTAAACGGAAAATATATTGTGATGATGGGCTTTTCTGCTGGCGGCCACGTCACCGCGAGCCTGGGTACGCGTTTCGGCGAAAAACTTTATCCCGTTCAGGACAGTGCAGAAAACCTGTCGCCTCGGCCGGATGCAATGGTTCTGGTTTATCCGGTCATCAGTATGCGCGATGGTCTGGCCCATGAAGGATCACGCACACGCTTATTAGGTGCCTGGCCCGATCAAAAAACTATTGATGCCTATTCACTCGAGACCCGGGTTCACAGTCAGGTGCCGCCTACGTTGCTGATTCATGCCGCCGATGATGATGACGTGCCAGTGAATAACAGCATGGTATTTTTTAGCGCGTTACGGGAACATAACGTCCCCGTGGAAGTGCATTTTTATCAGAAAGGCGGGCACGGCTTCGGCATTCGTGGCGTAGCGGATTTGCCCCTTGCCAGTTGGCCGATGCTGGTGACCGAATGGCTCAGGGCAAAAACCTGATCAATCAGGAGGCCGGTGGGGCAGCGTCACCTGCGGGGCTGCTCTCCGGCTGGCTGACGTCAGTGCCGCCTGACTGCGCTGCCGACGGAGCAGGTTCCCCCATCAGTTTGTCCCAGTCAGCTTTAAGGCTTTTCACATTGGTTTCTGTTTCGCCTTCCGGCTGAATCAGCACCATCATGAGTTCCTGACTGAGCTGCTGCCGTAATTCCTGATTCATCTGATCACGTGTCAGACCTGCCAGGAAATCCTGCCGCAACTTTTGATACTGTTCCGGCGCGATATCCACCACAGAATTACGTTGCGAGCGCAGGCGCTGACTGATCAGCACGTCCGTATCAGTGCGGGCATAGGTGGTAAACAGCTTATTCAGTTCCAGCAGCTTCTGAGCCATCAGCGCGTCAAACTCTTCCTGAGGCAAACCGTTATCGCGTACGGCGGCCAGCTCACGTGCCACCAGATTCATATTCTGTTCCAGGCTGTCGTTGCGCGTGTCCATATTAATGGAACACTGGGCGCGTTGATAAAGCACCCGGCAATCAAAGCCAACCTGAACGCCCTGCGCTTTGCTGTTGCTCAACGCACGTTGAACGTGCCAGAACAGCGCCTCACGCGCCAGGTCGCCCCGCCAGTAACGCTGGAGGTTTTGTGAATCGCGGATAGGCTGCCAGGGTGTATCCCACACCAGAGAAAGGCGGTCCTGCGCGCCACTGCCGCTTACCAGATTCACTGGATCATGCGGTAACGGGGACAAGGTCGGCACCGGCGCAGCCGAACTGCGCTTGCCTTCCAGCGAGGAGAACGCTTTATTGATCTGCTCAGAAAAACTACGGCTGTCGACATTGCCGACCACATACAGAGTGATGGCATCCGGCGTGTACCACTGCTGATAAAAGCTTTTTAGCTGTGCGATATCCACCGGCGCGCGCGGTTTCTCTGCCGGATCGTGCGCTAATAGCGCGGACCCTTTCAGTCTGTAGCGCCACCAGACATCCTGCGTATCCGTTGGCCAGGTTTTAACCGGATCGGAAGCAGATAACGCGGTGTCCACCACCTGATTAGTGATCGCCATATCGCCAGCCGTCGCGGCCAGCCAGTTCAGGGCTTCCTTTAACAGGTCTGGACGGTTATTGGGTAAGCTTAAGTTATACTGCGTGTAATCATACGATGTGATGACGGGCGGTAACGGGCGCTGTGGATCGATGCCCTGCTGCCATAAAGCACGCTGCTGATTTGTATCCAGTGCGGTGTTATGAACCAGCGCCAGACGTGACAAAAGGTGGCTAAAACCGGTTTGCTGCGCACTTTCTACCAGTGAGCCTGTGTTAACCACCATACGCAATTCAATGCGGTCGCTTGGCCGTTGCGGTGTTGCCAACAGTTGCCAGCTAAATCCGTTGTCCAGTTTTCCCTGTTGCCAGGCTGGATCAGGTTGCAGCGTTTCAGCGGATGCACCGTAACTGGTCGCTGCCAGCACTAGTCCACCAACCAAAAGCCGAATTCTGGTGCCCTGCATGTGAACCCCTACTCAAACAATTCAAAAATCGTTATCACTGGCACGTTTAGCCGCGTTTATAAGCGAACCGGTCATTGCCGATTCGCGCTGCCGATCATTAACAACAGGTTTGACCACAGGAAGACCGGGATGTCACGCAACGAAGTGAAAAACGTTGAAAAAAAACAAGTGGGGTTATTATCCAAATGCCCGCTGTCAGGGCAAGTGACAGCGGGCATTTGAGAGGATTAAATCACATTCAAGGATTAAATCGTGGATTCAGACGGGTCTTTTGCGCCATTTTTGCCCGCTAATGTCTCACCCAACTGTTTTTTATCCAGTTGATCAACCCATTTCGCGACCACAACGGTTGCTACGCCATTACCTACCAGGTTCGTCAGCGCACGGGCTTCTGACATAAAGCGGTCGATACCCAAAATCAGCGCCAGGCCGGCAACGGGTAAATGTCCCACTGCCGACAGTGTTGCAGCCAGAACTATAAAGCCGCTGCCTGTAACGCCCGCCGCCCCTTTAGAAGAGAGCAGTAATACCACCAGCAGGGTAACCTGATGGAAGATATCCATATGCGCATTTGTTGCCTGAGCAATGAAAACGGCCGCCATCGTCAGGTAGATAGAGGTACCGTCCAGGTTAAAGGAGTAACCTGTGGGAATGACCAGTCCCACCACGGATTTCTTACAACCCAGCCGCTCCATCTTATCCAGCATACGCGGCAGCGCCGATTCGGATGAGGACGTTCCCAGAACAATCAGCAGTTCTTCTTTAATGTAGGCAATGAATTTGAAGATGCTAAAGCCACCGAAGAGGCGGGCAATCAGCCCCAGCACAACGACGACAAACAGCACACAGGTAATATAGAAACAGATAATGAGCTGGCCAAGCTGCACCAGTGAACCTACGCCATATTTACCAATGGTAAAGGCCATGGCACCAAAGGCCCCGATAGGCGCCAGGCGCATAATCATATTGATAATGCCGAAAATGACCTTTGAGAAGCTCTCGATCACATTGAAAATCAATGTGCCCGTGTTGCCCAGACGATGCAATGCGAAGCCAAACAGCACGGCAAACAGTAATACCTGCAGGATATTGCCACTGGCGAAGGCGCCAATCACGCTACCCGGAATCACATCCAGTAAAAAGGCCACAATGCCTTGCTGCTCAGCCTGTTGCGCATAGATGGCAACCGCTTTGGCATCCAGCGTCGCAGGATCAACGTTCATTCCCGCGCCAGGTTGCACAACGTTAACGACGATCAGGCCGATAATCAGCGCAAGGGTACTGACGATTTCAAAGTAAAGCAGCGCAACCGCACCGGTGCGACCCACGGCTTTCATGCTTTCCATTCCGGCAATACCGGTAACGACTGTGCAGAAAATCACGGGGGCGATGATCATCTTGATCAGTTTAACAAAGCCATCCCCTAGCGGCTTCATCTGCGTCCCTAAATCAGGATAGAAATGGCCCAGAAGCACGCCGATGGCGATGGCGACCAGAACCTGGAAATAAAGGCTTTTAAATAGTTTCATAAACAGGTATCCACTAACGAGAGGTAATGTTGTCGGATTTTTTATTGTGACTGTCTGACAGGGCTGGCAGGTCAGGCAGTGGACAGAAAATAACACTCTGTTTACGTGATTAATACAGGGCTGCAAAGTCAGGGGAAATGATAGGCGCGTAATTCTGAACTGAAACGCTTCAGCAAGGGGTTTTGTAACTAAATTTCTCGCAAAATCAAGGAATCAGGGCGTTACTCCTCCTCCAGGGCATTATCCAGCCATTGATGAGTAAATTGCGCCAGCGGCACGGCTTCAGAATAAAGATAGCCCTGACCAATCGTGATACCGCGGGCCAGCAGCCAGTCACGCTGTTCACTGGTTTCTACCCCTTCAGCAATGACATCCAGGTCAATAATGTCAGCAATGGCCGCCACGATACGCACCATCGTGTCGTCCTCAGGCAACGCGGCAACAAAGCTGCGATCCATTTTCAGTTTGTTAACCGGTAAGGCTTTAAACTGATGCAGGTAGTTAAGATTGGAATAGCCCATCCCAAAGTCATCCAGTGCAACGGCAACGCCGGTTTTTTGCAACATCCGCAGCAGGGAAATAGCCTGCTCAGCATCGCCCATTTGCGCGGTTTCGGTAATCTCCAGCACTAATGTGCCTGGCGCAATTGAATGGCGCGCCAGCAAGGATTGCAGATGATTCACAATGCTGACATCGCGTAACTGAACGGCAGAAATATTGATACTCAGCGGGACCCTCACCCCATGGCGCTGCCAGCCAGCCAGAATGCGGCATGCTTCTTCAAATACCCAGCGGCCAATCGCTGAAATCACCCCGATTTCTTCCGCGCTGGCGATGAACTCTTCGGGTAATCCGTACCGGCCGTCCGCCTGACGCATACGCAGTAGTGCCTCCGCACCCGCCAGCCTGCCGGTGCGCATATCAATCTGGGGTTGCAAATAGAGGGCAAACTGCTCGTCGTGCAAGCCCTGTAAGATATCGTGTTCCTGAGTTAAGCGCTTTTGCGCCCGTTCGGTGAGGGCGGCATCAAAAAACAGGATCTGATTTTTGCCCTGACGACGGGCTGACATCATTGCGGAGGTCGCACGATCCAGCATCTCATTAGCCCCCGTCGTTTCGTCTTCTTCGCTTAACGCCAGACCGATACTGGCATTGGGTCGCAGTTGTAGCTGATGCAGCGTGACAGGCTGATTAAGGCGAATCATCAGATTGCGGGCCAGTCGCATCGCGCGAAAGGGGTTGCTGGCTGATTTCATCAGTAAGACAAAATCACTGGTAGCAGTCTGTGCCAGCAATGTCTGATCATCAATGGTGCTGCGAATTTTCTCGGCCAGCGTCAGCATCAACGTATCGCGCTGTTCATCACTGAGTACACCATTCGCTTCCTGCAGGGTTTCGATGCGTATCACCATCACACTAAAAGCATGGCGACGAGCGCGGATAAACTGTTCCAGTAAAGCTAAAAACAGCGCCCGATTCGGCAGATCGGTGACGTCGAAATGCGTTGTTAACCGACTCATCTGATCATGAATGGACTCAAGCACCTGCTGGTTGCGGTTATAGCTGCGAATCAACATACCGATTTCATCGTCACGGTGATCGGCTGGCACAGACAGTTTGTGGGTCAGAATCGCCTGCGGTGGCAGTTCCTGTATTTCACGGGAGATACGGCGCAGCGGATGCACCACCAACCGGTTTATACACCAGCTAATTGAAACGGCCAGGATGAGTGCCAGCAGCAAATAGGTGATGATCATCGTGGAGAACGTGCTCAGAATAAACTGGTAAACACGAAATGAATTCGCCTGCAGTACCAGATAAGCCAGCGGCTTCGGTAAACCGGTATGCTCAACAGAGTAGAGCGGTAAGGTGATTTGCACCGGCAGTTCAAAGATCCTGGCGATCAGTCTGGGAACGGGTTTTTCGTTTTCGAAGTTCGCATGCAGCGCCTGGAACGCATTCGGCAGCACCACATCAGCACGCGACAAAATCCCGGCGGGTTTTAACGAATTAAGAATGCGTTCAGCCTGAGGGATGTCCGCTTTCAGCACCGCTTCAGACAGCGGCTGACGCACGGTATGCGCGATATTCTCCATCTGCTGGGCGTAGTCGATTCTGCGCTGTTGCACAAAATGAAACAGTTGGATAACGATAAAAATGCTGATGGTCACTGTCGCAATCAGCGAGACTGTCGCCATCTGTTTTATCGTCAGCGATCGGCTTACGCGCAAAAATTCACTCCCGGCTCGTGACGAGCGTAGACATCAGAAAAGAAAAGCGCGTCAAGTATATCCTATCGCAAGATGTATTTGTGGCTTAAGGGGGCGGAAGCAGACGAATCGGAATTGCGGTCACGTCAGTGACCATAAGAAAAGCGGCATGCCGGAACAGCATGCCGCAGAGCGGGCATCAGGCGCTTAGTGCTTCTCCTGCCAGGCTGTCCAGGTCAGCAACTGGAGGCTGGCAGAAAAGTAGTTCTGCCCGGGCGACAGCTTGTCGCTCAGGTAGCCGGTTTGGTTCAACACCAAATCCCGTACCGCCAGTAAGCCGCCGTCCATATTATAAGGGGCCGCCGTATTGGCCAGAACATCAAACCAGGCTGGCGTATTCGTGCGACTATAACCTTGCCAGAGGCGCTGAAAGGGGCCCAGCGCCAGGCTTTGCGGATCGTACCACCAGATGTTGAGCGGGACGCGAATCGCGTCATAACTGAATCGGTTTGAATAGCCCACTGCTGGCGCAACGGAACCATCCGCATTCAGCGCTACCCAGTCCAGCGGCAGGTCGCTGTTGCCGAAATGCATTTTGCCCAGCAAGGCCATTCCACCGTCAATCAGCTTATTCCATACCTGTAGATGGCTGCGCTGGCCAAACTCCTGCCAGGCAACAAACAGAAAATAAGACGGGTTCAGCACCACATAGCTGTTTTTGTTGAAACCCTGCGCACCGGGCATCAACACGGTGTAACCGCCGAAATTCGCCACATCCAGTTTTACAATGGCACGCTGAATGCGGTCTGATTCCTGTTGGTAATCTGCGACGTTCCACTTTTGCGCCGCACGCTGTAACGCCCAGGCAATTAACACATCGCCATCAGAAGCATTGTTTTTATCCGCTACCGGGTCCTGTGCTCCGGGAATATAGCGCCAGTAGAACAGATCGTTTTGCGGATTTCGCAACGTGGTGCGCGTCCATTTCCAGAGCCGGTCAAAAGCCGCGCGGTCATCGTAGGCGACCGCCAGCAACATGCCGTAACCCTGCCCTTCGGTATGGCTGACATTATTATTTCCCGTATCAATAATGCGCCCGTCTGACTGCAGGAAGCGGCTTTTGTAGGTATCCCACCCGTTGGCCATCGCCTGAGCACTAAAAAACATCACCATAAAACAGACCAGAATTCCTGACCACACTGACTTAAGTCTCATCAGAGCACCTTATTGATATCGGAAATGCAACGTATTGCCGTCATTAAGCTCCAGCGTCACCGGTACGGCTTTACTGCCGCCCTGTCCCTGAAGCCAGCCGGAGAAAAGCCCTGCGAGAATGGCAGCAAATGCCGTCTGCCAGTCGGCGGCAGGCTGATAACTGTCGCCTGCGGGTGCAGCGTGGTGCTTAATTAAAATGGCACTATCCTGCGGCTGTAACTGAACAAACCCCCAGTTGAAGCGGGCCAGTTGCAGGTTACATTCACGCTCCAGATCCTGCACGGTACGGGCTGCGGGCAACGCATAACGTGCCGCAAGTGATTCACCCATGTTATATAAAAAAGCCGTGGCCTGCTCCTGGCCCGCGTTGGCAATCATGCCTTCGACCAGAACGCTGACCAGATCAAACCAGCCAGGCTGATGTGGGTGGCTCGGCCCACTCAAAGCTTCACTCATTAGTTGTCTCCGAACAGGTAGCGGAAATAGAGCTGCGCGCTGCTTTCGTTATAATCACCAAAGGTGTCATAACCCAGTTGCCCGCCAATCGTGACATCTTTATCGATTTTATAATCGGCACCTGCATGCAGGTTGTAACCTACACCGTTTTTACTGTTGCCCTCGTAGAAGGCGCTTTTGACATGCCCGTTGGCGGCCAGCGCTTCCAGCTGTGCCTGACGGGACGGATCGTTCGGGAAGTACGCACTCTTATCCTGGCTGTAACTCTGGTAACCCAACGCGCCGCCAATATTCACCTTCAGGTCATCGAAGGTGCGCGTGAAGTCGATCGGGAAGGAGATGGACGCATAATCCTGCGGGCTAAAATAGCCACCCTGTCCGTAGCTGAAGTAGCTGAGATTTTTTGAGAAATCCATCCACGATAAACTCATACCGACTTTAAGTTCACGATCGTCAGCATGGAATGGACGAACATAGACGCCCGCATTGGCTTGCAGGTTGTTGTTACTGGCTACGTTTTCACCTACATAGCTGTAAGCGCCAGCCCCGACATACATGCCGGCGTCGCCATTATCGTAGCTCAGTAAGGCATTACCGCCGTTTTTGGTGACGTTCCCCCAACGCTTGCCGCTGGATTTATCTTCAGTCCCGACATAGGACAGCAGACTGTCAGTAATCGCACGCCGTTCCCCGGTCAGGATAAGCGTCAGGAAGTCCGTGATTTTGGGCGACCACTGCACACCACCGACCAGCGTATTCAGGTCCTGGCCCAGCGGCGTACTGCCTAAATCCACTTTGTAGCTGTCGCCCTTAAGCGCCAGGCTTAGCTCAACCCCAGAGGCCGTTTGCGAATTGGTCGAGGCCGTCGGCACATCGTCCACTTTTGCGCCATTGGCCGCCACCACTTTGCCTTGTTCCAGCGCGTTGGTGCCGAAACGCCGCCATGCATCGCCCGCAGCGCTGCCCGCCGTCAGTGACACTGGCGTCATGGTAAAGTCGAACCGTGCGTCGCCGAACGGCACAGTTGAGAAAGTGAGTGGAGCTTTCGCTTCCGTCAGCTGACTCAGGCCCGACTCACCGTCACGTCCGCGTACCTGTACCGTGCCCTGTGCCCAGGTGCCCGTTTTTTCCTGGAGGGTTTCCATCATGGCATCAATATCATGTAACGTCTGAGCCTGCTGAGAGGGAACATTCGTCGTACTGGCCACGGTGGCATCCGGCGATGTGCCTGATGAGGCCGGCGCAACCTGCCAGGGTAATACCGTGCCATACGTCGACGGCGTGCGCCCAACAGGCGAGGTGCTGCGGTTCACAAATGGGTTGTCGGCGAGTGCCAGTCCGCCGATGGTTGGCGTGGTGCCGGGCTGCGCACCTTGCAGACCGATAATTTGTCCCCGCGCCGTTCGCAGATAACGCATGGCCTGGCTATGGTCGCCATTGGCTTCTGCCACCTGCGCGAGGAGCAACTGACGTTGCGGCGTCGGGTCGGGCGTCAGGCCACGGGCCAGTTCATTGGCACGCTGCACATCGTTTTGCGCCAGGGCAACATTGATCGCGCCAACGCGCGCGTCCTGCGACGGCGTATCCTGCGTCATTAAGTAGTCATAGACGACGCCCGCGTCTTTATTCATTTTGCCGTCCTGATAGAGACGGGCCATGGCAAACATTAAATCGCGGTTTTGTGGATCGCGCTGCAGCGCGCCAATTAACTTATCGTACGCGGCGGCGTACTGTTTCTGCTGACGCAGACGATCCACCTCGTTAATCAAATAGCCTTCACGCAAGTCGGCCAGTTGCTTAGGCGTACTGCGTGCCTGCAGCGCAGGCGTGCTCAGAAAACGTTGTGCTTCACTCTCAAGTCCGGCCTGGTTCAGCACGGCCACCTGTGCAGCATAGTCACCGGCATTGCCCTGAACACCCCGTTGCATATTGCCACGCACGACCGCTACGGCACCGGCAAGATCGCCGGCTTTTGCCAGTTTCTGTGCCAGATTTCCCGCATCAACCGGATTATCCGGCGGGTTGACGGCAAGGGCTTTTAACGTATTCGCCGCTGCCGCATCAGATCCTTGAGCCAGATACTGATCGGCCGTGGCCATTTGCAGATTAAAATTTACCCGCTGTGCCAGTTCTCGCATATCACGCGTTTGTGCACTGGCGGGAATACGGGACAGCAATGCGCTTGCCTGCTGCCAGGCACCACTTTCGCTGGCGTTTAACGCACCGGCATAAAGCTCAGCCGTGCTGGCGCCGTCGCGCATCACTGGCTGCATCACGCTCGCCGCCTGGATTGAATCACCTTGCTGCCGATAAAGTCGCGCCAAATCAAGGCGTAACCAGCCATCCTGCGGATAGCGCTGAATGCCCTGCTGCAAGGTGGCGATAGCCGCACTGATGTTGCCCGCTGCTACCTGCCGCTTCGCCAACTGGCGAACAGGATCGACGCTGCTGCCACGCGGCGCCACACTTTGTCTGACGCTTTCTGGCAGCGAAGCCAGTAATGTATTGGCCTCCGCAGTGCGATTCTGCTGGCGTAACACATAGAACAGCCCTTCGCGCGCATTGCGGTTATCCGGATCGTTTTTTAAGATCGTGCGATAAGCCTGCTCAGCCTGCTCAGGTTGATTGCTTCGACGTAACACATCAGCGCGGAATAAGCCTGCTGCCACGCCTTTTTCGCCTTCCGCCTGAGTAAGGGGGGCGCTGAGTGCCAGTGCCTGCGCACTGTCACCGTTTTTAAATGCCTGTTGGGCGTTGGCTAACTGGGCATAAAAACGCGCATCAGCAGCCTGCTTCTGCCGATCGGCGCTCTGATCGCCGCCCAGTTGTGCCGCGCGCTGCAAGTAGTCCGCCGCCTCCTGATAACGGCCTTCTCGTTGAGCCACATAACCCATGCCAGCCAGCGCATCCGCATCCTGGGGGTTCGCCTGCAGCACTTTGCCAAAACTGGTTTCTGCGCTGTTCACATCACCGCTGTTCAGCGCGCTAAAACCTGCCCCCTTCTCCGCGCCGCCGACATTTTTACGGTAATAGTCCATCACCGCAGTATCCTGGGGATGACGCTGCTGCCAGGTTTGGTAAAGCGGCGCATCTGAAGCCTGGGGCCCCAGCCATAAAAGTGCCTGGCGAAGAGAGCGATCGGCATCCTGATTGCCGCTGGCCAGTGTACTGAGCAGCTCAATCCCTTCACGTCGGGTTGAATCCTGATATGTCAGTGCTTTTCCCAGCGCCAGTCTGGCCCCCATATCCTGCGGATGCTGAGCCGAAAACTGGCGCAATGCTTCAATCGCCTGCGGCAGCAGGGCACGGTCACCCGCCATGGTCAGGTAATATTCCGCAGCAACGCTGGGGGGCGGCTCATTGCCGCTAAAGGTATTGCGCCAGGTTTGCAAGGCCGCCGCGATATTGCCACTCCGCGCCTGCTGGCGAGCCAGGGAGAGCTGTGCCTGAGGAATGCTTTGCAGCTGGCGAGCGTTATCCAGTTCAGCCAGGTGCGGATCGTTGGGCGAAACCTGGCTGAGACGCGCGCGATACTGCATCGCGCCCGCATTATCGCCACTTTGCTGAGAATAGAGCGCCAGCAGGTAAAGTGCCTGGGTGTTATCAGGCTCCACCATTAACACTTTCTGCAGGGACGCCTTCGCCAGATCATCGTGCGCTTTTTGATGCCAGTAGGTTGCCTGATCAAATAACGCCTGCAGCGCAGGATTGCTGCTCTCCGCTGCCTGAAGCGGCAGAGATAAGGCGATTGTCCCGCCCAGCACTAACGCGCGACAGATCCCGGCACTGATTTGGTTTTTATTCATTATTATGGCCCTTACTTCTTACCGGCATCGCGATTATCATTTGCCTGCAGTCGACGCGAGGCATGTCGTTTCAACATGGCCCACGCGGCACTGCCCACCACGGCGGAAAACAGCAGTGCAGCCAGCGCCATTAATACCGAGTGCTGGTTGGCATACCATACCACCATCATGTACCACGGCATTTCCCCACTGGGAAACTGCGGCCCAACCCGGAAGCTTCGGATGCCATTCTCATCGGTAATAATGGCAGTATCGCCTCTTACCGCCGCATTAATGCGGGCAGAGCTGAGGTCACCATGTAATCTCAGCAACTGGTCGTCACTGGTAGCAACCGCCATCACGACCAGACGATCCGGGTTCCATGTCGAGCGGTAACTCAGAAAACCACGCCAGGACTCATTCGAAGAGAAATAGCGATCGGCATCCAGTGGTTGACGATACCAGTCACCCATCAGCCAGCTACGCAGTTTTTCAAGCGTGGTCGGTTCTTTCACACCCAGCGCGCTGCCGTTAGCGTCATAAGGCGAGTTTTCGAGCATTGCCTGATTGAATGCGCTGTTTCCGGTCGTGCTCACGGCCAGTAAATCCGTTTGCTGAACCCGTGCCAGGTTATTGCCGCCGTTTGGCAGACCAAACAACACCTGATTCTGTGCCAGGACAACACCCGTCGCATTTCCCGCGCGAGCGGACAGATTTAACAGCGTGGAAATTTCCGCATCGCTGGGCTGCCCGGGCAGCAGTAGTGTGGTTTGTGAAAAGTCCGCCAGACGGGAAAACGGAAACGAAGCGCCCACAAAATAGGACAGGTTAGGCAACATGCTAAAGTGCCGCGTGTGACTCAGATCGATCCAGGAGTCCTCTTCAATTCGGCTCTTAATATTGTTGTTGAGTAACACGCCGCAGGGCGCATCCGCCTTGGGCTTAATATTAAAATAGAGCGCCAGCTGGTTATCGCCATAAATCAGATAGGGATCGAGGTTAATCTGGTAATGCTCCTGACGCGCATCGCCACCCAGGCGGTGCCAGACGTTTTCCAGAAGCCCCTCTTTATTGACGGTCAGATTACGCAGGAAGGTTCCGTTCAGGGTGACATTGAGCAGTGAGTTTTTCTCATCAATCCAGGTCTCTGACGGAAAGCGGTAATGCAAATGGAGCGGAACCGTATCCCCATCCCACAAAAACAGATCGGGTGCTGCGCGGAAATTAACCCGCATCGCATCGTGCCAGATACCGGTCGCGGTAAGGCTTTGATCTTTGCGCAACAGCTGACCCAGACGGACAGGATGGAGCGTATTGATCCAGCGAGGCGCATCGTAAGGACTGCGACTGGCAATGGATTGCGGCTTAACCTGTAACATGCTGCCATCGGTAGTCAGGGGCTGGGTTGTCAGACGATTCGCGGCCTGGCGCAACTGATTTTCGTCTGCGCCGCTCACCAGCAGCAGCTTATATACCGGATTGCCTGGATTATCGACCATTTGCAGGGTGGGCCCTGAACCGGCAGGAAAGGTCAGTGTGCCAATCTTGTCACCGGGATGACCAAACAAGATGCCGTTTTTTTCCGGCAGCGTACCGCGGACGACCGGGAAGCTGATGCCGCGGTAATCACTTTGAATGCCCAACCAGGATGCCACCAGCACTGCCGCAGTGACCGTGTCGGGTGAGACGCTGTTGGTAAAGGCGAACGTGACATCCGCTGCGGTCATACGTTGCGGGTCAATAAATGGCCGCGGGAAGTTACGCAGGCTGGTACCAATATTTAACTGCTGGCCTTCAAGGCTCAACATCGTTTTGGGCAGAATAGTCACCTGATACTGTTCCGCACTGTCTTTTTCGCACAACAGCTTATCGGCGTCGTTAATTTTAAAACTCAGGTTGTTGTTGGACACGATCATGGCCGCCGGAATGTCCAGCTGGTAATCGCTTTCATCACTGTCGCCCGAACCTAACGGCAGCGTACCGAGCGGTTGGCCGTTTAACATTAACTGCAGAGAGGTATTACGTGCCGCCAGCGCCTGGGAAACGCGCAGCGACAGGTTAAGGCGTGCGTTGGTCACTACCTCATCGCCTGGCAACGTAAACAGGATACCCGATTGCAGTTGACCACCGGTCAGCGTAATCCCCTGTCGCTGCCCCATTTGCGCCACGCTCAGCGTGCTGCTGACGGGCTGATTGAGCATGCTGCTGGCCATCGCGGTCGCCGTAGCCTGACCCGGTGCATAAGGGGTTGCACCCGCCGCCGCTTCCAGGGCCGGTTCTGCGTTATCAAGCCCCGCCGGTGGCGGTACGCTCGACAGCGCGCTGCTGTCATGGGTGACGGTAGCAGGGCTGCTGGCAGACGGCGCAGCGGCTGTCCCGCCATTCGGCATCGCCGATCCGGAAGCCGCCTCATGAGTTGAGGTTGATACCGCAGGGTTCTCTGCCCCGGTGCTGGCTGCTGGGGCTGCGCTGTTATTCAGCCCGGCATTGCTGTCTGGCGCTGGGCTGTTGTTTGGTGTGGTATTGCTATCCGGTGCAGTCCTCATGATCGGGGCAGCACTGCTATCTGGCACAGGGCTGTTGTTGATCACTGCGTTGCTGCCAGGTGCGGCGCTGTTGTTGAGGATGGTATTACCATCCGTTGCAGTCCTCATGATCGGGGCAGCACTACTACCTGTCGCAGGGCTGTTGTTGATTACTGTGTTGCTGCCAGGTGCGGCGCTGTTGTTGAGGGTGGTATTACCATCCGCTGCAGTCCTCATGATCGGGGCAGCACTGCTACCTGTCGCAGGGCTGTTGTTGATTACTGCGCTGTTATTCGGCACCGCGCCACTTTCCGGTGCCGCGCTGTTGTTTAACACCGCATTGCTGTCCGTGGTCTGGCCGTTATTTACCGCAGTAAGGCTGGCGTTATTACCGGCAACGGGCGCCTCTGCCGACGCCGGCAGAGCCCACAATGCAGCCGAAAGCGACCCTGCAAGCATCGACTGTATCAACATTCTCATACTGCACTGTCCTCTTTCACCGCCACGTTTTGCGCTCCGCCTTTACGTTTCTCACGGCGATCTAACCAGGTCAGCCAGAACAGTTCGAAAACAGTACGAATAATGGTACCCAAAGAAGTAAGGGGATTATCTTGCTTATATTCAGGCTGAATCCATGCATCCGCTCGCGCCAGTACCACACGCACCAGTTCGCGACGACGCGACAGCGGCATTGCGCCAAAGCTGAGACGAATGCTCTCTTCATCGCCGGAAATTTTGCTTGCCGGGATAGTAATCGTGCCGGATTTCAGCAACAGATCGATCTCTTCAATCGTGTCATGCTCATGACGGTTATCCGGTGCGTCCAGATGCGCGCCTCCCATTGAGAGATCGCTGGTCATAGTGCGCGAGGAAATACCGCTGGCGTAATGAATAATGGCCGGAATTTGCACCTCGATACGAATCGTTTTTCGTACCTGCTTGGTTTCACGCGCGACCGCAATCGCGGCCATTAAAATAATTAAGCTGAAGATCGCCCAGCCTACGTTAAGGGCAATCACGTAAGGATCGACACCAAAATAGTCATGCATCGTCGCACGCACGATACCCGCTACGATGCCAATGCTGAGCAATAGCGCAACGATGACGTGCGGGCGAACAATATGGAAATCGAAGAAGCCCTGATCCAGTACGCCGCCTTTGTCCGTTACGTTAAATTTGCCATGCTTAGGTGACAGCAATGTCAAAATCGTCGGAATCACCAGGTGGAAACACATGACGGTTTCATAAATTTCCCCCCAGAAGGTGTAGCGGAAACGGCCATTCATACGCGAGTTTACCGACAACGACAGCACCAGATGAGGCAGGACATAAGCAAAAATAAGCGATGCTGACGAATGGATAATATTCAGATTGAACAACAGATAAGCCAGCGGCGCGGTCAGGAAGATGACGCGCGGCAGACCAAACTGGAAATGCAGCATGGCATTGAGATAGCAAAGCCGCTGTTGCCACTTTAAGCCACGACCCAAAAGTGGGTTATCGACGCGGAAAATCTGCGTCATTCCGCGGGCCCAGCGGGTACGTTGTATTACGTGCAGGCCCAGACGTTCAGTCGCCAGACCTGCAGCCAGAGGAATGGCCAGAAAGGCCGATCCCCACCCACGACGCTGCATTTTCAACGCCGTATGGGCATCTTCGGTCACCGTTTCGACGGCGAAACCGCCAATCTCTTCCAGCGCAGAACGACGAATGACGGCACAGGAACCGCAGAAGAAAGTCGCGTTCCAGTTGTCATTACCCTGCTGCACCGGACCATAGAACAGCGCACCCTCATTAGGAATACTGCGCGCTGCGCGCAGATTGCGTTCAAACGGATCGGGCGAATAAAAATAGTGCGGCGTCTGTAACAGCGCCAGCTTAGGATCTTTCAGGAACGGGCCCACCGTTGCCTGTAAAAATGTGCGGGTCGCTACGTGGTCGCAGTCAAACACGCAAATCAGTTCACCTTTTGTGATCTTCATTGCGTGATTAAGATTACCGGCTTTGGCATGGCTGTTATCGTCGCGCGTGATGTAGCCCACACCCACGTCGGCCGCGAATACAGCAAACTCCCGGCGTTTTCCATCGTCAAGCAGGTAAACCTTTATCTTGTCACGCGGATAGTCAATGCACTGTGCGGCCAGAACAGTGTCACGTACGACATCAAGACTTTCATTATACGTGGGGATATAGACATCAACCGTTGGCCACAGGCTGGTGTCCTCCGGCAGGGGTTCAATCGTTCGCTTTAATGGCCATGTGGTTTGCAGGAAGCCGAGTATAAGGATCAGCCAGACATACAGTTCCGCAATATATAAGCCAATGCCAAGAATCGCTTCGATTTCAGAATTAAAATACAGTGTTTCCGTCGTCCGCCACCATATATAGCGGGATGACATCAGGGCAGAAAGAATAACCATCACTACCGTTATTTTACGGCTTTTACTGAACCCCAATAAAAACACCATACCAATGCTAATCAAGCCAAAAATATACTGTTTTTGACTATCCATCGGCGTGATAATAATCACCGCAGCAACAGGTGCAAGCACCAGCAGCAGCAGGTAAAACCCAAGTTTACCCATGACCCACCCTGAAAGAGCTGTTTTTTTTAACCTGCCGGAGCAGGTCATTACATTTAGTAGTTACCGGTGTTAATTTGCGCCTGAACTTCGCCATTCCCCACCGTGATATTCAGAATACTGGCGACACGCTTGGTGATCAGTTCGATATCAAAGGCAGCAGCAGAGGCAGGGCTGAAATCATAAACGGATTGCTGCGAGGCGTTGGCCTCACCCACACTTTCATCACGATGAATCTGCCCCAGGAGCGTATCGCCCAGCCGTTGCTGAAGAAAAGCGGTCACATCGCGATTGATATTCCGGCGATTGTCGCACTGGTTGAGGACAAAATAGTGACCGTGCCGGCTGTTCAGCGGCTGCCCAATCAGGCGGTTTTCTTCAATATGGGGTAACAGTGACACGGAGGCGGTATCCGCCAACATAACGACCAAATGCATATCGGCTAACGCCCTGATGGCTTTAAGCGCAGGTCCGGGTCCGGGAGGAAAGTCCGCTACCATCACCAGGCCGGGATAGTTCAGTAACGTATCAAGGCCTCGCTTGAGAAAATGCGGGTCTTTAGTCAGATTCTCTTCGAACCGCTCACGCTGGGCTTCGGTAACATTGCCGTAAGGCAGAACAAAAATGTTCCCTCCGGTCGTCAAAATAGACTGGCTCCAGTCAGCCTGCTCTTCTGAGCGAGCAACGAAACCCCGTCCGTCATTCAGGGGAACGCCGAAATGAAGACGCAATGCATTCTGTACATCAAAATCAATTGCCAATACCTTGCTACCCGATCGGGCCAGACTCCAGGCCAGATTGGCTGCCAACGTAGTTTTTCCCACCCCACCTTTGGGCGAGCACACACAAACTAACGGCATAAGGCAATCTTCTCCAGTAACGGTTTTAATAACGTTTCTTTAGGTAAATTCTCTGACGCGCTGTTACGCGCACGGAACAGATCGCTGAAGCGACCGTTCTCTGCTTCAGGACGTGCCGGGATTGAGGGGGCAGTGTCAGGTGCCGTTACCGGCGCATGCGTCTTCTGTACAGCGACCCCGGCCTGAGGCGTTGCTGAGGATGTCGGGAACAGGGAAGAGGAAGCGTGTGAAGCAGGCTCAGTCACGTCAGGAAGCGGCTCGCTGGCTGACAGGCTGTTTATGAGGGAACGGGAAGAGGCAGATGCAGGCGTCGACACCTGCGCGCTCTGAGTTAACGCTGAACCCATGTCCAGACTAAACTCATCACCCTGAATCGGTTGTGGCTGGGGTAAATCAATACGCTGGCCACCACTAAACGGCATTTGCTGATCGTCACTCGCCAGTTGACGAATGAGAGACCATTTACTTTTCTCCGCCGCTTCCTGCGATTGGCCTGACATATCCTGAAAGGCGATATCGAGCGTTTTTGTCTTTTCCTTAAAACGCTGTAAGTCGTCGTAATTCTTCATACACCACAACCTAAAACATAGGGAGAATTTTTCCAGGAATATATCATAATAATTTGAACACAGTGAGATAATTCTGATTACAAAACCAACAGATTAAATAAGAAAGATTAATGCTAATTAGTTGTGTTTAGCAAAAAATGAGCACTAACTCACATATATTTCGTAAAATTATTGAGACAGCCTTAAGTAAAATATCAGCCTCAATGATTAAGATCTAAGTATCTACTAACCCGGGGAGCATGGCTAACACAACTCCTTGTATTGGAAAGCAAAAAAAAGCTGTCTCGTGTACTGTCGTTTTTACAGCATTCTGACATTGGTGCTTAAGGGTTGTGAGAATATTGAATTATGGTTGGTAAAGTATTACTACGCGAATGCGTGGCCAACAAAACCTGTATTCTTCAAATCCGGCGGCACGTCACATCCCAGGATTTATGAATGCCGCGAACGGGCAGAGGAAGAACGTGCCACTAACCAGCGGTGCTTTTGGCGATGAGTGACGCCAGGAAGGTAACGACAGCGTTGCGGGCTTCTACAGTCAAGCGGAATCACCTGTCGTTTACCTACAAGGATTCCGCATGACAGGACATCTCTAGCGCGTCACATCACCTGACGCAATCAGTTGGTTTTCATCCTGATCAACCGCAAAGCAGGCTATCTGCTGCTCACCGTACTGTTTCAGTTTCGGCTGCAACTGAACACAGGTGCCAAAACGGCGACGGCAGCGCGCATTGAACGCGCAACCCGGAGGCGGATTGAGCGGGCTGGGGAGTTCACCGGTCAGCTTGATACGTTCACGACGATCGTCAGGATTCAGACGTGGCGTGGCCGACAGAAGCGCCTGGGTGTAAGGATGGCGGGGATGAGCAAAAATCGCCTCTTTACTGCCCTTTTCAACGCAGCGTCCCAGGTACATCACCATCACGTCATCTGCAATGTGTTCAACCACCGACAGATCGTGAGAGATGAAGACATAAGACAGCCCCATGTCTTGCTGCAGATCCATCATCAGGTTAAGCACCTGCGCACGCACTGACACGTCCAACGCCGAAACCGGTTCATCTGCGATTAAGACATCCGGATCGAGCATCAGGCCACGCGCAATCGCAATACGCTGACGTTGTCCTCCGGAAAACATATGGGGATAACGGTCATAGTGCTCGGTTTTCAGACCGACTTTGGCCATCATTTCCAGCGTTTTTTCACGCCGCTCGGCTTTAGTGAGCGAAGTGTTAATGATCAGCGGCTCTTCCAGAATCTGGCTGACTTTTTTACGCGGGTTTAGCGAACCATAGGGATTTTGAAACACGATCTGAATTTTCTGTCGACGCAGCTTTTGCGCCTGCGGATCGTGTTTTAATAAATCCTGACCATGCCAGTAAAGCTGCCCTTCCGTCGGCGTTTCAATCATAGTCAGTAAACGACCTAACGTGGATTTGCCGCAGCCTGACTCCCCCACCACGGCCAGTGTTTTTCCGCGCTCCAGGTTAAAAGAGACACCATCCAGCGCTTTGACCAGCCGCTCCTGACCAAATAAGCCTTTTTTCACCGGATAGTGTTTTTTCAGGTCAATAGCCTGCAGCAGATAGTCGTGCTTCGTTTTCTCAGGACTCATAGGTTGGTCTCCCGGCATCGTCCAGCGGATAGTGACATTTGGACTGACGTCCCGGAATCGTCCGCAGTTCAGGTTCTTCTTTACGGCAGCGATCGTTAGCATAAGGGCAGCGTGGATTCAGCAGACAGCCCATTGGACGATCGTATTTGCCTGGCACCACCCCCGGCAATGAGGCCAGGCGTGCTTTATCGGCCGCGAATTCTGGCAGCGCACGCAATAACGCCTGCGTGTAAGGATGACGGGGGGCTTTAAAGATATCGGACGCTTTGCCGCTCTCTACTACCTGGCCGGCATACATCACAATGATATGGTGGGCCGCTTCTGCCACCAGTGCCAGGTCGTGTGTGATCAGGATCAGCGCCATGTTTTCCTGCTTTTGCAGGTCCAGCAGCAGTTCAATGATCTGCGCCTGAATCGTTACGTCCAGCGCGGTCGTCGGTTCATCGGCAATCAGCAGCTTTGGACGACAGGCGATCGCCATCGCGATCATCACGCGCTGGCTCATCCCACCAGACAGTTGATGCGGATACACATCCAGCCGCGAGGCCGGATCGGGAATCCCCACCTGATTCAGTAGATCAATCGCCCGCTGGCGGCGGGTACTTTTATTACCGCCCTGATGGACCTTAATGGCTTCCATGATTTGGTAACCCACGGTATAGCAGGGGTTCAGGCTGGTCATCGGATCCTGAAAAATCATGGCCACTTCGGCGCCCACCAGCTGACGGCGTTCTTTTTCAGAGATACGCTTTAGATCGCGTTGGTTGAATTCGAGTTTTTCCGCCATCACCTTACCGGGGAAATCGATCAACCCCATGATAGCCAGAGAACTGACGGATTTACCCGAACCCGACTCACCGACAATGCCCACCACCTGGCCCTGTTCAACCTGATAACTGATGCGGTCTACTGCGCGGAACGGTGCCTTATCGTCGCCGAAATGCACCGATAACTTATCTACATTTAATAACGCCATCTCGGTGCCTCTTTACTGCTTGAGTTTCGGGTCGAGTGCATCACGCAAACCATCGCCCATCAGGTTAAATGCCAGCACGGTCAGCAGAATGACTAATCCGGGGAACGTCACCACCCACCAGGCACTTTGCGCGTACTGCAATACGTCGGAGAGCATAGTGCCCCACTCCGGCGTAGGCGGTTGCGCACCCATACCGAGAAAGCCCAACGCCGCCATATCAAGAATGGCGTTGGAAAACCCTAACGAGGCCTGAACAATTAACGGGGCCAGGCAGTTAGGCAGAATGTTCACAAACATCTGACGCAGCATACCGGCACCGGCGACACCTGAGGCCGTCACATAGTCACGATTGACCTCAACCAGTACCGCCGCGCGTGTCAGACGGATATAGTGCGGCAGCGCGACAAAGGTCAGAGCAATAGAAGCATTGACGATCGACGGACCAAAAATGGCGACCAGAACAAGGGCTAACAGCAGGCTAGGCAGCGCCAGCATAATGTCGACCAGACGCATAATCGTGGCATCAACCGCTCCACCGATATAGCCCGCCAGCAGGCCGAAAATCACGCCAAAAATCAGCGACAACACAACGACCATGCAGCCCACCAGCAAGGAGAGGCGCGCGCCGTACATCAAACGCGAGAGGATATCGCGCCCCACATCGTCGGTGCCCAGGATATAGCTCCAGCTTCCTCCCTCCTGCCACACAGGTGGATGCAGCAGGGCATCACGGAACTGCTCCGCCGGGCCGTGCGGTGCCAGCACCTCGGCAAAAATGGCAATCAACAGCATCAGAATGATGTAAACCAGCCCGATAACCGCGCCTTTGTTACGTTTAAAGTAGTGCCAGAACTCCTGAATCGGGGTCATCGGCTTAGGTGCGACATTCACACTCGCGGGATCAACGACAGACATGATGCCCCCTTATTTCTTATGACGTATGCGCGGGTTCACCACGCCATACAGCAGATCAACCAACAGGTTGACCAGGATAATCAGGATAGCCGTCAGCAGCACACCGCCCTGCACGACCGGATAATCACGGCGTTGCAGCGCTTCGATCAGCCAGCGCCCCAAACCCGGCCAGGAGAAGATGGTTTCGGTCAGGATGGCCCCAGCCAGCAAGGTGCCCACCTGCAAACCGATGACCGTCACAACCGGCAACATCGCATTACGCAGAGCGTGAACGACGATGACGCGCATACGCGTCAGGCCTTTCGCCCGGGCGGTGCGGATATAGTCTTCACCCAGCACTTCCAGCATAGAAGAGCGCGTCATGCGCACGATGACGGCCAGCGGAATGGTGCCCAGCACAATCGCGGGCAGAATCATATGCATGACGGCATCTTTGAAGTCGCCAGGCTCGCCCCAGATGAACGTGTCAATCAGCATAAAACCGGTCAACGGATGGCTGTCGTCCAGAAACACCGTATCTGCCACGCGACCTGAAACCGGTGTGAGATTGAGCTGGACCGACACCAGCATAATCAACATGATGCCCCACCAGAAAATCGGCATCGAGTAGCCGGTCAGGGAAATCCCGACCGCGGTGTGATCGAATACAGAACCACGTTTTACTGCGGCCAGAACGCCAACCGGAATCCCCACGGCGACGGCAAACATCATGGCGCAGATCCCCAGTTCCAGGGTGGCTTTAAAGCGCGGGACGAATTCAGTCCATACAGGAATGCGGCTCTTCAGTGAAATACCTAAATCACCGTGCAGCACACCGTTGATATAGTGCAGATACTGTTTCCACAGCGGCTGATCGAGCCCCATCATCGCCATTAACTCAGCATGGCGCTCAGGGGAGATACCGCGTTCACCTGCCATGATCAGCACCGGATCGCCCGGGATCATATGCACAAACGCGAAGGTCAATAATGTAATACCGATGAACGTTGGGATGACAAGCCCCAGACGCCGGAGTATGAACTGCAGCATAGGCGTAATTCTCAGTCGTTTTCCTCTGGCCCTGGCCAGAGATAACATTGCTCATTAACCGCATCCCGCGACAGCAGAACGCGACGCAGGAAGCGCTTCTTTTTGTAAAAGTAATTAGCCGGAAAAAAAAGAGCAGATAACAGGCGACCTGACACGGTCGCCTGAGGGCCGGTAAAACCGGCCCTGACTGCAGTAATCCGAAAGGTTATTCCTGAATATCGACGGTATCGAAGTGATGTTTACCTAATGGATCAACGACATAACCAGTAACTTTCTTGCTTACAGGCTCATAAACGGTTGAGTGAGCGATGATCAGCGCAGGCGCCTGGTCATGCATTACAACCTGAGCCTGCTTGTAGTACTCAATACGTTTGTTGTGATCGGATTCCGCACGTGCTGGCTGAATCAAATCTTCAAACGGCTTGTAGCACCAGCGCGAATAGTTAGAGCCGTCTTTCGCCGCCGCACAGCTGAACAGCGTTGCGAAGAAGTTATCGGGATCCCCATTATCGCCAGTCCAGCCCATCATGACCGTCTGGTGCTCACCCGCTTTGGCACGTTTCAGGTACTCGCCCCATTCATAGGTGACAATCTTGGCTTTCACGCCAATTTTCGCCCAGTCAGCCTGAATCATCTCTGCCATACGGCGCGCGTTCGGGTTATAAGGACGCTGAACCGGCATTGCCCACAGATCGATAGAGAAACCATCCGGCATACCGGCTTCTTTCAGCAACGCTTTGGCTTTCTCTGGATCGTAGGCATAGTCTTTAACATCGTTGTTATAGCTCCACATTGTCGGTGGAATCAGGTTTTTCGCTGGCTGGCCGGCGCCCTGATAAACCGCATCAATGATGGCTTTCTTGTTTACCGCCATGGTCAGTGCCTGACGCACTTTCACGTTATCCAGCGGTTTTTTCTCGGTATTGAATGACAGGTAACCGACGTTCAGACCTGGCTGCTCCATCAGGTTAATTTTGCTGTCTTTCTTCATGCTGGCGATATCAGCCGGATTCGGATACGGCATGATCTGACATTCGCCTTTCTGCAGCTTGGCGTAACGTACTGACGCATCGGGGGTAATCGAGAAAACCAGACGATCGATTTTTGGCTTGGTTCCCCAGTAATCCGGGTTGGCTTTGTACAGGATACGTGAGTCTTTCTGGTACTGCTGAAGCACAAACGGCCCGGTGCCCACTGGATTCAGGTCAATTTTTTCAGGCGTGCCGGCTTTCAGCATGTTGTCAGCGTATTCTTTGGACATGATGGAGGCGAAATCCATGCCCAGATCAGCCAGGAAAGGCGCTTCAGGACGCGTCAGCACAAAGCGAACGGTATGATCGTCTACTTTTTCGATTTTGCTGATCAGCTTTGGCATATCCATACCTTCAAAGTACTCGTAGCTGCCGCCAGAGACGTTGTGGTACTTGTTGTTTTTGTCTAACTGACGCTCAAAAGAAAACACGACGTCATCCGCGTTAAATTCACGCGTAGGTTTGAAATCTTTAGTCGTTTGCCATTTCACGCCGTTGCGTAAATGGAAGGTATACGTTTTGCCATCAGCGCTGACGTCCCACTTTTCAGCCAGTCCGGGTACCAGTTCGGTCGTACCCGTTTTGAATTCAACCAGACGGTTATAGATTGGAACAGAGCTGGCATCGTACGTCGTACCCGACGTAAAGAGTTGCGGGTTAAACCCTTCCGGAGAACCTTCAGAACAATAAACCAGGGTTTTCGCCTGAACACCTGCGGCTACGGTCATGGCGACGAGGCTCAGACCGACCTTCAGCATCCTGGATTTGGCCAGGGAGTTGATCATGCTTTTGCTCCATTGTGATGTGTTGTTGTGTGCATTGCCCGACCTCTGGTTTTTTTATGCGGTTCAGGCGGTCCACCCTGATCGGGTGATAAGAGTGAGATATTTTTGTTTTGATAATGCTGATTGATAAGTACCCATCAGAAAAATCTGTATCTGCACCGTTATTGACGCATCAATTTGTCAACAGTTGCAAAGAACGTCAATACAACGGTTAGTTATTTACACAGAGTGTGAGGAATAGCAAGCAACGATAAAAAAAACCCTGCGCGCGCTAACGCCCTATATTGCACAGTGGCGTGGCTTTATTTCCACGCATTCTGCTACCACAGTCATCGTTAAGCAGTCATTACCACTAAATAAAATCGTACATCATTTAGCGCCAAATGTTGGATATCTGAACGATTCCCTGTGCGTTATGACGTTCATACAGCGGAAAATGCTGATATTTTCCCGCAAAAATTTAACATTTTGCTTTTTTACAGTATAACCAAAACTTATATTTCGCCTGCCAGCATCCCTCAGACAACAAGGCCTGCATCGCATTGAGACGGCAAAATAGCGGTCTGTCATGAAATTGCGCTGCAAGGATGTGTTATTGGTTTTTCACAAAATTACTGACATGAGATTTTCTAATAACAAACCCATAAAGGCTTGCTGTGATGACGTAATTTTCACAACACGTTATAAGCCCCGTCATAAACACAGGTGACGATGACTATGTCAGGCCGCAGCAAAAAAGCTGTTTTATCATTGGGTTAAAAAATAAACAGAAAGAGTAAAGATGGCCCCCTTTATTAACGAAACCCTGCGCGTGCACGGCGCAAGCTGCCTTCGGCGGTTCTCCCCCGCTTTTATTCAGGCGAAAAAAACCTGTCTTTGCAGACAGGTTGCTTAAACAGGGTCGGCGAGAGAGGATTAGGCTTACTGCGTAAGCCCCCTTCAGGCCGTTGCGTTCGCAACGTTGTCTCGCTTCGCCCGGCGCAAACCGCCTCCGGAGGTTCTCATCCTCTTTTATTCAGGCGAAAAAAAACCTGTCTTTGCAGACAGGTTTCTTAAACAGGGTCGGCGAGAGAGGATTAGGCTTACTGCGTAAGCCCCCTTCGGGCCGTTGCGTTCGCAACGTTGTCTCGCTTCGCCCGGCGCAAACCGCCTCCTGAGGTTCCCATCCTCTTTTATTCAGGCGAAAAAAAACCTGTCTTTGCAGACAGGTTTCTTAAACAGGGTCGGCGAGAGAGGATTAGGCTTACTGCGTAAGCCCCCTTCGGGCCGTTGCGTTCGCAACGTTGTCTCGCTTCGCCCGGCGCAAACCGCCTCCGGAGGTTCTCATCCTCTTTTATTCAGGCGAAAAAAAACCTGTCTTTGCAGACAGGTTTCTTAAATATGGTCGGCGAGAGAGGATTCGAACCTCCGACCCACTGGTCCCAAACCAGTTGCGCTACCAAGCTGCGCTACTCGCCGATGGGGGCGCATGTTACTGCTCCCCCTGATAAGCGTCAACCGCTTTTTGCGCTTTTAAGGCCAATCGCCTGGAAAGCAGGCGGTCAGCGGCTTCTCGGCGTTATCAATCCAAAATCCCTGTGTGATTACAGCGTTTTAGTCGCCGTTCTGGCTGGTGCCTGACACCAGTTGTTCGCCTGCTTAATTCCACCATCGGGCGAGGTATAACCCAGGCAGCCCAGAATCGTATCAAACAGCTCAACATGACGATGGGTTTTGCCCGTACGCTGTTGCGCCTGCAGTCGTTCAAAGTTTTCGCGATTCGTAGAGTCCGCCAGGTATTTGTCCGATGCCCAGACCATCATCGGCACGCGGAACTGCTCTGGTGGTGCCATCTCACGCGGCGTGCCGTGCAAATGCATATTGTCGCTAATCGATTCACCATGATCAGAGGCATAGAAAACAATCACTTTCTTATCACGCAGCTGATCCAATACGCTGTCCAGCATGCTGTCGACGTAGAGTACCGAATTATCATAGGCATTAATCAACTGCGCTTTGCTACAGGTTTCATCCACGCCCATGCATTCAGGCTGGTAACGCGCAAAACTGCGCGGATACCGTTGCGAATAGAGGTAATGGGAACCTTTGGTATGTAACACAACCAGATGCTTACCTTTTGGATAACGCTGCAATGATGCCTGCAGCTCAGGTACAAGCAGCATATCATCCACTGACTTGCCCTGATTGCGTGGTTCTGAACCGATCTGCTCACGGAAAGAGAAGTTATTAGCGTTGATGTTATCGTAGAACCAGACTTCACTCTGCATCGCAAACAGCTCTGAGGTGAAGCCTAGCTCTTTCATTACCGCGAAAACATTTTGCTCTTTTAACGTCCGGCCAGGATTATCCATGGTGCCGCCTTCACGTACAAACATACAACGTAAAGACAGCTTGGTCGCGGTATCACAGGATTCACCGCGGAATGCGACCAGATTCTTCTCCTGAGAAAGCTTCGGCGTGGTATTACGCTCGTAGCCCAGCAATCCCATATGGTCCCAGCGCGTGGTTTCGCCGATAACAAATACAACGTAAGTATCATCTAAGCCCGGCGGCGCAACATAGGTAAACTTTTGGGCAGGATCCAGCAGTTCATGGTTTTCCAGCGTTTCGTCGACTTTCGTCCAGGTAAACAGGCCCAGCGCGGCCAGCCAGTTAGAGGGTAAATAGGAGTGCGCAACTACGCCGCCATAACTGGGCAGATCGATATTGGTCACTTCCTCATTGTTTTTTTGCAACTTATCAAGGTAGCGGATGGGCAGCCAGACGAGGGCGACGCAAGCCAGCAGGATAAGCGTGGGCTTAAGACGCTGTCCTGGTGTGCGCAGTTGCTCATTGAGCGTCATGCTAAGACTGTTACGCCAGATGAAGAACAACGGCAGCGCACTGGCCAGGACCATCCACAAAATGAAGTGATAGCCCACGACCTCTTTAGACAGATCGGTATCGGTTGTCATCACGGATGCAACAATGCCATAGCCGATAACCACATTAAAAAAGGCCATGTAATAGGCGGCGGCGACAGAAATCAGCACGATCAACGTGGCCAGAATACGGTAAAACACTCTTCCACCCAGCGATAACAGCCGCATCAGGAAAAACGTTAACAGTACGATAGCCACAACCTCTGTAAGCGCGGTGAGCCAGGCTGTCACGGTTGAGGTTGTCAACAGTCCCGCAAAGCGGCGATAAAAAATCGGCAAATTCAGCAGTATACCGAGATACAAAGCCAGCAAGAGCGACAGCTTTTGCTGTGTTAATGATTTTATATAATTCATGAAAAATGGAGTTTCCCCGGACTAAGCGCTTAACCAAACGTTAATCTGACTGCCATATTTCTGCAGAGTTCGCGAATTAAGCAAGCCGGTTAAATAAGAAGAGAATTCTGAGCGTTTTGACATGCCCTGATATAAAGCGGCACAGTTAAGCACGCGGCCACGCTATAAACCAGAAAATAATCCTGTTCAGCACGATCCGGGAAGTGGGCCAGAAGAGAAAGTAAGGAAGGGCCCGGAACCAGGCCCTTGATCGCTTAGCGAATAATGTTCAGTGTTACGTCAATATTGTTACGTGTGGCATTTGAGTAAGGACACACGATGTGCGCGGCGTCAACCAGCTTCTGTGCTTCTGCTTCATCCATGTCAGGCAAGTGGATATTCAGCGTCGCTTCGATACCAAAACCATTTGGGATTGGACCAATTCCGACTTCACCTTCAATCCATGCATCTTTTGGCATCGCAATCTTGTCGCGGCCAGCAACAAATTTCATCGCACCCAGGAAGCAAGCTGAGTATCCCGCTGCAAAAAGCTGCTCTGGGTTAGTGACTTCGCCACCTGCGCCGCCCATCTCTTTTGGCACACCCAGTTTGACATCCAGCACGCCGTCAGAAGACGTTGCGCGGCCATCACGACCACCGGTAGCTTTAGCTTTTGCACGGTAAACCACTTGTTCTAAAGACATCGCTTTTCTCCATTGCACTATTTAATCGCTCGCTACTCATCACAACGTAGTCGAACAGTGAAGGTTAATTTACTGCCTGTACTCATTAGAAAATTTAGCGCGGAGCCATCAGTTTGTCACGTAACTGGTTGAGCTGTAGCTTAAGCGCATACATCTCGTCCTCGCTACAGTCTGACGCACACTGAATGTCATCAGGAATACTTTCAGCCTTCTGACGCAAAGCCCACCCGGCATCCGTTAAGCTGACCACCACCTGACGTTCATCCTGACGGGAACGCTGACGGTTGATTAAGCCCGCATTTTCCAGACGTTTCAACAGCGGCGTCAGCGTCGCTGAATCCAGAAAAAGCCGTTCGCCTATTTCTGACACCGTGAGTGAATCCTGTTGCCACAGCACCAGCATGACCAGATATTGCGGATAGGTAATATCCATCTGGCTAAGTAACTTGCGATAGACTTTATGCATCGCCAGATTGGCGGAATAAAGTGCGAAGCAAAGTTGCTGATCGAGCAACAGTGGCGCTGCTTTCACTTTTTTGTCATCTTGATAACTGTTCATGGAAGTAATATAGATAGCACACTAGTTAATTGCAAGCAATTTATGACAGCCGGGGGTAGTGCATGCAGGATTCTTTGGAAGAACAGGCACGACGCTATGCCACGCAGGTCCATGCTGAATCAGGACAGCGGCGTAAATATACCGATGAGCCCTATATTGTTCATCCGACAGCCGTGGTGGAGTTGGTCAGAAGCGTAACCGATGACCCGGTTATGCTGGCCGCTGCCTGGCTGCACGATACTGTAGAAGATACGGCGACGACACTCAACGATATTGAAAATCATTTCGGCCCGGAAGTGGCCCGACTGGTTGAAATGCTGACCGATACCGCCCCCGCGCAGGCAAAAAATCGGGCAGCCAGAAAAATGGCGCATTTCCGTCATACTGCCCAGGCCAGTCCTGAAGCGCAAACTATTAAGCTGGCCGATATTATTGATAACACACGGGCCATCGTCCGCTTCGATCCGCACTTCGCCCGCGTTTACCTGATTGAAAAGAAAATTCAGATTGGCCTGCTCAAAGAAGGCAGTGAAGTACTCTGGCATCAGGCCTCGACAAATATTGAAAAGGGCATTGCACAGCTAAGTCAGGCACCGTACAGCGTGCCCGAGAACTGGTTTATAAAGCAGGCAGCGCGGTACGGCGGGTTACGTTGACGCTGACTGAGTATCTTTCTCACAGCAGGTAAACGCCAGCCATAGTCGAATCTGGACGCAGCGCTGGCTGTTCCGGTTCCCGAAATGCGTCACCGGGCCTGTCGTCCGAATCCCTGTGCTGCGAGTACGCCGCTGTTTTTTCCTGATGGCAGACGCCGTGGAAACGTAACGGTGTAATAATAACGACGACAGGGCCAGCAATAGGCTTTTGAAAGAGATCCAAATCCAGGTTAAATCAGTAATAATCTACCTTTAACGAGCACACTTTTATTACTGTGATAATAATCACGATAGCCTACAAAAACGATGGACTTATAAAGATAATAGAATAGGGTAATATGATGTTTAATGAGAGTTGAAACATTATGATTATCTTAAACAATCCTGCCCTGTTATCTAAATGGTTTAACCTTGACAATATTATCGTCAATCATCGCCCTTAATCCTTTCCTTTTACCGTTCTGAGCACTCGCTGGCTTATACCTCCGGTGTCGCGGGTGCACGCACGCGCATCCTGATTTCATTAAGACTGCACAAATAGTGTCGTCCTGTTGTATCGCTTTTCTCGCTCTTTTTACAGGCTACGTACCCTGCCGTCTCAGCGAAATTCATGGACATTTAAATTTAAAAGAATGGCCACGCCTGATTTTTATTTATTTGCAAAAGTCACGGCACCGGCATGCCTGAATAAAAGGAAGAGCAATGAATAACTTTAAACATTTACCGGAACCTTTTCGCATTCGTGTTATTGAACCCGTTAAACGGACGAGCCGCGAATATCGCGAGGCGGCGATAATAAAAGCGGGTATGAATCCTTTTTTACTGGACAGTGAAGACGTTTTTATTGATCTCCTCACGGACAGCGGCACCGGCGCAGTGACACAAAACATGCAGGCAGCCATGATGCGGGGCGACGAATCATACAGTGGAAGCCGCAGTTACTATGCATTAGCCGATGCCGTGAAAGCCATCTTTGGGTATGAATATACCATTCCGACTCATCAGGGCCGGGGTGCAGAGCAAATTTATATCCCGGTATTAATTAAAAAACGTGAAAAGGAAAAAGGCCTCGACAGAACCAAAATGGTGGCTTTTTCTAACTACTTCTTCGACACCACGCAAGGACATAGCCAGATTAACGGCTGCACTGTCCGAAACGTTTATATCAAAGAGGCTTTCGATACCGCATTACGTCATGATTTTAAAGGCAATTTCGACCTGCAACGTCTGGAAGACGGTATAAAGGAAGTGGGTGCCCGTCACGTGCCTTACATTGTGGCGACGATCACCTGCAACTCGGCTGGAGGACAACCTGTCTCCCTGGCCAACTTAAAAGCCATGTACCAAATCGCAAAGCAATATGACATTCTTGTGGTCATGGATTCAGCCCGTTTCGCTGAAAATGCCTACTTTATCCAGCAACGTGAAAAAGAGTACCAGGGCTGGACAATCGACGCGATTACCCGGGAAAGCTATCAATATGCCGACATGCTGGCGATGTCGGCCAAAAAAGATGCCATGGTGCCAATGGGCGGTTTGCTCTCCTTCAAGGACGACCGCTTCTTTGACGTCTATACAGATTGCCGAACACTGTGCGTCGTGCAGGAAGGTTTTCCCACCTATGGCGGCTTAGAAGGCGGTGCGATGGAACGGCTGTCAGTAGGGCTTTACGACGGGATGCGTCAGGACTGGCTGGCCTATCGCATCAGCCAGATTCAGTACCTGGTAGACGGGCTGGAATCCATAGGCGTGATCTGTCAGCAGGCTGGAGGGCATGCTGCTTTTGTCGACGCCGGTAAATTATTGCCTCATATTCCCGCCGATCAGTTTCCGGCTCAGGCCCTGGCCTGTGAGCTGTATAAGGTGGCAGGCATTCGGGCGGTAGAGATTGGATCATTTTTGTTAGGTCGCGATCCGAAAACGGGTAAACAGTTGCCCTGCCCGGCTGAATTGCTGCGTCTGACCCTTCCCAGGGCCACCTACAAGCAAACGCACATGGATTTCATCATTGAAGCATTCGGGCATGTGAAAGAGAATGCGGCCAACATAAAAGGCTTAACCTTCATCTATGAGCCTGAGGTATTGCGCCACTTCACTGCAAAACTTAAAGAGATTTAACCGTCATACCTGTAAAGTGAGCGGCTGTCAGCGACAGCCGCTCTGCCGCATCGCTCTGTTAACCTCACAACAATAAAAATGATAAACATGAGATACCGTATTGAGAGGACACCATGGACGATCATCCACATCAAAAACATTCCGCCTTTTGGGGCGTGATGGTTATTGCCGGCACGGTCATCGGTGGCGGCATGTTTGCACTGCCCGTCGATCTGGCCGGCGCCTGGTTTTTCTGGGGCACTTTTATCCTGGTGATCGCCTGGTTTTCCATGCTGCATTCCGGTCTGTTATTGCTGGAGGCCAATTTAAATTACCCACCAGGCTCAAGCTTTAATACATTAACCAAAGATCTACTGGGTCAAAAATGGAATGTAGTTAGCGGCATTACCGTTGCGTTTGTGCTGTATATTCTGACGTACGCCTATATCTCAGCCAATGGTGCGATTATCAGCGAAACGCTGTCCGCTCACACGGGCCTGACTTTGCCTGCCCGCGTCGTTGGCATCGGCACCGCGGCAGGTGTTGCTGGCGTGCTGTGGATAAGCTCACTGGCAACAAGCCGGATTACATCCCTCTTTCTCGGCGTTAAAATCCTCGCCTTTATCATTGTTTTCGGTTCATTATTTTTTGAGGTTGACTATGCCATTCTCAGCGATGCCAGCAGCCTCAGTGACACGCATTCTTACTTCGCCTGTATCTTTATGGCTATCCCTGTCTGCCTTGCTTCATTTGGTTTTCATGGCAATATTCCCAGCCTGATAATTTGTTATGGCAAGCAGAAAGACAAGCTGGTGAAAAGCCTGGTTATGGGCTCCTTACTGGCGCTGTTTGTCTATCTTTTCTGGTTGTATTGCACTATGGGCAATATCCCGCGCGAAAGTTTTAAAGGCATTATTGCGTCGGGGGGCAATGTTGACGCCCTGGTGAAGTCGTTTATGGGCACCCATCCCGACAGAGTTATTGCCTTTTTCCTGCTGGTTTTTTCTAATCTTGCCGTTGCCAGCTCTTTTTTTGGCGTCACGTTGGGGTTATTCGATTATCTGGCGGACTTGTTTAACATAGAAAATACCGCCGTTGGGCGAGGCAAAACGGTGCTGCTCACCTTTCTTCCCCCCAGCCTTTTGTACCTGATCTTTCCAAATGGCTTTCTCTATGGCATTGGCGGCGCAGGCTTATGCGCAACAGTGTGGGCCGTCATCGTGCCTGCCCTACTGGCAATGCAGTCCCGGAGACGCTTTCCCGACCAAATTTTTACCGTGTGGGGTGGCAGAATCATTCCCGCCATGGTCATCATTTTTGGTGTCGTTGTGATTGTCTGCTGGGTAGGTAACGTACTGGACGTGTTACCGAAGCTTGCCTGATAAGACACTGGCAGGAAATACGGATGGCGTTGTGTGCTGGAGGCTAAACAGCCGGCCACCCTTGTGACCGGCCTCACCTGTAAACGGGTGGGTTTTAAAACTTAATCAAGCAGCTGACGTCCAAGATACGGATTGGCGTGAAGTAATTTCATCAATTTCTGTGCCGTTGCTGAAGGGCGCGTACGCTGTGCTTCCCAACTTTTAACCGAAGAAACGCTAACACCCATGATTTTTGCAAACTCATCGACCTGCATTCCCGCCATTTCGCGCAGACGTTGCGGCTCTGGCATTGCAGGTTGACGCTGAGTTTGCAGCGCAACAGGGCTGTTATCACGTGTCAAAACAATCTGCTCAAGGCTGCTGAGCAATTCAAACATAGGATCTTTTAACTCCATAGAGAACTCCTTAAAACTCACTATGAATCACGTGAAAGAAGGTACACGAACCTGAAATCAGGTTCAGAAACCGGACTAAGCAAGCTGCATCCCATAAGAGTTTGTATTTATGATGAAAATCTTATGGGACACAGCCTGTACTGCACCGCTGCTTAAACATGACAACGCAATGCAACATATGCCGGGAGACTAAGTATGGATAGAGACCTGACAATTTGCAGTGCAAATTAAACATTTTTTTTAACTTTACAATTCTGAAAAAAGGCTAAAAACCCTAACCGTTTGATGCAATTGATTTTGTTGATACGGCATCCACTTCGCGTTCCGATCTTTTTTTCTTCACCCTCTTCGGTGAATAAATCGTCAGAACCCCGCACGCGCTTACAACAAAAGAATTTGCAAAATATGCGCCAGATCTTTCGATTTTCTACAACAAAACGGTCAGTACCAGCAATTTATCAAGCTACGCACTGGCGATGCCGTGGCTGTCGTGCCGCCAGCGCCCAAAGACATAACGGTCATCAGGCAATCACCAGTACGATTAATCCTGCTCTGTCATCTGGACAGGCCCTTCCCATAGCGAGCCAGAGCAACGGGTTGCACTACTTTAAGGCAACTGAACAATGAAAGGGCATTTAGAGGATAGTTGTTAATACAGCCTGCACCCGGTACGGGATGCTCAGGCAGTGAGCGCGGTCCGGGCAGGCTTAACAAAGGGCGTCTGAACAGGCCCCGATCCGGGTTTATTCTTACTGCCTTTACAGCACGAGCCGCCCCTTATCGGGTATGGAAAAAAGCTTTTTCACTGCTCTTTAACAGGCTTTGTAAACGGATGAGGCCCTGATTTTACGTTTAACCTCTTTTTTCTTACCCATAATGGCCTGACAGCGCGCTTTCACATTGTGTGGCCATTAACGTTTGTTCTATTCTTTAGGCCACTGCTTACCCGGACATCAGCCAGTTTTACTGACAGGAGTTGAACCCATGGCTTCAGGAATTTCCCGCGTCCTGGCACGCAGCGGCATTATGCTGGCTGGCGTGCTTATCGTTCTGCAACTCACCGCGTGTGGTGATAAAGAAGGCGAACAACGCAAAGCGTTTATCGATTTCATGCAAAATACCGTTATGCGTAGCGGTGAACATCTGCCGAGTCTGAGTGAAAACCAGAAACAGAGTTTTGGTCCCTTTGCTGGGGATTACGCGATTTTGTATGGTTTCTCACAACAGGTGAATAAGACGGTCGATCAGGGCATGCGCCCGGTCGTGGATGAGCTTTCTGCTATTCGCGTGCCGCAGGACTACCTGAGTCGCCGGGATTCTCTGGCTCAGGCCACCAGCGCCCTGACCGTCGCCACCCAACAACTCGAAAGCGCCAAAATGCAGGCGGATAAGAGCAAAGCCGGTCTGAAACAGTCTGACGATCTGAAAAAGGTTTTCGATACCGCCTATGACAAGGTCGTCACTCAGCCTGCCGCTCAGTTGATCCCATTGTTACCTAAACTCCAGGCGCTTAGTCAGGATGCGGTTAAAACTGGTGAATTTCTTCAGGCACAGGGGACACGCGTCAGTTTTAATAATGGCGGAGTCCAGTTCCCTACTCAGGAACAGGCTACCCAGTACAACAGCCTGATGACCAGTTTATCAGCGAATGTCCAGGCACTGACTCAGGCCAAGAATGCCGTTCAGGGCACGGGACAATAAATTTCACACGGACAGATTAGCGACTGTCCACCTCATAATCACTTCACCACGCGCTTGCGCTTCATAAAAACGGGCCAGATCAAAATGTGATCTGGCCCGTTTTTTATTAAATTAAGTTGTGACTTTAATCACATTTTATAAACAAAGCAGCATGATAAAAGTGTGATAAATATCACTTAAAGTAAAAAGAAACGGTCAAAGATTAGTCATAACTTTCCCGTATGACCCTTATTTTGTGATCTAAATCACTTAAAGCACCCCTGTCACCCCGTCATAAATGTGACCTGCATCACTCATGAGGTCACCCACTACGCAGGCCAATATTCGCGTGATAAAGTCCGCCTGCATACAGTAATACTGACGGCGCATCGCCGTAGTGGCTAAACAAAAACAAACGCGCGCTCCTGTTGCAGCGCGTCTCAACAAGGGGTGGGCTTATGTCCTCATCAGTAAAGGTCAAAGTTCAAAGCTTTGGTCGCTTTTTGAGTAATATGGTGATGCCTAACATCGGCGCGTTTATCGCCTGGGGTATTATCACCGCGCTGTTTATTCCAACGGGCTGGATTCCAAACGCAACACTGGCGAAACTTGTCGCCCCGATGATCACTTACCTGCTGCCATTGCTAATTGGCTTTACAGGTGGACGTCTGGTGGGAGGCGATCGCGGCGGTGTGGTGGGTGCCATCACGACAATGGGCGTGATTGTCGGTGCTGATATGCCGATGTTCCTCGGCTCGATGATCGCAGGCCCGCTTGGTGGCTGGGCAATTAAGTCATTTGACCGCATGGTTGACGGCAAAATCAAAAGCGGCTTCGAAATGCTGGTTAACAACTTCTCTGCCGGGATCATCGGCATGTTGTTGGCGTTGCTGGCCTTCCTGGCGATTGGTCCCCTTGTTGAAGGTTTGTCACATATCCTGTCCGCTGGCGTCAATTTGATGGTGCAAAATAACCTGCTGCCATTGACGTCTGTCTTTGTCGAACCGGCGAAAATCCTGTTTCTTAATAATGCTATTAACCACGGCATCTTCTCACCGTTGGGGATTCAACAGGCAAGCGAAGCCGGTAAGTCAATCTTCTTCCTGATTGAAGCCAACCCAGGCCCGGGTATGGGCGTACTGATGGCCTATATGTTCTTTGGTCGTGGTAGTGCGAAGCAGTCTGCCGGCGGTGCGGCTATCATCCACTTCCTGGGCGGTATTCACGAAATCTACTTCCCTTATGTCCTGATGGCACCACGGCTGCTGCTGGCCGTGATCCTCGGCGGTATGACCGGCGTGTTTACTCTGACGGTTCTGCATGGCGGCCTGGTTTCTCCTGCCTCACCGGGTTCTATTCTGGCAGTATTAGCCATGACGCCAAAAGGCGCTTATTTTGCGAATATTGCCGCCGTCTTCGCTGCTTTTGCTGTTTCCTTCGTGGTCTCTGCTATTTTGCTCAAAACCAGCAAAGTGAAAGAAGACGATGATATCGAAGCGGCTACGCAGCGCATGCATGACATGAAAGCTGAGTCAAAAGGGCAGGCGGTGTCAGGTGCCGCGATTGCCAGCGATGCGATGAGCGTTGACCTGAATCATGTGCGTAAAATCATCGTGGCTTGTGATGCCGGCATGGGGTCAAGCGCTATGGGGGCAGGCGTACTGCGTAAGAAAGTTCAGGATGCAGGCTTAACGCATGTGTCGGTAACCAACAGCGCCATTAACGCGCTGCCGGGTGATGTTGACTTAGTCATTACGCATCGCGATTTGACCGAACGCGCCATTCGTCAGGCTCCTCATGCCCAACACATTTCACTGAATAACTTTCTGGACAGTGCTCTGTACAGCACGCTGACCCAGCGCCTGGCGGCGGCAAACCGGAGTGAAGCGAACCGGGAAGTCGTACAGAAAACATTGGGTGACAGCTATGATGACGGCAGTGCCAACCTGTTTAAACTGGGGGCGAGCAATGTGTTCCTGGGACTGAATGCCAGTAATAAAGAGCAGGCCATCCGCTTTGCGGGTGAGCAGTTGGTGAAAGGGGGTTATGTTCAGCCCGAGTACGTTGATGCGATGCTGGAGCGGGAAAAGCTGACGCCGACATACCTTGGCGAATCGATCGCGGTCCCGCACGGCACGGTTGAGGCTAAAGACCGTGTGCTGAAAACCGGTGTGGTTTTCTGCCAGTACCCTGCTGGCGTGCAGTTTGGTGATGAACCCGATGAGGTGGCGCGCCTGGTCATTGGTATCGCCGCCCGCAATAACGAGCATATTCAGGTGATCACCAGCCTGACCAACGCACTTGACGATGAGCAGGTCATTGAAAAACTGGCTCATACCAACAGCGTTCAAGATGTGCTGGATCTGTTATCAGGCAAGCCAGCGTTAGCCTGATTCGGTCCGACATTTTCCCTGGGGCGGTTATGCCCGTCCCACTTTGTTGGGGCGGACATGCCCGCCCCGTTGTCATTTGATATGGGTCAAAATTATGAAAGCGTTACATTTTGGAGCGGGTAATATTGGTCGCGGTTTTATTGGTAAACTGCTGGCAGACGCAGGTATTGAGCTGGTTTTTGCAGATGTGAATCAGACGGTACTGGATGCCCTGAATGCACGTCATGAATATCCTGTGCATGTCGTCGGTGAACAGGCCAACGTCGATATCGTTACAGGCGTCAGTGCCGTTAACAGTACCAGCGACGATATTATCCCTCTGATCGCTGAAGTTGATCTCGTTACCACTGCGGTTGGCCCGCAAATCCTGGAACGCATCGCCACCAGCGTCGCCAAAGGTCTGGCCAAACGCAGTGATAACGGCAATGTTCAGCCGCTAAATATTATCGCCTGTGAAAATATGGTTCGCGGTACCAGTCAGCTCAAACAGCATGTGCTCCAGGCACTACCGTCCCAGTATCACGCCTGGCTTGAGGCGCATGTTGGCTTTGTCGATTCTGCGGTTGATCGTATTGTACCGCCTTCTGAAGCTGGCAGTGAGGATCCGCTGGAAGTCACCGTGGAAACCTTCAGCGAATGGATTGTAGATAAGACCCAGTTTAAGGGCGATCTGCCCACCATTCCGGGCATGGAACTGACTGACAACCTGATGGCCTTTGTTGAGCGTAAGCTTTTTACACTCAACACCGGCCACGCGATTACGGCCTACCTGGGACAACGGGCTGGCCACCAGACCATCCGCGATGCCATTCTTGATGAGGGTATTCGCGCCGTCGTTCAGGGTGCCATGGAAGAGAGTGGCGCGGTGCTCATCAAACGTTATGGGTTCGACGCCGATAAACATGCTGCCTATATCCAGAAAATCCTGGGCCGCTTTGAAAATCCTTACTTAAAAGATGATGTTGAACGCGTGGGTCGGCAGCCACTTCGTAAGTTAAGTGCGGGCGATCGCCTGATTAAACCAACGCTGGGCACACTGGAATACGGATTGCCGCATGCCAATTTGGTGAAAGGGATTGCGGCCGCCATGCACTACCACAGCGACCAGGATCCGCAGGCGCAAGAGCTGGCTGCACTGCTGGCGGAAAAAGGGCCACAGGCAACCCTGGCTCAGGTATCTGGCCTGGAGGCTGACAGTGAGATTGTAAAAGAAGCCGTTAGCGCCTGGCACGCCATGGCATAATAACGCCATGTTAGCAATCCAGATCGGGGGCGATGACGTCGCCTCCGACAGCAGTACGACATTGACGCAGGCCATAATGGAAGAAAAGCAGGCTTTTGAAAATCGTGTGCTTGAACGTCTGAACGCGGGGCGATCGGTGCGGAGCTTTCTGTTCGCCGCAGTTGAACTGCTGGCCGAAGCCGTTAATGTGCTGGTGTTACAAGTATTCCGTAAAGATGACTACGCCGTGAAATACGCCGTGGAGCCCCTGTTGCTGGGCGACGGCCCGCTCGGCGAGCTGTCGGTCAGGCTTAAGCTGATTTATGGCCTTGGGGTGATTAGTCGTCATGAATATGAAGATTGTGAACTGCTGCTGGCCCTGCGCGAAGAGCTGAATCACGACGCGGGCGATTATCGTTTTACCGATGATGAAATTCTGGGTCCTTTCGGTGAATTGCATTGCGTCTCAGCCTGGCCGCCGGTTCCCACCTTACAGGCAGACGATCCCGCCTTACAGGCGATGCAGCAGCAACGCTACCTGCAAATGGTGCGCTCCACGATGGTCCTTTCTCTGACAGAACTCATTTCCCGTATCAGCCTGAAACAGGCGTTTAAGAAGGCATCCAGCTAAATCCTGCGGGGAGCCTGAACCGCTCCCTCTTTCACCCTTCTCCCGAGAATCTGTCGTGAATTTGGTGTATCCTTAGCCTGTTTTCCTCAACGAGTTGTTGTCATGAAAGAGCAAGAAAAGAACGAAATTAAACGCCTCAGCGATCAACTGGACGCGCTGAACCGTAAAGAGCCTCAGCTACTGGAAGCGGGTGATGCTGAAAAGCTGGGCGCGCTTTTAAAAGAGAAAGAAACGCTGGTGACGGAAATTGAACGTCTGCGCAATCAGCGCGACGCCAAATTGAGCCAGGAAGCTCAAAAACTGCAGAAACTGCCGTTCAGCCGCGAAATTACCAAAAAAGAACAGGCCAATCTGGGTGCCTTAAAGAAAAGTGTACGCGGCCTGGTTGTCGTGCACCCTATGACCGCGCTGGGACGAGAAATGAACCTGCAGGTCATGACAGGCTTTGCCAAAAGCGCCTTTTGATGTGTGCGATCAGGCAGCCGCCTGATCCACCGCATGCTGGCCAGTAGCCGTGTTCACCTGCTCTGCCAGCGTATCCAGCAGCGTATAACGACGGCGGTATTCGGCCCGCTTCTTGCTGGCAATTTCCTCAAGCGTTTTTCGTGGCAACATCAGCGGCAGTGCAAACATGCCGTCAGCGCGGGCCTGACCATTCAGCGTCAGCCAGAATTCACTGTAGCTGGCACAGAATTTATCGCTTTTACTGTGGCGATAACGCAGACTACGAAAAACATGCGTTTCATCGCCTACTGCGGCTATTTTTTTGACATCACACTGCTGCGACAAAATAAAGACCACCTCCATAAGCAAGCGCTTAGGAAATAAACCATGTGCCGCTTTCGTTGCGTCGCGAATCACCTCATTACTAATGGTTTTTCGCGGTCCCTGTAATCCTCCAATCACTAAGGTGCGTTCATTATCTTCATTCAAAATCGTGAATGACAGAGAGGCAATTCCCTCGCCCTGATAACGCAGCACTAAGGTGACTTCACCCTCACGATCGTAAAAGCCAGAACGGCAGGCAATAACAAAGTCTTCGTCGTTTTTACCCACAAGTCTGGCCAGAACAGTCTCTTCACCACTTTGCAAAATCTGGCGAAGCGATAAATTCGCCAGGTTGTTCATCAGATTATAGTGATCAAGAATCGCCTGCGCCCGTTGCGCGACGCTCATTCCCGCACGCAGATAGGGGCGATGAAGCTTCGCGGGTAACAGCCCCTGTACGTGCATTAACTGGGTGATTTTTGGTAACGCAGAAAGTTGCTGTAAATAACGCAAAGTCGTAACAGGTGCAATAAGGGTTCTTAAAGCAAATTTAAGCCGGAATCGCCGGCTCCGCCAGATTTTGTTGGGGACGTACTTTCCGCTAAGTAATTGAAAAAATAAACTGGCGTATGAATCCGCCATCACATCGTGTGTAGTATAAATAGACATAGCCGACATTCTTATTGGTCTGATAATGACACTGATGATAAAACGACCGGCATCAACGGCAGGTTAATGACTCAAATTGTTAAAAATTTAGCGGGGTAAACTGACGCTTCGTTTAATTTTCGTTTAGGCCCTTAAGCCCGACTGCATGTGTGCAGGTAGTTTGAAGGTAATAAAATGCCAGAGCAGGCACCATTGAGAAGTTGCAGGGTGGAAGAACAGCATCCTGCGGGCGTAAAAAAACCGGCAGAGCCATTCTGCCGGTTGAAAGTACGTGTGGCGCTTAGCGCTTACTTAGCGGATGCGAAGCGCGCTGCCGCCTCGTCCCAGTTAACCACGTTCCAGAAAGCTTTGATGTAATCCGGACGTTTGTTTTGATACTTCAGGTAGTAGGCGTGTTCCCACACATCCAGACCGATGATAGGGTAACCCGATACGCCAGCGATCGCTTCGCCCATCAGAGGGTTGTCCTGGTTAGCGGTTGAAACCACGGCCAGTTTGTCACCTTTCTTAACCAGCCAGGCCCAACCGGAGCCGAAACGGGTCGCTGCCGCTTTTTCAAACTCTTCCTGGAATTTTTCTACGCTGCCGAAATCTTTTTCAATCGCGGCTTTCAGCTCGCCCTGCAGCGTGGTGCCGGTTTTCAGGCCTTTCCAGAACAGGCTGTGGTTAGCGTGACCACCCGCGTTATTGCGCAGCGGGCCTTTTTTATCTGCTGGCAGCTGATCCAGTTTGGTGATCAGTTCATCGACAGGCAGATCGGCAAATTCAGTCCCTTCCAGCGCCGCATTGGCGTTGTTGACATAAGTCTGGTGGTGTTTGGTGTGATGGATTTCCATCGTCTGCTTGTCAAAATGCGGTTCCAGTGCGTCGTAAGCGTAAGGCAGGGATGGCAGTGAATAACTCATGTTCTTCCTCTCCATTTAGTGTTTGAGCAGCACGACAATGTCGGCACGTGCCGCGTAAGCAGTCGTATCATTATAGTTAAATTCATGATCGGTAAAAGCGTAATCAATGCCCTATTAAACATAAGGTTTTGAAAAAGCATGCAAAGCAGCCAGATTTTTCGGTGGCGGAAAGCCTGGGTGCGTAAAGAGGATTACCTGCAAAGCGCCCCGAACACGCAGACGTTATCTCAGCCGCTGCGGATGACTATAGATGGTGGCACGGCCCGGTTTACTGAATCCTACCAGGGTAAGATGACAGCGTTCGGCCACCTCCACCGCTAACTGGGTTGCGGCAGACACGGCAAACAGAATTTCAACGCCGCACATTGCCGATTTCTGCACCATTTCATAGCTGGCCCGGCTGGAGACCAGTACGGCACCATTGCCCCATTCGGCCTGACTGCGATAGCCCAGCAGTTTGTCCAGTGCCACATGGCGGCCGACATCCTCACAGCCATGAATCAGTCCACCCTCAGGATGTATCCAGGCGGCCGCGTGCGTGCAGCCTGTTTTTTGCCCGACGGGCTGGACGTCCTTGAGCTGCGCCAGCGCGCTGTCCAGCTGCGCCAGGGGAAAAGTCTGCGTAAACGGCAACGGCGTCAGCGGCTTTCCGATCTGCTCCAGTTGCTCCACGCCACATACGCCGCAACCCGTCCGGCCGGCCAGCGCTCGCCGTTGGGCTTTCAGCGCCATAAAACGTCGGCTGGATAATTCAATCTGCACCTCAATGCCGTGACAACCGGTCACCACATCCATTCCGAAAATATCGGCCGGAGAATCGATGATGCCTTCTGAGAGTGAAAAACCGACAGCAAACGCCTCCAGGTCCTTGGGCGTTGTCATCATCACAACGTGAGAAATACCGTTATACACCAACGCCACGGGCACTTCTTCGGCTAACCAGTCGGCCTGAGCATGGTGCAGGTCGTCACGTTGCCAGACATGGATTTCACGCAAGCCTGCTCGCTCACTCGCACCGGTTTCCTCTTTCACTTCGTTGTTCTTCACGTTGTTCTGACCCTGAGCTGTTGCGGATGGCGTAAAGGTAACCCTGTTGCGCCATGCTGAATAGCTTCTATTCTGTACCCTGCGCCGTGCTGCAACAAGTCTGTGGGTGGCAGACAGCATAAAGCGTGAAAGGCCCACCGATTTGCCGTTATTCACAATGCGTTATGCCTGTTGTCGCCGGCGAAAAATGTATTTCATACTGAAGATAAAGGGCTGGACTGCTATGCTCAGCCTGTTGGGAGCTGTTTTGCACTGCGGTTTCCTGACGCGGTTTTCCGCCTGCTTTGCTCGCTGAGAACCGCTCACGAGGGAAAATGGCGAGAGATCCGGCCCATAACGGCTACTCGTAGCCGATACAGACAACCTCATTTTTGCTGGTGTCGTGAGTAGCGTAATCAGCCAACAAACAGGAAAATGCCTTTTATGCGCATCCGCATTATCCCGAAAGACCCGTTGGAGAAGAGCGAAAAAAACCCAGCGGAAATGATCCCGCCGTTACTCTTCCCCCGGCTTAAAAATTTATACAGCCGTCGGGCGGCGCGTTTGCGTGATCTGGCGGCAAAAAATCCTTTGGGTGACTATTTACGCTTTGCCGCCGTCATCGCCCAGGCGCAGGAAATCGTTCTGTACGATCATCCTCTGCAGATGAACCTTCACGCACATCTGCTCAGGAGCGCTCAGGAAGATAAAGCGCCGCTGGATATTCATACTCTTTCGCGCGATCCACACTGGCATCGCCTGCTGCACTCGTTAGTTGCGGAGCTAAAGCCCGAAATGAGCGGTCAGGCGCTGGCGGTGTTAGAGAACCTGGAGAAAGCGTCAGCGACCGAGCTGGAAACGCTGGCCAGTGCCCTGTTTGCGGGTGAGTACGCGCAGGTGAGCAGTGATAAAGCCCCTTTTATCTGGGCTGCGCTGTCGATCTACTGGGCACAAATGGCGGCATTGATTCCCGGTACGGCTCAGGCGGAGATGGGCGCACAACGCCAGCACTGCCCGGTATGTCACAGCCTGCCGGTCGCCAGCATCGTACATATGGGTTCGCATGAAAGTGCGCGCTACCTGCACTGCAACCTGTGCGAAAGTGAATGGCACGTCGTGCAGAACACCTGCTCTCATTGCGACCAAAACCGCGATCTGCATTACTGGTCACTGGACAGCGAGCACGCGGCCGTCAAAGCAGAAAGCTGCGGCGACTGTGGCAGCTACATGAAAATGCTTTATCAGGAAAAAAATCCGGCCATTGAACCGGTCGCCGACGATCTCGCCTCTTTAGTGCTGGATGCACGTATGGAGCAGGAAGGTTTTGTACGCAGTGGCCTGAATCCTTTTATGTTTCCCGGTGAATAGTTTTTTGCTGATGAAACCTCGCTAAACGGGAGTAACGCAATGAAACTGATTGGCAGCTATACCAGCCCCTTTGTCCGCAAGATTTCTGTCATCATGCTGGAAAAAGGCATGATGTTCGAATTTGTTAATGCGTCGCCCTACAGCGAAGACAGCCATGTTCCGCAATATAACCCGCTGGGGAAAGTGCCCGCGCTGGTCGCGGAGGATCAGCAGGTCTGGTTCGATTCCAGCATCATTGCGGAGTACCTCGAACTGCGTGGTCAGGCACCGGCTTTATTGCCCGCTGATCCGCTGTCGTCTTTAAAGGTTCGTCAGCTTGAAAAGCTGGCCGATGGCATCAGCGATGCGGCACTGGTGATCGTACGTGAGCAAATGCGGTCAGGTAACGCCCAGTCAGAAGAAGTGCTGTTACGCCATCGCGACAAGATTCAGCGCGGGCTGGACAGCCTGGAAAAAGAAGTGAGTGAAGGAAAGTGGATCGATAATGGCGAACTGAATCTGGCCGACATTGCCACAGGGTGCATGATTGGCTACCTGAATTTCCGTCGCGTTGTCCCTAACTGGTGCGTTCAGCGGCCCGCACTGGTCAGGCTGGCCGAAACACTCTTTCAACGGGAAAGTTTTGCCCGAACCACGCCGCCGGCATCCTGATCGGCGAGGCTGTCAGCGCTGATGCCGGTAGCGGTGCTGACAGCCTGTTTCCTTAGCGCATTTCAGTCTGCAACCCTTGCTTTCCCACGTAAAGGGCTGTCGACGTCTCCGTTATTCCCCTTACCCATCACCACGGAATGGCGCATTCGCGCAGTAGCCTGAACCTGTCCGTTGTGACCAGTATAAACAGGGGATGAACTCCGTGAGAATAAGCGTAGCCATCTCTTGCATTGCTGCAGCGGCTCCGATATACCTTTCGGGCAGCCCTGTTCTGAGACAACCCGCGCGCTCAGGATGAAAAGGCGGCACAAATATTTATGTATGCTCACGCCCCGTTTCGGGCTGTGAGGCCTGACAGATCACTGCCTCAGCCAGACGATAACCGGACAAAATGACGACCATCCCATTACGTTTCAGAACGGCATTGTGTTGCCTCCTGCTCGGTAATATTACGCATGCCTGGGCTGAGGGGCTGACCCTGGGTGCGCAGGGGGAAGCGAACTTTACGCCCTATCGCGCGTATAAAACTCAGTTTTCTGGCCTGCCCTATGTGGGCTATGACAATGATCATGTCTATATTGATGGCACAGAAGTGGGTGCCTATTTTATCAAAGATGACACCACACAACTGAAAGCGCGCTGGTGGTATCTGGATAACGAATTTGATCCGGACCAAACTTCTGATTCGGCACTCCGCCAGTTACGCATCCGCCACAGCACCATGATGGGCGGCATGAGCTACCAGAAGATCACGCCCCTTGGTGCGTTTCGAACCGAATTGTCTGGCGATACGCTGAACGAAAGCCGGGGATGGCTGGGTACGGTTGCCTGGGCAGGCCAGGTCTCTCTGATGCAACTGGACGTTTATCCTCAGGCCGGTGTGGACTGGCTCAGTAAACAGCAGGCAAGCTATTACTACGGGGTAAGCGAAGAGGAATCTGCCCGCAGTGGTTTACCGACCTGGAACCATCAGGGCGTAACGCCATGGCTTGCCGTGGCGTTTGACTGGCACCCTGTAAAATCCTTCCATGTCTACCTGCAACCCAAAGTCACCTTCCTTACAGGGGCCCTCCGCGACAGCCCGATGACGGATCAAAAGTATTTCTGGACGCTGTCTTCAGGCGTGACCTGGACATTCTGAAGCTGCACGCCGCGCAGTGCCGCAGTCCATTTACAGGGTTCGTTGCCGTCCGGCTTCCTGCGCTGCCAGGATGCCTTCGCAACCACAGGTGTTGTCAGTTCTTTTATTGCGTCCGCAAAAAGATAAAGTGCCACCAGCAGGTCGGGTGGCGGCATAAAAAAAGGGACGATATCTCGTCCCTTTTATCTGTATCAGAACCGATTACTGCAGCAGCGAGATATCGGCCACCTGCAGGAACAGCTCACGCAGTTTCGACAGCAGCGTCAGTCGGTTAATTCGCACCGCCGGGTCTTCTGCATTCACCATCACTTTATCGAAGAAGTTGTCTACCGCTTCACGCAGCTGCGCCAGTTCAATTAACGCATCCTGATAACGTCCTTCTGCAAAGTAAGGCTGCAGTTTGCTGCTCAGGGCGGTCACAAACGTGGCCAGTTGGATCTCTTCATTTTCTTTCAACAGTGATGCCTGAACGCTGTCATTCAGCGGTTCTGTTGATTTTGCCAGAATATTCGAGACACGCTTGTTGGCCGCCGCCAGCGCGGCCGATTCATCAAGCGTACGGAAATGCGAAACCGCCTTCATACGTGCATCAAAGTCCGCCGGACGGGTTGGACGACGTGCCAGCACCGCCTGCAAGGTATCGATGCTGTGGCCTTCTTCCTGATACCAGGTACGGAAACGGCCCAGCATAAAGTCGATGACGTCATCAACCACGTTCGCATTGCTCAGCTTGCTGCCATACAGACGTACGGCCTCTTCGGTGAGCGTTTGCAGATCAAGCGGCAGATTTTTTTCCACGATGATGCGCAAAACGCCCAGCGCGGCACGACGCAGAGCAAAGGGATCTTTATCGCCTTTAGGATGTTGACCGATGCCGAAAATACCGGCCAGCGTATCCATCTTATCAGCAATGGCCAGCGCACAGGCTACCGGGCTGGACGGCAAATCATCACCTGCGAAACGCGGCTGATATTGCTCGTTCAGCGCCACAGCGACATCTTCGGCTTCACCGTCATGACGCGCATAGTGCATGCCCATAACGCCCTGGGTGTCGGTAAACTCAAACACCATGTTAGTCATCAGATCGCATTTTGACAGCAGGCCTGCGCGTGTGGCGTGATTCACATCTGCGCCCGTTTGTGCCGCAATCCAGCCCGCCAGCGCCTGAATACGATCCGTTTTATCACGCAGCGAACCGAGTTCCTTCTGGAACAATACGGTTTCAAGACGCGGCAGATGATCTTCAAGACGTTTTTTACGATCGGTATTAAAGAAGAATTCAGCATCCGCCAGACGCGGGCGCACCACCTTCTCATTACCAGAAATAATCTGCTGCGGCTCGCTCGACTCAATGTTGGTGACGAAAATAAAGTTTGGCAGCAGTTTGCCTTCCGCGTCATAAACCGGGAAATACTTCTGATCGCCTTTCATGGTGTAAACCAGCGCTTCAGCCGGCACCTTAAGGAATTTTTCCTCGAAGGTGGCGGTCAATACCACCGGCCATTCCACCAGCGATGTTACCTCTTCCAGCAGGCTGTCACTCAGGTCGGCTACGCCACCTAAACGCCGTGCTGCGGCTTCCGCATCGGCTTTGATCATGGCTTTGCGGACCTGATAGTCGGCAATCACCTGACCGCGCTTTTCCAGCACATCCGGATACTGATCGGCGTTCTCAAGCGTGATTTCACTTTCGCCCATGAAGCGGTGACCACGGATAACGCGATCGGACTTGATGCCAAGAATCGTGCCGGGGATCAGTTCATCGCCCAGCAGCATCGTAACGGTGTGCACCGGACGCACAAACTGCACGTCGCTGTCGCCCCAGCGCATCAGTTTCGGTACCGGCAGTTTGCTCAGCGCCGTGGCAATCATGCCCGGCAGCAATGCCTGCGCCGCTTCGCCTTTCACCTGAGCGCGATAGACCAGCCATTCGCCTTTATCGGTGCTCAGACGTTCAGCCTGATCGACCGTGATACCGTTACCCCGTGCCCAGCCTTCTGCCGCTTTGGTGGCATTGCCCGCTGCATCAAAGGCGGCGGCAACGGCAGGTCCACGCTTTTCTACTTCACGATCGGGCTGGGAGGCGCTCAAATGGGCGACTTTCAGCGCCAGGCGACGCGGTGCAGCAAACCAGCTCACTTCGCCATGGTTCAGATTCGCGGCATCCAGCTCGGCCGTCACCTGGGCAGCAAAGGCTTCTGCCAGGCTACGTAATGCTTTCGGTGGCAGCTCTTCGGTGCCGATCTCCACCAGGAAGGTTTTCTCAGTCATGGCTGCCTCTTACTTTTTGTTATTGCACATCGGGAAGCCCAGCGCTTCACGAGAAGCGTAATAGGCTTCAGCCACGGCTTTGGTCAGGGTGCGAATACGCAGAATATAACGCTGACGTTCGGTCACCGAGATCGCCTTGCGCGCGTCCAGCAGGTTAAAGCTGTGTGCGGCTTTCAGAATGCGCTCGTAAGCGGGCAAAGGCAGCGGTTTTTCCAGCGCCAGCAACTTCTGCGCTTCCTTCTCATACTGTTCGAAACAGGTGAAAAGAAAATCGACGTCGGCATATTCGAAGTTATACGTCGACTGCTCCACTTCATTCTGATGGAACACATCACCGTAGGTGGTTTTGCCTAACGGACCGTCGCTCCAGACCAGATCGTAAACGCTGTCCACGCCCTGGATATACATGGCCAGACGTTCCAGACCATAGGTGATCTCGCCGGTAACCGGTTTACACTCCAGGCCACCGACCTGCTGGAAATAGGTAAACTGCGTCACTTCCATACCGTTAAGCCAGACTTCCCAGCCCAGTCCCCATGCACCCAGCGTCGGGTTTTCCCAGTTATCTTCAACAAAGCGAATGTCGTGTACGGTAGGATCCATACCCAGCGCTTTCAGCGACCCGAGGTACAGCTCCTGAATATTGTCCGGCGACGGCTTGATGATCACCTGGAACTGATAGTAGTGCTGCAAGCGGTTCGGGTTTTCGCCATAGCGACCGTCGGTAGGACGACGGGATGGCTGCACATAGGCCGCAGCAATCGGCTCCGGGCCAAGTGCGCGCAGGCAGGTCATTGGGTGTGAAGTACCAGCGCCCACTTCCATGTCCAGTGGTTGAACAATGGTGCAGCCCTGGCGCGCCCAGTAATCCTGCAATGTCAGGATCAGGCCCTGAAAGGTCTTGGTATCAAACTTTTGCATGATGAGTTCGCACACGGTTCGGCTAGATAAAAAAAGAGTGCGACAGTATACCCTTTGACCGCGTGATATGCAGCCGGAAATCCGGCGGCGCAGCCGCGAGAGTGGATTTTTGGTGTCAGATTTAGCCTGCTGGCGGCCTGTCATCGCCTGATTAACCGATACGGTTATGCGTTTTCATGCGATCCTGTGCACAGAGGGTTCTGAATCCCCGCTATTGCGCTTGTTGACGTCGACGCGACTGGCTACGCTTTGCACCGGGACGCACTGCGCCAGAGGACACCATGTCGCAAAAGATTTACTGGATTGATAATTTGCGGGCGATTGCCTGCCTGATGGTCATCGTCATTCACACCACAACGTGGTATCTGACCGGGCCGATGGCCATAAAAGGTCACTGGTGGGATATTGCTAACCTGTTCAATTCAGCGTCACGCATCTGTGTGCCGCTGTTTTTTATGATTTCAGGCTATCTGTTCTTTGGTGAACGCAGTACGCAGCCGCGCCACCTGTGGCGACTGCTGGGATGTCTGGTTTTTTACAGTGCCGTGTCACTGGTTTATATCAGCCTGCTGACGCCAATTGGCGAAGGCCGTTCAATTTTAAAAATGCTGCAGAAGCCGGTGTTCTACCATCTGTGGTTTTTCTTCGCGCTCATGGGGATTTACCTCTTGTCGCCCCTGATTCAGGTAAAAAGCGTGCGGCCGCGCTATGTGGCGCTACTGGTGCTGATTGTGGTGGTCCTCGCGAATCCCAATACCATGGACCAGTCGTGGGGGCGCTTTCACTGGTTGCCCATTAACCTTTACCTGAGCGGCGACAGTATCTATTACCTGCTCTACGCCTTATTAGGCCGGGCGATCGGTACCATGGACACAGAAAGACGCGCTATCACATCGTTGGCTGCCGTGACCTTTGTGGCCTGCGTGACCGGCATTATGCTGGGTACGAAGCGCGCGTTAATCGTTAATGGTGCCTTTAACGATACGTGGTATCTCTATTGCGGACCGCTGGTATTCATTGCCGCAATAAGCGCGCTGGTGGTGTTCAAAAATGCCTTTAATCAACGTACGCTGCCCGGTCTGGCCATCATTTCGCGCTACTCTCTGCCCATCTACGGCTTTCACGCCCTGTTCATCCATTTTATTCGCACCCATCACTATGACGATATGGCGCGTCCCTGGCTCGACCTGCCTGCCGTTTTTACCGTCACGCTGGTGGGCAGCTTATTACTGGGAATGCTGCTCAGTCGGGTGGATAAACGACATTGGGTGACCTGAGTCAGCGCGTCAGGTTCCAGCCTCTGGCGCGCCACAGCGCGGGTAACGCGGCCATATCGGTGAACACGGTCACCAGCGGATGATGGAGTTCGGGATTATGAGCGTCGGCACAGTAATAAAACACCGGCATGCCTGCTGCGATACCGGCACGCGCCCCCGCTTCGGAGTCATCCACCAAAATACAGCGCTCGACGGGTACCTGCATTTGTTGGGCTGCGTGAAACATCAGCTCGGGTTCGGGCTTCCAGTGGCCAATATCGTAACCGCTGTAAAGACGGTCAGCGAAATGATTCAGCATGCCGGTGAGGCCCAGCGAGTGCTGCATCTTTTTCACCGTGCCGTTTGACACCACGCATATCGGTACTGCCATTTGCCCGACCAGTGCCTTCGCACCGGCTATCGGCTTCAGTTCACGGTCAAACAAACGGGCCACTTCGCGCCGGTAGGCCGGTTCAACGTCCTCCAGCGGCAGAGCGACCCGATGCGTTTCACTGACGTCGCGGATGATGTCATACAGCTTTACCCCTTTGTACTTTTCGAACATCTCCTGTAGAGAGAGCGTAATCCCGTACTGGGCAAAGGTGGTGACATACGCGCGGGTGCACAGGACTTCACTGTCAACCAGGGTACCGTCACAATCGAAAAAGACGCATTCAACAGACATCTGACTCCTCCTTTTGTTCGGGGTACCTTAACACGTCAGCGTGGCCCTGAGGGGCCGGGATATGGCAATCGGTTGCGAAAAATCATTGTATTGCCGGGGCAAAATCGCCAGGATACGCGCCGGTGAAATTTTCTTCTGGATAAATGGCATGAATAAACAAGGCCTTTTTCAGCGCGTATTCAAACTGCAGGAGCATGGTACAACGGTTCGTACCGAAGTGATCGCAGGCATTACCACGTTTTTGACCATGGTATACATTGTTTTTGTGAACCCGCAGATTTTAGGTGTCGCAGGCATGGATACCCGGGCAGTGTTCGTAACGACCTGTTTGATTGCCGCGTTCGGCAGCATCCTGATGGGGCTGTTTGCCAATCTTCCTGTCGCCCTGGCCCCGGCGATGGGCCTCAATGCCTTTTTTGCCTTTGTTGTCGTCGGCGCGATGGGTTACTCATGGCAGGTCGGCATGGGTGCCATCTTCTGGGGCGCACTGGGTCTGCTCATCCTGACTCTGTTGCGGGTACGTTACTGGATGATCGCCAATATTCCGCTTAGCCTGCGCGTAGGCATCACCGCTGGCATTGGCCTGTTCATTGCCATGATGGGCCTGAAAAACGCCGGTATCATTGTGGCCAACCCGGATACGCTGGTCAGCGTGGGTAACCTCAGCTCACACAATGTGCTGCTGGGTGCGCTGGGATTCTTTATTATCGCCATTCTGGCCTCACGCAACATTCACGCCGCCGTGCTCATTTCGATGATCGTCACCACGGCGTTGGGCTGGCTGCTGGGCGACGTGACGTTCACGGGCGTGGTTTCTGCGCCGCCATCTGTCACCGCGATTGTCGGTCAGGTTGATATTAAAGGCGCGTTCAACATCGGCATGGCAGGCGTCATATTCTCCTTTATGCTGGTCAATCTGTTTGACTCGTCCGGCACCTTGATTGGCGTGACCGACAAAGCCGGACTGGCTGATGAAAAAGGCACGTTCCCGCGCATGAAACAGGCGTTGTATGTCGACAGCATCAGTTCGGTAACGGGCGCGCTGGCAGGAACGTCATCGGTGACCGCCTATATTGAAAGTACCTCCGGCGTAGCCGTCGGCGGCCGTACCGGATTGATGGCCGTGGTCACAGGCCTTCTGTTCCTGCTCGTCACGTTTTTATCGCCCCTGGCGGCCATGGTACCGGCCTATGCTGCGGCAGGCGCGTTAATCTATGTTGGCGTGCTGATGACGGCCAGCCTGTCCCGCGTCAAATGGGATGACCTGACCGAAGCCGTCCCGGCATTTGTAACTGCCGCCATGATGCCCTTTAGTTTTTCGATTACAGAAGGCATCGCACTGGGCTTTATTGCGTACTGTGTGATGAAGCTGGGCACCGGTCGCTGGCGAGAAATCAGCCCCTGCGTCGTCATTGTCGCCTTGCTGTTTGTATTGAAAATCGCCTTTATCGACGCGCATTAAAACCGTACGCAAAGGGCGGGAAAGCAGTGAGCGTTACGGTAAGCACGTAACGCTCCAGTAACTCAGACGAACTGGCAGGCCTGCTCCAGGCTCAGCCGGGGTAATCGGGGCGGGAGCTTGTCGGGTAAGCCATAGCCCAGGTTAATGAGCAGGTTGGCCTGCCAGGTGGTACCGGCAAAAAAGGCCGCGTTCACTTTAAGCGGATCGAATCCTGACATCGGGCCTGCATCCAGCCCCAGCGCACGCGCGGCCATGATCAGATAACCTGCCTGCAGGCTACTGTTACGAAATGCGGTTTCTTTAACCAGATCGGGTGTGTTGGTAAACCAGTTTCGCGCATCGGCATGTTGAAACAACATGGTCAGATGCTGATAAAACTCGCTGTCCCAGGCAATAATCACGGTGACAGGGGCGCGCAGGGTTTTCTCAAGGTTGCCGGAGGCCAGGGCCGGCTTCAGCTTTTCTTTTCCCTCCGCAGAGGTGACAAAAACAAAGCGACCGGGTGAGCAGTTGGCCGAGGTCGGTGCCAGGGCAACCATCTGATAGAGCTTCTCCAGCAGCGACTGCTGCACCGGTTCAGGCTGCCAGTGACTGTGCGTACGGGCCTGGTAAAACAACGTATTCAGCGCGGCATCATCGAGCGGTATCGTCATATAACTCTCCAGGAAAACATCCAGTATTTAACCTGTACGTTGCGTTCACGCTTTTGGATGCCTATTCGCCCGGTTTAGTGTGAATGACCTGGCACGCCGCAAAACGTGAGCAATCTTATCCCTCGTTATCATACCTTGCGTTACGGCAACCGATGCGCAACGCACGGCGGATTGCGTTTCTGGATGCACATTTCCACCGCCGTCTGCCCGCTGAGCTACTTACCAATACAGAAACTGGAGAAAATCCGGCCTAACAGATCGTCCGAGGTAAATTCACCCGTAATTTCACTTAGCGCCTGCTGCGCCAGACGCAATTCTTCTGCCAGTAATTCCCCTGCCCATGCGCCCAGCAGTTGATGTTTTCCCTGCTCCAGGTGGGTTGCGGCTAATTCCAGTGCCTGCAAATGACGACGGCGTGCCAGGAAGCCGCCTTCCATATTGTCGGCAAACCCCATGGTCTGTTTGAGGTGATCACGTAAGGTATCAATCCCTTCGCTGGTGCGGGCAGACAGTCTGATCAGGGCATGACCATTGACGTCCGTCAGTCCGAGCGTTTCACCGGTGATGTCCGCTTTATTCCGCACCACGGTGATCGGCAGTTGAGACGGCAGGCGAGCGACAAAATCGGGCCAGATTTCCGCCGGTTCGGTCGCCTGCGTGGTGGTGCCATCAACCATAAACAGCACGCGGTCCGCCTGTTCTATTTCATGCCAAGCGCGCTCGATGCCGATACGTTCCACCTCATCACTGGCTTCGCGTAAACCGGCGGTATCAATGATATGCAGTGGCATACCATCAATATGGATGTGTTCACGCAGCACATCGCGCGTGGTGCCGGCGATATCCGTGACGATAGCCGCTTCACGCCCGGCAAGTGCATTAAGCAGGCTCGATTTTCCGGCATTTGGCCGACCGGCAATGACGACTTTCATCCCTTCGCGCAGCAGGCTGCCCTGTCTGGCTTCCGCGCGCACCGCATCGAGATCGCGAATGACAGCATTAAGCTGCCCTTCGATTTTGCCGTCAGACAGGAAATCGATCTCTTCATCTGGAAAGTCAATGGCCGCTTCCACGTAGATACGCAGGTGAGTCAGGGCTTCCACAAGCTGGTTAACACGGACAGAGAATGCGCCTTGCAGGGAATTTACCGCCGAACGCGCGGCCTGTTCTGAGCTGGCGTCAATCAGATCGGCAATGGCTTCCGCCTGGGCCAGATCGAGTTTGTCGTTCAGAAACGCGCGTTCAGAAAACTCCCCAGGCTGCGCGATACGTAATCCGGGCAGGGCCACAATCCGTTTCAGCAGCAGATCCAGAATCACCGGGCCGCCGTGACCTTGCAGCTCCAGCACATCCTCGCCGGTAAAGGAGTTAGGGCCAGGAAACCATAGCGCGATGCCCTGATCCAGCACGCTGCCATCACTGTCGTTAAACGATAAGTAGTCGGCATAACGTGGTTTAGGGAGTTTACCCAGCACCTGGCGGGCAACCTCGGCGGCCTGCGGACCGGAAACACGCAAAATGCCAACGCCGCCGCGTCCGGGCGGCGTGGCCTGAGCAACAATGGTATCGCTATGGCTCATACATTTTCTCTCACTACAAAAAACAAAGGCGGTCGCTTTGACCGCCTGAGCATAACCTGTTTTATCGCGGGAGACCTCCCGCGACGGTTTTACGCTTTCTTCTTGTCGCGGCTGTGTAAGCCACGTTTTTCCAGCCCGCGATAGATCAGCTGCTGCTGGAGAATGGTCACCAGGTTACTGACGATGTAGTACAACACCAGACCTGACGGGAACCACAGGAAGAACACGGTGAAAATTACAGGCATATACGTCATGATCTTCTGCTGCATCGGATCGGTCACCGTCGTCGGTGACATCTTCTGAATGAAGAACATGGTGATGCCCATCAGGATCGGCAGAATATAGTACGGATCCTGCGCTGACAGGTCATGAATCCATAAAATAAACGGCGCATGACGCAGTTCAACCGAGCCAGACAGCATGTAGTACAAGGCCAGGAAGATAGGCATCTGAATCACCAGCGGCAGACAGCCACCCAGCGGATTCACTTTTTCAGCCTTATACAGCGCCATCATTTCCTGGCTCTGCTTCTGCTTATCATCCCCTAAACGCTCACGCATCGCCTGAATCTTCGGCTGCAGCATGCGCATTTTCGCCATCGAGGTGTACTGCGCTTTCGTCAGCGGGTACATGATGCCACGCACGATGAACGTGATGATGATGATGGAGAAGCCCCAGTTACCGATAAAGCTGTGAATGAACTTCAACAGTTTAAACAGCGGCTGAGAGATGAACCATAACCAGCCATAGTCCACAGTCAGGTCAAGATGCGGCGCAATCGCGGCCATTTTATCCTGAATTTCCGGACCTACCCACAGTGTGGCATCCAGTGTCTGCTGTGCACCCGGTGCAACGGTGACCGGCGCAGATTTATAGCCGATAGCCGCCACGCCATTTCCCAGATTGCTGGTGTAAAGCGTGTTGGTTCCCTGCGTGCGCGGCACCCAGGCGGTAGCGAAATACTGCTGCAACATCGCCACCCAGCCATTGGTGGTGGTGGTGTTGAGGTTTTCGTTATCGGCGATGGTATCGAACTTAATCTTTTCGTATTTCGATTCGCTGGTGGAGTAAGCCGTACCGCGGAAGGTATGCAGCGCAAAGTTATTGCTGCCGGTATCGCGGTGCTTAGGCAAATCGATGGTCTGTTTTAACTGACCAAACATTGACACTTCCAGCGGCTGCTGGCTGGTGTTGTTAATGTTGTAATCAACGTTAACTGCATAGTCGCCACGCTTGAACACAAACGTTTTGGTATAGACAACGCCGTTTTCAGCCGTGAACGTCATCGGAACACGCAGCTCGCTCTGACCGTCAGCCAATTCGAAGTGATCCTGTGCCGTGGTATACAGCGGACGCGCACCATTGTTCGGGTTGTCCGGACCATTACGGCCAGTCAGACCGCTCTGCGCCTGGTAGACAAACGATGGTGTGGTTTCAAGCAGCTCAAACGGCTTGTCAGAACCCAGCTTATCCGGGTAAGTCAGCAGCAGCGCCTGATCAACATCGCCACCGCGAGTGTTGATGGTTAATGACAGGACATCGGTCTTAACGGTGATCGTTTTACCCTGGCCACTGGCGGGAACACCGGTAGCATCACCGGCAGCGCTGTTGGTGTTTTGCGTGGTCTGGGTCTGCAATGGCTTCGGAGCGTGGTCCGTCTGCCAGGCTTGCCAGATCATGAAAGACACGAACAGAAAAGCGATGAGAAAGAGATTGCGTTGCGAATCCATCGTTAATGTTCTCTGGTATCAAAGGTTTTTGGCGGCACAGGATCGTCACCACCCGGGTTCAAAGGGTGGCATTTTAATACGCGTTTTAAAGTCAACCAACTGCCTTTTATCACGCCAAACCTGCGTAAGGCCTCAATTCCGTATTGAGAGCAGGTCGGATGAAACCGACAGTGTGGCCCCAGCAATGGACTGATACCGCGTTGATATACGCGTATCAGGACGATCAGGAACCGCGCGCCAGGCGACAGTGACGACGCCATAATTTCTCCAACGCTTCCGCCAACATACGGTTATCGAGATCGGCAACACCCTTTTTCGCGACCACCACAAAGTCCATCGACGGCAATTCATGTTGACGCAGACGAAAGCTTTCGCGGGTCAATCGCTTGATCCGGTTACGTTCATGAGCGCGTTTCACATGTTTTTTCGCGACGGTAAGACCGATGCGGGGATACCCCAGCGCGTTAAGGCGGCCGAGAATAGTAATTTGCGGCGTGCCAGCCCGTTGTGGCTGCTGAAAGACGAAAGTGAAATGAGTGGGAGTTAACAAACGTAACTCCCTGGGAAATGCGAGCTTACCCATCAGGGTTAGCTTTATTACTTAGAAACGGTCAGACGAGCGCGGCCTTTAGCACGACGACGTGCCAGAACCTGACGACCATTTTTAGTAGCCATACGAGCACGGAAGCCGTGTGAACGGTTGCGCTTCAGTACGGACGGTTGAAAAGTGCGTTTCATGGCGATTTCTACCTAAACTTGAAAATTTTCACTGGGTGACGCGTTTTCGGGCCAACAAACAGACCGACGCCTCAATGTGTCTTTAATAAAGAGGCGGGATTGTAATAATTGTACAGTCCCGAGTCAATTTACTTCGCTTGTCGCGGCGCCAGAAAACCCGGATACAGCCCGCTGAGTCCGGGCATTGAGCTTTACGCGACAACGCCGGGGGGAGAATTATACGGGGTCTGCGTTAAAGCGCAAGGATCGCGCAGGATCTTATTGCGATCAAATTCGCCTGCCACACGTCAAAAACGAGAAGCCGTCCGAAAATTTGGATCATTCAGCACGATCCCAGGTGGTTTTTCCTGTCGCAGGCGTAGACTTTTACCCGCGTTCATGCCCTGTGGATAAAAAGGAGAAAAACTGTGTAGAAAGGGAAGATCTCTGTCGCGCTTTGCGCTATGATCCGCCCTTCCTCTGGCGATCCTCCGATGGTTGCGGGGTGGAAAACCGCTGATAGCGGTCGCAGGCGCTTTCTTTCGTCTGTGTCAAAAATGAACGTTTCTTAGATTAGTGCCTACTTTTTCTTATCGAATTTGTACGAGTGGAGTCCGCCGTGTCACTTACGCTTTGGCAACAGTGTCTTGCCCGTTTGCAGGATGAGCTTCCTGCCACCGAATTCAGCATGTGGATCCGTCCACTGCAGGCTGAATTAAACGACAATACGCTTGCCTTGTATGCTCCTAACCGCTTCGTACTCGACTGGGTTCGGGATAAATACCTAAACAGCATCAACGCATTGCTGAACGAATTCTGCGGTGCCAATGTCCCGCTGTTGCGTTTTGAGGTGGGCACGCGCCCGGTTCAACACGCCGCAGCGGTCAGCCAGCCCGCGATGGCCAGCGTCAGTGCGCCGGCGGAGCCTGTGCCAAGCCGTCCGGCACCGACACAGATTTTACGTCCGAGCTGGGACAACGTGCCTGCTCCTGCGGATGTGACCTATCGGTCCAATGTTAACAATCGCCATAACTTCGATAACTTTGTTGAAGGTAAATCTAACCAACTGGCGCGCGCGGCGGCACGCCAGGTGGCCGATAACCCTGGCGGTGCCTACAATCCGTTGTTCCTTTATGGCGGTACTGGCCTCGGCAAAACTCACCTGCTGCACGCCGTGGGTAATGGCATCATTGCGCGTAAGCCAAATGCGAAAGTGGTTTACATGCATTCCGAGCGCTTTGTGCAGGACATGGTAAAAGCGCTGCAAAATAACGCGATTGAAGAGTTTAAGCGTTACTACCGCTCGGTTGATGCGCTGTTGATCGATGACATTCAGTTTTTTGCCAATAAAGAGCGTTCGCAGGAAGAATTTTTTCACACCTTCAATGCCCTGCTGGAAGGCAATCAACAGATCATTTTGACGTCGGATCGTTACCCCAAAGAGATCAACGGGGTTGAAGATCGACTGAAGTCACGGTTTGGCTGGGGCCTGACCGTGGCGATCGAACCGCCTGAACTGGAAACCCGCGTTGCGATCCTGATGAAAAAGGCGGACGAAAACGACATTCGTTTGCCGGGCGAAGTGGCCTTCTTTATTGCCAAGCGTTTACGTTCGAACGTGCGTGAGCTGGAAGGGGCACTGAACCGGGTGATTGCGAACGCTAACTTTACCGGTCGGGCGATTACGATCGATTTCGTCCGCGAAGCATTGCGGGATCTGCTGGCCCTGCAGGAGAAACTGGTCACTATTGATAATATTCAGAAGACCGTTGCGGAGTACTACAAAATTAAAGTCGCGGATTTGCTCTCTAAGCGCCGTTCGCGCTCAGTCGCGCGTCCGCGTCAAATGGCGATGGCGATGGCGAAAGAGCTGACCAACCACAGTTTGCCGGAAATTGGCGATGCTTTTGGCGGTCGCGACCATACCACGGTGCTTCATGCCTGCCGCAAGATTGAGCAGTTGCGTGAAGAAAGCCACGACATCAAAGAAGATTTCTCTAATCTCATCAGAACATTATCTTCGTGACGCTATGAAATTTATTGTTGAACGTGAACAGTTGCTAAAGCCGCTGCAGCAAGTCAGCGGCCCCCTTGGTGGTCGTCCGACGCTGCCGATCCTTGGCAACCTGCTGATGCAGGTGAATGACGGATCGCTGTTGCTGACCGGCACCGATTTGGAAATGGAAATGGTGGCGCGCGTGGCGCTTACTCAGGCGCACGAGCCTGGCGCAACCACCGTGCCGGCACGCAAATTTCTCGATATTTGTCGCGGCCTGCCGGAAGGCGCAGAGATCAACGTCACACTGGAAGGCGAACGGATGTTGGTGCGCTCTGGCCGCAGCCGTTTCTCGCTTTCGACCTTGCCCGCCAGCGACTTCCCCAACCTGGATGACTGGCAGAGCGAGGTGGAATTCACGCTGCCGCAGGCAACGCTGAAACGGCTTATTGAAGCCACGCAGTTTTCCATGGCGCATCAGGACGTGCGTTACTACCTGAACGGCATGATGTTTGAGACCGAAGGCGAAGAACTGCGTACGGTCGCCACCGATGGTCACCGTCTGGCCGTCTGTTCCATGCCCGTTGGCCAGGCGCTGCCCAGCCATTCGGTCATCGTGCCGCGTAAAGGGGTTATCGAGCTGTTGCGTCTGCTGGATGGCGGCGATACGCCGCTTCAGGTACAGATTGGCAGCAGTAATATCCGTGCACATGTGGGCGACTATATCTTCACCTCTAAGCTGGTGGATGGTCGCTTCCCGGATTATCGTCGTGTGTTGCCCAAGAATCCGGATAAGGTGCTGGAAGCCGGTTGCGATCTGCTGAAACAGGCCTTTGCCCGTGCTGCGATTCTGTCGAATGAGAAATTCCGTGGCGTTCGTCTGCATATCACCGAAAATCAGCTAAAAATTACCGCGAATAACCCTGAACAGGAAGAAGCGGAAGAGATGCTGGATGTCAGCTATAACGGCAGCGAGCTGGAAATTGGGTTCAACGTGAGTTACGTGCTGGACGTGCTGAATGCGCTGAAGTGCGAGAACGTCCGTTTGCTGCTGACGGATTCTGTGTCGAGTGTGCAGATTGAAGATGTCGTCAGCCCGGCGGCGGCCTATGTCGTCATGCCTATGCGCCTGTAGGCCATCGTACGCTGGCCTGCTCGCCATTCGGGTTTCGGACGGTATTGTCCGTGACCCGAGCGGCTTGTTTTTCAAAGGCACAATCCCTTTCATCCTGACTTTTGCCCTTCACGCTGGATTGATTCATGGCTTTAACCCGCCTGCTAATAAAAGATTTTCGCAATATTGAACAGGCTGACCTGGCGTTAGCGCCGGGATTTAATTTTCTGGTGGGCGCGAACGGTAGCGGCAAAACCAGCGTGCTTGAGGCGATCTATACGCTGGGCCACGGACGTGCGTTTCGCAGTTTGCAGGCGGGACGGGTAATTCGGCACGATCAGGCCGCCTTTGTGCTGCATGGCCGGCTGGAAGGCCAGGAGCGCGAGTTCTCCGTCGGGCTCAGTAAAAATCGCGCCGGGGAGAGCAAAGTCCGCATTGACGGCAGCGACGGACATAAAGTGGCCGAGCTGGCGCAGTTACTGCCGATGCAGTTGATCACGCCAGAGGGTTTTACCCTACTTAATGGCGGTCCTAAATATCGCAGAGCCTATGTCGACTGGGGCTGCTTTCACAATACGCCGGGTTTTTTTAATGCCTGGAGCAACCTGCGGCGCCTGCTCAAACAGCGCAATGCGGCATTGCGTCAGGTCACGCGCTACAGTCAGGTTCGTCCCTGGGATCAAGAACTGGTGCCGCTGGCCGAACAGATTAGCCAGTGGCGCGCCGAGTACAGTGACGCGATCTCAGCCGAGATCGTCACCACCTGCGGGCAGTTTTTACCCGAATTTGATCTGCGTTTTTCGTTCCAGCGCGGCTGGGACAAAGAGAGCGATTATGCCGAACTGCTTGAACGCAACTTTGAACGCGATCGGGCCTTAACCTACACCGCCAGCGGCCCGCATAAAGCGGACTTTCGTATTCGTGCCGAAGGTACGCCGGTGGAAGATTTACTCTCACGCGGGCAGCTTAAACTGCTGATGTGTGCATTGCGTCTGGCGCAGGGCGAGTTCCTGACTAACCAGAGCGGACGCCGTTGTGTTTACCTCATTGATGACTTTGCCTCTGAACTGGACGACAGTCGCCGCCGCCTGCTGGCGGAACGACTGAAGGCGACTCAGGCTCAGGTCTTTGTCAGCGCCATCTCGTCCGAGCATGTAATCGACATGACTGACGAAAAGGGCAAGATGTTCCGCGTGGAACAGGGTAAAATAGCGGTTCAACCTAAAGATTAAATGAGCGAGAAACGTTGATGTCGAATTCTTATGACTCTTCAAGTATCAAAGTTCTGAAAGGGCTTGATGCGGTACGCAAACGCCCGGGCATGTACATCGGCGATACCGATGACGGAACCGGTCTGCATCACATGGTATTCGAGGTCGTGGATAACGCAATCGACGAAGCGCTCGCCGGTCACTGTAAAGATATCGTTGTCACCATCCATGCGGACAACTCGGTTTCCGTACAGGATGACGGACGCGGTATTCCAACCGGTATCCACGAAGAAGAAGGCGTGTCCGCGGCAGAAGTGATCATGACGGTGCTGCACGCTGGCGGTAAGTTCGACGATAACTCGTATAAAGTCTCGGGCGGCCTGCACGGCGTGGGCGTGTCTGTGGTTAACGCCCTGTCACAGAAGCTGGAGCTGACCATTCGTCGCGAAGGCAAAGTGCACCAGCAGATTTATCTGCATGGCGTGCCCGAGGCGCCGCTAGCGGTGACAGGCGATACCGACGCGACCGGTACCCGTATCCGTTTCTGGCCAAGCCATGACACGTTCACCAACGTGACCGACTTCGAATACGACATTCTGGCGAAGCGCCTGCGTGAGCTCTCTTTCCTGAACTCCGGTGTTTCCATTCGTCTGGAAGACAAACGTGACGGCAAAAACGACCATTTCCACTATGAAGGTGGGATTAAAGCGTTTGTCGAATACCTGAACAAGAACAAAACGCCTATCCATCCGACCGTATTCTATTTCTCAACCGAAAAAGACGGCATTGGCGTGGAAGTAGCCCTGCAGTGGAACGACGGCTTCCAGGAGAACATCTACTGCTTCACTAACAACATTCCTCAACGCGACGGCGGTACGCACCTTGCCGGTTTCCGCGCCGCGATGACGCGTACCCTGAATGCCTACATGGATAAAGAGGGATACAGCAAGAAGGCCAAAGTCAGCGCCACCGGTGATGACGCGCGTGAGGGCCTGATTGCCGTGGTGTCGGTGAAAGTGCCGGATCCAAAATTCTCTTCACAGACCAAAGACAAGCTGGTGTCTTCTGAAGTGAAATCGGCCGTTGAGCAGCAGATGAATGAACTGCTGGCGGAATATCTGCTGGAAAATCCGGGCGATGCAAAAATCGTTGTCGGCAAAATCATTGATGCCGCCCGCGCCCGTGAAGCCGCGCGCCGTGCCCGTGAAATGACACGCCGCAAAGGTGCGCTGGATCTGGCTGGCCTGCCGGGCAAGCTGGCGGATTGTCAGGAGCGCGATCCGGCTCTGTCTGAAATCTACCTGGTGGAGGGTGACTCCGCGGGCGGTTCTGCCAAGCAAGGCCGTAACCGTAAAAACCAGGCTATTCTGCCGCTGAAAGGGAAAATCCTTAACGTTGAGAAGGCGCGTTTCGATAAGATGCTGGCGTCTCAGGAAGTGGCTACGCTGATTACCGCGCTGGGCTGCGGCATTGGCCGCGACGAATATAACCCGGATAAACTGCGCTATCACAGCATCATCATCATGACCGATGCGGACGTCGACGGCTCGCACATTCGTACACTGCTGTTGACCTTTTTCTATCGTCAGATGCCAGAAATTATTGAGCGTGGTCACGTCTACATTGCTCAGCCGCCGCTGTATAAAGTGAAAAAAGGCAAGCAGGAACAGTATATTAAAGACGATGAGGCGATGGATCAGTATCAGATCGCTATCGCCCTCGACGGAACGACGCTGCACACCAATGCCAGCGCACCGGCATTAGGTGGTGAGCCGCTTGAATCTCTGGTCGCGGACTTTAACAGCACGCAGAAGATGATCAAACGTATGGAGCGCCGTTTTCCGCTGGCGATGTTACGTGCGCTGGTCTATCACGACACGCTGAGCGATCTGAGTAATGAAGCGGCCGTTAACGCCTGGATTAACGGACTGGTGAGCTATCTGACTGAACGTGAAGCGCACGGCAGCACCTATGTGGCACACGTACGTGAAAATCGTGAGCTGAATCAGTTTGAGCCTGTTTTACGCGTACGGACCCATGGCGTGGACACGGATTATCCTCTGGACAGCGAGTTTATTATGGGGCCGGAATACCGCAAAATTTGCGCCCTGGGTGGCAAACTGCGCGGCCTGCTGGAAGAGGATGCTTACATCGAGCGCGGTGAGCGCCGTCAACCGGTATCCAGCTTCGAACAGGCGATTGAGTGGCTGGTGAAAGAATCCCGTCGTGGTCTGTCTGTACAGCGCTATAAAGGTCTGGGTGAGATGAACCCGGATCAGTTGTGGGAAACGACAATGGACCCAGACAGCCGTCGCATGCTACGTGTCACCATTAAAGATGCGATCGCCGCCGACCAGCTGTTTACAACCCTGATGGGGGATGCCGTTGAACCACGCCGCGCCTTCATCGAAGAGAATGCGCTGAAAGCCGCTAACATCGATATCTAATCGCACAAAAAGATATAAAACCCTTCCTCGTGAAGGGTTTTTTTTTGCCAGATCATCGTGGACCTAAACGTGACGCGTTATGGTTCACGCGTGCTGAAAAGCGCCGATAAACTGGTCAATGTGAGCTGAATCGCGCTAGCATTGCTGCAAACCCGACACAATGAGGATGCTATGGCTATTAAACTGATCGCAATTGATATGGATGGCACGCTGCTGAATCCGCAGCACGAGATCACCGCAGGCGTAAAATCGGCACTGAACCGCGCCCGGGAAAAAGGGGTTTCCATCGTGTTGGCGACCGGCCGACCTTATGTTGGTATTGAACGTTATTTAATGGAACTTGATCTCCATACGCCAGGTCAGTACTGCATCAGTAATAATGGCGCGCTTGTTCATCGGGCTGAAGATGGTGAAGTCGTCGCCGATGTGACGCTGGGCTTTGACGATTACATGTATGTTGAGAAGCTGGCCAGAGAACTGGGCGTGCATTTTCAGGCGTTTGATAAATCACACCTGTATACGCCAAATAAAGATATCAGCGAATTTACAATTCATGAAGCCAGCCTGACCGGCATCCCGGTACGTTATCGGGCCGTTGAAGAAATGGATCCGGCAACGCGTTTTCCAAAACTCATGATGATTGATAAACCCGCTCTGCTTGATGCGGCCATCGCCAGACTGCCTGAGCATGCGCACCAGACGTATACCATTTTGAAAAGCGCGCCCTACTATCTGGAAATTCTCGACCGTCGGGTAAACAAAGGTTATGGCGTAAAAATGCTGGCAGAGAAGCTGGGTTTGCAAGCGGAAGAGGTTATGGCGATAGGCGATCAGGAAAATGATCTGGCGATGATTGAATACGCAGGGACCGGCGTCGCGATGGGCAATGCGATTGATTCTGTGAAAAAAATAGCCCAGTTTGTGACCAAAACCAATATGGAAGATGGGGTTGCGCACGCCATTGAAAAATGGGTGCTTTAATCGGTTTCTTTTATGGGTAAAACCGCGCAGTCATGTCAGTCATCTGCACGGTTTTACCCATAACATCACTGCAACTGTCAAATAACACGCCTGCTCACGAGTGCTTTCATGCCTGAAAAACAGATTACTTTTGCTCCTCGTCATCATCAATTGACCAACATCAACGTCTGGACGCCCGACAGCCAGTGGCTGGCCTTTGATGTGCGGCCTTCCGGCGCGTCGTTCACCGGTAAGACAATTGAACGCGTTAATGTGAATACCGGCGAAGTGGAAGTGCTGTATGAGGCAACGGCGGGCGCCCATGTTGGCGTGGTGACGGTTTGTCCCACCTTACCCGAGCGCTATGTCTGTATTCATGGGCCAGAGCATCCTGACGACAACTGGCATTATGACTTTCATCATCGCCGCGGCGTGATCATTGAAGCGGGTCAGGCCGCCAGTCTGGATGCATGCGATATCACGCCGCCCTTTACGCCAGGTGCTTTGCGCGGCGGTTCTCACGTCCATGTTTTTAGTCCGGATGGCTCGCGCCTCAGCTTCACCTATAACGATCACGTGATGCACGAGCTGGATATCAGTCTTGATCTGCGCAATGTCGGCATTGCCGTCCCGTTAAAAGCAGTGAAACCAGAAAAACAGCATCTGCGCGAATATGATGGCAGCCATTTTTGTGTAGTAGTCAGTGAAACGACAGCGCACCCACAGCCGGGCAGCGATCAAATCAATCGGGCCTATGAAGAGTGCTGGATTGGTCATCAGGGCTATGAAAAGCCGGACGGCAGCCGTCAACGCTGGGCCATCGCCTTTATTGGCGACACGCTTTCCGCGGCAGGAGACAAGCATCCCGAGGTATTTGTCGTCGATTTGCCAGAGGCACTGGAAGCCTATGCCAAACCCGGCCGCTCACCGCTGGAAGGGGACAGCCACCATCTACCTGCGCCACCAGCGGGGGTTCAACAGCGACGGTTAACCTATAGCAAGGGACTGGCGCAACAACCTCGCCACTGGTTACGTAGCTCACCCGATGGCAGCGCTATCGCCTTTTTGATGGCGGACAGCCAGCAGGTGATTCAATTATGGTCGGTATCGCCTAACGGCGGTGAACCGCGCCAGATAACGCGGCTGAACCACAGCATTCAGTCTGCATTTAGCTGGCATCCTCGTGGTGAAGCCATTGCCTTTATTTGCGACAACAGCGTGATGCTGTGTCACTGGCAAACGGGAGAGTGCGAACGCTTAACCGCCCGCGCCGGGTCGGCACCGTCCGGGGATGCGGTGGTCTGGTCACCGGATGGAAAAAATATCGCTTTTATGCGGGAAAAAGAGGGCTGGCAGCACCTGTTTACTGTGACGGTTGCATAGCGGGCATGGGCTGAGCATGCGCCAGATTTTCCTCGGTGTGGGCCAGCTTTTCACTCTGAAGCACGCGGGCACGCGGCGAATCCAGGGCTTTATCCTTGTCGCTGCGATAGTAATCCCAGGGCAGTAACAGCGTATCCATGACGGCAGAAAAAGGCAGATCAACCAGCGCCAGGGGCTTTAGCGCCCAGCTGGCCTGACTGTCCGTCAGAATGTCGGCACTGGCACGTGTGCCCGGATAGTAGCCCTGACTTGCACCGGTATGCGTCATGACGCTGGAACATCCACCGGAAGCGACTGCGCAACACATCACGCCAGCCAACGGTAACCTTTTCATCATTTTCATATGTCGTCCCTTCGATTCTGGCACCTGATTGCGTGAGCGCACCAGCGTACCCTCTCAGTCATGAAGTCCGTTCTGGTCCGGCAATTTACCCTTGAGTGTATGCCATTTCGCCAGTTTGGCGAAAAAAATCACGCATCGGGTCTTGAAAGCCTGGGGTCTGCACCCATTTTCTAAACAGGGTCGTTAAGGCTGCCGCCGAAAGGGGCAATGCGGTCCTGCACAACCTGTCCAATAGTGGAAGGTTGCCAAAACTTGCTGACATTCAGGAGTCTTTTTATGCGTAACTTTGATCTGTCTCCCCTTTATCGCTCTGCCATCGGATTTGATCGCCTGTTCAACCTGCTTGAGTCCAATCAAAATCAGAGCAACGGTGGTTATCCCCCTTACAATGTTGAACTGGTTGATGAGAACCATTACCGCATCACTATCGCGGTAGCCGGTTTTGCTCAGAGTGAACTGGATATTACGGCCCACGACAACGTGCTCATCGTGCGTGGTGCGCATCCGGAAGAGCAGACAGAACGTAAATATCTCTATCAGGGCATCGCCGAGCGTAATTTCGAGCGTAAATTCCAGCTGGCTGACCATATCGTCGTGCGCGACGCGCGCCTGGAAAATGGTCTGCTGAGCATCGATCTTGAGCGTTTGATTCCTGAAGAAGCGAAACCACGCCGGATTGAAATTTTAAAATAAAGCGGCCGTGACGGCTGAGTAAACATGAGAACGGTCACAGCATACAGGTTGTGGCCGTTTTTTTATGACCGCGACAAGCAGATTGATGCGGATGCGGCGAAGCGATCGGTGATGGCCTGATGGTAAGAAAACGAAAAGCATCAGGTCGCGTTGACAAACGCAGGCTTCACCTGTCCCGCGCCTTCTTTTGCAGGTTCAGATCAATGCTGAATCTGTGCCAGATCTGCTTCACTCAACCCGGTCATTTTCATCACGGTTGTTCTGTCCAGGCCATGCTGCAGCATAGTGCGCGCAACCTCGCGTTTACCTTCATTGCGGCCTTCACGTAAACCGGTCTGAATTCCCTGCTTAATTCCCTTATCAAAGCCCTTCTGCATACCTTTTTGTTCAAGCTGCTGTGCAATGGTCATAAGCGTGTCTCCGTGTTGCGGCACCCGCAGGGCCAGTTCCTGAATAAAAGCCTCGACGTCTGGGATTTCACCCGCCTGCACAATGTAGTGCACCAACGATACAATCTGTGATGACGAAAGATAACCGGACAGCAGCACAGGGACAAGTCTGTCCATCAGATTTGCGAGATCGCGCTGATGGATGTGCTTTTGCAGCAGCGTCAGTGCCGCCATGCTGCGATGTTCCACAATCTCATCGTCAGGCATTACCGTAATATCAACCAGAGGGAAGCAAGTACTGTAGAGCCTGCGAGCCAGTGCCGGATGCGTAAAATCATCCAGCCAGCAGGTGGAATAAGGATAGGGTCTGCGTTTACCCATATAAAACAGCACCGGTATCACCAGCGGCAGCGTTTTATAGCCGGCATCCAGGTGGCGCTGCATGGCCGCGACCGCGTAGCGAAGAAGCCTGAACGCCATATGCCTGTCAGGTGAAGACTGATGTTCGATCAGGACGTACATATAGCCCTCACCCGCTGTCGTTTTGAGACTATACAGCACATCACTGAAATACTGCCGGAGATCGGCTTCAACAAAGGAACCGGACGCCAGTTTTAACGTCCGTAAGTCGCAAATCGCGCGCAGATCTGCGGGAAGATGAATTTCCATGAAATCGCGGGCAATGTCAGGTTGGGTGAGAAACTGACGAAAGGTTGCATCATGCGGTGTTGGCGTTGCGTTTTTCTTCTTCATCATTGCTGGCCCGGTTATAAAGCACACGGGCGAAAGTCGTGATGAGTGAAAAGAGATGTCTGGCCGCCCTGGCAATGCGGATACTTCCATGCATCCGCATTGCTGTCCAGGCGGAGGTTTTTTTCTGCGAGCGGGCTGCCAAAGCCAGCCCGAAAACGCGCGCATGCACAGGCATTTACGAAAGGGTATTTACGTCGGGCACGTCAGTTTGACGAGTGGTAAGCGCTAATGTTGCGGCTGCCTGAGCCAGCGCTGACCAATCACGCCACCAAACATATTGACCAGCAGCCCGACAATGATGATTACAGCACCCACAATCTGCTGGCGTGATAAGGTTTCCCCTAGCACCAGGGCTGCCGAAACAATCCCAACAACAGGCACCAGCAGGGAAAGCGGTGCTACACGCCAGGTTTCATAACGGCTAAGCAACGTACTCCAGATGCCGTAACCCATAATGGTCGCCACAAAGGCCAGGTAAATCAGCGCCATCACCGTCTGTAGATCAATGTGCGTCAGACTGGTAATGATTGCCGACCGGCCTTCAAACAGCAGCGAACAGGCAAAGAAAGGAACGACGGGCACCAGCGCGCTCCAGACCACCAGCGACATAACCGGTACGGGATAATGCCGGGTGATGATTTTATTGGTGATATTCCCCAGTCCCCAGGAAAACGCCGCCGCCAGCATAAGCATCATAGTGGTCAATGTTATGCCGGCGGCGCTCTGGCCAGCCATGCCGGAGGTGGCTAATAAAAAAATGCCTGAGGTGGCAATCAGCATGCCCGCAATGTGATTCCAGCGCAGCTTTTCGGCCAGAAACAGCGCCCCAAGCAGCAGCGTAAAGAACGCCTGCGCCTGTAATATCAGCGAAGCAAGGCCTGCAGGCATACCCAGTTTGATGGCCAAAAACAGAAACGCAAACTGCCCAAAACTGATGGTCATGCCGTAAAGTAAAAGCCACTTTACTGGCACAGCAGGACGGCGCACCAGTAAAAGGGCAGGAAAGGCAACCAGTGCAAAACGCAATCCCGCCAGCAAAAAGGGAGGCATGTTATGCAGACCCAGTTTTATGACAACGAAGTTCACGCCCCACGCAATCACTACACACAGGGCTAACAGCCAGTCTTTTCCCGACACCGCACTCTCCTTTTGCCCGCGCTGGCCCGCACGGCCATATGCGCATCACGTCTGTTAATAATGCAAAATGCCTTTGCGATCGGGTTAAGGCAGCGTTGCGCTTCATCAAGGCCGGCCGGATAGAGACGACGCCTTGTTGCCCGATCGGGTCTGTAGATTTAACTGTCGCGCCAGGCGATCTCCACTTCTTCAGCCAGAATCTGTATGGCGCGCTCAATGTTTTCCGCATCCGGTACATAATTCATGCGCATGCACTGGTGCGTGTGCGGCCAGTCATGCTCCAGACCCGGAAAGAAAAAGTGGCCCGGCACCATCAGCACGCCCCGAGCTCTAAGCCGCTGGTACAGCAACTCCGTACTGATCGGTAAATCCCGGAACCACAGCCAGAGAAAAATTGCCCCCTCCGGTTTATGGATCAGGCAGCGATCCGGCGATAAGTAGCGGCGAATAAGGGCGATCGTTTGCATCACCTTGTGCTGATAAAAAGGTTTAATCACTTCTTCAGACAAGCGCAGCAGATCGCCACGTTGAATCATTTCGCTGGCAATGGCCGGGCCAATACTGCCCGGTGCCAGGCTGATGATGCCGTTCATGTTACCGATCGCGGTAATCGTGCTCTCATCGGCGATGATAATCCCGCAACGTGCGCCTGGCAGACCGAGTTTGGATAAACTCATGCAGAGAATGATATTGGGGTTCCACAGCGGCCGCACATCACTAAAAATAATGCCGGGAAATGGCACACCATAAGCATTGTCGATAAGTAACGGCACCTCATGCTGCTGCGCCAGCGCATCCAGTTGCAGAAGTTCGTCATCCGTAATGACATTGCCGGTTGGATTGGTCGGGCGCGATACGCAAATCAGCCCCACATCGTCATTCATGGGGAGATGTTCAAAATCGACGTGATACTTGAACTGCCCTTCCGGTAATAACTCTATGTTGGGCCTGGCAGAAATAAAGAGGTCTTCATCCAGGCCCGCATCAGCGTAACCCAGGTACTCTGGAGCCAGAGGAAACAGCACCCGTTTTTTACTGCCGTCACTGCGCCGCCCCGCGAACAGGTTGAAGAGATAAAAAAATGCGCTCTGACTGCCGTTAGTCAGCGCGATATTTTGCGCAGTGACAGACCAACCGCACTGCTCACGTAGCATTGCCGCCAGGGCATCCAGCAGCACGGCTTTACCGCGTGGACCATCGTAATTGCATAAGGCCTCACTCAGTTTGCCCTCGTCGTGCATCTGCTGCAGCAACTGCTGAAAATAATCGTTCATTGCCGGGATCTGTGCGGGATTGCCGCCGCCAAGCATGATCGTGCCGGGCGTACGCAGGCCTGCGCCCATGTCTTCCATCAGACGTGAGATGCCGGAATGTTGAGTAAACTTGTCGCCGAACTGAGAAAAAGCCATAGCGGTTAAAAATTTGTAATAAAGAATGGGATAACCACCATAACGCCCGCTCCCGGCGGGCGCAATGGGCAGCCGCAGGATTACTTCAGCACCTGAGGATTCACGCAGTTCTTTTCAACCTTGCCGCTCAGGGCGGCAATGAGATTTTCTACCGCGTCCTGCATCATCCCATAGCGGGTTTCGTGGGTTGCAGAGCCAATGTGCGGCAACGTAACAACATTCGGTAACGACAGCAGCGGCGAGTCAGTCGGCAGCGGCTCTTTTTCGAAAACATCCAGCCCGGCGGCGTAGATCGTGCCCTCTTGTAGCGCGGTAATCAGGGCATTTTCATCTACCACTGGCCCACGGCCCGCGTTGATCAGCACCGCACTGGGCTTCATCATCGCCAGCTGTTCTGCGCCAATTAAATGATGCGTTTCTTCGGTAAGCGGCAGGCTGATGCAAACGAAATCGCTTTCTTTGAGCAGCGTTTCCAGCTCACACCGGCGGGCTGCAAACTGCGATTCGGCCTGGTCGTGCTGACGGCGCGCATTGTAGAGAATGTTCATGCCGAATCCGAAGTGCGCGCGCTGGGCCAGCGCCATACCGATGCGTCCCATACCAAGAATTCCCATCGTCTTATGGTGCACATCCATGCCAAACCGGTCCGGACCAATACTTTTTTGCCAGTTGCCAGCTTTCACCCAGGCATCCAGCTCCGGTATACGTCTTGCCGTACTGAGAACCAGCGCCATGATGGTGTCAGCCACCGTTTCCGTCAGTACCGTTGGCGTATGCATCAGCACTACCCCTCGCTGATTCAGGGCATCCACATCAAAGTTGTCATAGCCGACAGAAACGCTGGAACAGGCGCGCAGTGCGGGCATTTTGGCCAGCAACTCGCCGTTGACTTTTCCGCCCGATCCCAGCATTCCTTCGGCCTGTTGCAGTGCCTGCGCATGTTGCTGCTGGCTTTCGGGTGATAAATCGTTGATTTCGGTGATCGTGGCATAGTCTGCGAGACGCGCACGGAGATCGTCAGGCAATTTTTTATAAAGAATGACGGCGGGTTTCATCAGATAGCTTCCTGTAAATAAATGACGGGCAACACAAAGGTCGCCCGGAGAAGATGCTAACGCTTACGCTTTCAGGCCGGTTTCGCGCCTTGTAGCGGAGGCGCCTTATTTTGTGCGGGTTTGACGATAAGCGTCAGGACCACGGACAGCAGTAGTGCGCCACCCATAAAAATATAGGAGGCCGAAGGACTGCCGGTTGCCCCGTTCAGATAACCCACAATCCAGGAGCCGATAAACGAGCCCAACGCCCCCATACTGTTGATAAGCGCCATTGCGCCGCCGGAAACATTGCGGGGCAGCATTTCCGGAATAATGGCAAAGAACGGGCCATAAGGCGCGTACATCGCGGCACCGGCGACGACTAACAAGGTATAAGACAGCCAAAAATTGCCCGAACCTACCATGTACGAACCGAGGAAGGCGAAGGCACCCACCAGCAACAGTGGCCAGACAAACAGTTTACGGTTTTGCGTTTTGTCCGATGCCCAGGACACCACCACCATCGCAATCGTGGCTGCCAGATAAGGCACAGCCGATAACCAGCCCGCTTCCACCATGCCCATTTGTGTACCGTTGCGCAAAATTGAAGGCAGCCACAGGACAAAACCGTAAACGCCAATACTCCAGGCAAAGTACTGCATACAGAGAATGATCACGTTACGATTGCGAAAGGCCTCGCCGTAGTTGCGCACCGCTTTGATGCTTTCTTGCTCTTTTTGCAGCGCGGCCTGTAGCGCGGCTTTTTCTGCATCGCTCATCCAGCGCGCTTGCGCGGGCTTATCCTGTACCATAAACCACCAGGCAATGGCCCAGATCACCGCAGGAATGCCTTCGAAGATAAACATTTCCCGCCAGCCAAACGCTTCTATCAGATACCCTGAAACCACGGACATCCACAGAACCGTGACGGGATTACCGAGAATTAAAAAGGTGTTTGCCCGCGAGCGCTCAGATTTTGTAAACCAGTTACTGATGTAAATCAGCATAGCAGGCATTACCGCAGCCTCGACAACCCCCAGCACAAAGCGAATCGCCGCCAGCACAGGGATGTTGCTGACAACGCCGGTGAGTGAAGCACAGCCGCCCCACAACAGCAGGCACCAGAAGATCAGTTTTTTTACACTGCGGCGCTCCGCATAGATCGCCCCAGGGATTTGAAAAAAGAAATACCCCAGAAAGAACAACGCACCCAGCAGGGAAGACATTCCTTTGGTAATGCCCAGATCGTCGTTGATGCCAGCGGCGGATGCGAAGCTAAAATTTGCCCGATCCAGATAGGCAAGACTGTAGGTGATAAACACGATGGGCATAATGAACCACCAGCGTTTAGGCGCGATAATCTGCGTTTTCATCGGGAACTCCTCTGTTTCTGTTTGCGGGCCGGGCTACACATCACCTAACTGCTGGCGCGTCGGCAAACCTTCGCTGTCACCAATCACCTGAATCGCCAGTGAACCAATTTTGTTCCCCCTTCGAATCGCCTCTACCAGTGGTTTCCCTTCCAGCAATGCACTTATGACTCCCACGGCAAACCCATCTCCGGCCCCGACCGTGTCCACAACCTGATCAACTTTGATTGCCGCCACCTGGCCCTGCTCACCCCCGGCTGTTTTATACCAGGCGCCCTCGCCGCCGGTTTTAATCACCACCGCTTTTACCCCTTTATCGAGATAAAAATCGGCAATATCCTGCGGTTGGCGATAGCCGGTTAAGATGTAACCCTCTTTTTCACCGGGCAGTACCCAGTCTGCGTATTCCGCTAACAGATTGAGCTGCTTACGCATTTCCTCTTCGCTGCGCCACAGCACCGGACGCAGATTAGGATCAAAGGAAATTGTTTTACCCCGCGCCCGCATCTCTTTCGCAGCATGCCTGGTCAGCTCAAGCGAACTGTCTGATATTGCTGCCGCCACGCCGCTCAGATGCAAATGGCGTGCAGAGCCAAAATAATCGTGGTCAAAATCCTCGGGTGACAGATGACTGGCAGCGGAGCCTTTGCGGAAATATTCCACGAGCGGATCGGAACCATCATCCACTTTAGATTTAAGCTGAAAGCCCGTGGGATAGCGCGGATCGACGGTCACCTGACGATGGTCGATATTTTCTTTATCCAGCACCTGACAAATAAAACGACCAAACGCGTCCTGTCCAATACGGCTCACCCAGCCTACTTTCAGCCCGAGGCGTGCCAGACCGATGGCGACATTCAGTTCTGCACCTGCGGCGCGTTTGATAAATGTTTCTACTGCAGCCAAATCACCCGTTTCGCGGGCGACAAACATGGCCATGGCTTCGCCGATCGTGATGACATCAAGCGTACCGTTAGGATGAGTCGTCATTTTTACTCCTCAGACATTACGCAGCAGCGTCACATAATGGCGCGTAACCGCAATCAGATTGTCGCCTTCCAGCGGAAATTCAATACCGCGAGGGGCTCTCGCCGGTAGCCGATGCAACAGGTCTTGCCAGCCCGGTCCGGCATCGTCGAGCGCAATAGCGCGATAGCTTTTCCCCTGCGGCACCGCTGCTTTGACGTGCACGTAACACACCTGGTCAGTCAGCAGGACTGCGGCCTGCTCCGGGTTTTCGCCTGTCCAGTGCCAGTTCCCCATATCGAAAGTCATGCCAATCGGCAATGCCGCCTCACGGGCAGCGTTAAAAAAGCGCAGCATCGGTTGCAGTTTGCCGTGCACTGTCTGGTCATTTTCCACGGTCAGCGGCACGCCATATTCCGCAATCAGCATGCGCAGTGTTTCGCTGTACAGAGCACCCGTAAAATTGCCCAGCGCCACCTTTAGTCTCTGCGCGTTTAGTTGACGAGCTTCGGTAAAATAACGCGTCAGCAAAGGGTTCAGCTTGCCGTCCTCACTGAACAAGGTATCGGGTACAGAATAGCTGGCGCGCAGCCGGTGCTGATCAATGGCCAGCGCCAGCGCGGGCAGGTCATCGAAAGTCTTGTCATCGAACAATTCGCGACGGATTTCCACACCGTCCGCACCAGCCTGCTGAATGATCGGTAAGAGCGCCCTTTGTCCGCCCAGCGCAGCAATCTGTTGATGTCCATAAGCCGCCGTGACGACGATAATTTCGGGCTCCATTGCGGACTCCTGAGGGGAAAATCGGTATTAACGTTATAAAAACGTTAAATGGAACCGGTTCCAAAGCAAAGTAGCAAAATGCGGAATTATGATCGTGCTCACGAAGCGAGCACGTAAGTGAAGGGAACAATCTGAAAATTAGCGAAGACGCTGGCTTGATCCCCGGACAATCAGCTCACCCGAGAAAACCTGCTCACAGGGAGGATGATCGTGGCCTTCGATACGCGAAATCAGGCGCTCCAGCGCATGATAGCCAATCTGCCAGGTGGGCTGTTTAAGCGTGGTAATCCCGACACCTGCCAGCGCCGCCCACTCCAGCTCATCAAACCCCAATAAACCCATGTCGCTTCCCCAGTGCAAATTTAGACGCTGAAGGGAACGGGCCACCTGTAAGGTCAGCGCGCCGTTTGCCACCATAACTGCGCAACGCCTGTCTGCATGACGCTGACAGAAGTCACGCAAGACGGTATCCATCACATCGGGCTGATACAGCGAGACTTCTGCGTTTTCATGGAGGATGGCCGGATGCGCAGCCAGCCGCTGGCGAAACGCCTGCAGGCGCTCACGACGGGTATTCACGCTGCCTAACGGTTCACTCAAAAACAGCAGCGCCTCATAACCGTTATCAATTAAGTGATCGGTGGCCGTTTCTGCCGCTTCAGCATTATTCAGGCCCACCACATCACAGGGAAAATCGGGGATTTTTCGGTCAATCAGCACCATCGGCAGCAAAGATTGCTGCAGCCGGCTCAGTACCTTTTCATGCATACCTACCGCGTTAACGACAATGCCTTCAACCTGATAGCTACTCAGCAACTGCAAATAATGCTGTTCAAGATCGACTTCATTATTGGTGTTACACATAAGCAATGTAAAGCCGCAGGCACGACAGGCCGCTTCAATGCCGCACATAACGTCCACGGAATAGGGATTGGTGATATCGGCAATGATTAACCCGATTAGCCGGGTTCGCCCCCGTTTAAGCCCGCGCGCCATCTGGCTTGGCCGATAGTTAAGATCGCTAATTGCCTGTTCAATGCGCGCTTTTAAGTCGGGAGAAAGCAGATGCTGTTCGCCGTTAAGATAACGCGAGACGCTGGTTTTCCCGGTTTTTGCCGCGCGGGCAACATCGCTAATAGTGGCGCGAGAAGGCCTGATTTTCATAGAATATTCCGCAAATTACGCATGCCGCGAGACTACCACAGGCGTCCGGCATGACAAACACGTTAGCGCTGTGCGGGCAGTTGCAGACTGGGTTGCCACAAGACCTGTAGCTGGGCCAGCGGTGCGCCGTCCAGTAACTGCATCACCATGGTCGCAAGCTGTTCGCCTCTCTCCTGCTCACTGGCCTGACGAATCGCAATAACCGGAAAATCAATGATGGCGTCAACCGGGAGTCCATCCCAGGCCATCAAAGTGATGGCATCCTTACCCTGCAGTCGTCCTGCCTGCTGAAGCGCTATTAACGCGCCTTCGGCCAGCGTACTGCTATCGGTAATAATGGCCTGAGGTTGTAGCCCTTCAGCCAGCCAGGCGGAGACTTGTTGATACCCTGCGCGGCGCGAGGGAGCAACCGCCGCAGTGGCATAAGGTGGTACGGAATCCAGGGCGTTCAGGTAGCCCTGACGGCGATCGCGAACAAACGTACAGCGTTCGTTTCCCCCGAGAAAGGCGATGCGCTGCATGCCCTGGGTCAGGCAGTGTTTTACCGCCAGCGCGGAACCTGCGGCGTTATCGACATCAAACCAGGCATGATTTTGCTGTGCATCAGTGCGCCCCAGCGAGAGAAAATTAAAGCCCTTCTGCTGTAAGCAGCGCAGGCGTTCGTCCTGCGGCAAGGTGTGCGTGATGATTAGCGCATCGACCACGCGACTGCGCAGCATACGCATCAGTGAACGCTGTCCGTCACAGGGTTTATCCGTCAGCAACAGCAGGTCGATATCATAGTGGGAAAGACGCTGGTCCAGCGCCAGTAATATCTTATTGAAATGGATATCGCTGAGGGGTGGGGCGCTCATCGGGTAGACGACGCCGACCGCGTTAGCGCGTCCGGTTTTTAAACGCCGGGCAGCTACGTTAGGACGGTAGCCACGTCGCCGGGCTTCTTCTTCCACGCGCTGACGTGTGTGTTTTGCTACATCCTCATACCCATTCAGGGCGCGACTCACGGTGGTTACGGAGAGCCCCAGGACTGACGCAATGGCTTTAAGTGACATGATGCGTTATCCATTGTTCAATTTGAACTATGCTGGCATAAAGCGTTAACTGGCACTGTGTACAGGCACCAACTGGAAACCTTACCGAGTTTATTGTCTAAAAATTGTCGAATAACTGACAGTAGCATGTCTTTCGCCCCCGGTGACAGGGGGCGAAATGATCAATTTAACGGGCTCAGCGTAATTTCAACCCGGCGGTTTTGGGCTTTGCCTGCTTCAGTACTGTTGGTCGCAATGGGGCTGTCGGGGCCGACACCCTGCGTATGCAGACGGTCAGCCGCCACGCCCTGTACGATCAAGGCGCTGGCCACGCTTTCTGCGCGCTGTTGTGACAGGCGCATATTCAATGCGCGCGAACCCGTACTATCCGTATGCCCCACCACGTTTACGGCCGTTTTCGGATACTCTTTTAGTACCATTGCGACGCCGGTCAGGGTATTGGCGCCGGCTGGCTTCAGACTGCTGCTGCTGGAATCGAAGGTCACATTGTTTGGCATATTCAACACAATATTGTCGCCCTGGCGCGTCACACTGACGCCCGTACCCTTCATTTTATCGCGCAGTTTGGCTTCCTGAACATCCATGTAATACCCCACACCGCCGCCTAAGGCTGCGCCGCTGGCGGCACCGATGAGTGCCCCTTTACCCCGATCTTTCTTCGAGGATGAAAGCACGCCCACACCGGCGCCGACTAATGCACCAAGACCTGCCCCCACGCCGGATTTTCCGGCCTGCGACTCGCCGGTATAGGGATTCGTGGTACAACCGGATATCACCAGGCTACCGCTGATTAATAACGAGATGGCAATCAATTTTTTCTGCATTATGTGTCCCTTGGGTTTCTCTAATCGGGGCGCCCCGGCCCCTTACTGGCCCTGATTATGCCGCGTAAAAGTGAGGGAAATCCTGAGGCAATGTCTTATTTTGTAAAGGAGCGGTGTTAAATGTTATCAGGATGGCAAAAGCAGTTGGTTTGGTGATCGTTAATCAGGCCGCAGGCTTGCATAAAGGAGTAGCAAATTGTCGGACCGATGAATTTAAAACCACGCGTCTTTAATGCCTTAGAGAGTGCTATAGCCTGCGGAGAGGTGGTCGGGCTCTGTTTGTAATCCGCATAGTGGTGAACAATTGGCTGGTTATCGACGAACTGCCAGACGAAATGGGCAAAATCTTCCCCTTCCGCCTCCATCGCCAGCATCGCTCTGGCGTTGGCAATAATCGCCGCAATTTTACCCGGGTGACGAATGATGCCGCTGTTTTGCATAAGTTGGACAACGTCCTGATCGTTCATCAATGCCACCGCCTGCGGATCAAACTGGTGAAAGGCCGCGCGGTAATTCTCGCGTTTTTTCAGCACCGTAATCCAGGATAACCCGGCCTGTTGACCTTCCAGACACAGCATTTCAAACAGCGCCAGTTTGTCTCTCTGCGCACGGCCCCACTCATTGTCATGGTAAGCCAGATAGAGGGGATCCTGCGTAACCCAGCCGCATCGTTGCATCATGGTATTCCTATATAAAGCGCCAGTTTGTTGACCGATGGTAGAGGGAAACCGCCACCATTTGAACCCGCCACATGACAAAATGCGAGGCGGCTTCCATAGTCACCACCACATCCGTAAAGCATTGAAAGCGAAGGCAGCCCCACGCCAGGCGAATACAATGATAACGATAGTCATTTTCAGGTCATTCCATGCGTAACGAAGTCATTCTTATCGGCCGTGAAATCACGGTATTCCTTTTTGCCTCCCTGTTTATCACCTTCATGCTTGTCCCCCTCTATATGGATGTGGTGTGGATGGATAACGCGCTGCACGAAGCCTCTTTTACTGAAACCACACAGGAACTGTTGTTAGTTACTCTCGCGGGCGCATTTTATATTGCCGCACGACACCGTCCCGATCAGTGCGGTGGATTAACCTTAATAGCCGGTTTTTACAGCTGTATGCTTATCCGCGAGCTGGATTTCTTCTTCGATCTTGTTCGTCACGGCAGTTGGGTGTGGTTTGCACTGGCGGCCGCACTGGCGAGTTTCGCCGTCGCCATGCGTACTCCCAGGCAGACGCTCCGTACGCTGGCGAACCTGCTGCACCATAACCGTTGGCCCGTGATGGCGACCGGACTGATGATTGTGCTGGTTTTCTCACGTCTGTTTGGCATGAACACCCTCTGGCAACACCTGATGCCCGATCATTACAACCGCGGGGTAAAAAACATGGCCGAAGAAGGGGTAGAGCTGCTGGGATACAGCCTGTGTTGGCTGGCCGGTCTGCGCTATCTGTGGCAAACCCGGCCGTGAACGCGCAAGTCTCTGTCCGCCCCACGGTTGCATAACAGGCGCTCGCCGGGGAGATCGCCGGCAACGCTTTTTCAGCGATCCCGCGCCTTAAAAAAGGTACAATATGCCCTTCTGCACCGCGACAGGTGATCCGGTGTTGGGTGTAAGTTAACCGCAGGTCTTTTCATGTCAGTCAAAATCTTAACGTCAACGCTAATCGGTCTGGAGGCTTTCCGTCAGGACCCGCAGAGCGCCTTACAGCAGGCTGAAGACGGCATGCTGGCGGTGCTGGATAATTACACGCCGGTGATGTATGCCCTCACTCCCGCGCGTCTTGCACAGTTATTAGCCCTTGAAGCCGCCGCTCAGCAACCCAGTGATGTGGCGCTGGATGACAGTCTGTATGACGATGTTTCTGCTACGCTGCATAAACCCGTCGGCAAGTTTGCCATGTATGACGGCTGGCAGCCTGACGCCGACTTTACCCGCCAGGCAGCAATCTGGGGCGTCGCGCTCAGCGAGCCGGTGACGGCGGCAGAGCTGGCCGCCTTTGTGGCTTACTGGCAGGCCGAAGGCCGCCTTTTTCATCATGTACAGTGGCAACAGAAGCTGGCGCGTAGCCTGCAAATGAACCGCGCCGCCAATGGCGGACAGCCGCGTCGCGATATTACGCAGATCAGCAGTACTGACTACGATATTCCCGATGGTTTCCGAGGTGAGTAATGAAAACGCCCAACGATCTGTTTAACCGTCTGAAAAGAATGATGCCAGCAGGAACCCGTCCCAAATTCACTAATGGTGAAGAGTTGCTGGCCTGGAACCAGGAACAGGGGCGGTTGCGTTCAGAAGCGATTGTGCGAGAAAACCGCGCGATGAAAATGCAGCGTATTATGGGGCGTTCTGGGATTCGTGATCTGCATATTAACTGCTCATTCGACAACTACCGCGTCGAGAATGAAGGTCAGCGCAAAGCCCTGGAGCAGGCGCGCCAGTATGCTGCTAATTTTGAAGGAAACATCGCCAGTTTTGTCTTTGCAGGTCGGCCGGGCACAGGGAAAAATCATCTGGCTGCCGCCATCGGTAACGATCTGATTTTGCGTGGCAAGAGCGTGCTTATCGTGACTGTCGCGGATCTGATGTCCAGCATGAAAGGAACGTTCAGCGGCAGCAGTGATATCACCGAAGAGCGACTGATTCAGGATCTGAGCAGCGTGGATTTGCTGGTCATTGATGAGATTGGTATGCAGAGTGAATCGCGCTACGAAAAAGTGATTATTAACCAGATTGTTGACCGCCGCTCGTCATCTAAACGTCCGACGGGGATGCTCACCAATCTCGATCCCACCGGCATGAACGCCCTGTTAGGTGAACGCGTGATGGATCGTATGCGTTTAGGTAACAGCCTGTGGGTGCGCTTCGACTGGGAAAGCTATCGCAGCCGCGTCCGGGGTGACGAATACTGATGTTGCTGCCCGCTGAAGCGGGCGGTAGGGTTACTCCCCAGTTGCATGATCGTGTGGCCTGGCCCCCATTTCTGACGTAATCCCCTTATTCAGAGGACATTGCTATTTGGCAGCCCTCTCTGCCCAATGCTAAGTTTTCATTAGACATCAAACTAATAAGACTTCGTTGGCGGTGGGCGTTCCCTCGCCGCTGTGCACCTCTGGGGTAAGCCGTCATGAGAGCAACTGGCAAAGGGCCTGCATTGATGCGGCTGAATAATCAAAAGCGCGTAATGGCTCAACTGCGTCAGCTGCGCATCACATCGCGCCAGGATCTGGCGCAGGTACTGGCGCTCAGCAAAAATACCGTTTCGCAGATTATTGATGATCTGCTGGAAAACGGTTGGGTTCAGGAACTAGGTAAAGCCAGCGTTTCTTCGGCTGGCCGTCCTAAAATTCACATTACCCTGCGCCCGGAAAAGCTGGTCAGTGCCGGTATCATGGTGGAAAAAAACCTGATTCACTGGCAGATCTGCGATTATTTTTCACAAACGCTTGCCGAACAGACAATACGGACGGACACCAGTAAACCTGGCCCGATCCTGGCTGAAATCGGCGCCCTGTGCGAAAAACTGATGGAAGCCTGGCCAGGGCTGCTGGGAATTGGGCTGGGGTTTCCCGGTGTCGTCGATTCCCGGCGAGGCTGGATGCATCTGTCAACCCACTTGGGCTGGCAGAATGTTGACCTGGCCAGTGATCTGCGCAAACAGATCTCCTTGCCGATTCGGATTATGAATAACGTCAGGGCCGCTGCGCTGCTGTCTGTGCAACAGCTCAATCTGCCCGCCGAAAGCGGGCATTTTTATTTGCGCATTGCGGAAGGCATTGGCGGCGCGCTGGTGCAGCATGGCGTGGTTTTCACCGGTAACAGCTGGACCGCTGGTGAAGCAGGACATCTTACCGTCCAGCCAAATGGCCCTCGCTGTAGCTGTAATCGGCAGGGTTGTCTGGAGGCGATGATCAGCAAACCTGCCATTAACCAACAGCTTGCCCAGCGTCAGCCGGGATTAACCTGGCACAGTCGTGACAGCGCACCGAATGTCGTAAATGAAGTGATGCAGCTGGCAGGCAACTATCTGGGCATCGCGCTCAGCCAAATCATGTTATTACTGAATCCTGCCACGATCATCATTGACTGTCCTTGGAGCATCAGCCCGACCTTTTGCCAGGCCGTGCTCAATCAGACGCAGGCCAACAAACTGGCGTTTATTGCGGCCCATACGCAGGTACATTTTCTGCAATCGCATCTGGCCCCGGCAACCGGGCTGGCGCTGGCCATTATCGAACAGATGGAGCAGCGCCTCGAGTAACAGGCCACTGAGCGTGGCCCGGTGGCTTAGCGCTGGCGAAAATCGGGAATAACCAGATCGCCACGCATTACTGAGGAATGTAACACGCTCTGCGTCTGTTGATTCAGTGCCTTCACAATACGCGCGGCCATGGCATCCATTGAATATGAGATAGCCGGAATCGTCGGGATACCGGGCAGATCCAGCGTGCCGGCCAGACTAAAGACCATAATGTCTTTTGGCACCTGCTTATTGAACGCCTGCAACTGAGGTATCACTTTTTGTGCCTGCTGTTCATCGGCCACCAGCAATGCATTGAAATTGAGCGTGGAGGCATTGTTCAGAAGTTCCTGCAACGCCACTGAAGAAGATGACGTGTCCATAAAGACCAGATTGCGGTTAAAAGGCAGGAAATTTTTTTCCAGGGCATGTTTATAGCCCAGCAGAACCTGATCGGCAAAGCCCATGCCCTCGGGATGAATCAGAGCAATTTGACGACGATTTTGACTGATAAGATAGTTACAGGCCGTTTCCGCTGCAAAAGCATGATCACGCTGGATACTGTTCACTTCTTCGCCGGATTCCAGACAATCCACCAGCATCACGTTTGGCTGACGCAGGTTTAACGGAAAGCGCGCGCCGATAATTAAGACATCATCACATAACCCACAGGTCAACTCACTGAGACAGGTCATCACGTCCGCTTTCGTGTTGGCGAAACGAAGTAACAGGTGTTTTTGATGCTGACTGAAATGTTTCTCCAGCGCATAAAGGTAACCCGTCGTCTGATTGATATTTTCCTGCGCACAAATAACACCGATACAGCCCGTAGACTGACTCAGTAGTGACTGGGCGATGACGTTTGGACGATAATTCAGTTCATCCACCGCTTTTAACACCGCAGCCCGACTGGCCTCTTTCACCCCACGTGACCCACTCAACACGCGCGATACGGTGGCTTTTGACACGCCAGCCAGTCGCGATACATCGTTGATAGTAGACATCATTTTCCCCTAACAGAACCAAACGGCTCCCTGAAAACTGACCGAAACGGCGGCTTAATTTTTCGCCACAGGCAGTATAGCGTTTTCATTTTTTCATGGAAACCGATTTTCCGTTTCTACTCAATAAGCATTTTTACCGCTTAATTTAGTGATCTGAATCGTAATTAAACACCCGTTATCAGCCAGAGCATGATGCCTGTCACACTTCCTTTTGCGACAAATGGAAACCGGTTTCCATATCGTATCAAATCATCTCCGTAACAAGTTTTACACGTAAAGGAGCGTTCTCATGATCAGGATTATGTTGTGCTGTTCGGCAGGTATGTCCACCAGCATGCTGGTGCGCAAAATGGTAGAGGTGGCGGATCAGCGTGGCCTCGCTGTGCAGATTGATGCCTGGGGCATTGCCGAGTTTGATACGCAGTTTCCAACGTATCAGGTTGTGCTGCTCGGCCCGCAAGTGAAGTACATGTTAAACACGCTTTCAGAAAAAGCTGCCACCCACGGTATTCCTGTCCGGGCTATTGATATGACGGACTACGGTATGCAACGCGGTGACAACGTGCTGGATTACGCTCTGTCGCTTATTGAAGCGACACACTAAAAGGTGTCATTTATGGGTTCGTTATATCAGTCAATGGTGACGGTGATTGAACAGGCTATTACGCCCCTCGCCGGAAAATTGGGTCAGCAAAAGTACGTTATCGCTATTCGTGATGGTTTTACGGCGGCCCTGCCGTTTATGATTATTGGCTCGTTCATGCTGGTGTTTATTTTCCCGCCCTTTTCAGCGGATACCACCAACAGCTTTGCCCGGGCCTGGCTCGACTTTTCGGTCACTTATCGCCAGCAACTGATGCTGCCGTTTAATCTCAGCATGGGCGTCATGACCTTTTTTATCTCAGTCGGCATCGGTGCCAGTCTGGGCCGACAGTTCAACCTTGATCCCATCATGTCAGGTTTACTGGCTTTTATGGCCTTTTTACTGGTGGCAGCGCCCTATGCTGATGAAAAGATCTCTACGCAGTACCTGTCCGGTCAGGGAATTTTTACGGCCCTGATTACCGCGATTTATGCCACCCGTGTTTATGCCTGGCTCAAACAGCATAACGTCACGATTCGCCTGCCCAAAGAAGTCCCCACTGGCGTCGCCCGTTCTTTTGAGATTTTAATTCCGGTATTGGTGATCATTGGCACCCTGCATCCGCTTAATCTGTTTATTGAAGCCAAAACGGGCATGATTATTCCTCAGGCGATTATGCATCTGCTGGAACCGCTGGTATCCGCCTCAGATTCCCTGCCAGCCATCTTGCTGTCGGTGCTGCTGTGCCAGATTTTTTGGTTCGCCGGTATTCATGGCGCACTCATCGTCACCGGCATCATGAATCCCTTCTGGATGGCTAATCTCTCCGCCAATCAGGCCGCTCTGGCAGCCGGTGCGGCGCTGCCCCATGTCTATCTGCAGGGCTTTTGGGATCACTATCTGCTTATCGGCGGCGTCGGTTCCACTTTGCCGCTGGCCTTTTTACTGCTGCGCAGCCGGGTGCTGCATCTGCGTACCATCGGCAAAATGGGCGTGGTACCCAGCTTCTTTAATATCAATGAGCCGATCTTATTTGGTGCGCCCATCATCATGAATCCCCTGCTGTTTATTCCCTTCGTCTGCGTCCCGATGATTAATGCCGTTCTGGCCTATACCGCCACAAAACTGGGCTGGGTTGCGCAGGTCGTTTCGCTGACGCCCTGGACGACGCCCGCGCCGATTGGTGCTTCCTGGGCGGCCAACTGGGCGCTCAGTCCACTGGTCATGTGCCTGATCTGCATGGTGATGTCGGCACTGATGTACTTACCTTTTCTGCGCGCTTACGAACGCAGCCTGATCAAAGCAGAAGAGAAAAAAATTCAGGATACCGTGCCCGCAGGCAATACCGTGCACGGTCATCCCCAGGCTTAAGGAGTCAGTCACATGCACTACCGTTTTCCCGACAATTTCTGGTGGGGCAGCGCCAGTTCGGCGTTGCAAACCGAAGGCTGTAGCCTTCAGGGCGGTAAAAGCGCCACCACCTGGGATCACTGGTTCGCACACCAGCCGCATCGTTTCCATCACGGTATTGGCCCGGCCGATACCTCCGGCTTTTATCAACACTGGCGGCAGGATATCGCGCTGCTAAAAGCGTTAAAGCACAACAGCTTTCGCACCTCGCTGAGCTGGGCGCGGCTCATGCCGGACGGAGCGGATGAGATCAATCCCGAGGCCGTCGATTTCTATCACCGGGTCATTGATGAATTACTGGCGCAGGGGATTACGCCGTTTATCACGCTGTTTCATTTCGATATGCCGCTGGCCCTGCAGGAGAAAGGGGGCTGGGAAAACCGCGAAGTGGTGCAGGCGTTTGGCCGCTACGCGCAGCGCTGTTTCGCGCTGTTCGGTCACAAAGTGAAGCACTGGTTTACTTTTAATGAGCCCATTGTGCCGGTTGAAGGCGGCTATCTGTATGATTTTCATTATCCCAACGTGGTGGATTTTAAACGCGCCGCTACCGTGGCCTTTCATACCGTACTGGCACATTCCCTGGCGGTACGAGCCTGGCGTAACGGCGGCTATGATGGCGAAATAGGCGTGGTACTGAATCTCACACCGTCCTATCCGCGCTCAACGAATCCGGCAGATGTCAACGCAGCACAGCATGCCGATCTGCTGTTTAACCGCAGCTTTCTCGATCCGGTTCTCAAGGGCGAATATCCGTCTGCGCTGCTGGACTTATTAAAACAGCATGACCAGTTGCCACACTGCCTGCCTGGCGACAGCGCCTTGCTTGCCGACGGCATCATCGACCTGCTGGGTGTCAATTATTATCAACCGCGCCGGGTGAAGTGCCGGGACAGCGCCGTCAACCCTGACGCACCGTTTATGCCGGAGGCATTATTCGATCATTACGACATGCCTGGCCGACAAATGAACCCATACCGCGGATGGGAAATCTATGCGCCGGGTATTTACGATATTCTGATCAACCTGCGCGATAATTACGGCAACCCTCGCTGCTTTATTTCTGAAAATGGAATGGGCGTCGAAAATGAACAGCGTTTTATTCAAGACGGTAAAGTTCAGGATGATTACCGTATCAAATTTGTTTCCGAACATCTTAAATGGCTGCATAAAGGCATTCGCGAGGGCTGTCATTGTCTGGGTTATCATATGTGGACCTTTATCGACAACTGGTCCTGGCTGAATGGCTATAAAAATCGCTATGGCTTAGTGCAGCTCGATCTGGAAACACAACAACGTACGATAAAAAAGAGCGGGAATTGGTTTGCTAACGTTGCCGAAAATAACGGTTTTGACTGAGAGCGATAATAATGATTGAACTTGAAGACGCTGTAATGACGATTATCGTCAATTCAGGACACGCCCGCAGTTTGTGCTTTGAAGCCCTGCAGGCGGCGCGGCAAGGCCAGTTTGACGAGGCCCATGCGCGCCTCAAAGAGGCCGACGACTATTCCCGCAAGGCCCATCAGATGCAAACCCGGTTAATTGAACAGGATGCTGGCGAGGCCCGACAGCCGATGACGTTAATTATGGTCCATGCTCAGGATCATTTAATGACGTCGCTATTAGCCCGTGAATTATCAGAAGAAATAATTCATCTCTATCAACGGTAATTTGATCGCTTAATACAGGAGAATGCCTGACAAAAAACATCCCTCTGGAAAGAAAACATACTCTACAAATCAACTTGTTTTGGTGACAGTCAATAAGCCGAAACGGGCGGGTTATTATCTGAAAACAACAGCACGCGTCTTTCGGGTTAATTCGTGTTAACCCGAAGGATGAGGTGTAAACGAGATAACCATGAACATGATAAAAACATTTTCACTTCCTCTGGCGGTGAGCGCCGCGCTGTGCCCGATTGCCGGCCTCGCACAGGAATTCACGCAGGAACAAATCGACGCTATCGTCGCCAAAGCCGTCGATAAAGCTTTAGCAGAGCGTCAGGCTAAGATGGATGCCGCCGTCGCGAAAAAAACGGATGTGATAACAGAACCGCAGAGTCCTGCACAGTCACCGGATATGGCCATTCCTTTTGGCGTGAAGTTTAGCGGCTACGCCCGTTATGGCGCGCATTACCAAAGTGGTGACCAAAAGTATGTCAACGTTGATGGCTCTTACAACGGCGCCTCCGGTATTGGTCGCCTGGGGAACGAAGGTAACGGCGGCGAATTCCAGCTCTCTAAAGCGTTTAAAAGCACGAACGGTGCCATCTGGGACGTGAACGTGATGATCGATCACTGGGGCGATGAAGTGAACCTGAAAAAAGCTTACGCTGGCGTGACCAACGTGCTGGCCTCGAATCCCAATGCCTATCTTTGGGCCGGACGGGACTTTCATCAGCGCCCGCAACAGAACATCAATGACTATTTCTGGATGAATCACGATGGTCAGGGCGCGGGCGTAAAAGACTTTGACGTAGGCGGGATAAAATTTGACCTTGCTGCCGTCGCGGCGGTGGAATCCTGTAATCCTGAAGTGCTTAGCGATGAATCCAATCCGTCACGCATTACCTGTACGGGCGGATCGGGCACCGGCGATAAAGGAAACTATGCCGCCACATCTAAAATCCACGGCATGAAACTGGGGCCGCTGGATCTGGAGATGTATGCCAATTACGGTTTCGACTCTAAGGCCGTGGAAAGCGAGGATCGCCTCAACGCCTGGCAGGGTGCGTTTGTCGTAAGCCACACCACCGATCATGGCGTCAATAAAGTGATTGCACGCTACTCAGACAATGCGGATAACAGCGTTTACAGCAAAACCCATGGCCTCAGCACGCTTTACACCAGCTTTGAAGGTAAGCACCTGTTTACTCAGCAGGCGCAGGTGGAGTATCTGCTGGCCTATCACGATTATGACAACAGTCGACTGAAAAGCGACAACCGGAAAAACTACGCTGCCATTGTGCGCCCGATGTATTTCTGGAATGACGTGCACTCCACCTGGCTCGAAGCCGGTTATCAACGGGTCAACTATGATGAAGGCGGTAGCAACAACGGCTGGAAGCTGACGCTGTCGCAAAATATCGCTATCGCGATGGGCCCGGAGTTCCGTCCCATGCTGCGCTTCTATGTGACGGGCGGCAAGGTCGATGATGCGCGCACCGCACGCGTGAATGGCCGGGAAAACGATATTCTGGACGACTTCAATCTGGGTGCGATGTGGGAAGCCTGGTTTTAAGACGAAACACGGGTCGTCTACGGCCAGTGTGAGGCGGTGTACGGATTTACCTGCAACGATAAGCAACCCTCGCCCCTCGGGCATTTCTGCCGTATGCCCGATTGGGTGGTAAGCTGTACGAAGGGCGCGCTACACCGCCTTGCCGTGTCAACACGACATTCACCTCAGCGACCTGATAAGGAAAAGCACCATGTCGGCAATCGGTAATACATTTCATCACATCGGTATTGTGGTTCAGGATATTGAAGCCAGTGAAGCCTGGTATAGCCAAATGCTGGGATTTACGCGTCTGTATGATTATGGCTGGCCGGGCGTACAGGTTGTTTTTATTGCGCGGGGCAATGTGAAACTGGAGCTGTTTCAACATGCGCAGGCCACCCCGATGGATCCACAGCGGCAATGCGCAGAAACCAATCTGAAAATCGGCGGTATCAACCATTTCGCGCTTCAGGTCGACGATCTCAATGAGGCGGTTGCGGAACTGCAGGCAAAAGGTGTCGAGATCGTTTCCCCGCCCCGTGCCGTACCCAACGGCGATGGCGATCGTTTCGCTTTCATTCATGATAACGAGAAGATGCTCGTCGAGCTTTTTCAGCCCGGCCGCTAACCCGCCTCCTGTCTGGAATGATTTCACTCGCGACGGGGCGAACGCGCGCGTCGCCTGATAGAACCTGACAAAGGCTTTACGCTACCCCTTTTCCTTTAAATACCCATATGAACCCTGTCACAAAACGCGCATTCGGTTTTTCGGGCTGGTTAAACGTCCACCCGCCCGGCAAACTTGTTAAAGCCTTGTTGCACATAGCCCAATGTAATTGTTAACGGCCATTAATGCGCATAGCGCATCAGTCGATGAGTTTATTGCGCTTATTTACTTTATTTTCCTGATCCAGTCTTCAGCAACAGGCGCAGCAAAAAGCGTCAATGATAAACTGGAGATACCGATGCATTCCTCGACTTCACCTATGACCACTCGCGCCAGAATCGGCGCCATCTTGCGCGTTACCTCGGGCAACTTTCTGGAACAGTTTGACTTCTTTCTGTTTGGTTTTTATGCCACCTACATCGCGCATACTTTCTTTCCGGCGAGCAGTGAGTTCGCCTCACTGATGATGACCTTTGCCGTCTTCGGCGCAGGTTTCCTGATGCGCCCGATCGGCGCCGTGGTGCTGGGCGCTTATATTGATAAAGTCGGCAGACGCAAAGGATTGATCGTAACCCTGTCCATTATGGCTACGGGCACCTTTCTGATTGTATTAATTCCGTCTTATCAGAGCATTGGCCTTTGGGCCCCGATGCTGGTGCTTATCGGTCGCCTGTTGCAGGGCTTCTCTGCCGGTGCCGAACTGGGCGGCGTGTCGGTTTACCTGGCCGAAATCGCTACGCCAGGCCGTAAAGGCTTCTATACCAGTTGGCAGTCGGGCAGCCAGCAGGTCGCCATTATGGTTGCCGCTGCCATGGGCTTTGCCCTGAATGCCGCCCTGGAAGAGAGCGCGATTCGTGAATGGGGCTGGCGTATTCCGTTCCTGTTTGGCTGCCTGATTGTGCCTTTCATTTTCTTTCTGCGTCGTAAGCTGGAAGAAACGCAGGAATTTAATGCTCGCCGTAAGCATCTGGCGATGCGCGAGGTCTTTAAAACCCTGTTAGCTAACTGGCAGGTAGTGGTTGCGGGCATGTTGATGGTGGCGATGACCACAACAGCGTTCTATCTGATTACCGTTTATGCCCCCACCTTCGGCAAGAAGGTGCTGATGCTCAGTGCGTCTGACAGCCTGCTGGTTACGCTGCTGGTGGCCATTTCCAATTTCCTCTGGCTGCCGGTCGGGGGTGCCCTGTCTGACCGCTTTGGACGTAAACTGGTTCTGATTGCCATGACGTTGCTGGCCCTGGCAACGGCTTATCCGGCCCTGACGCTGCTGGCCGAAGCCCCGAGTTTTACGATGATGCTGACCGTACTGCTGTGGCTGTCATTTATCTACGGCCTGTATAACGGTGCGATGATTCCTGCCCTGACCGAGATTATGCCAACCGAAGTTCGGGTGGCGGGCTTTTCACTCGCTTACAGCCTCGCAACGGCTGTCTTTGGCGGATTTACCCCGGTGATTTCAACCGCATTGATAGAGTACACCGGCGATAAAGCGTCACCCGGTTACTGGATGAGCTTTGCTGCCGTCTGTGCCCTACTGGCGACGCTGTATCTTTACCGCCGCAGCGCTGTCAATTTACAACCCGCCGTTAAACATTAAGTCAGGGACTCCATTATGAAACGACTATACCGATCACTCCTTGCCACCCTCGTGCTTTCAACCGTCAGCACGACGGTACTGGCAAAGGACGTGACCGTGATGATCTCTGGTGGCTTTAAAGCCGCCCTGGAGAAACTCACGCCTCAGTTTGAAGCCCAAAGCGGTGACAAAATTATCCTGGTATCCGGCCCTTCAATGGGTAAAACCCCGCAGGCAATCCCTAACCGCCTGGCACGTGGTGAAAAGGCCGATGCGGTAATTATGGTGGGCAATGCGCTGACTCAGCTGGAAAAAGACAAGTGGATAAAACCCGGCTCACGCGTGGAGCTGGCTGACTCGCCGATTGGTATTGTCGTGAAGCAAGGCGACGCTAAGCCCGCAATTAAGACGGATGACGAATTACGTCAAACCTTACTGAGCGCGAAGTCTATTGCGTATTCCGATAGCGCCAGCGGTCAGTATGTCAGCAGCGAGTTGTTTAAGAAGTTAGGCATTGAAGACAAAGTCAAAGCACATCAGGTCGAACGTATTCCTGTCGCCTCGGAAGTGGCAAAAGGCCACTATGCACTGGGACTGCAGCAGGTCAGCGAACTGCTGCCCGTCAAGGGCGTGACTTTTGTTGGCGAGTTGCCTGACGATGTCCAGTACATTACCCGCTTCGCGGGCGCTGTCCCGGCGAAAGCCGTGCATCCGGAAGCAGGTAAAGCGCTACTTGATTTCCTGGCCTCAGCCCAGGCGCAGGCGGTCGTTCACGCAACCGGTTTGCACTCGGTGAAAACGCAGCAGCCTGTTACGCAGCGTGATACTGTTCAGTAATGAGCTTTTCCAGTTCTGCTGCAATATACGACTGAATACGTCCGCTGCGTCTGAGCAGCCCTACAGTACGTTTCACCACCGGATCGGTGAGGGGTAACTGCACCAGCACCGAATGACCGGATGACGGCATCGACATGGCGGGCACGGCAGCAATGCCGATTCCCGCTTCAACCATACCGAGCATCGTGGTCACATGTCGGGTTTCACAGATACTGGGACGCGCCGGAACAACATGACCCAGGGCAGAGTCCAGCAGGTTGCGATTACCCGACGTCTTATCCAGCCCCACATAATCCTGCTGATAAAATTCCTGCCATGTCAGTCCTTTACGGCTGGCAAGCGGATGGTCGTGTCGGCAGGCGACAACATAAACATCCTCAACCAGGGGTAAAAATTTGGTGCCAGGTGGTGGATTGCCGGAGAAGCAAATGCCAAAATCTGCCTGACCACTGGTTACCGCCTCGATCACGTTGCCTGCGCTGCTATCAATGATTTTGACGCGTACGCGAGGATAGCGGGCCTGAAAGCGGCGAATGACATCCGGCATAAAATAGTAGGCCGCAGAGGGCACCGTCGCCACCGTCACCAGTCCGGTCCGATCCTGGCTGACTTTACTGATATCGGCCATAACCTCTTCAAAATTAGCGAGCAGCTGCTCCGAACGTGCGGCAAATGTCTGACCATAAAGCGTAAGCGTAACCCGGCGCGTGGTTCTGTCGAACAGCTTAATCCCCAGTGCCGTTTCCAGCTTTTCAATCCTGCGGCTCAGGGCCGACTGGGACAGGCAAATGGACTCCGCTGCAATGCGGAAATTGCCATATTCGACCAGGGCGCGAAACGCGTACAGATCGTTAAGATCGAAATTAACCGGCATGGCGACAGACATTCCCGTGATGTTGAAAAGGCTGGAACCATAGTGCCTTATCGCTTAACAGCAAACAAAGTGAAATATGCGCGAAACGGCGGGTGTTAAGCGGGGAAACCGGTCACCCGTGAAGGCAGGCGACCGGGAAAAATACTCAGACAGGATGCGGCGTGGATGAACGGGAAACGTTTCTGACCGCTTCCTCGACGCGCTCAGAATTGCTCTGAATACTGGCGATTACCTCACCCGCCTGACGCATAAGATTAACTCCACGCGCCGTGTTTTTCAGGTTATTTTCGATGTCTTCCAGCACCTTTTTCGCCAGCTGATTATTACTGGACACCACGCGTCCTATTTCTTCTGTCGCTTCGTTAATACGTGCCGCCAGCGTGCGTACCTCGGCGGCTACGATGGCAAAACTGCGCCCCGACGTGCCGGCGCGGGCAGCCTCAATGGCTGCATTCAGCGCAATAAAGCGCGTCTGCTCGGCGATATTGCGAATGGAATGCACCATATCGGCAATCCGGTCAGACTGGCCGTTCAGGCCAAAGACATCCGCCGAAACGCTGTTCATCTCATTGGCGATTTCCGCCATCGTTCTGACGCTGTCTTCGATGACATCGGCACCCGTTACCGAGCTTTCACGTGTCTGTTGCGCCATCTTCCATGCGTGCTGAGCGGCTTCGTTTTCCTGCTGGTTTTGCAACACCTGCTCCGTCACATCCGTCGCGAATTTCACGATCTTATATAACCGGCCTTCGGTATCAAAAACCGGGTTATAGGTTGCACGCAGCCAGATGGTTTTACCCTGGCGGTTAAGGCGCGGATACTGGCCGGAAAAAAATTCGCCCTGGTTCAGGCGTTGCCAGAACTGCTGATATTCCTGGCTGTTACGCAGTTCCTCAGAGCAAAACATACGGTGATGCCGCCCGAGGATCTCATCGGCTTTGTAGCCGGTCGCTTTCAGGAAGTTTTCATTCACCTCCAGTACTTCCCCGGCCTTATTAAATGCAATGACGGCCATTGAGCGGCTGATCGCCTGTACCATGGCATCCTGCTGCTGCGCTTCGCTGATACGCTCGGAAATATCAGCCGCCAGCTTGATGACCTTAATCACCCGACCCTGCCGATCTTTTACTGGCACATAGCTGGCTTCCAGCCAGACGGGATGATTATCTTTGCCCAAACGCAGGTATTTACCGCTGAAGCTCTTGCCGCTGGCCAGCCGTAGCCAGAACTGGCGATACTCGGCTGAGTTGACCAGCGAGGGCGAGCAAAACATGCTGTGATGACGACCCACGATTTCTTTTATCTCATAGCCCATCTTGTTGAGAAAAAGATCATTTGCCCGAAGGATCGTGCCTTCTGGCGTAAACTCGATGATCGGAATGGCATCATTCAGTGCTTTGAGCGAATCGGCGGCGTGTTTATGCTGGTGTTTTGAGAAAAGGGAAAATAATTTTTTTAGAATTGTCATTTTTATACTGCCATGTTGAGTGGTCTGGAGAGTTTATCGGCAGAAGAAAGAGCAGGCTTGAGACAATGGAGAATAAACAGGCAACAGATTGTGACCGGGCTAATAACGTTAATTAAAGGATGAATACAACGCCCTTTATTTTTTTGGCCGCGTTAAAACGTAATGACTGACATTAAGTGGAAAATTATTTGCACACCGGGTTTACGTCACTGTCGACATAAACCGTCCTTTTCACGCTCTGCAGCGACCAAAAAAAAGCTGCCATCAGGCAGCTCTTTGCGCATCTTTCAACACGACGCGGTTATTTATACAGCTCGGCGGTCATGTGGACACGGTCGTTCGTGTTGGCTTCGATGATTCTGTACTGCGCACCCTGCTGTTCAGCCTGGGCTGCAATTTTCGCTTCGGTACCATCAAGGGTGGAACCAGTTGCGGTGACAGTTTGCGCAAAAGCAGAGGCTGACATCAGTGAAAGCGCAGCAACGGCAGCAAGGGAAAGTGTTTTCATGGTTTTCATAATCCGGTTCCTTATCATGTAAGCGGGAAAGCAGTGTGCTTTCGATGGGAGTAATGATAACCATAGTTATTAATACAAAGTTAACAATAAGTGCCGCAATTGTGATCCTGCTATCTATCACGCTGATAGCTAAAACCTCATGCCGACGTTGCGGAATTGACATATAACGTTTTTGGTAAGGGTGACTGAGGCAGGAAAAGCAGAGGCTCAGCGCGAGCTGCAGCTATATTTCACGTTTTGCTATGCCAGGGATTAAGGATATCTCACCTGTCTGGCAGATCTTATCTGCGCACTAAGGGCGGTTAACTGCGAAGGTTGTGCGCTTTTAAGCGCACACATCTTGATGACTGCTGCCAGACGACAAACAGGATAATGCTTTACTGCTTGCGCACGTTAGTACGTAGCGCGCCTTTTTCCCCTGTTGGTTTCTTACGTGTTAACCCATGGCTTAGATTCCAGAGAGCGGATGGGTTTGTTTGTCACGGCTTTCGGCTTTCGGCTTTCGGCTTTCGGCTTTCGGCTTTCGGCTTTCGGCTTTCGGCTTTCGGCTTTCGGCTTTCCAGGTAAGCAAAGCGCACTAAAATTTGCCAGTAATCCTGAAAAATCATGCCTTTTCGCCCTCCTCCGCTCTTTTCTTTAACTACCTGTTTTTTCCTGTGGCAAAAGCGACTGGAATATTACGCGTTAATGTGCGTCTTTTCATCGGGGTGATATAGTCTGCTGAGAGGCTTTATCAGCGCCATCTGCGCGCTGATATTTTGTGGAGGAGAGCTTTAATGGCGCTGTACGCTCTGGACTGGTTTAGTCGCAATGGTATGGAGTGCTCGCGCGTTAAAGCGCATAACGCAACCTTTCCAAAACACACGCACGATGAATATGTGCTTAGCGCCAACCTGTCGGGCATTGAGGAAATCACACTTAATGGCCAGACACTGCAGGTCAATGCGGGCCAGATCACTCTGTATAATCCGGCCAGCATCCAGTCTTCACGTTTCGATCAGCACGGCGCTGAATTCCTCAGCATCCATATTCCGCAGACGCTATTAAAAACATTCAATCTCAGCCAAAATCTCAGCAGTCACTGTGAGGCACCCGTTTTAACTGAAGGCGTTTTCACGCATCAGGGGTTATTTAACGCTATATGTCGCTATGCCCAACTGACACAACACCATGACAGCGAAGAGGAAGAGCAGGCACTTTTGCTGTTGTGCGCAGAACTGTTCTCTGAGAAAGTCACGCGAGATGCCGTGGTCGATAAAGACCTGGACCGCATCATTGCTTTTATGCGCCAGCATGTGAACATGAAGCTTACGCTGAATGCATTGGTGCAGGTAGCGGGAATAAGCAAATACGCGCTGGTGAGGCGTTTTACTGCTTATACCGGGCTTCCACCTTTGCAGTATCACATGCAGCTTCGCCTGTGTGCAGCGCGGGCGCTTCTGCGACAGAATCAGCATCCTCTGGACGCCGCGCATCGCCTGGGATTTTACGATCAAAGCCATTTTATCAATGCGTTTCGCAAAGTAATGGGCACCACGCCCAAACACTATGCTTCACAGGTAGGTTCAGGAAAGCAAAAATTCTTTATAACCTGAAACGATGACGTAAAAAGCAAAACAGGCAAAGATAAGGGCAGAAAGCATGTAGGAATATCTCAACAACTTTTGTCCTAATAGCCTGCCGCCCACGCTGCCAACCAGACAGAGCACACCCGTCCATATCACCCCGGCCAGAAAAAAACCGCTCAGAAATAGCGTGGTTCCGGTAAGGTTTTGCTCCCCGAAACGGGAAATGAGCGCGCCACCCACCGTCGCAAACCACAGAATGGCGGTGGGTGAGGACAGGGCCAGTACAATTCCGCGACGGAACTCACGGAACAGCGACAGCCTGACAGTCACCTGTGATGTGTCGATATCGTTAACTGTATTGAAGGCAGCCATCAGCATTTTAACGGTGAACCCTGTCAGCAGAAGCCCTCCAACCGACCAGATTATCCATCGCACTATCTCGAATTGCAGCAACACCGCCATGCCCGCCAGCGCCAGCACGGCATAAAAAAGATCGCCTATACAGGTGCCGATGCCCAGCGAAAATCCCTGAAAATATCCCCGCTGCATTGCCAGCGTAATCATTGCGATGTTGGCAATGCCGATATCCAGACACAGTGACAGACTTAAGAAAAACCCCGTCGAAAAGGACATCATCGCACTGCACTCCTGCACGAAAGAACCTCGCGCTGCGCCACCTGATATGTGCCTGTAAATTCTGTAAAAAGAGCCCATTCTGGAGAGCGAAGCGTAAACTGAAGCGGCGTCATCGAGTTCCCTGCCTGACCGTGAGTGATACCTTATTTCATTCTTTTACTCAGCTCAGGTATTGGAAAAAATTGCAGCGAAGGGATGAAGGGAAATTCAGCCGACGGGGAAAGGGAATAAAGCGGGCGGTACGACATGATCCGCCCGGGGAACCTGGAGCAGAATAATCAGGCGGTGGTGTTAATGTTCCGCCCTACAGCCGGGTTCGCGGGAAGGGCAGTAACGCCTTCCACCAGTGTAGTGATGGTATCTGCCTGTTGGTTCAGGGTTTTCTTTAACAGCGTCGCATTGGCTTCACCACGTGCCTGCCATTGATCTAACCCTGCAGACAGCGTTGTGAGTTGCTGAATATCCATGCAGTTGCTCCTTATGTTGACTGAGCCCCAAACGGGGGTCACATAATACTGGCGACGGATTTCGCCAGTGGCGCATAAAGTATCGGCTCTGAGTATTAAAACTTTAGTGCCAGTTAAATATTGGAAAAATTTATTAATCCAGAAGAATCACACGATACACGACTTATTCGTAACAACATACTCCAGCCTCCAGGGTAATACTTACAATTTTTTTAGGATTTTTAAATTTCATAATTGTTTAACTTGTTTAACAACGCCACTCTATTTTATTCTGGCCCTGCTCTTAGGAGTTCCTTAACAAAAAACAGGATGATAAAAATGAAAAAAAGCATTTTTGTAATGATGATGATGGCAGGGGCTTCAGCAAGTGTTCATGCTGAGAAAACATCTTATACACCCGATTTATCAGCTGATAGTTTCAGTGTATCTGCTTCAACAGGTATGCTGGGCGGTAAATCAGGAGAACTTGTTTACGACCCTGATACTGGACGGAAAATCAGTCAGCTTGACTGGAAGATAAAAAACGTTGCCATTCTGAAAGGTGACATTTCATGGGATGCCTACCCATTTCTGACGCTTAACGCGCGTGGGTGGACTTCTCTGGCCAGTGGTTCCGGCCATCTGGATGATTATGACTGGCAGGATAGCAATCAAGGTAACTGGACCGATCATTCCTCGCATCCTTATACGCGTATGAACTACGCAAATGAATACGATCTCAATCTGAAAGGCTGGTTCCTGCAGGGAGATAACTACCGAGTAGGCGCTGTAGCAGGCTATCAGGAAACCCGATTCAGCTGGACTGCAATTGGCGGTTCTTTCAATTACGACAATGGTACGCTGGTAGGAGATTTCCCCAGAGATCAAACAGGTATCGGTTACAGTCAGCGTTTTTCAATGCCATATGTAGGATTGACAGGACGCTATCGCATCAATGATTTCGAATTTGGTGCTTTACTTAAATTCAGCGACTGGGTGAATGCTCACGATAATGACGAGCACTATGTGCGCCAGTTAACCTTCCGCGAAAAAACATCCAGTTCACGCTACTACGGTGCATCTGTTGATGCCGGTTATTACGTTACACCTAACGCAAAAGTCTTCGCTGAATTTACTTACAGTAAATACGAAGAAGGTAAAGGTGGCACACAAATTTTTGATAATGTAAGTGGCCAGTCCGGGAATATTGATGGTGACGCAGCAGGCATAGCAAACCACAATTATACGGTTACAGCAGGATTGCAATATCGCTTTTAATTAGACGTTAATAATTAAGGCGAAACATAGTTTCGCCTTTAAATTTAAATATTCCCAGAAAGTTATTCTGATTTGGTAATAACAACTGCTATATATGATTGCAGTTTCAAACAAACCGCGGCACAAAACTCACCGGAAAATTCAGCGAATTCGCGATAAAACACGCATCGTGAGCATGGTGGTGCAGCGCTTCTGCGCGCGCAGCGTCTGCCGGATCGCGCAATGTGACCAACGGCTTCAACGTGATTTGCGTGAAATGCCCCCGCTCACCCTCGACCATTGTGCCCTCCGCCGCATCCTCATAAGCCTCGACGATGATACCAGCATCAGCGCACAGATGCAGATACCATAATTTATGGCAGGCGGACGCCGAGGCCAGCAACAGTTCTTCGGGATTCCAGCGCGTGGCATCGCCCCGAAAGGCCGGATCGGCACTCAGTGCGATGGTCGCTTTCCCCTCAGCGGCAAGCTCACCATTGCGATCGTACGCGGTGTAGGAATCTGTACCGCTGCCACGGTTACCGGTCCAGCGAATGTGAATATGGTAATGATGTTCCCGATTAGCCATCTTGCATCCTTTTAAAGGCTGAAGGTGATTCTGGAGAAAGTGCCCATCGTGATTTCAGGCCTGTAGCCCAGCGGATTGATGCTCAGAGCCTGATGTTATAACGGACAATATCATCCACCTGTGCCAGCTTATCGTACAATCTGCGGGCAGGATTGTTTTCATTTGTCACCCAATATACTTTCGCCCAACCCAGTTCACGGGCTTCATCGCAGACTGCTACGATTAGGGCTTTTCCCGCACCTACGCCGCGCTTGTTTTCCTTAACAAAGAGATCTTCCAGATAGCATACGGGCTGGGTGACCCAGGTCCCTTCGTGTATCACGCATATCGCGAAACCGATCACGCTGCCGTTGTGTTCGGCGAGTCGACATATGAGCGCGGAGTCAGGTGAATGGATTCTCTGCCAGGTAGATAGCGTGACGCTCTCATCCAGGTGATGACCATAAAACAGCAGGTAATCTTTCCAGAGCCCCAGCCAGGCTGCGTAATCATCCGGCAGGGCATTACGAACGTTAAGCATTGACGTTCCTTTTAGTCAATGGGCCAGATAACTCGCCGCTGTAATGCCATGACGACGCTACACATCGCGGATACGAAAACAGCGACTGACGGCTTGTTGGAGCCTGCTCAATCAGTAAAGCAGCTGTCTCCCTCAGAAGCTATCTTAATTCGATGGAGTCTGTAAAATCGTGGCTGATGACCATAATAACGATGACAGCGCAGGCGCATTCAACCAGGGTATTACGAATGGCTGTGGAATTTTGCGATTCCTACTTAAGCGAGGCAGCGGCCCAGCCCTTTCTCAAAGAAAACCATAATATAAAGAAGTATATTTTCGACAGTCTGTCAGAAAAGCACTGAACTACACAGTCCCTCAAAAAAAGGGTGACCATGGATCATGGTGATTGTTAAACAGAGTGACAGCAAGCTCTGCCACACTGTTTAACAGAACATAACCTCAGAAAATTTTGAATAATTAATTATATAAATCAACGAATTAAATCTTTTATAGCTACTTTAATATGCCTTACGGTGTTACTCAGTTGAATATATTCATTCTGACATTCTCGTCTTGTCTTTCAGAGAAAATATAAGTGGAAAGCCAGCCCAGGACATTCGGACCGGCTTCCTTATAGATGATGGCGACAGGTCATCGGTTCATTCATGTACTCACAGAAATGCCAACGTCGCCTTCTTACGCCACTTCTCCATTTTCCTGCCTGTACTCTTTCGGTGTCGTCGCATAGCTCTTCTTGAACACCGAATAGAAATACTGCAATGAGGGATAACCACACATCTGCGAGATCTCATTGATACTGAGTGACGAGCCCGCCAGCAGTTCCTTTGCCTTTTCCAGCTTTTCGCGATGGATCATGGCGTGAATCGTATCGCCGGTTTCGTCACGGAAACGCTTCTCCAGGTTAGAACGCGACAGGCCAATGGCATCCAGTACCTGCTCCACCTTAATGCCCTTACAGGCGTTAAAACGGATAAAATGCATCGCCTGAATCACTGCAGGATCGTGCAGCGAGCGGAAATCGGTTGAGCGGCGGGCAATCACTTTCACTGGCGGTACCAGAATGCGCTGGAGCGGCAGAACCTGCTTATCCAGCAGGCGGTGTAACAGCTTAGCGGCCTGATAACCCATTTGTCGTGAACCCTGAACTACCGAGGAAAGCGCGACGCGAGAGAGATAACGGGTCAGTTCTTCGTTGTCGATGCCAATTACGCACAGCTTCTCAGGCACCGGAATCTTCAGGTGCTCGCAGGCCTGCAGCAGATGACGCGCACGTGCATCAGTGACAGCAATAATGCCGGTATGCGGGGGAAGGGTTTGCAGCCAGTCGGCCAGGCGGTTTTGCGCGTGCTGCCAGTTCTCAGAGGCGGTTTCCATGCCCTGATAAACCACGCCCATATAGCGCTCACGCATGACGCGTTGGCGAAACGCCAGTTCGCGCTCCTGTGCCCAGCGTTTACCACTGGAAGCCGGCAAACCGTAAAATGCAAAACGGTTGATACCGCGCGCTTTCAGGTGCAGGAAGGCACTTTCCACCAGCGCGCTGTTGTCGGTGGCAATGTAGTGTACCGGCGGGTAATCCTCTTCACGATGATAGGAGCCACCCACACCGACGACCGGCACCGCCACGTCTGCCAGCGAACGCTGAATGGCGCTGTCGTCATAATCCGCAATCACGCCGTCGCCCAGCCACTCATGGATATTGTCAATGCGGCAGCGGAAATCCTCCTCAATGAAAATATCCCAGTTTGTCTGTGAAGCCTGTAAATACTCGCCAACGCCTTCAACCACCTGACGATCGTAAACCTTGTTGGCGTTAAACAGCAGGGTAATGCGGTATCGTTTCTCATGCATAGTGGCAGCGTCCCGTTAACTCCCAGCGAATTGCATAGCACAGCTGGATGCATCACAGAAATGGTTTGCGCCACAGTGTGATCGTTCACACGATTACATACGGCGGCGCGTTGCGGTGTCCATCCAGACCGCCAGCAGCAAAATCGCCCCTTTTACGATGTACTGCCAGAAGGTCGGCACATCCATCATGCTCATGCCGTTATCCAGCGAGGCCATGATAAACGCGCCCATCACCGCCCCGGCGACGGATCCGACGCCGCCAGCCAGGCTGGTGCCGCCGATAACACAGGCTGCAATCGCATCCAGTTCGGCGATGTTTCCGGCAGAAGGCGATCCCGCGCCCAGACGTGAGCTGAGGATCAGCCCCGCGATCGCCACCATCAGGCCATTGATGGCAAACACCGCCAGCTTGGTGCGCGCCACATTGATACCGGAAAGCCGGGCGGCATCAATATTGCCGCCGATGGCGTAAATGCGGCGGCCAAAAGCCGTGCGGGTGGCCATAAACATTCCCGCCAGCAGCAGCAATGCCAGCAGCAGTACCGGAGTAGGTACGCCACGGTAATCATTCAGCAGCCAGATCGCCCCCAGCACCAGCACGGCGGTGATCGCCTGGCGTGCCACGGTGCCGGTTGCCGCCGGTTGAGCCAGCCCCAACTGCTGACGACGCAGCCGTAAGCGCCACTGCCACAGAATAAACAGTGCCAGGCCGATAAAGCCAAAACCAAAACCGAAGCCGCCTGGCAAATAGCTTTGCCCAATCTGGGACATCGCCGGACTGGTCGGGGCAACGGTAGTTCCGTCGGTGATACCGACCAGGATGCCGCGAAACGCCAGCATACCGGCCAGCGTTACGATAAACGAAGGCACCTTGCGGTAAGCCACCCACCAGCCATTCCAGGTGCCCAGCAGCAGGCCAAGCACCAGCGTGACCACAATGGTCAGTGGCAGCGGCCAGCCCAGCCAGACGTCAAAGATCGCCGCCGCGCCGCCCAGCAGCCCCATCATAGAGCCAACTGAGAGGTCGATCTCAGCGGAGATAATGACAAACACCATGCCCACCGCCAGGATGCCGGTTATCGCCGTCTGGCGCAGCAGGTTAGAGACGTTGCGCGGGCTGAGCCAGGCACCGTCAGTAGTCCAGGTAAAAAACAGGGCAATCAACACAATCGCCCCCAGCATGACCAGCACCTGCAAATTACGCAGGCCGAGCTTGCTGGAGACGGGCTTGTTGGCCGGCGTCGATACGGCGGGCTTGGTTTCGCTGTTAAGCATAATGTTCACTCCGCAGAGCGGCTTCCATCACCTGCTCCTGAGTCAGATTGTCGTTAATCAGATCGGCTTTGATTTGCCCTTCATGCATCACCAGAATGCGGTCGCTGAGGCCCAGCACTTCGGGCAACTCAGACGAGATCACAATGACGGAGATGCCCTGCTGTACCAGCGCATTGATAAGCACATAAATTTCCTGCCGCGCACCCACATCAATACCGCGCGTGGGCTCATCCAGAATCAGAATTTTTGGATTGAGCAGCAGGCATTTCGCCAGAATCGCTTTTTGCTGGTTGCCGCCGCTGAGGCGGCCAATCGGCAGTTCAGGTGACGAGGTTTTGACCCGCAGGCGGGCGATAGCGGCATTAATGGCGTGCAGCTCGCTGGCTTCGTCAATTGTGGACAGGCGCTGGCTGAACTGATCCAGCGCCGCCAGAGTGATGTTTTTGCCCACGCCCATCAGCGGCACAATGCCGTCTTTTTTGCGATCCTCCGGTACCATGGCAATGCCGTGCGCGATCGCCTCCTGACAGTCGCGGATAGTCACTTTGTTGCCGTTAATCCGGATCTCACCCTGCCAGCGACCAGGCCAGACGCCAAACAGACACTGAACGGTTTCCGTTCGGCCAGCACCGACTAATCCGGCGATACCAAGGATCTCTCCCTTACGCAGGGTAAAGGACAGGTTATTCACGCGCTTGATGTGGCGGTTGACCGGGTGCCAGGCCGTCAGGTTGCTGACCTGCAGCACCGTGTCGCCAATCTCGTGAGGTGAATGTGGATAGAGCGCCGTGAGTTCACGTCCGACCATCATGGTGATGATATCGTCCTCACTCAGGCCCGCCGCCGGACGAGTGGCAATATGCTGACCATCGCGAATCACGCAGATGGTGTCCGAAATCGCCCGCACCTCGTTCAGTTTGTGCGAGATATAAATACAGGCGATACCGTGCTCGCGCAGGTTGTGGATGATACTGAGCAGTACCGTGGTTTCCTGCTCGGTCAGCGAGGACGTCGGCTCATCGAGGATAAGCAGCCGCACCTGTTTGTTGAGCGCCCGCGCAATCTCCACCAGCTGCTGCTGCCCCAGGCCCAGCTCACCCACGCGCGTGTCGGGCGAGACGTTAAGTTTGACCCGTTCCAGCAACTGCTGGCAGCGCAGCGTCATGGTTTCATCGTCCACCATGCCAAAGCGCCCCAGCTCTGCGCCCAGGAAGATGTTCTCCATCACGGTCAGTTGCCTTACCAGCGCCAGCTCCTGATGGATAATGACAATCCCTTTGCGTTCGGTATCGCGAATAGTCTGTGCCTGGATCGGGTCCCCGGAAAACTGAATCTGCCCCTCAAACTCCCCGTGCGGATACAGTCCGCACAGGATTTTCATCAGGGTCGATTTGCCAGAGCCGTTTTCACCACACAACGACAGCACTTCACCGGCATCCAGTTGCAGGCTGACGTTGTCCAGCGCCTTCACCGCGCCGAAACGCTTGGTGATATTTTTCATTTCCAGCAACATCGGTCTTCTCCTTCGCAGGATGGCGATCAGAGTTCACTCTTCTTGTGGAAACCGTCTTTCACCACGGTACTGTCGATATTGTCTTTGTTGACCTCGATGGGTGTCAGCAGGCGCGACGGCACGTCTTTCAGGCCGTTGTTGAGTTTGGCATTGCTGGCTGGCGTCTGACCGTTGCCCAGCTCGACGGCGACATTAGCTGCTTCAGTCGCCAGTTCTTTAATCGGTTTGTACACCGTCATGGTTTGCGTGCCATTCATGATACGTTTGATGGCGGCCAGATCGGCATCCTGCCCGGAGATGGCGACCTTACCGGCCAGCCCCTGCGCGCTGAGCGCCTGGATCGCTCCCCCCGCGGTAGCATCGTTTGAGGCCACAACGGCATCGATGTGGTTTTTATTGGCGGTCAGGGCGTTTTCCATGATTTTCAGTGCATTTTCCGGCAGCCAGGCATCAACCCACTGATCACCGACAACTTTTATGCTGCCATTATCAATAGAGGGTTTTAACACCTTCATCTGCCCTTCGCGGAACAGGCGGGCGTTATTATCGACAGGCGATCCGCCCATCAGGAAGTAATTGCCTTTGGGCACTTTTTTCACCAGGCTTTCGGCCTGCATTTCGCCGACTTTTTCATTATCAAACGAAATATAGAAATCGATATCGGCATTATTAATCATGCGATCATAGGCCAGAACTTTAATGCCTTCGCGTTTCGCTTCTGCCACGACGTTACTTAATACCTGACCGTTGTAGGGAATAATAACCAGCACATCCACGCCGCGGTTAATCATATTTTCGATTTGCGACATTTGCGTTTCTTCATTGCCATTGGCAGACTGCACGAAGACTTTTGCGCCCTTTGCTTCCGCCTGTTTAACGAAGATATCGCGGTCTTTTTGCCAGCGTTCCAGACGTAAATCGTCAATGGCCATGCCGATTTTGACTTCTTTTGCCAGACTGGCCTGACTGAACAGCGTAAGCGCCGCAAGCGCAGCGAGTAATGCGGGTTTCATTTTCATCATGGTCATCCTGTAGGGAACGGTTATTGTCGTTGTAAGGCTATGAACCAGGCGGATGAATTGTTCACCTTATTTTTACCTGCCAGCAATTACTGATTTTTATCCGGCTATTACGTTTTTTGGTTTATTTCTGAATTTTTGAGCGCGATCCAAATTTTAACATTTTCAGACTCGCCGTTACCGCAAACTGCACAGCATGAGGTCATCTCATTGTCATATTTTTTTGCGAGCAAGCGCACAATAAATAATTCTCTTACTGCCTGTGTGAAATATCGTAATTGAGTGGTCAGAAAGCGGATACGCACAATATGGCTTCTGGGTAACCCATTCGGGACCACTGTTAAGGAGCAAACCATGCACGCTTATTTTGACCAGCTTGATCGCGTTCGCTACGAAGGCGCAAAAACCAGTAATCCTCTGGCCTTCCGCCACTACAACCCTGACGAAGTCATCCTGGGGAAAACCATGGCTGAGCATCTGCGCTTCGCCGCCTGTTACTGGCACACCTTCTGCTGGAATGGCGCGGACATGTTTGGTGTCGGCGCTTTTGATCGTCCATGGCAAAAAGCGGGCGATGCGCTGGCGCTGGCCAAACTGAAAGCGGACGTTGCCTTTGAGTTTTTCCACAAGCTGAACGTGCCTTACTACTGCTTCCACGATGTGGACGTCTCACCTGAAGGTGACTCCTTAAAAAGCTATCGCGAAAACCTGGCGGTAATGACCGATACGTTGCAGGCGAAACAGCAGGAAACGGGCTTAAAACTACTCTGGGGCACCGCTAACTGCTTTACACATCCGCGCTACGGTGCGGGTGCCGCCACCAATCCGGATCCGGAAGTATTTTCCTGGGCCGCCAGTCAGGTGTGCAGTGCAATGAAAGCGACCCAAACGCTGGGGGGCGAAAACTACGTACTGTGGGGCGGACGCGAAGGCTATGAAACGCTGTTAAATACCGACCTGCGCCAGGAGCGCGAGCAGATTGGCCGCTTTATGCAGATGGTCGTTGAACATAAGCACAAAATCGGCTTCCAGGGCACGCTCCTGATTGAACCCAAACCGCAAGAGCCGACCAAACATCAGTACGATTATGACGTCGCGACGGTTTATGGCTTCCTGAAGCAGTTTGGCCTGGAAAAAGAGATTAAGGTAAACGTGGAAGCCAACCATGCCACGCTGGCGGGTCACTCATTCCATCACGAAATAGCGACGGCAATTGCGCTGGGTGTATTTGGTTCGGTCGATGCCAATAGGGGTGATGCCCAGTGTGGCTGGGACACCGATCAGTTCCCGGTCAGCGTGGAAGAGAACGCGCTGGTGATGTATGAAATTATCAAAGCAGGCGGCTTTACCACAGGCGGCTTAAACTTTGATGCCAAAGTACGTCGGCAGAGCACCGACAAGTACGATCTGTTCTATGGACACATCGGAGCCATGGACACGATGGCGCTGGCGTTGAAAGTGGCGGCGCGTATGCTGTCTGACGGTGAGCTTGATCAGCGCGTGGCACAGCGCTACAGCGGCTGGAACGGGGAGTTTGGTCAGCAGATTTTGAAAGGTGAGTTTTCACTGGAAACGCTCGCGGCCCATGCGCACCAGCAGCAGTTCAATCCGCAACATCGCAGCGGTCGCCAGGAGCAACTGGAAAACCTGGTGAATCATTACCTCTATGACTTCTAATCCGTAAGGAGCGCGACATGGTAATCGGGATCGATATCGGCACATCCGGCGTAAAAGTCGTGTTGCTGGATGTGCAAGGGCAGGTGGCGGCGGTGGAAACGGCCCCACTAACGGTTTCCCGCCCGCATCCGTTATGGAGCGAGCAAGATCCCGAAAGCTGGTGGCAGGCCACGGATAAGGCAATGCAGGCACTGGCACAACGGCACGACCTGAGCACGGTGAAAGCTGTGGGCCTGACAGGACAGATGCACGGCGCGACCTTGCTGGACGCGCAGCATCGGGTGCTGCGTCCCGCCATTCTCTGGAACGACGGACGCAGCGGCGATCAGTGCCGTGAACTGGAGCAGCGGGTACCTGACTCACGGCGCATCACCGGTAACCTGATGATGCCAGGCTTTACCGCGCCCAAACTATTATGGGTGCAACAGCACGAACCAGACATTTTTGCCCGGATTGCCAGGGTGCTGCTGCCTAAAGATTACCTGCGCTGGCGCCTGAGCGGCGAGTTTGCCAGCGACATGTCTGATGCAGCCGGAACCATGTGGCTGGATGTGGAAAAGCGTGACTGGAGTGAGCAGATGCTCGCGGCCTGCGGGCTGGATCACAGCCAGATGCCAGCCCTGTTCGAAGGCAACCAGATTACCGGTACTTTATCAGCCGCGATCGCGCAGCGCTGGTCGCTGCCGCAGGTGCCGATCGTGGCGGGCGGTGGCGATAACGCGGCAGGCGCGGTCGGCGTCGGCATGGTCGCGCCGGGGCAAGGGATGTTGTCACTCGGTACCTCCGGCGTGTACTTCGTGGTCAGCGAAGGCTATCTCAGCAATCCCGAGCAGGCGGTACACAGCTTTTGTCATGCGCTGCCGCAGCGCTGGCACCTGATGTCGGTAATGCTGAGCGCCGCTTCCTGCCTGGACTGGGCAGCGTCACTGACGGGCTGCGATGATGTCCCGCACCTGTTAGCCGAAGCGGAACGTGCAAAAGACGATGCGCCCCCCTTGTGTTTTTTGCCTTATCTTTCCGGTGAACGCACACCGCATAATAATCCGCATGCCTGCGGCAGCTTCTTTGGGTTTACCCACCAGCATGGGCGACCCGAGCTGGCGCGCGCCGTGCTGGAAGGCGTCGGTTTTGCGCTGGCGGATGGCATGGATGTGGTTCACGACTGCGGCGTAACACCCGAAAGCATCATGCTGATTGGCGGTGGAGCACGAAGTCGCTACTGGCGGCAGATGCTGGCAGATATCAGCGGACAAACACTGGACTACTGCGAAGGTGGCGATGTCGGCCCGGCGCTGGGTGCCGCCCGACTGGCGCAGATGGCAATAGATAACAATCTGACCATTCCGGCCCTGAAGCAGGTGCAGCGCCATGAGCCAGATCCGGCTCGTCATGCACATTATCAGCCGAGACGTGAGACGTTCAGTCGGTTGTATCAGCAGTTGCTGCCGCTGATGAATCAGTAATTCAGAAAAAAGGGGCAACAGGGTTGCCCCTTTTTCTTTTAACCAATCGCCCCCAGCGCATCGTCCTGGCTTTGCTTTTTCGGCAGCAGGAACAGCGTTGCTGCAATATCCAGCAGGTAGATCAGGGCCAGTAGCGTGATAGCAGCCACGAAGGAGAATTTACCCGCCAGCAGCCCGATTACCAACGGACCCAATCCACCGACGCCGCGCCCCAGATTAAACAATACGTTCTGCGCGGTCGCACGAACCTGCGGCGGAAAGGTATCTGAGATCAATGCGCCATAGCCGCCAATCATACCGTTGACGAACAGGCCCATCAGCGCACCGGTAAACAGCATCACGGTCGGATCGCGCAGTTGCGCATAAACCACAACCATCACGACCGCACCGAACTGGTAAAGCAGGAAGATTTTCCAGCGCGCAAAGCGATCGGCCAGCACGCCAAACAGCCAGATGCCAAAGGTCATGCCCACCACGGTTACTGCCGTCCAGACGCCGGATTTGGTCAGACTGAAACCGAAGTTAGAGGACAGGTAGCTGGGCATCCAGATCATCAGGCCGTAATAACCGAAGTTCTGAACGGAACAGAGAATAAAGATCCCCAGGCTGGCTTTGCTGGTGGCACGGTCTTTAAACAGCAGTTTCAGTCGGGCGTGAAAGGACAGCGAGGGAACATGTTTAATTTGACGGGTGAAGCTCTCAGGTTCGCCCATGCTGCGGCGAATAACAAATGACACCAGCGCGGGCAGTAATCCCACCAGGAACATGCCGCGCCAGCCAATCACACTCAGTAAAGGCGGGGTGATAAATGCCGCCAGCAGTACGCCGAGTTGCCAGCCGATGCCGACCCAGGCCGAGGCGCGGTTGCGCTTTTCTGCCGGCCAGGCTTCTGCAATCAGCGCCATGCCGATGCCAAACTCACCGCCCAGTCCCATGCCCGCCAGCGTACGGTACGCCAGCAGATCCCAGTAACCCTGCGCCACTGCACACAATCCGGTAAAGACAGAGAACATCAGTATCGTGATGGTTAACACACGAATGCGCCCATAGCGATCGCTGAGGTGGCCAAACACAATGCCGCCGATGACCGCGCCGATCAGCGTCCAGGTCACCAGTGAACCAGCCTGTGACGGATCCAGTGCCAGCGACAGGCTGATAGCGGGCAGCATAAACCCGAGAATCAGCAGATCGAATCCGTCCATGGCATAACCGCTGACGGCAGCCAGCATCGCTTTCGCAGGCGTAATGCTCTGCTTAACAGGGAAAGAAGAGGACATGAGTGCGCACCCGTTGGTTAAAAAACTGGCGCAAGTATAAAGAGCTAAGAGGATGGGGTCTATGCAGAATAGCCGGAGCCGTGCGCCTTATGGCGCACGGTTGCGCGAGATCAAGACGGTTTGTTGCTACCGTCGTCGTCACCGGATAACAGCGCGTCCAGCCTGTCGCCGCCCACGTGACGGAAATCCTGACCTTTCACGAAGTAGAAAATGATTTCGCAGATATTCTGGCAGCGGTCACCGATACGTTCGATGGCGCGGGCGCAAAACAGCGCCGTCAGAACGCTGGGAATCGTCCGCGGATCTTCCATCATGTAAGTCATCAGCTGACGCACAATGCCTTCGTACTCTTTATCCACTTTCTTGTCTTCGCGGTAGATCTGCACGGCTTCGTTAAGATCCATGCGCGCAAAGGCATCCAGCACATCATGCAGCATCTGCACAGTATGACGGCCCAGCGATTCCAGGCTGACCAGCAGCGGCAGATGTTGCTGGCCAAACTTCTCCAGCGCAGTGCGGCTGATTTTCTCGGCAACATCGCCGATGCGTTCCAGTTCGGAGATGGTTTTGATAATCGCCATGACCAGACGTAAATCGATAGCGGTCGGCTGACGTTTGGCGATGATGCGCACACAGGCTTCATCAATCTCCACTTCCATCATGTTGACCTTCTGGTCGCCATCAATGACGCGCTGGGCCAGTTCGCCGTCCAGATTATGCATGGCGGTAATGGCATCGGTCAGCTGCTGCTCAACCATGCCGCCCATGATCATTACCTGCGTGCGGATGTGCTCCAGCTCAGCGTTAAACTGACCGGAGATGTGTTTATTCAGATTTAAACTGTCCATGGCGATCTCCTGTCTAATCAGCCGTAGCGACCTGTAATGTAGTCTTCCGTTTGTTTCTGTGCCGGCTTGGTGAACAGCGTGTCGGTGTCGCTGAACTCAATCAGTTCGCCCAGATACATAAACGCCGTGTGGTCGGAACAACGTGCCGCCTGCTGCATGTTGTGTGTCACGATCACGACGGTGTAATCCTGCTTCAGTTCAGTAATGAGTTCTTCGATACGGCCGGTAGAAATGGGATCCAGCGCTGAACAGGGCTCATCCAGCAGCAGGACTTCCGGACGAATGGCGATACCGCGCGCAATACACAGACGCTGCTGCTGGCCGCCTGACAGACTGTAGCCACTCTGATGCAGCTTGTCTTTGGTTTCAGTCCACAGGGCCGCCTTGGTAAGCGCCCACTGCACACGCTCGTCCATATCGGCACGAGACAGCTTTTCAAACAAGCGCACGCCAAAGGCGATATTGTCATAAATCGACATCGGGAAAGGCGTCGGCTTCTGGAACACCATGCCAACCCGGGCGCGCAGCAGAGCGATATCCTGGTTGGACGCCAGAATGTTGTCGCCGTCCAGCAGAATATCCCCTTCCGCGCGCTGCTCGGGATAGAGCGAATACATTTTATTGAAGGTTCGCAGCAAAGTGGATTTACCACAGCCTGAAGGGCCGATAAAGGCCGTCACCTGATTCTTCGCAATATCCAGGTTGATGTTCTTCAGAGCGTGAAACTTGCCGTAGTAAAAATTCAGATTACGGACCTGAATCTTACCCGCTGATGCAGTCGCAGTACTCATTGCTTTTCTCTCTTATACGACACCGCACAGGGCCGTGTCAGTCGTTAACCGTGTTTACCCTTGGCGAATACCACGCGTGCTACGATATTTAACAGCAACACACAGAGGGTAATAATCAGTACGCCCGCCCAGGCCAGACTTTGCCACTCGGCGAACGGACTCATCGCAAATTTAAAGATGGTGACCGGCAGGTTTGCCAGCGGCTGCATCATGTCGGTGCTCCAGAACTGGTTCGACAGCGCAGTAAACAGCAGCGGCGCGGTTTCGCCCGCGATGCGCGCTACCGCCAGCAGCACACCCGTAATAATCCCGGATACGGACGCTTTCAGCGTAATGGCGGAAATCATCTTCCATTTCGGCGTACCCAGCGCATAGGCTGCTTCGCGCATGCTGTCAGGTACCAGTCGTAACATGTTTTCCGTCGTGCGAATCACTATTGGAATCTGTAACAACGCCAGCGCTATCACACCTGCCCAGCCTGAGAAGTGGTGCATCTGCGCCACGACAATGGTGTAGACAAACAGGCCCACAACAATCGATGGGGCAGACAGCAGGATGTCGTTAATGAAACGAATCACTTCCGCCAGTAAAGACTTACGACCATATTCTGCCAGATACACACCCGCCAGAATGCCCAGTGGCGTGCCAATGAATGTCGACCATAAAATCAGTAAACCGCTACCTACCAGCGCATTGGCTAATCCGCCTCCCGCCGTGTTTGGCGGCGGTGTGGACTCGGTAAACAGCGACCATGAAAGCCCGTCAATGCCGCGGCTCACGGTGGTAAACAAAATCCAGACCAGCCAGAATAAGCCAAATGCCATCGTCAGCAAGGACAGCGTTAAGGCGATTTTGTTCTTGGTGCTACGCCACGACTGCATTTTGCGACGTGACGCTTCCAGTTCGGCCCGAGCCTGTACTTCCATTGTTGTCATGATCGCGCTCCTTCACTTTTTGCCAGACGCATAATCATTAACTTGGAAATCGCCAGCACAATAAAGGTGATAACAAACAGAATCAGGCCCAGTTCCATCAGTGCCGCTACGTGCACACCCGATTCGGCTTCAGCAAACTCATTCGCCAGTGCCGAGGTGATACTGTTGCCTGGCATAAACAGTGAGGCACTGTCGAGCTGGTAGGTGTTACCGATAATAAAGGTGACCGCCATGGTTTCGCCCAGCGCACGTCCCAGGCCCAGCATGATGCCGCCGATGACGCCGTTTTTAGTAAACGGCAACACGATGCGCCAGATCACTTCCCACGTGGTGCAGCCAATCCCATAGGCTGACTCTTTCATCATCACCGGCGTCTGCTCAAACACGTCGCGCATGACTGAAGCAATATAGGGAATGATCATGATGGCCAGAATCACACCTGCGGCCAGAATACCGATACCAAACGCCGGACCGGAGAACAGAGCGCCAATAATCGGAATGCCCGAGAGGACATCACCAACGGGCGTCTGGAAATATTCTGCGAACAGCGGAGCAAAAATAAATAAGCCCCACATACCATAAACAATACTCGGAATCGCAGCGAGCAGCTCAATTGCGGTTCCCAGTGGACGTCGTAACCAGCCTGGTGAGAGTTCGGTCAGAAAAAGAGCAATACCGAAACTGACCGGTACCGCAATAATCAACGCAATGATTGAGGTGACAAGTGTGCCGTAAATCGGCACCAGTGCACCGAATTGTTCGTTAGGGGCGTCCCAGGTTTTGGTCCACAAAAACGCGAAACCAAATTTCTGTATGCTTGGCCAGGAAGAGAAGATCAGGGAGACGATAATGCCGCCCATAAGCAACAGAACAATCAGCGCAGAGAGTTTTACCAGCGCGCCAAAAATTCGGTCACCTTGCTTACCTGGGGCTTTGAATGCCGACTTCGTTGCAGCCATAGAAGTCTTCGTCCTCAGAAGTTATCAGGGCGGCAGACGCCGCCCTTGAAGGCTGACCAGCACGCAGGCTGGTCAGGGTCATTCACTTACTTATAAAGCGCTTTACCAGAACTGTCTTTGATATTGGCTTTCCAGGCAGCACGGATCTGCTGAACCACGCTCTCCGGCAGGGTGGCATAATCCAGCGCATTGGCCGTTTTACCGCCATCTTTGTAGGCCCAGTCAAAGAACTTCAGGACTTCGGCACCTTTCGCCGCATTAGTCTGATCTTTGTAAATCAGGATAAAGGTGGTTGAGGTGATCGGCCATGCATCATTGCCTTTCTGGAAGGTCAGATCCTGAGCAAACGATTTGCTCCAGTCTGCGCCTTTCGCGGCATTAGAGAAGCTGGTTTCGCTTGGCGCAACCGCTTTGCCGTCCGCATCCATCAGTTTGGTATAGGTCAGGTTATTCTGTTTGGCATACGCGTACTCAACGTAACCAATAGAACCTGGCAGACGCTGTACAAACGCTGCTACGCCATCGTTACCTTTACCGCCCAGACCGGTTGGCCAGTTAACGGTGTTGCCTTTACCAATTTTGCTGTTCCACTCTTCGTTCACTTTCGCCAGGTAGCTGGTGAAAACGAAAGAGGTACCTGAGCCATCCGCGCGACGCACCACGTTGATGTTGGTATCGGGCAGTTTCACGCCTGGGTTCAGTTTAACAATCGCAGGATCGTTCCACTTTTTGATGTTACCCAGATAGATGTCGCCAACGGTTTTACCGTCCAGCGTCAGCTGACCAGATTTGATGCCTGGCAGGTTAACCGCCAGCACCACGCCACCGATTACGGTAGGGAACTGGAACAGACCATATTTCTGCAGATCTTCGTCTTTCATAGGCGCATCGGAGGCACCGAAATCAACGGTTTTGGCGATAATTTGTTTTACACCGCCAGATGAACCAATGCCCTGATAGTTGATTTTGCTACCGGTGGCTTGCTGATACTCTGCTGCCCACTTGGCATAAACCGGCGCCGGGAATGTACCGCCAGCACCGGTCAGATCGGTGGCTGCAAATGCAGAAACCGCACTAACGGCAAGAGAGGCGGCGAGGATTCGGGCTACGGTGCTACGCATCAGTGTCATGTTCCCTCCAGGGGAGAAAAGTCAGGCTAAGTGCCTTTTTAGTAAGAGTCAGTGATTGCTGCAGGAGGGAAAATAGGACAGTTTAGTGACAGAAAAATGTAGTTAATATTACAGTTATATGACAGGCACAATTATTGCTCATTTCATAAGACTCCTCTCGAAAAGGACATGTTCGATGAGATTTATGAAGAAGCTTCTGGTGTGCAATGTCGTCCTGCTCTGTACGCTGGCAGGCTTAAAGGCGGATGATACGACACCCACGATTCATTTAGATAAATTTTATACCGCAGCTAATAACAGAGGCGCTCTGGCTATATTGGGTTATTACGGCGCCGTTAAACAATCATCCGTCGATGTTGAAGGTGTTATTGCAATGAAAGATAAGATTAAAGACTTAACAAAAACGCTATAAAATCAGGCAAATATCCTCAGTCAACTCGCCAAAAGCTAAGCAACAATGAGGATACGATCAATAACCTGCAGCGTTCACTCGATGAGGCTAACCGCAAAATCAGCGATCAACAGCGTGCACTGGAGCAATGCAGTAGCAAGATCAAATAAATGAAACGCGTGAATCCCGTCGGGGATTCACGCATAAGATGCATTACTCGACCGTTACCGATTTCGCCAGGTTACGCGGCTGATCCACATCGGTGCCTTTGATCAGGGCCACATGATAGGAGAGCAGCTGGAGCGGCACGGTATAGAAGATAGGCGCAATGGCCTCTTCGACGTGCGGCAGAGGAATGATTTTCATTCCTTCGCTGTCACTGAAACCGGCATCCTGATCGGCAAACACGTACAGCAGACCGCCACGCGCGCGTACTTCTTCGATATTCGATTTCAGCTTCTCTAACAGTTCATTGTTCGGTGCCACCACAATGACCGGCATATCGGCATCGATCAACGCCAGCGGACCGTGCTTGAGTTCCCCTGCCGCATAGGCTTCCGCATGAATATACGAGATCTCCTTCAGCTTGAGCGCCCCTTCCATCGCGATAGGGTACTGATCACCACGGCCAAGGAACAGGGCATGGTGCTTATCAGAGAAATCTTCGGCCAGGTTTTCAATCAGCTTATCCTGCGCCAGCATTTGCTCAATGCGGCTTGGCAGAGCCTGCAGACCATGCACAATTTCGTGCTCTTTTTCTGCGGACATGCCGTTCAGGCGACCGAGTTTTGCCACCAGCATCAGCAGTACGGTCAGTTGAGTGGTAAAGGCCTTTGTAGAGGCTACACCAATCTCCGTACCCGCTTTGGTCATCAGCGCCAGATCGGATTCACGCACCAGCGACGAACCCGCGACGTTACAGATAGCCAGCGATCCCAGGTACCCCAGCTCTTTCGACAGGCGCAGCGCGGCCAGCGTATCCGCCGTTTCCCCCGACTGGGACAGGGTAATCAGCAGGCTGTTTTTACGTACCGCCGATTTGCGGTAGCGGAATTCGGACGCAATCTCGACATCACAAGGGAGGTTTGCCAGCGCCTCGAACCAGTAACGCGAGACCATGCCAGAGTTGTAAGAAGTGCCACAGGCGATGATCTGGATGTGCTCAACCTTGCTGAGCAGCGCTTCTGCATTTGGCCCCAGTTCGCTGAGATCGACTGCACCGTGATTAAAACGCCCCGTTAAGGTGTTTTTAATCGCATTTGGCTGCTCATAGATCTCTTTTTGCATGTAATGGCGATAGATACCTTTATCGCCGGCATCGTACTGTACGCTGGATTCGATCTCATCGCGGCGCACGGTATTACCCGCACGATCGACGATCGTAACATCGCGACGGCTGATTTCAGCGATATCGCCCTCTTCCAGATAAATAAAGCGGCGAGTGACCGGCAACAGTGCCAGCTGGTCAGAAGCAATGAAGTTTTCACCCACACCACGACCGATCACCAGTGGGCTGCCTGAACGGGCGGCCACCAGACACGATGGATCGCGACTGTCCATGATCACCATGCCATAGGCACCGCGTAGTTGGGGAATCACACGCTGCACGACTTCACGCAGCGAACCGCCCTTTTTCTGCTCCAGATGAACAAGATGCGCTACCACTTCGGTATCGGTTTCTGAGCTGAAATGGTAACCCTGCGCAATCAGCGCTTCACGAAGCGGCTCATGGTTTTCGATAATACCGTTGTGCACTATAACGATGTGCTCAGAAACGTGCGGATGCGCATTGGCCTCTGAGGGTTCGCCATGGGTTGCCCAGCGCGTATGCGCGATACCGGTTCCGCCGTTCAGAGGTTGTTCTTCCGCTGCGGCAGCCAGCATCTGAACTTTGCCCAGGCGACGCAGACGGGTGATATGGCCTTGCTGATCGACGACGGCCAGACCGGCTGAGTCATAACCGCGGTATTCCAGGCGGCGTAAACCTTCTAACAAAATTTCTGCGATATCACGTTGTGCTACTGCACCAACAATTCCACACATAAGTTATTTCCTGACTTCATGGCTGTTTGCCATTGCGTTGTCATATGACCTGATAGTCCGGCATTGCCGGTTCCCCGAGCCTTGTAGAGAGTGGGGATTATAGTTTTGGTACTGCAAGCGGCCCGTTTAGCCCGGGCCGTAAAAATTATTTTTTCTTCTGCGGGCGCTGCCAGCCGGCTTTGTGATTCTGCTCTTTACGGTTATAGACCAGATCGGCAGTGGAAATGTCTTTCATCACCGTTGTTCCGGCGGCAATCGTTGCGCCTGCCGCCACACTCACCGGGGCGACCAGTTGCGTATCCGAGCCAACAAATACATTGTCACCAATAACGGTTTTGAATTTATTTGCGCCATCGTAATTGCAGGTAATCGTCCCTGCACCGATATTCACATTGGCACCGATCTCCGCATCACCCAGATAAGACAGGTGACCTGCTTTAGAGCCTTTCCCGAGTCGGGCTTTTTTCATTTCAACGAAATTGCCGACGTGGGCGGCCTGGGCCAGTTCACTGCCGGGACGTAAACGCGCGAACGGGCCGACCGTACAGTCAGTGGCCAGATTCGCATCCTCGATCACCGAATAGGGGCTAATCTCGCAATCATCGCTGATGACGCTGTTTTTAATGACGCAGCCCGCACCAATTTTGACCCGGTTGCCCAGCGTTACCTGGCCTTCAATAATGACGTTGACGTCGATCTCAACGTCCCGACCATGCTGCAGCGTGCCGCGCAGGTCGAAGCGTGCCGGATCGCGTAGCATAACGCCCGCAAGCAGCAGTTTTTCTGCCTGCTCCTGCTGGTAAGTGCGCTCGAGAGTTGCCAGTTGCAGACGGTTATTTACGCCATCAGTTTCGCTATTGCGTGCCGGGTGTACCGCATTGATGACCCGACCTTCATGATGCGCCAGGGCAATGATGTCGGTGATGTAATATTCACCCTGAGCATTATTATTGGTAAGTTTTGCCAGCCAGCGTTTTAGATCACCACCGTTAGCGATCAGGATGCCAGTATTGATTTCATTAATGGCCAGTTGCGCAGGGCTGGCATCTTTCTGCTCAATAATGCCGACGATGGTGCCATTTTCACGCACGATGCGGCCGTAGCCCGTAGGGTTATCCAGTACGACGGTTAACAGTCCAATCCCGCCTTCCGGCTTCGCGTCGCGCAGACGTTGTAATGTCTCTTCAGAAATCAGCGGAACATCACCATAAAGCATCATGATGTCTTCGTCGTCTGCAAAGTGCGGAGCTGCCTGCTGCATGGCATGCCCGGTACCGAGTTGTTCTGCCTGCAACACCCAGTTAACGGCACTGTCGGTTAACGTGGCTTTGAGCTGGTCACCGCCGTGTCCGTAAACCAGATGAACCTGTTGCGCACCCAGCCCTTTTGCGGCATCAATGACGTGCTGAACCAGCGGTTTACCTGCCAGCGTATGCAAGACTTTTGGCAGATCGGAATACATACGGGTGCCCTTGCCAGCCGCAAGAATCACCACACTCATCGCACTGTTAGACATATCTATCCTGACTGATTTTTGACTGAGGAACGTTAAACGATTTAGCACTGAGATTACTACATTTTTCTCGTTCCGAAATTAGCTATTATCCCGCTATCCGGGCTTCAGATAAAAAAAATGCCAGCCCAATGGGCTGGCATTTCGTGACGCATAAAGCCGGATTACATCGCTTTTTTGGTCAGCTCGATCACGCGCAGTTTGGCAATGGCTTTCGCCAGTTCCGCAGAAGCCTGAGCATAGTCCACGTCGCCGTGGCTGCTGTTCATATGCTCTTCTGCTTTACGTTTTGCTTCCAGGGCACGCGCTTCGTCCAGATCGGTACCGCGAATAGCGGTATCGGCCAGAACGGTAGTGCTGCCAGGCTGCACTTCCAGCACGCCGCCAGAGAGGTAAATAAACTCCTCTTCGCCGTGCTGTTTCACGATACGGATCATTCCAGGCTTAATGGCAGTCAGCAGCGGGGCGTGGCCAGGGAAAATCCCCAGTTCACCTTCGCTACCTGACACCTGAATTTTCTGTACCAGACCAGAGAACAGTTGGCTCTCTGCACTGACAACATCCAGGTGATAAGTCATAGCCATAATTTTCCTCCTGGGAAACCGTTATTACAGTTTCTTCGCTTTTTCGACCGCTTCTTCGATGGCACCAACCATGTAGAAGGCCTGCTCTGGCAGGTGGTCAAATTCACCTTCCATGATGCCTTTAAAGCCACGGATGGTGTCTTTCAGCGTCACGTATTTACCTGGAGAACCGGTGAACACTTCTGCTACGAAGAACGGCTGAGACAGGAAGCGCTGAATCTTACGCGCACGTGCCACCAGCAGTTTGTCTTCTTCAGACAGTTCGTCCATACCCAGGATGGCGATAATGTCTTTCAGTTCCTGATAACGCTGCAGCAGTGACTGTACGCCACGTGCAACATCGTAGTGCTCCTGACCCACAACCAGTGGATCCAGCTGACGGCTGGTTGAGTCCAGCGGATCAACGGCTGGGTAGATACCCAGAGAGGCGATCTGACGGCTCAGGGTGACTGTTGAGTCTAAGTGAGCAAAGGTAGTTGCCGGTGACGGGTCAGTCAGGTCATCCGCAGGGACGTAAACGGCCTGTACGGAGGTGATTGAACCGGTTTTGGTGGAGGTAATACGCTCCTGCAACACACCCATCTCTTCTGCCAGCGTTGGCTGATAACCTACCGCAGATGGCATACGACCCAGCAGTGCAGAGACTTCTGTACCGGCCAGGGTATAACGGTAGATGTTGTCGATGAACAGCAGAACGTCACGGCCTTCATCACGGAATTTCTCCGCCATGGTCAGACCGGTCAGTGCAACGCGCAGACGGTTACCCGGCGGCTCGTTCATCTGGCCATACACCAGCGCAACTTTGTCGATAACGTTGGAGTCAGTCATTTCGTGGTAGAAGTCGTTACCCTCACGAGTACGCTCACCTACGCCGGCAAATACCGAGTAACCTGAGTGCTCAGCCGCAATGTTACGGATCAGCTCCATCATGTTTACGGTTTTACCCACACCCGCACCACCGAACAGACCGACTTTACCGCCCTTCGCGAACGGACACATCAGGTCGATAACCTTGATGCCGGTTTCCAGCAGTTCCTGCGAGTTAGACTGCTCTTCATAAGAAGGCGCAGGGCGGTGAATAGAGGAAACCTCTACTGCACTGCCATCTTCTTCTTTCAGGTCGCCTTTCATGTCGATAGGCTCGCCCAGCACGTTCATGATACGGCCGAGGGTTGCTTTACCAACCGGTACCTGGATCGGTTTTTTCAGGTCGGCAACTTCCAGACCGCGCTTCAGGCCGTCAGAAGTACCCATGGCGATAGTACGCACTACGCCACCACCCAGCTGCTGCTGAACTTCCAGCACCAGACGAGCATCACCATTCTTAACCTCAAGAGCGCTGTACACTTGCGGTACTGCATCCTGAGGGAATTCGACGTCAACTACGGCGCCGATAATCTGGACAATCTTTCCAGCTGCCATCTTGAATCCTCTACCTAATTCCAAACCTGGTTAAACCGCGGAGGCTCCCGAGACGATCTCGGTAAGTTCCTGGGTGATGCTGGCCTGACGAGCTTTGTTGTAAACCAACTGCAGCTCTTTGATCAGATTTCCGCCGTTATCGGTTGCAGCTTTCATTGCCACCATACGTGCGGCCTGCTCACTGGCCAGGTTTTCCACCACACCCTGATAAACCTGCGATTCGACATAGCGACGCAGCAGCGTATCCAGCAGCGCTTTCGGATCGGGCTCGTACAGGTAATCCCAGGTCTTCGCCTTCATCTCTTCTTCACCTTCCGCTGGCGGTAACGGCAGCAGTTGGGTAATGGTCGGAGTCTGAGACATGGTGTTGTTGAACTTGTTGTTAACAATGTACAGCTTGTCGATACGGCCTTCATCGTAGGCCTGCAACATCACTTTTACCGGGCCAATAAGATCAGACAGCGCAGGCTTATCGCCCATGCCAGTGACCTGTGCCACTACATTGCCACCAACAGCGCCGAAGAATGACACGCCTTTCGATCCCACAATGGCCAGATCGCTCTGTACGCCTTTGTCGGACCAGGCCTTCATCTCTGCCAGCAATTTTTTGAACAGGTTAACGTTCAAACCACCACAAAGCCCGCGGTCAGTCGAAACGACCAGGTAGCCGACGCGCTTAACGTCGCGCTCATCCAGGTAAGGGTGCTTGTATTCCAGATTGCCTAACGCAAGGTGACCAATCACTTTGCGCATGGTATCTGCATACGGACGGCTGGCCGCCATGCGTTCCTGCGTTTTACGCATTTTGGAGGCGGCGACCATTTCCATCGCTTTGGTGATCTTCTGCGTATTTTTTACGCTTCCAATCTTGGTACGTATTTCTTTTGCGCCGGCCATTAGCTTCTCCTCAAAGCCTTGCGGCCTGCCTTTTCAGACAAGCCGCCAGACATTACCAGGACTGGGTTGCTTTAAACGTCTCAAGGAGGCCTTTCAGCTTCTCTTCGATGTCGTTATTGAAGTTACCAGACTGGTTGATTTCAGCCATCAGCTCGGCGTGATCGCGATCTGCGAACGCCAGCAGAGCCGCTTCGAAGCTACCAATTTTTGCCAGCTCAACGTCGTTCAGATAGCCGCGTTCCGCTGCGAAAAGAACCAGACCCTGTTGCGCGACAGACATCGGCGCATACTGTTTCTGCTTCAGCAGCTCGGTCACTTTCTGACCGTGGCTCAGCTGTTTACGGGTTGCATCGTCCAGATCAGACGCAAACTGGGAGAATGCAGCCAGTTCACGGTACTGTGCCAGCGCGGTACGAATACCACCGGACAGTTTCTTGATGATCTTGGTCTGAGCAGCACCACCTACACGGGATACAGAGATACCCGGGTTAACAGCCGGACGGATACCGGAGTTGAACAGGTTAGATTCCAGGAAGATCTGACCATCAGTAATCGAGATTACGTTGGTCGGAACGAACGCAGAAACGTCACCCGCCTGAGTTTCGATGATAGGCAGTGCGGTCAGAGAACCGGTCTGGCCTTTTACTTCACCATTGGTGAAGCGCTCAACGTAGTCAGCGCTAACGCGTGATGCACGCTCCAGCAGGCGAGAGTGGAGATAGAACACGTCGCCCGGGAATGCTTCACGACCTGGTGGACGGCGCAGCAGCAGAGAAATCTGACGGTATGCAACAGCCTGCTTAGACAGATCATCGTATACGATCAGCGCATCTTCACCGCGGTCACGGAAGTATTCGCCCATGGCGCAACCCGCATACGGAGCCAGGTACTGCAGTGCAGCAGACTCAGATGCAGAAGCCACAACAACGATGGTGTTAGACAGCGCACCGTGTTCTTCCAGTTTACGTACCACGTTAGAAATGGTTGACGCTTTCTGACCAATCGCAACGTAGACACACTTGATGCCTGAATCACGCTGGTTGATGATGGCGTCGATTGCCATCGCGGTTTTACCGGTCTGACGGTCACCGATGATCAGCTCACGCTGGCCACGGCCGATTGGAATCATCGCATCGACAGATTTGTAACCCGTCTGAACAGGCTGGTCTACGGACTGACGATCGATAACACCGGGTGCAATCACTTCGACTGGCGAGAAGCCGTCGTTGTCGATTGCGCCTTTACCGTCGATAGGTGCACCCAGGGTGTTCACCACGCGGCCCAGCAGGCCACGGCCAACCGGTACTTCCAGAATACGGCCAGTACACTTGACCTTCATGCCTTCGGCCAGGTCAGCATACGGACCCATCACCACGGCACCTACAGAGTCACGCTCGAGGTTCAGGGCGATAGCGTAACGGTTTCCCGGCAGGGAAATCATCTCACCCTGCATTACATCGGCCAGGCCGTGTACGCGGATGATACCGTCACTTACAGAAACAATAGTACCTTCATTGTGAGCTTCGCTCACGACATTGAACTGAGCAATGCGCTGCTTGATCAGTTCGCTGATTTCGGTGGAATTCAGTTGCATATGCTCCAGTCCCCTTAAGACTGCAAGACGTCTGCCAGACGGTCAAGACGGCCGCGTACGCTGCCATCAATCACCAGATCACCCGAACGGATGATCACGCCTGCCATCACAGACTTATCAATTTTGCAATTCAGCTTAACTTTGCGTGACAGACGTTTTTCCATCGCGGCGCTGATTTTAGTCAGCTGGTCGTCACTCAGCGTGCTGGCAGAAATGACATCCACTTCGGCCGTCGCTTCATACGCGTCCCGAAGTTGAATGAATTGCGCCAGTACAGCTGGAAGCGCTGTCAAACGTCCGTTTTCCGCCATCACCTTAATCAGGTTCTGCGCGGGTTCATCCAGTTGATCACCACAGACTGCGTTAAACGAGGCAGCCAACGCTTCAGGTGCTAACGCACCGGAAAGCAGGTCAGCCATCTGTTCATTGGCAGCCACTTCTGCGGCAAACGCCAGCATCTTTTGCCAGCGTTCAATACTTTGATGCTCAACAGCAAAGTCAAAAGCTGCTTTGGCGTAGGGGCGAGCTACAGTAATCAGATCAGACATCAGCCCCTCCCTCCTTACAGTTCAGCGACCAGTTTATCAACGATGTCGCTGTTAGCAGCTTCATCCACGGAACGTTCGATGATCTTCTCGGCGCCAGCCATTGCCAGCAACGCGACTTGCTTACGCAGTTCTTCACGTGCACGTTTACGCTCGGCGTCAATTTCAGCCTGCGCTTGTGCCACGATGCGAGTACGTTCGTTATCAGCTTCAGTCTTGGCTTCGTCCAGAATCTGCGTGCGACGCTTGTTCGCCTGCTCGATAATGACCTGAGCTTCCTCTTTCGCTTTTTTCAGCTGGTCGGTCGCATTAGCCTGCGCGAGATCCAAATCTTTCTTCGCGCGTTCAGCAGAAGCAAGGCCTTCAGCAATTTCTTTCTGGCGCTTTTCGATGGCAGCCATAATCGGCGGCCATACGTACTTCATGCAGAACGCGACAAACAGGATGAACGCGATGGCCTGGCCGAGGATTGTTGCATTAATGTTCACAGCACAATGCCTCTAATTAAGTAGTAAACTTTTCTGCCGCTATCAGTGATAAACGGCAGAATCCGTTCACGCCTGCGCCGGGCGCAGAGTGAACACAGGGCTTTAGGCGACAGCAAACATCACGTAGAGGCCCAGACCAACAGCGATCATTGGGATTGCATCCACCAGACCCATTACAACAAAGAACTGCGTGCGCAGCAGAGGAATCAGGTCAGGCTGACGAGCAGCGCCTTCCAGGAATTTTCCTCCGAGGATGCCGATACCGATCGCAGCACCGATTGCCGCCAGCCCCATCATCACAGCGGCAGCCATGTACAGCAGATCCATATTCAGGTTTTCCATGACAGTCTCCAGTTTGTTTCAGTTAAACGCGTATTGTTGAGAAAAAAATCAATGTTCTTCAGATGCCATCGACAGATAGACAATCGTGAGGACCATGAAGATGAAAGCCTGTAGCGAAATGATCAGGATGTGGAAAATGGCCCACGGCACATTCAGAACCCACTGTGACCACCACGGCAACAGACCGGCAATAAGGATAAAGATCAGTTCACCCGCATACATGTTACCGAACAGTCGCAGACCGAGAGAAACCGGTTTGGACAGCAGGCTAACACCTTCCAGAATCAGGTTGATGGGGATAAAGATCGGGTGATTAAAAGGCTGCAGCGTCAGCTCTTTCGTGAAGCCGCCAATGCCTTTCATTTTGATGCTGTAGAACAGAATCAAAATAAAGACGCCCAACGCCATAGATAACGTGATGTTCACGTCTGCGGACGGCACAACGCGAAGCGCTGGCAGGCCTAACCAATGCTCACCGATATACGGCAGCAGATCGATTGGCAGCAGATCCATGAAGTTCATCAGGAAGACCCAGACAAAAATTGTCAGAGCCAGCGGGGCGATAAGTTTACTTTTACCGTGATACATGTCGCGCACGTTGCTATCAACGAAACCGACAACCAACTCGATAGCCGCCTGCATTTTCCCTGGCACACCGCTGGTGACGCTTTTCGCCACGCTACGGAACAACACCAGGAAGATAACTCCCAGCACCAGAGAGAAAAACATGGAATCGATATTTAATACCCAGAACGTCGCGGGAGCGTCGTGAGCATTCACTAACTCGAAGGTACGCAGGTCCAACTGAAGATGAGTCAGGTGGTGACCAATGTACTCTTGCGGAGTAGAGATTTCTCCTGCAGCCATGATGCCTCTTACCCTTTGTTGTTAATTACCGCCGGTGCCAACATCTGTACGACCAGCACCGATAACCAGGCTACTCCGACCGGCCAAAAGACCGCATCGAATATACCCAACGCCACAATGAGCAAAATAATGGTCGCGAACACTTTGGCTATTTCACCCAAAGCAAAGCTCCATGCGACGCGCCCCGATGCCGGGGTTTGCCCTTGCAGGCGCCAGGCTATAAACAAGAACAACACGTTCGGCAGCCAGGCTGCCACGCCGCCAGCAAGTGCAGAGGCGCCCCAGGTCATATCTTTCAGGGCAAAAAAGAGAACACCGACGATGACAATGGTCACTAACTGAATCATCAGCACCGTTCGGGCGTATTTTACACTGTAAAGAGACACTGACATGACGCTGATACTCTCCTGCCCCTTTAGGGGTATGTCGCGTGTCGTATAAGACTGCCTTTGTGCATTTGAGTCAAGTAGCAAAAGCCGTGCAAATTATACGGGCCGCACCTGTGATTTCAATCGTTAAGTAACGAAAAGGTGAACAATTATCTAAATTTCTTTCCGAAGGACTATTTTTCCAAAGATAGAGAGCCGGTCGTTACGAATTACACGCCGAAAAGTTCGGTCGTCATGCTGTTTTAAAGCGTGCTTTAGATCACATAATAAGCATTCGCACCGTAGCAGGTTTTATCGTCCTGTAATTACCTGAGCTAAGAATCAATAAATAAACCCTTTATGGACAGTTACTTAAAAAGAATTACCGCCTCATTTTTTCGTAATGGCGATAAAAAGGGTCTATTGACATCGAAGACGGGTTCAGAATCGTAAAATGCTTATTCCCCGTGACCACATTTCATTGCCGTTTAACCGGATAATGGGTGATTCACACCTGGAAAATTCCAGGAATGCGTGATTATTTTGATAAAAAGTTGTGAAGTAAAAGTTAAATGTGAAAAAGTTTTTCAGATAATTTCCGCGTGGGTATTTAACATTGCGAGGTGAAATAACCGATGAGACAAATGTCGCCCTACCGCATCTTTGGTAACACATGCACCATGCCTCGTCGTCGCGCACGGTGCAGACTTCAGCTATTCACGTCCGATAATGACCAGGTGACGTTCACCCTCAAGCTGAGGAACCCGCAATGCAACCACGCCATCAAGCGCATAGCCCGCAGGCAGGTTGGCAATTTCATCATCAGGCCGTACGCCTTTAAGAGCATAAAAGTGGCCGTCTTCCGCCGGTAAGTGGTGGCACCAGCTCACCATATCGTCCAGGGAGGCAAAAGCACGGCTGATGACGCCGTCAAATGGCGGCTCTGCAGGAAAGTCCTCTACCCTGCTCTGCACTGGCGTGATATTGGTCAAACCGAGTTCATGCTGGACCTGCCGTAAAAAACGCACACGCTTACCGAGGCTGTCCAGTAAAGTGAAATGCGCATCAGGCATGACGATGGACAGAGGAATACCAGGTAAGCCCGGCCCTGTCCCGACATCGATAAAGCGGGCACCTTTAAGATGCGGCGCAACCACAATGCTGTCCAGAATATGGCGCACCAGCATCTGCTGGGGATCCCGTACGGACGTCAGATTGTAGGCTTTATTCCATTTATCCAGCAGCCCGACGTAGGCTACCAGTTGCTGTTTTTGTTGATCGGTAAGAGAAATGTTTGCCGCTTGCAGCAGCGAAGTGAGTTTGTTGATCACAGCATCAGTCCAGTCAGCGGGGGCGGGTAAGCCCGCCCCGGTTCAGATCAGGCGCTTTTGCGCAACAGACCTTGTTTTTTCAGGTAAATAAGTAAAATCGAGATTGCCGCAGGCGTAATGCCTGAAATGCGTGACGCCTGACCAATTGACGTGGGTTTATGATCGTTCAGCTTGGCGATAACTTCATTGGACAGACCGCTGACCTGACGATAATCCAGCGTCGCAGGCAGTAGTGTATTTTCGTTACGCAGCTGACGTTCAATCTCTTCCTGCTGGCGCGCAATATAACCTTCGTATTTCACCTGGATTTCGACCTGCTCAGCAGCCTGCTCATCGGTTAACGCCGGGCCAAATGCTTCCAGCGTCATCAGTTTCAGGTAGGTCATTTCAGGACGACGGAGCAAATCTTCACCGCTGGCTTCTTTCGTCAACGGTGCGCTGGTTACGGTATTCACGTCGGCGATGTTTGCGGATTTAGGATGGACCCAAATATCACGCAGTCGCTGACGCTCCTGCTCGATCGCTTCCAGCTTCTGGTTAAAGCGCGCCCAGCGCGCATCGTCCACCAGACCGAGTTCGCGACCCGTTTCCGTCAGACGCAAATCGGCGTTGTCTTCACGCAGCATCAAACGGTATTCAGCACGCGAGGTAAACATGCGATACGGTTCTTTGGTGCCGAGCGTACAAAGATCGTCCACCAGCACGCCCAGATAGGCCTGGTCACGACGTGGCGCCCAGCTTTCCTTATCAGCAGACTGTCTTGCCGCATTCAGGCCTGCCAGCAAGCCCTGGGCCGCCGCTTCTTCGTAACCGGTGGTGCCGTTGATCTGGCCAGCAAAGAACAGACCGGCAATAAATTTGCTTTCCAGCGTGGGTTTCAGATCACGTGGGTCAAAAAAATCATACTCAATGGCATAGCCCGGGCGCACGATTTTTGCATTTTCCATACCCTGCATAGAACGTACGATCTGCATCTGCACATCGAACGGCAGGCTGGTGGAGATACCGTTCGGGTAGATCTCGTTACTGGTCAGCCCTTCAGGCTCAAGGAAAATCTGATGCGAATTGCGATCGGCAAAGCGCATGACTTTGTCTTCAATCGAAGGGCAATAGCGTGGGCCGATCCCTTCGATGATCCCGGCATACATGGGGCTACGATCGAGGTTATTGCGGATCACATCATGCGTTTTTTCATTGGTATAGGTGATCCAGCACGGAACCTGCTGAGGATGCTGTGACGCGCTTCTCATGAACGAAAACACAGGCATGGGGTTGTCACCATGCTGAGGCGATAACACGCTGAAGTCGATGCTACGTGCGTCAATACGCGGCGGAGTGCCGGTTTTCAGACGATTAACACGTAAGGGTAACGCACGCAGACGTTTCGCCAGCGGGATAGAAGGGGGATCACCCGCGCGTCCACCGCTGTAGTTATCCAGCCCGATATGAATTTTCCCGTCAAGGAACGTGCCCACGGTTAACACAACGGTTTTGGCACGGAACTTCAGGCCCATTTGCGTCACAGCACCGACGACACGATCGTTTTCAACGATGAGATCATCGACGGCCTGCTGGAAGATCATCAGGTTGGGCTGATTCTCCAGTGCTGTACGCACAGCCTGACGGTAAAGCACGCGGTCGGCCTGCGCACGCGTTGCCCGAACAGCAGGGCCTTTACTGGCGTTTAGTATCCTAAACTGAATGCCGGCCTGGTCGATCGCGCTGGCCATCAAACCGCCTAAGGCATCCACTTCCTTTACCAAATGTCCTTTGCCGATACCACCGATCGCCGGATTGCAGGACATTTGTCCCAGCGTATCAATGTTATGGGTCAGTAACAGGGTTTGCTGACCCATTCGGGCTGCTGCCATGGCAGCTTCCGTGCCCGCATGACCACCACCAATAACGATGACGTCAAAAGGATCTTGATAAAACATGAAGTGGTACCTCGTTGATGAATAGTCAGAGATCGTTCTCTCTGGGCGGTGGATTCTACTGAAATTATGGCTGAGGCGAAAGCAGCGGGATCGTCAGGTTTAAAAGATAAGATCTTTATTCTTTATATGATCTCTCTGTTAGATCTCTTATTAGGATCGCCATGCCTTGTGGATATCTGCGGAAACCTCAAAGGAAACAAGTTGGTAGCGAGGATCGATACCTGTGAATGATCGGTGATCCCGATCCGTATAAGCTGGGATCAAAACAGGTCTTTATCCACAGCTTAGAAAGTAAACTACGGTTGTTCTTTTGATAACTACCGGTTATACGCAGAAAAGCAGGGTAGTTATCCACAAAACAAACAGCAGGATCCGACGAAAAACAATATTATCTGCTGGGGATCGTCATTATTTCACGATCCCACACCCGCTCAGATCGCGGATTTCCAGGTCATCACCCATTCTTCAGCCGGATCTTCAGGGATCTCATGTTCGAGAATGTCGATTTCCAGTCGTTCACCGATACGCTGCGCGCCGCAGGCAATCAGCAGAGCATCAATATTGCGGATGGCGCCACAAAACAGATCGTACTCATGATTGCCAATGCCAACAGCCCCAAAACGGACGGCAGACAGATCGGGACGGCTTTCATTAATAGCATCATAAAAAGGTTGCAGATTGTCAGGTAACTCACCGGCGCCGTGGGTTGAACTTACCACCAGCCAGATGCCTTCCTGCGGCACCTCTTCCAGCTCAGGGCCATGCAGCATCTGCGTAGAGAAGCCCGCTTCCTGCAGTTTTTCTTCGAGATGTTCGGCAACATATTCGGCGCTGCCTAAGGTGCTGCCACTGATTAACGTAATGTCGGCCATCGTGCTCTCCTGAGGTGAAGCCGGTATTGTACGCTGTGATCAAGCAGTGATCCACCTGTGGAAAACAAGGTTATTAGGTTAGATAAACCCGATACAGCCGTTGTCAGACGGCTGATCGTCAAAGGATAAGATTGTGCACAAGCCGGTGGAAAGATCAGGGCTTGATGGTTCGCATAATTGGATTTTGCAGTGAGATCAGTGTCTCAGTGGACTGGATTTCGTCGATGGTCTGGATCTTATTGATTAACACCTGCTGCAGGGCATCGATAGAACGACACATGACTTTAATGAAAATACTGTAGTGCCCGGTGGTGTACCAGGCTTCCACGACCTCATCCAGGGCTTCAAGCTTGCTGAGGGCTGCCGGGTAATCACGGGCGCTTTTCAGGATAATGCCGATAAAACAGCAGACATCAAAACCCAGCTGACGCGGGTCAATCTCGACCCGCGTGCCCAGAATGATGCCCGCCTGCTTCATCTTTTCGACGCGTACATGAATCGTTCCCGGACTGACATTGAACTGTTTGGCCAGCTCGGCGTAGGCGGTTCGCGCATTTTCCAGCAGGGCATTCAGAATGCCCCGGTCCAGATTATCCAGCTGCAGATGGTCAGGCATTGTCATCCTCGTTATCGTTTTTCTTCAATGAACTGAGGAGAATGTGCAGCAAAATAACGGCCCTGGCAACCAACGGACAGCGGCACGTGCCGCTGCACACGGGTTAACGCTTACGCCAGAGCGTGACCTGGGCAAGCGTGTGCTGGAACTTACGGGCGGTTTCACGAATCACAAACGGCACGTCCTGTGGCGAACCGATTTGCTCAAAGTCTGCCGCCAGCAGGCGTTGTAGCGCCTGTAAGGTCGTCAGCGCTTCGCCATTTTCCCTTACCCCGCCCAACCAGTTTTCCTTCGGCGTAAACTCTTCAAGCCAGGTGTATGGCGATGACAGAACCAGAAGGCCACCCGAGCGGATCATGGGGGTGACATCATGAAGGAACCGGGCCGGCTGGCGCAGGCGATCAATCAGATTTGATGCCAGGACCAGATCGTAACGTGTAGGCTGGGGTTTCATATTACAGGCATCACCCTGGATAAACTGAATACGCTTTGCCTGTTCGCTGGTAACAGAAAAGTCCTTAAGCCTTACCTGACGATACTCAACCAACTCGCCTTCTTCCGGCACGACATAACGGAAATCCTCACCCGTGGTCAGCTGTAACGCGACATCAATAAAGCGTGCCGAGTAATCCATGCCGGTCACATGCGCAAAGTGACGAGCCAGCTCAAAGCTCGCGCGGCCCGTCGCGCAGCCGATATCCAGTGCCTCTCCGCGGTTCTTACAGTGCGGCAGCGCCAGTGTGACCAGCGCTTCTGCATAGTTATCAACGCCGAAATACCGTGGGCCGTATTGGAAATCGAGATATTGTGAAACCATGCTGTCGGTTTCATAAGGGTTCAGCGCCATGGTTTCCTGATGGGAAGAAACGACATAGCGGAAGCCGGCATGCTGGAAAAAGTGGCGACGGAAGGCATAACGTGACGATTTAATGGCTTCATTGCCAGTCGATATCCAACTGCCACCTTTAATAAGTGAATGCTTACCATCAAAGGTAGGTGTCGAGAAATCATCGTAAAGGGGATGAACTTTGAAGCCCTCAAAGCCATTGGTTGGCGTAGTCGTCCACTGCCAGACGTTCCCCACGATGTCAAAGAACTCACCCTGTGGGAAGCGATCAACAGGACAGGATGAAGCCCAGTAGGCCAGGTTTATGTTGCCCGGCGCCTGATCCCAGTCTGGCTGGTCGCCTTCAACCTGTTCACGCAACTGGTACCATTCTGCTTCGCAAGGCAACTGCACAGATTTTCTGGTTTCCTCGGCTTTCCAGCGGCAAAACGCGGCCGCTTCCAACTGATTCACCTCAGCAGGCCAGTCCCATGGCATTGCCACTTCTTCGCACATCAAACGCAGTTTTAGCTGATCGGGCATCGCGGCGTTGCCGACCCAGAAGGTCGGCATTGTCGCCCTGGCAAACTTACGCCAGCCCAGCCCTTCTTCATCCCACCAGCGATCGTTCTGGTAACCGCCCGCTTCGATAAAGGTATAAAACTCGGCATTACTGACCAGCATTTTGCTGGCTTTAAACGGTTTCAGCTCTGTCTGCTGCGTGCCGTATTCATTGTCCCAGCCGTAGGTGTCATCGGTTTTACCCAGCGTAATCAGTCCGCCTGGCTGAGAAACCAGACTGTTTGTCGGGACGGACTGGCGATCGTGACGCGCTTCGCTGCAGACCGGCCATTGTGGTTGCGGTTTTACCCATTCAACCGGTAACTGCCGAATCAGTACGCTGGATGTTTCAAGATGAATACGTTCATGCTCAATGCCCATCAAAATAACCCAGGCCGGACTGTCCCAGCTAACAGGCAATTCCAGCGGCATCGTTTCAATAAACTGCGTCACCAGTGCTTTCACACTGCCGCGATAATCGCGTACAGCTTCCACTGAAGGCCAGTCATAGTGACTGTCATTAAGATCATCCCAGCTCATTTCATCGACGCCTATTGCCAGCATCGCTTCGATGCGATCGTCAATACGTGAGTCGATGTAGCGGCCTGCCATGAGCTTGTTTATATAAAAGGTGGCGGTGTGGCCGAAATAGAAGATCAGCGGATGACGCAGCGGTATCGCTTTTGTAAACCAGGCGCGTTGATCGTTGAGGCAGGTAAACAGATCCTCGTACAGCGCCCAGGTCTGGTTGAAATAAGCCAGGAGCTCGGCACGTTTTTGTTCGACGTTTTGGCCAGAGAGCAGCGGTGTTCGGGTTGGGGCTGGCAAATCATGATGGTGTTGAACAGCGTTCACAGGACACTCCAGATTGCTGAATAAGTAATTGCAGATATTTACTATAAAGCAAAATGGAATTTCTGCCGTAGGGCTTAACGGCGCCAGTGACGCAATAAACGGCTTTTTATGCCGGTATCAAAACGCCAGATATGGTCAAAGATACGCATGATGCCGGGTTTTCCGTGCGCAGACATGGCGACAGCGTGAAAGCGTTGCTGCTGCTGTTGCTGGCGATGTTTAACGCTGCGCACAACCTCATCTGGCAGGCGTTGCGCGATAAAATCAGACACGATGACGGCATCCGCATCCTGCCATTGCGGCCCTTCCATGCGGGCAATGACGGCGGAAAGGCAGGCTGCCAGGTCGGTGCCACCGCGAAAACGCTGGCTGAGAAAACGAATGGCCTGCTCCAGTCCGTCATCGCCCGTTAATTCGTAACCAATTACGTCATGCGCGAATAACATGATGTAACAGCGCCGCCGATCGGCCAGCGCAATCTTGAGAAGGGCTAGGCAAAAGGCTTTTGCACATCGCTCATTGAAACCGCCCATCGAGCCGGACGTATCGACACAAACGATAAAGGGGCCACGTGGCTGTTCTTCATGCTGCTGGTGGCTGACCGGACGCTGAGTGATCTTTTCGTGCCAGGCGTCACCCTGAAGTTTGTAAGTAAGTAATCGCTTCTCTACCAGGCGGCGGTAAAACTCAAGTTCCAGTTCACTGACGCTTAATGCCGCAAGCTCAGGCGGTAATAAACGCAGCACATCATCGCTCTGATGAATGCCGCTGACTTCTTCCGGCACGGCATCCGGTTCGCGTACCAGATGATGGAATGTTTCCAGCGGGGCATCCTGTGAAGGCACCGACTTTGCTTCCCGGCTGCGGCCCAGTTGCTGAGCCAGCTTCATTAATTCAGGCTGCTGCGCAAGAAAATCCCCATATTGCAGCATCAACTGGTAATCGCCGTGCTGGAGCGGGGCTTTGCCCATATCCCACAAGCGTCCGGCTGCGGCTTCGTCATCATCCGCCAGTACCGGCGCCAGCTGCCCGCTCAGTGCCATACGTTGCTGCAACTCTGCCATCAGACGTTCACGCTGCTGCTCAAGGAGTTGTTCATTCAGCGTGAGCGTTTGCAGTGTGAGGCTGAGCCGCCAGCGTTGCAGGAATAAGGTATGTTGTGCGGTGCTGAGATTACCGGGATCGTTATGCAGCAGCAGCCGTCGAGCTTCCTCTAAGAAAGGGGATGTCAGGCGTTCGAGGTGAGCAAGCGTTTCATCAAGCTGCTGGCTAAATTCACGATCGCTGAGTAACTGAATACGCTGAAACAGCTGAAATTCTTCCGCCAGCATGTCGGGAACGGGCGTGGCTTTGAGTTCGGCGTCAATCTCGGCTTTCCAGCGAGGGACGTCACGTAGCAGCGCCTTCTTCATACCGGGGAATTTTTCAAAGAAAAGCGCCAGCTGTGGAGACGCGAGTAAGGCCAGAATAAGCTCTTCAATCAGGTCCGTTTCGCCGATTGACAGCAATGTACTCAGCGTCTCCAGTGAGATCATTTACGCGCCTGTTTGAGCTGTTCCGCCACATCCTGCAGGCTGGTTTCGACGCGTGCCAGCCAGTCATCGCTGATAAACAGGCAACGTTGCTGCTGGCTGAAAAGGTGACGCTGTTGACGCAACTGGCCGTCAAGTTCATCCAGCGCGTCGCTGATTTCCTGCGGCAAGGCATCGGCGCTGCTGGCACCCGGCAATGTCAGCCTGGCGGTTTGCAAACTGACGTCGCGTATCGCCAGGCAGTGCTGCGCATCCACCAGCAAATCCAGCGTCTGCGCAAAACCGATGCCATTTAATTTACCGCGCACATCACCACCTTTTTGCAGCCAGTGATCCAGCGCTTCGCGCTCGATCACCAAATGCGTCACCTGCATGTCGTGCAGCACAAGGGGTTTCTGCAACATCAGGGTTAACTGTGCCTCGGTAAAGCTTTCGGGCAAATCGTAATGGGGTTTACGGCTAAACATACCGCTGTGTTTTTCCAGCGTAATTGCAGCAGCGACGCTTTGCTGCTGTTGCAACGCCAGCCGACGCGCTTTGAGCTGCTGGAGTTTCAGCAGGATCGTTTGCTGTTGCCAGGCGTGCTGCGTCATCAACTGATCGATTTCACTGTCCAGAATTTTCATCGATGCGACGTCGTGCCACAGGCAGTCCTTAAGCAGGATCAGATCGAGGGGCGCTATCGCATTGCGGCCACTGTAAAAAGCGCTGGCCTGCAACAGGTGAATGGCTTTTTTCCAGCGGCGATCGGAAATGTAGGGTGCCTCTGGTAGCTTCTCCAGGTGCTGACGTAGCTGGTATATCAGTTCAAAGACATTATCCGGCAACGCAACCTGACTGATGCCTTGCTGCCATTGCACATATTCTTCGTCACTGATGCGCAGCGACTCGGCTACCGGATTGTCATTTTCATCCTGCTGGTGGGTCAGCATGCTGCGGAAGTTTTGTTTTTCATGCACGTTGTCCAGCCACAGGCGGATCAACATACGGTCATACAGGGCTTCCAGTCCGCTGTCGGCTTCCGGTAACTCATTCGAGGCGGTGACCAGCAGGCGCATCGGAATTTTTTCTTCGCTATCGCCATTACGAAAGCGGCGTTCGTTGATGGCGGTGAGCAGCGTATTCAGGATGGCCGGGCCGGCTTTCCAGATCTCATCCAGAAAAACGATTTCAGCGTCCGGTAAATAACCTTTGGTCAGCCTCTGATAACGGCCTTCATCTTTCAATGCCTGGATGGAAAGGGGACCAAAGACTTCTTCCGGTGTGGAGAAGCGGGTCATCAAATATTCAAAGGCACGGGCATGTTGAAAGGCGCATTTCAGTCGGCGGGCAATCAGGCTTTTTGCAATACCTGGCGGGCCAAGTAAAAAAACGCTTTCGCCGCTAAGTGCGGCCAGCAAACAAAGGCGAATGGCATGATGTCGCTCATACAAACCTTTTTCTAACGCATTGCTGAGACGAGAAATTCTTTCTGCCAAAAGATGGGGTTGAGCCATAATCACATCTATGTCCTTACGATCGTCGAGCCGCAGCGTTTTAGCGAACGCAATACTCTATAGGGTATGATGCGCGAAAGCGTTAATCGATGTCAGCTTTTTTGTTTCAGAAGGTTCGATAGCGCGGCTTTTAATGTTAATAAGAACGCAAGAAATCAGGGGATGACCGCCTGTAACCCTGACGGCGGAGTATAAATTTTCGTGAATACGTGCATACTGTGCGCTTTTTGATGGCTTGAGCGCCTCTCAGAATCTAACAAAAGATCATTTTATGAGCTCTGATAATAAGCACTCACTAGGCGGATTAACGCTGGCGGCTATTGGGGTCGTCTATGGCGATATCGGTACCAGCCCGCTTTATACCTTACGCGAATGTCTTTCGGGACAGTTTGGTTTTGGCGTTGAACGGGATGCCGTCTTTGGCTTTCTTTCGCTGATTTTCTGGCTGCTGGTGCTGGTGGTCTCGTTGAAATACATCAGCTACGTTATGCGTGCTGATAATGCCGGAGAAGGCGGTATTCTGACGCTGATGTCGTTGGCGGGCCGACATACGGGCGGGCGCATAACGGCAACGCTGGTAATTATGGGACTGATTGGCGGCAGCTTCTTCTATGGCGAAGTGGTGATTACGCCAGCCGTCTCCGTGCTGTCAGCGATTGAAGGGCTGGAAATCGCCGCGCCCAACCTGGACAGCTATATTGTTCCGCTGGCGATCACCGTGCTTACGCTGCTGTTTATTATCCAGAAACACGGTACAGGGATTGTCGGTAAACTGTTTGCGCCGGTCATGCTGCTGTGGTTTATCGTGCTGGCAATACTGGGCGCACGAAGCATTGCCAACAATCCTGAGGTACTCCAGGCGTTGAATCCTTACTGGGCGCTGCACTTCTTTGTGGAATATAAATCGGTGTCCTTCTTTGCGCTTGGCGCCGTTGTGCTGGCGATTACGGGCGTTGAAGCGCTGTATGCAGACATGGGGCACTTCGGTAAGTTTCCTATTCGCCTGGCGTGGTTTGTGGTGGTGCTGCCGTCGCTGGTGCTCAACTATTTTGGTCAGGGCGCGCTGTTGCTGAAACACCCGGAAGCGATCAAAAACCCGTTTTTCCTGCTGGCACCCGACTGGGCGCTTGTCCCCATGTTGATTCTGGCAACGTTAGCCACCGTCATCGCCTCGCAGGCGGTTATTTCCGGCGTATTCTCGTTAACCCGCCAGGCCGTGCGTCTCGGCTATCTGCCGCCCATGCGCATTGTTCATACCTCAGAAAAAGAGTCAGGCCAGATCTATATCCCAATCATTAACTGGCTGCTCTATTTCTCTGTGGTGATTGTGATTATTGGTTTTGAGCATTCGAGTAATCTCGCTGCGGCATACGGGATTGCGGTCACGGGCACAATGGTGCTGACCTCTGTGCTTTGCGCGACCGTCGCGATAATGAACTGGCACTGGAATCGCTATCTGGTTGGACTGATTTTGATTGCCATGCTGTGCATTGACGTATCCCTGTTCTCGGCCAACCTGATCAAGATTTTTTCCGGTGGCTGGCTGCCGCTGACTCTGGCATTGATGATGTTTATCGTGATGACGACATGGAAGAGTGAACGCTTCCGTTTGCTGCGTCGTATGCATGAACACGGCAACTCTCTGGAGGCAATGATTGCTTCTCTGGAAAAATCGCCGCCTGTGCGCGTGCCCGGAACGGCGGTTTATATGTCACGCGCACTAAATGTGATCCCTTTTGCCATGCTGCATAACCTCAAGCACAATAAGGTGCTGCACGAACGCGTGGTGTTATTAACACTGCGCACAGAAGACGCGCCCTATGTGCATAACGTCAGACGCGTGACTATCGAACAGTTGTCGCCGACCTTCTGGCGTGTGGTAGCCAGTTACGGCTGGCGTGAAACGCCAAACGTAGAGGAGATTTTCCATCGTTGTGGGCTGGAGGGACTGAACTGCCGCATGATGGAGACCTCATTCTTTATGTCTCATGAGTCGCTGATCATCGGCAAACGGCCATGGTATCTGCGACTGCGCGGCAAGCTGTTCATGACGCTACAGCGCAATGCGCTACGTGCGCCAGACCAGTTTGAGATTCCGCCCAACCGGGTGATTGAACTGGGTACCCAGGTCGAGATTTAACAGCGTGCGCCTGCCTGTCAGGCGCTTTTTTTTTACCAGCTCAGGCTGACGCACAGCCCGCCTTCCGGAAGCTGACTGAAGTGCAGCGTCATGCCATGTAACTGGGCAATATTGCGCACAATGGATAAACCTAATCCACTGCCGCTTTTCTCCTGCCCTGGCGGACGCCAGAAACGCTCACCCAGTCGTTGTAGCGCGTCGGGTGATAAACGGTTGCCGTTATCTTCCACTCGCAATCTTCCTGACTGAAGAATCAGATCTACGTTGCTGCCTGGCGGTGTATAACGAATGGCGTTATCAAGCAGATTCCTTATCAGCAAAGACAGCAGCAAGGGATGTCCCGAAATGACCGGATCGGCTTCAGCATTGAAGCGCAACCGGATATTACTTTTCTCTGCCAGCGGCAGCTGTGAGGCCAGGGTTTCCTGCGCCACTTTCTTCACCATGACAGGCTGGAACGCGTTACGGACATCCTCTGCTTCAATACGCGACAGCGTCAGTAACTGATCCACCAGACGTGTCGCCCGGACAATGCCCGCATCCAACTGCTGAAGTGCATGCGTGCGCATTGCCTCGTCATCGGCGGCCAGTTGGATGACCTCGCTTTGTACCTGCAGGGCCGCCAGCGGACTGCGTAATTCGTGTGCCGCATCGGACGTGAAGCGGCGTTCCCGCTGCACCATCGTATGAATTCGACCAAACAGCCCATTCAGCGCGTCAATGACCGGGCGCACCTCTTTCGGCACGCGGTCAGCCTGTAAAGGCGCATCATCATCAGGTGCGCGTTGAGCCAGTTGCTGGCTGAGCTTTTTTAGCGGGCGGAGTTCATACCAGACCAGGCCCGTTAACATCAGCAGCATAAAGGGGAGTGAAATCAGCCAGGGCAGCGTGCTGGTCTTCACGATATCGTTGGCCATGTCATCCCGGTATTCCCATTCCTGACCCACCACTACGCGGTAGCGTTGATCGGGCGTGGTCAGCCAGACTAACCGCCAGGGATCGTCATCGTCCCTGAGCTGACCATTCAGAAAGCCCTGATGATCGGCATTAAAGAGAAGATCTTTGCCGTTATCGCCATCGTTGAGGACCGGTTTTCCATCACGCGTAAAGACGGCAAAGGCCAGCGCATCATCATCCTGTTCGCCCCGGTTATGGGGCAGTATTTTTTTACTCCTGGGAAGCGAGGTTTCGTTCACTGAGGTGAAATTCAGTGTCAGCAGGCGCTTTGCAAGTAACAGTTGCTGCGTATCAAACAGCTCATTGATCGTTTCGCGCGTCTGGTAGCGAGCGCTCAGCGTGGCCGCTCCCCAGCAGATGCCGAGTATCAACATCAGGCCAATGCCCAGACGCAGGAATAAGCTCATCGATCGCATTCGCTTTCCCCCAGCGTATAGCCCACGCCGTGGATCGTGCGAATAAAGCGTTGGCCTAATTTCCTGCGCAGATGATGAATATGCACCTCAACCGCATTACTCGAAACCTCGGTATCCCAGGTGTAAAGTTTTTCTTCTAACTGGCTGCGCGTCAGCACGCGCCCCGGGTTACGCATAAACAGTTCCAGCAGCGCCATCTCGCGGCTTTTTAGTTCAACGCTGGCCCCGTTTTGTACCACGCTGAGGTTACCGGGGATCAATACGACATCGCCGTGACGCAGTTCGGGTTGCAGTTGCCCGTGGCGTCGTCGAATCAGTGCCTGTAAACGCGCGGCGACTTCGGTCAGCGCAAAGGGTTTGCACAGATAATCGTCCGCGCCCATCTGTAATCCTTCAACCCGTTGGTCGAGTGCATCGCGCGCCGTCAGAATGAGTACCGGGACATCGTAGCCCTGCTGACGCCACTGGCGCAGAATGTCCAGCCCGTCACGCTCCGGCAGGGACAGATCAAGCACAACCGCATCCCACGGGGCTGCATTCAGGGCCTGAAATCCGGCCTCGCCTGAGACAAACCAGTCGACGCTAAACCCCAGCTTGCTGAGTCCAGCCTTAATGCCGTCGCCGATCAGGCGATCGTCCTCAATCAGTAAAATGCGCATCGTTTCTCCCTTTTAATAAGCGATTTATACGAAGCGAAATGGCGGTTGTACAGCGAGTCTGGCTAAAAAAAGAGGATATTTTCCCCTTAAGATCCTGTTAAGAACTGTGTGGTTTACTGCTTTCACTGAAAGAACGGATTCACAGACAAGAGGTGACGAAATGAAAAAGTATGCTGCACTTATCGCTGTAACACTGTTAGCGTCTGCGCCTGTACTGGCGGCACAACAAGGCGGTTTTGTTGACCCGAATGCGCCTGCACCGGCAGCACACACGCAGCAGGGTGGTTTTCACGCCGATCACACCAGCGTCGTGACGGTGAAGCAGGCTGAAGCGATGAAAGATGACAGCTGGATTACCGTAAGGGGCCAGCTTGAAAAACAAACGGGTAACGAAGATTATTTGTTCCGCGATGAAAGCGGCACAATGACGGTCGAGATCGACCATAAACGCTGGAATGGCGTCACTGTTTCGCCGAAAGATCGGGTTGAGCTGACAGGTGAACTGGATAAAGATTTCAACAGCATTGAACTGGATGTGAAACAGGTTAAGAAGCTCCCTTAATCTCCCGTGACCGGACCGTATTGACGGTCCGGTTTTCCTTTCATAACAGTCCCTAACTCAAATTCCCTCCGGCAATATCGAAACGTTTCGATAGCGATCACAAATTTCTTCTCCAGTGGTTGAATTGTAACCTTCTTTTTATACACTCCAGAAAGCGAAACGTTTCGCTCTGGAGTGGAAAAATGAAAAAAGGTCGCCTGTTAAACGCTGAACTCTCTTACGTTATCGCCCGCCTGGGCCATACAGATACGTTGACGATCGCTGATGCGGGGTTGCCCATTCCGGCAGAAACGCAGCGTATCGATCTGGCACTGATACCGGGTACGCCAGGCTTCATGCAGGTGGTGGAAGCGGTAACGCATGAGATGCAGGTGGAAAGCGCCTTTATCGCGGAAGAAATTAAGCAACACAATCCGCAGCTCCATAGCGAACTGATCGCCGTGCTCGACGCATTGCAACAGCACCAGGGAAATCGCATTACCATCCGCTACATCAGTCATGAACAGTTTAAACAACAAACACAACGTAGCCAGGCGGTCATTCGCAGCGGAGAGTGCTCTCCGTATGCGAATGTCATCCTGAGTGCCGGTGTGACCTTCTGAGGCCGTTATGCAACCGTTACTGCAGCTCAAAGGCATCGAAAAAGCGTTTCCGGGCGTGAAAGCATTAAATGGCGCGTCGCTGTCCGTCTGGGCAGGGCGCGTTATGGCATTAGTCGGTGAGAATGGCGCCGGCAAGTCCACCATGATGAAGGTGCTGACCGGGATTTATACCCGTGATGCCGGATCACTGCAGTGGCTGGGCGAAGAAACCACCTTCAGTGGACCTAAAGCCTCGCAGGAAGCCGGTATCGGCATTATCCATCAGGAGCTCAACCTGATTCCGCAGTTGACTGTGGCAGAAAACATCTTTCTTGGGCGTGAATTCGTTAATGGCTTTGGTCGCATTAACTGGAAGCGGATGTATGCCGAGGCGGATGCGCTCCTGAAACGCCTGAATCTGCGTTTTAGCAGTCACAAGCTGGTGGGCGATTTATCCATCGGCGATCAACAAATGGTCGAAATTGCCAAGGTTCTGAGCTTTGAATCGAAAGTCATCATTATGGATGAGCCCACGGATGCGCTGACGGATACCGAAACATTGTCCTTGTTCCGGGTGATCAATGAACTGAAGGCGCAAGGATGCGGCATCGTTTATATCTCTCATCGCATGAAAGAAATTTTTGAGATTTGTGATGACGTGACGGTCTTCCGTGACGGGCAATTTATTGCAGAGCGTCCGGTCGCCGAGATGAGCGAAGAGAGCCTGATCGAAATGATGGTGGGACGCAAATTAGAAGATCAGTATCCCCATCTGGATGAGGCGCCCGGCGAAATTCGTCTTAAGGTTCAGAACCTCAGCGGCCCTGGCGTGGATGACGTCAGCTTCACCTTACGTAAAGGCGAAATTCTCGGCGTATCGGGCCTGATGGGCGCAGGCCGGACAGAGTTAATGAAAATTTTGTATGGTGCCTTGCCCCGTACCGGGGGGCAGGTCTGGCTGAGTGGACGTGAAGTCGTGATCCGTTCTCCTCAGGATGGCCTGGCTAACGGCATCGTTTATATCTCCGAAGATCGCAAGCGCGATGGCCTGGTGTTAGGCATGTCAGTCAAAGAAAACATGTCGCTTACCGCCTTACGCTATTTCAGTCACCCGGCTGGCAGACTGCGCCATGCGGAAGAGCAGCTCGCTGTAAAAGATTTCATTCGCTTATTTAACGTGAAAACGCCGTCGATGGAGCAGCCGATTGGCCTGTTATCGGGCGGGAATCAGCAGAAGGTGGCGATAGCCCGTGGATTGATGACGCGCCCTAACGTGTTGATTCTTGACGAACCGACGCGCGGCGTGGACGTCGGGGCTAAAAAAGAGATCTATCAGCTGATTAATCAGTTCAAAGCTGAAGGGCTGAGCATCATCCTGGTGTCGTCAGAAATGCCAGAGGTGCTGGGCATGAGTGACCGTATTGTCGTGATGCATGAAGGCCGTTTAAGCGGCGAATTTAGCCGTGAAGAAGCTACCCAGGAAAGCCTGATGGCAGCAGCCGTCGGTAAGCAACACAGTGAGGATTTAGTTGTATGACCACCCAAACCGTTCCATCTAACCGTCGCTGGTTCAGCAAAGCCTGGCTACTTGAGCAAAAATCGCTGATTGCGCTGATTGTGTTGATTGCTGTGGTGGCGAGCCAGAGCCCGAATTTCTTTACTGTGGCCAACCTGTTCAACATTCTTCAGCAGACATCGGTCAATGCCATCATGGCTGTGGGAATGACCCTGGTCATTTTAACGTCCGGCATCGATCTTTCCGTCGGCTCGCTGCTGGCGCTGACGGGCGCGGTGGCCGCCTCGCTGGTAGGCATGGAGGTGAATGCCTTTGTTGCCGTTGCAGCCTCCCTGGTGCTGGGCGCGGCGATTGGTGCGGTCACGGGAACCATCGTGGCGCGGGGCAAGGTGCAGGCGTTTATCGCTACGCTGGTCATGATGTTACTGCTGCGCGGCGTCACCATGGTTTATACCAACGGCAGTCCGGTCAATACCGGTTTTAACGATAATGCCGATCTGTTTGGCTGGATTGGTATTGGTCGTCCGCTGGGTATTCCAACCCCGGTCTGGCTGATGGCGCTGGTGTTTGTCGCCGCCTGGTACATGCTGCATCACACGCGCCTGGGTCGCTATATTTATGCGTTGGGCGGTAATGAGGCGGCCACGCGTCTCTCCGGCATCAACGTTAACCGTGTGAAAGTTATTGTTTACTCACTGTCTGGCATGCTGGCCGCGCTGGCGGGATCGATTGAAGTGGCGCGTCTGTCTTCTGCCCAGCCAACAGCGGGTACAGGCTATGAACTGGACGCTATCGCGGCTGTCGTACTGGGCGGAACGAGTCTGGCAGGCGGTAAAGGCCGCGTCGTTGGCACCTTAATTGGCGCATTAATCCTTGGCTTTTTAAACAATGGATTAAATCTGATGGGTGTATCTTCCTACTACCAGATGATCGTCAAAGCAGTCGTTATTCTGCTGGCGGTGCTGGTGGATAATAAAAGCAGCAAATAACTCAGACTCTTATACAGGATAAAATGATGAAAAAGTTAACTGCACTCGCTGTCATTCTTGGCGCAACCCTCAGCGCCAGCGCAATGGCGAAAGATACCATTGCCCTTGTTATCTCTACGCTGAATAACCCGTTCTTTGTGTCCCTGAAAGACGGCGCGCAAAAAGAAGCGGACAAACTGGGTTACAACCTGGTCGTGCTGGATTCACAGAACAACCCTGCGAAAGAACTGGCTAACGTGCAGGATCTGACGGTTCGCGGCACCAAAGCACTGCTGATCAACCCAACCGATTCTGACTCTGTAGGCAATGCCATCAAGCTGGCTAACCAGGCAAAAATCCCTGTTATCACGCTGGATCGCGTGGCGGCTCAGGGTACCGTGGTAAGCCATGTTGCATCTGATAACCGCTTCGGCGGAAAAATGGCAGGTGACTTTATTGCCCGTAAACTGGGTGATGGCGCGAAAATCATCGAATTAGAAGGGATCGCGGGAACTTCAGCAGCCCGTGAACGTGGCGAAGGCTTCCAGAAAGCCGTTGATGCACACAAGTTCAAGGTTCTGGCCAGCCAGCCTGCTGACTTTGACCGTACTAAGGGCCTGAACGTGATGCAGAACCTGTTGCAGGCGCATCCAGATGTGCAGGCGGTATTTGCCCAGAACGACGAAATGGCACTGGGTGCCCTGCGTGCACTGCAGACTGCTGGCAAGACCGATGTGCTGGTGGTGGGCTTTGACGGCACGCCAGATGGTGTGAAAGCCGTTGAAGGCGGTAAGCTGGCGGCGACCGTTGCTCAGATGCCAGAGAAAATTGGCATGATCGGCGTTCAGACTGCTGATAAAGTGCTGAAAGGCGAAAAAGTGCAGGCAGTTTATCCAGTTGATTTGAAACTGGTTACTAAATAAATCAAAGAAAAGCAGGGCACTGCGCCACCCATCGGTGGCGCACTTATTTCGGACTCTCCCAATGAGCAAACACGCAAAACTGGCCGTTCTCGGCAGCATCAATGCTGACCATATCCTTAATCTGGCACACTTTCCCCGCCCCGGCGAAACGGTGATCGGGCAGAAATATCAGATTGCGTTTGGTGGTAAAGGCGCCAATCAGGCGGTTGCGGCCGGCCGTGCGGGCGCGGATATTGCCTTTATTGCTTGTGTCGGTGCCGATGACATTGGTGAACGTGTCTGTCAGCAACTCGCGCAGGATAAGATTGATACCCAGCCGGTAGAGGTCATTGAGGGTGAATCGACGGGCGTTGCGATGATCTTCGTCAATGGTGAAGGCGAAAATAATATAGGCATCTATTCCGGTGCTAATGCCGCGTTAACGCCAGCCTACGTCGCGCGTCACCAGCAGGTTATCGCCGGGGCTGACGCATTACTGATGCAGCTTGAATCGCCACTGGACAGCGTGGTAGCGGCGGCAACCCTTGCCCGGCAGCATCAGACGCAGGTCATTTTGAATCCTGCGCCAGCAACGGCTCTGCCGGACAGTCTGTTAGCGCTGGTTGACGTGATTACGCCAAACGAGACTGAGGCTGAAATCCTGACAGGAATCGCCGTCAGAAATGATGAGGACGCTGCGCGTGCGGCGGCTGCGTTACATAATAAAGGCATCCCCACTGTCTTGATCACCCTGGGACGCCGTGGCGTCTGGCTGAGTGAAAAGGGCCAGGGGCAACGTGTTGCGGGCTTTGACGTGAAAGCCGTAGATACGATTGCGGCGGGTGATACGTTTAACGGCGCGTTTATCACAGCACGTCTTGAAGGCAAGGCCATGCTGGATGCCGTTCGCTTTGCGCACGCTGCTGCGGCAATTGCGGTAACCCGTTCGGGAGCACAGCCCTCTGTACCCTGGCGTGCCGAGATCGACGACTTTTTACAGCAACAGGGTTAAGCGCTTGGCTACGATGAAAGATGTCGCCCGGCTGGCGGGCGTCTCCACCTCAACGGTTTCACACGTCATCAACAAGAATCGTTTTGTGAGCGATGGGGTGCGTGAAAAAATCGAACAGGCGATTCGCGATCTGAACTATGCGCCGTCGGCACTGGCTCGTAGCCTCAAGCTTAACCAAACCCATACGATCGGCATGCTACTGACCGCCAGCAGTAACCCCTTTTATGCCGAAGTGGTACGTGGTGTTGAAGACAGCTGTTATGAGCGTGGATACAGCCTGATTCTGTGCAATACCGCCGGGGACGAAGACCGTATGAATCGTAGCCTGGAAACCTTGCTGCAAAAGCGGGTCGATGGTTTGCTGATTATGTGCACGGAAAGCCATTTACCGTCGGCGGAAATCCTGAATCGTTATCCTTCTATTCCTATGGTGATGATGGACTGGGCGCCTTTCGAAGGGCGGGGCGATATCATTCAGGATAACGCGCTGTTGGGGGGTGAACTGGCGACACAGCATCTGATTGACAGCGGATATTCGCGAATCGCCTGTATTTCCGGGCCGCTTGATAAAACCCCGGCGCGCATGCGCCTTGAAGGTTTTCATCAGGCAATGCAGAAAAACGGTCTGGAGGTCCCGCCAGACTATGTCGTGAGCGGTGACTTTGAGTTTGCGGGCGGTTATAACGCCATGTTCGAACTGTTGGCGCTGGATACCCCACCGCATGCCGTTTTTACCAGCAACGACGCGATGGCGGTTGGGGTTTACCATGCACTACATCAGGCCGGCTTGCAGATTCCGCAGGATATGGCGGTGATGGGATATGATGACGTGGAACTGGCGCGCTATATGTCGCCGCCGCTGAGCACCATTCATCAACCGAAAGATGAGCTGGGTGAACTGGCTATTGATACGTTGATTTATCGTCTGAGTAATCCCGACGTCAGCCAGCAGACGCTGGTACTGACGCCGGAACTGGTTCCGCGGGGATCGGTTTAAGCTTTCTTCTTTTTATCGCGATTTTTAATCAGGTTGCGTCCGTCGCCATTGCGCAGCATCGTAAACGTCAGCGCTGACAGGACGGTGACGATGCCCATCGTCAGAAAGGTAGAATGGAACTGTTCTACTGTCGTGCTATCAAATTCCTGATAAAAGCGCAGGACAGCTGCACTCACGGCCACCCCAAAGCTGATCGCGAGCTGCTGTGTCACCGCGAGTACACTGTTGCCGCCACTGGCATTGTCGTCATCCAAATCAGCCAGGGTAATGGTGTTCATTGCCGTAAACTGGGTGGACATCGCCATACCTAACAGAAAGAGTGGAATTAATAAGAACGCAATATCCTCAGAAGGTGACTGCAGCGAGAAGCTGGCGATCATCACGCCAATGATCATCGTAATACTGACTAACAGGCGGCGATAGCCAAACCAGCGCAGTAATTGCGTCACGCTTTGTTTAGCCAGAATGGAGCCAATGGCTGTGGGGGCCATCATGCAGCCAGCCAGAATCGCAGAATAGCCAAATCCTACCTGAAGCATCAGCGGCATCAAAAACGGCACGCAACCAGTGCCCAGCCGCGAAGCGATGTTACCAATGATGCCTACCGAGAATGTGCGTGTTTTAAACATGGGCAGATTGATCAACGGCGAGGGATGACGCCGGGCATGGGCTATATAGAGGAGCAACAAGACAACGCCGCCAGTCAGAACGCCTGCCGCAAGCCAGGGTGAGACAATACGCTCACCAAACAGCTCTATGCCGGTAGAGATCATCACTAATCCAATGCCGAACAATAAAAATCCCAGAAAGTCGAAGCGGCGCTTTGGTGTCGTGAAGTCAGGCATGAATTTACGTGCATAGACGATGCCGAGCAGACCTATCGGAATGTTTATCAGGAAGATCCAGTGCCAGGTGGCATAGGTCACCATGATTCCCCCCAGCAACGGCCCCAGTATCGGTCCGACTAATCCCGGCATGGTGACAAAGTTGAGAATAGGTAAGAGTTCACTACGGGGATAGGCACGCAGAAGTGCCAGCCGCGCGACGGGCATCATCATCGCGCCACCCACGCCCTGAATAACGCGCGATGTGACCAGTATTGATAAGGAGGGCGATAAGGCACAGGCAAGTGAACCCAGCGTAAACAGCGAAACGGCAATAATAAAGATCTTGCGTGTGCCAAAGCGGTCTGCAAGCCATCCACTAACCGGAATAAGCATGGCAACAGTTAAGGTGTAGCTGATAACGGCGGACTGCATGGCTAGCGGGGAACGTTCAAGGCTGGTAGCGATCGCGGGCAGCGCGGTATTGAGTATCGTGGCATCCAGTGACTGCATAAAGAAGGCCATAGCGGCAATCCATGGCAGACCGGCCATACTGCGCGCGGATTTAATCATTGAGCGTCCTTCGTAATGTCTTCGGCAAAGAATATAAAAAAGAATAGCATTGGCAGAAATGCACAATACGCCTCTTTCAACCGATATGTGGTGATTTCCGTGCGTTATTTACGCAGGATGTGTCGCTTTTTACCCCGTTCGTTTAAAAATGAATCGCTCAGTCATTTTTTTATAATTAATGCTTGTCACCCAGAAAGAACGCCCTATAATGCGCCTCCACTGACACGGCACAACGGCTTACGTAACGCGGTGTTCAGCAGAGAACTCC
>NZ_JAVAXU010000008.1:0-194199 GCF_041954965.1 Pantoea sp. BS_8
GAGAAGTTTTTCTCCGGCGAAAACTCCGGGGAGTTCTCTGCTGAACACCGCATTCCGTAAGCCGTTGTGCCGTGTCAGTGGAGGCGCATTATAGGCAAATATTTTGGGCTGGCAAGGGGGTAATTCAAAGAAACCTCTCAACCGCTCACTTTCCAGGCAAACCGTCGCAGAAACCACCAATCCGGCCCGTTTCAGAAACAAAAAACGGGCATTACGCCCGTTTTTAACAGAGACAACCTTACTGATGTGCCGTAATGACGTCGTCTTTGACATCCATTTCTATCACTTTTCCCGGAACCAGTTGTCCGGAAAGGATCTGCTGTGCCAGCGGATTCTCTATCTGTTGCTGGATAGCGCGTTTCAGTGGACGCGCACCGTACACCGGATCATAACCGTTCTCACCCAGCAGCTTGATCGCGGCATCAGAGATATGCAGCTGATAACCGCGATCCTCCAGACGTTTGTACAACCGTTGCAGCTGAATCTGTGCGATAGAGGCAATGTGTTTTTCACCCAGAGGATGGAACACCACCACCTCATCAATACGGTTAACAAATTCAGGACGGAAGTGCTGTCCTACCACACCCATGACAACCCCCTTCATTTCGGCGTAGTTCAGATTGCCGAAACGTTCCTGAATCAGATCGGAGCCCAGGTTCGAGGTCATGATTACCACCGTGTTGCGGAAATCAACGGTGCGACCTTGCCCATCCGTTAACCGGCCATCATCCAGCACCTGCAGCAGGATATTGAAGACATCGGGATGCGCCTTCTCTATCTCATCCAGCAGAATCACCGAATACGGACGACGGCGAACCGCCTCGGTCAGATAGCCGCCTTCTTCATAGCCAACGTAGCCCGGAGGTGCCCCCACCAGCCGCGATACCGAGTGTTTCTCCATAAATTCAGACATGTCGATACGGACCATCGCATCGTCACTGTCAAACAGGAAGTTAGCCAGCGATTTACACAACTCGGTTTTACCCACACCCGTTGGGCCGAGGAACAGGAATGACCCGACAGGACGGTTTGGATCGGCCAGACCCGCACGGCTACGACGAATGGCATTGGACACCGCTTCGACGGCTTCATCCTGTCCGATAACGCGTGAGTGGAGCTCCTGTTCCATTCGCAGCAGTTTGTCTCGCTCCCCTTCCATCATGCGGGCAACCGGAATACCGGTCCAGCGCGCCAGCACATCGGCAATTTCCACATCTGTCACGCGATTGCGCAGCAGCTTCATGGTTTTGCCTTCAGACTGGGTGGCAGAAGCCAGTTGTTTTTCCAGCGCCGGGATTTTGCCGTACTGCAGCTCAGACATCTGCGCCAAATCACCAGAGCGACGCGCCTGCTCAAGCTGGAGGCGTGCCTGTTCCAGCTCCGCTTTAATATTCTGCGTACCGGTTAATGAGGCTTTTTCCGCTTTCCACTCTTCTTCCAGCTCAGCATATTCACGCTCTTTCTGATTCAGCTCCGCTTCGAGCATCTCCAGACGTTTCACGCTGGCATCATCAGACTCTTTCTTCAGCGCCTGCTGTTCCAGTTTCAACTGAATAATGCGCCGCTCCAGTCGATCCAGTGCCTCTGGTTTGGAGTCAATCTGCATACGAATGCTGGATGCCGCTTCATCGATCAGGTCAATCGCCTTATCGGGTAACTGACGATCGGCGATATAGCGGTGAGAAAGCGTGGCCGCCGCAACGATAGCCGGGTCAGTAATCTGTACATGATGGTGCAACTCATAGCGCTCTTTTAACCCGCGCAAAATGGCGATGGTATCTTCAACGCTTGGCTCTGCGACAAACACTTTCTGGAAACGACGCTCCAGTGCCGCATCCTTCTCAATGTACTGGCGATATTCATCCAGCGTGGTGGCACCGACGCAGTGCAGCTCACCACGTGCCAGTGCCGGCTTCAGCATATTACCGGCATCCATTGCGCCGTCCGCTTTGCCTGCGCCCACCATGGTATGTAACTCATCGATAAACAGGATGACGTTGCCTTCCTGTTTGGCCAGGTCGCTGAGTACGCCTTTCAGGCGCTCCTCGAATTCACCCCGGTATTTTGCCCCTGCCACCAGCGCGCCCATATCCAGCGCCAGTACACGGCGACCTTTCAGCCCTTCCGGCACTTCGCCATTGATAATGCGTTGGGCCAGCCCTTCAACAATGGCGGTCTTACCTACGCCGGGCTCACCGATTAACACAGGGTTATTTTTAGTACGGCGCTGCAATACCTGGATGGTACGGCGAATTTCCTCATCACGACCAATCACCGGATCCAGCTTGCCTTTCTCGGCACGCTCAGTGAGATCGATTGTGTATTTCTTTAACGCCTGACGCTGATCTTCAGCACCCTGATCGTTCACGTTGTCACCTCCACGAAGTTGTTCTATCGCTTTGGTGAGCTTGTCGTTAGTGGCACCCGCAGACTTCAGAATGTCTGCCAGCGAGCCACGTGAATCCAGGGCTGCCAAAACAAATAATTCAGATGAGATAAAGTTGTCATTGCGCTTCTGTGCCAGCTTGTCGCACAGATTAAGCACTCTGATCAGGTCGGCAGAAGGTTGCACGTCGCCGTCGCTGCCTTCCACCTGGGGCAGACGATCGATAGCCTGGTCAATCTGCGTACGCAGAGAGGCCACGTCTATGCCGGTAGAGGACAACAGCGGAGCGACCGATCCCCCTTCCTGTTTGAGCAGTGCGCTCATCAGATGTAAAGGTTCGATAAACTGGTTGTCGTGTCCCAATGCCAGAGACTGCGCGTCGGAGAGAGCAAGTTGAAATTTATTAGTAAGACGATCCAGACGCATAATTCCTCCCATTACAGGTCAAATGCTACTGGAGATTAAAATGAGGTCATCCCTCAAGTTTTCAAGGATAATGACCTGAGATATGAGTAAAAAATGCACTGCCTGGATCGTCTTATGGCGTAAGACTATAACAGCCAAATTAAAGTTGCCATACGCCCGGTGATCCTGTCCCGGCGGTAGGAGAAGAAATTGTCGGGTTCACTGAAGGTGCAGCGTGAATCTGCACTGACAGACTGGACCCCTGCGGCCTGCAGGCGTTGTCGGGCCAGATGCCAGATATCGGCAAAAAATTTATCTCCGACGGGGCGGAATGCATCCGCCGCACGCGGATCAATGTCCATGAATGCACGACGAACCTCCGCGCCGACTTCAAAAGCATCAGGACCGATCGCCGGCCCCAGCCAGGCATGGATTCTGTCGGGCGGCGCCTGAAACTGCGCCAGCGTATTTTCCAGCACGCCGCCACAAAGCCCACGCCATCCGGCATGTGCAGCGGCCACTTCACGCCCATCGTCAGAACAAAACAGCACGGGCAGGCAGTCAGCGGTCATCACAGCACAAACTACGCCCGGCTCACGCGTTATGCAGGCATCGGCTTGCCGCGGCTGAGGATCCATGCGGGCAGAGAGATGTTCAACGTCAGTTGAATGCACCTGATTCAGCCATTGCGGCATCGCGGGCAACGCCGCAAGCGAGACCAGTCGCTCACGGTTAGCACGAACATGTTCTGCTTTATCACCGACATGGCCCCCGAGATTCAGCGAGCACCAGTTTCCCTCACTGACGCCACCGTGGCGTAATGTCGAGACAGCTCGCACCTGCGCTGGCGCAGGCCATTTTGGGATAATCAGACTCATAACCAGTCCAGTTGATCCTTGAACATCTCTGTGTCGGCTTTCAGCGCGTCAATCAGATCGATCATATCCTGCGGAATGGCCGCATGAAACTCCATCTCAATACCCGAGATAGGATGATAAAGACGGAGCATCGTGGCGTGCAGTGCCTGACGATCAAAACCGCGTAAGGTCGCGATAAATTCTTCAGACGCGCCTTTTGGCGGACGCGGCCGGCCACCGTAGAGCGGATCGCCCACCAGCGGATGATTAATATGCGACATATGCACGCGAATCTGGTGCGTACGGCCGGTTTCCAGTCGCAGACGAAGCCGCGTATGGGCGCGGAAATGCTCCATAATGCGATAATGGGTCACAGCGGGTTTACCCATTGGATGCACGGACATATGCGTACGTTTCGTCGAGTGACGGCTAATCGGTTCATCCACCGTTCCCCCCGCCGTCATGGTGCCAATGGCCACCGCCTCATATTCACGCGTAATTTCACGACGCTGCAGGGCATCAACTAAATGCGTCTGCGCCGGTACGGTCTTCGCCACCACCATCAAACCGGTGGTGTCTTTATCCAGACGATGGACAATACCCGCACGCGGAACGTCCACAATGGCGGGATAGTGATGCAGTAGTGCATTCAGTACCGTACCGTCGGGATTTCCCGCCCCAGGATGGACAACCAGGTCACGTGGTTTATTGATGACGATAATATCTTCGTCTTCGTATACGATATCCAGCGGGATGTCCTGGGGTTCCCAGCGCTGCTCCTCTTCGATCTCTGCATCAATCGTGACGCGCTCGCCGCCAAGCACTTTCTCTTTCGGCTTATCAATGACAGTGCCGTTAACACTGACGCGCTGGTTGAGAATCCACTCTTTTATGCGGGAACGTGAATAATCAGGGAACAATTCCGCCAAAGTCTGATCTAAACGTTGTCCGAGTTGTGACTCGGATACCGTTGCGGTGAGTTGAACTTGTTGTGCCATATACAGCTTCTTCGTTAACGTTGGGTTTTACGGCGATGCCGTTTAATATAATGTGCTATCGTACCTGGTCATTACCGGGAGCTATACGGACAGCTTCCGCCATAACATTTTGAGGATAATCACTTCGTCATGACGCGTATGAAATATCTGGTGGCTGCAGCCACACTGAGCCTGGCACTTGTTGGTTGTTCCGGCTCAAATGACGCGGTACCGGACAACCCGCCTTCTGAAATCTATGCTACAGCGCAACAAAAGCTGCAGGACGGTAACTTTAAAGCGGCGATTAAGCAACTGGAAGCGCTGGATAATCGTTACCCGTTCGGTCCCTATTCGCAGCAGGTTCAGTTGGATTTGATCTACGCGTACTATAAAAATGCCGATCTGCCCATGGCGCAGGCGGCGATCAGTCGCTTTATGCGTTTGAATCCTACGCACCCTAATATCGATTACGTCATCTATATGAAAGGTCTGACGGATATGGCGCTGGACGATTCAGCATTGCAGGGCTTTTTTGGCATTGACCGTTCGGACCGTGATCCTACGCATGCGCGCGATGCTTTCCGCGACTTTGCACAGCTGCTGCGCAGTTACCCGAACAGCCAGTATGCCGCTGATGCTTACAAGCGTCAGGTCTTCCTGAAAGATCGTCTGGCTAAATATGAACTCTCGGTGGCGCAATTCTATACCAAGCGCGGGGCTTATGTCGCGGTCGTTAACCGTGTTGAAGGCATGATGCGCGATTATCCTGATACGCAGGCGACCCACGACGCGCTTCCGCTGATGGAAAATGCCTACCGTCAACTGCAGTTGAATGCAGAGGCCGATAAAGTGGCAAAAATTATCGCCGCCAATAACAGTTAATCAGCCTTCCTTTCCCGAAACAAAAAAAGCAGCCCTGAGGCTGCTTTTTTTTGCGCACAGAACAGGCAATATTGACACGTTGCCGCTGAGCTAACCTGTCAACAATGCCTTGTTAATGCCCTGGCTTCAAGCCTTTTCGACCACATTCTCGCCCTTTCTCACAATTTGCCCTGGTTGACAAAAAGTGACATTTTTTTGTGATCAAAATCACACAAATACAGAATTATCGCGCTATGCTGGATCTATTCCGACGGCAATCACAGAGAGGTAAGCATAATGATCGTGAACATTACCAGTAAGCAAATGGAAATTACTCCAGCCATCCGTGAACACGTCGAAGACCGCCTTGCCAAGCTTGAGAAATGGCAAACTGACCTGATTAATCCGCATATCGTCCTGTCGAAAGAGTCCAAAGAGTTTGTGGCAGACGCGACCATTAACACACCAAACGGTACCCTGGTCGCCAGTGCCAAACATGACGACATGTACACCGCTATCAATGATTTGATCGGCAAACTTGAGCGCCAACTCAATAAAGTCCAACACAAACCTGAAGCGCGGCGTGCGGCCAGCAGCGTGAAAGATTTCACGCCAGCAGCCGAAGAGTAGCCTCATCCCCGCTTTTCTGACGCGCCTCCGGGCGCGTTTTTTGTTGACAGCTTTTCGTGAGTACGGTTACTCTCAGGTCAGCTCAATTTTGGAACGCCTCATGAAAATACTGTCGTTTTTCTTCGCTTTCTTTTTTACCTTCCCCTGAACGGGAGGCCATTCGTCGTGTAAAAAGAAAGCGAAGACGAACAACAAAGCCTCCCAATCGGGAGGCTTTTTTATTGGATAGCTTACAGGTGAGCCTTATGACCCCGGACAATCCGCTTCTGGCGCTGCGTGAAAAAATCAGCGCCGTGGACGAAAAACTACTGACGTTACTTGCCGAACGGCGTTTGCTGGCTGTGGAGGTGGCAGAAGCGAAACTCGCCACCCATCGTCCTGTCCGTGATATCGAACGTGAGCGCGCGCTGATCGAACACCTTATTGTGCTGGGCAAAAAGCATCAGTTAGATGCGCATTACATTACCCGTCTGTTTCAGTTAGTCATTGAAGACTCTGTGCTGACACAGCAGGCATTGCTGCAAAAGAACCTGAACCATCCGCATGCACAGGCTGCGCGCATCGCGTTTTTAGGGCCAAAGGGCTCTTATTCTCATCTGGCTGCGCGACAGTATGCTGCCCGCCATTTCGACAGCATGGTGGAATGCGGTTGCCTGAAATTCCACGACATTATTAAACAGGTTGAGAACAACGCGGCAGACTACGCTGTCCTGCCCATCGAAAACACCAGTTCCGGCTCCATCAATGATGTTTATGACCTGCTTCAACAGACCAATTTGTCGATTGTCGGTGAAATGACGTTGCCCATTGAGCACTGCATGCTGGTGAGCGGCCCGAGCGACCTGGAACAAATCGAAACGGTTTACAGCCACCCACAGCCTTTCCAGCAGTCCAGCCACTTTATCAACCGTTTTCCACACTGGAATATTGTTTACACAGAAAGTACCGCCGCCGCGATGGAAAAAGTGGCCGCGCTCAACTCGCCGAAGGTTGCGGCTATCGGCAGTGAGGCCGGAGGTGAGCTTTATCAGTTACGCGTGCTTGAGCGCCATCTGGCTAACCAGCAGCAGAACCATACTCGCTTTATTGTTCTGGCACGCAAACCTATTGATGTCTCCGATCAGATTTCGGCCAAAACCACGCTGATCATGGCAACCGGTCAACAGGCAGGTGCACTGGTTGACGCCCTTTTGGTCCTGCGCCAGCACAATCTCATCATGAGCAAGCTGGAATCCCGTCCAATTAACGGCAATCCCTGGGAAGAGATGTTTTATCTGGATGTGCAGGGTAATTTGCAGTCTGAGAAAATGCAGCAGGCACTGGAAGAACTTCGCGCCATGACGCGTTCACTGAAAGTTCTTGGCTGCTATCCCAGTGAGAATGTGATTCCTGTGGAACCCAAGCAATAGAAATGAAAAAGGCATCCGGTTGGATGCCTTTTGCTTTTAAGGACGGCTGTCGTTAGCCGATCGCAGTAAGCTTCTGCTTTCAACCAAAAAGCGTTTTGCGTGATCGCCAAACCAGGCCTCAACCCGATTGAAGCTGGCGATAAAGGCGTGCTTATCGCCTTGTTCCAGCAAAGCAATCGCTTCGCCAAATCGCTGATAATACCGCTTGATAAGATTCAGGTTATTTTCAGACGACATGATGATATCCGCATAGAGCTGGGGATCCTGAGCAAACAGGCGCCCAACCATTGCCAGCTCCAGCCGGTAGATAGGCGATGACAACGCCAGCAGTTGGTCAAGATTGACGTTCTCTTCCGCCAGATGCAGCCCATAAGCAAACGTCGCAAAATGGCGCAGGGCCTGAATAAAGGCCATGTTCTGATCGTGCTCTTCCGCACCGATACGATGAAGGCGCGCGCCCCAGACCTGGATCTGCTCCAGAAACCACTGGTAGGCTTCCGGTTGTCGCCCATCACACCAGACCACAACCTGCTTGGCCAGGCTGCCGCTGTCAGGCCCAAACATTGGATGCAGACCCAATACTGGCCCGCGATGTGCGGCCAGCATCGCCTGCAAAGGGCGATGTTTAACCGAGGCAAGATCCACCAGAATGCAGTCATCCGGCAAGGGAGGAAGCCGGTTAATCACCGCCTCTGTCAGATGAATAGGGACACTGATCATCACCATACCGGCATCCGCCAGCAATGTATCCGCCTTGTCCCAGTCATCTTTGTCCAGCGTCTTTACCGCATAGCCAGACAACGTCAGCATTTTATTGAACAGGCGCCCCATCTGCCCTTCACCGCCGATAATCACGATTGGGCGAAGCGCAGGACACAATGTTTTAAAACCTTTATCGTTTTCGCTGGCGTAAGATTCACGCATCACCCGGCGTAATACGTCTTCGATCAAGTCCGCAGGAACACCAAGGGCCTCAGCTTCTTTACGACGCGACGCCAGCATCGATGCTTCACGTTCAGGGACATAGACCGGCAAACCATGGCGGCTTTTGACTTCACCCACTTCAGCGACCAGTTCCAGACGTTTTGCCAGCAGATCCAGTAAAGCTTTATCTACCGTATCAATTTGTTCACGTAATGCGTTTAGTTCCGCGACCATTACCTATCAGACCTCGTGTGAAAAACGCGCCGCCAGCGCCCCTTGTAGCTCATGATGCATGCCACGCAGTAAATCTTCGGTAACCTGCCAGTTGATGCAGGCATCCGTGACGGAAACACCGTACTTCATCTCGCTGCGCGGCTGCTCAGAAGACTGGTTGCCTTCATGGATGTGACTTTCCAGCATCAAGCCAATAATTGAGTGGTTACCTTGTTTGATTTGCGCAACGGCAGATTCCGCTACACCGGGCTGACGGCGGTAATCTTTATCGGAGTTACCATGGCTGCAATCTATCATTAAGGCCGGACGGAGTCCCGCTTTTAGCATGGCGGCTTCGCACTTCGCCACATCTTCAGGGCTGTAGTTGGGCGCTTTTCCTCCGCGTAAAATGACGTGGCCATCCGGGTTACCCTGCGTTTGCAGCAGGCAGACCTGGCCCGACTGATTGATCCCGACAAACCGGTGAGGCATCGCCGCCGCACGCATGGCATTAATCGCGGTGCCCAGGCTGCCATCAGTCCCGTTTTTGAAGCCAACCGGCATGGAGAGTCCTGACGCCATCTCACGGTGCGTTTGCGATTCCGTTGTACGCGCACCGATCGCCGACCAGCTGAAGAGATCGCCCAGATACTGTGGGCTGTTAGGATCCAGCGCTTCCGTAGCTAAAGGCAGGCCCATGTCGACCAGATTAACCAGCAATTCACGTGCAATGTGCAGCCCTGCTTCCATATCAAATGAGTTATCCATGTAAGGATCGTTGATCAACCCCTTCCAGCCAACGGTTGTGCGGGGTTTCTCAAAGTAGACGCGCATAACAAGATAGAGTTGATCACTCACCGTTTCGGAAAGGGTTTTTAAACGACGCGCATAATCAAGAGCGGCTTCTGTGTCATGAATAGAGCAAGGACCGCACACCACTAACAGGCGTGGATCGCGACCGGCAATGATATCGGCAATGGTCTGGCGCGATGCCGCAATTTGCGCCTGCTGCGCAGGGCTTAACGGAAACTTGGTTTTCAGCTCTTCAGGGGTGATCAACACTTGTTCATTCGCAATGTGAACATTGTTTAGCGCGTCTTTTTGCATCTTGCTGTCCTTTACACTCATTTATGCGTTTACAGGATCCTCACAGAGGATGTGACACTACTGTACCATAACTGATACACGCAACAACGCTGGATGTACACTTTATTTACCACTACCCATAAAAGCCTTGGCAAAATAAATTAAATACCAATAAAAACAAGATATTAATAAAAGACAAATGAACTCAGAAGCCGCTGAATATGTAAACTTTAATATACACAAAAGAATTTTACGTGGCGGTATCGCCTGTTAAGATAAGCGCATTCCCACAGAGAGGCAGAAATATGGTTCAGATCCCACCAACAATCCGGCTACGTCCTTTTCAGTTAAACGATGTCGAGGCATTTACCGCGGCGGTAAATGCCTCACTTGATACCCTTTTGCCCTGGATGAGCTGGGCACACGAAAACTATCAGCCTCATGAGGCCGAAAGCTGGATTCGCTTTACCCACTTACAACGGGCGGTACGAGAATCAGAAGAGTTTGCGATTGTGGATGCGCAGGATCGTCTGTTAGGCGGTGCTGGTTTTCGTTTTGCCAGCGAGCCGGGCGCGTTGTGTTCCCTCGGTTACTGGGTGCGCAGCGATGCACAGCGCCAGGGCGTGGCTACGCAGGCGGTGAAATTATTACTGGAATTTGGCTTTGCGCGGCCGGATGTGCAGACAATCGAACTGCTGGCGGTGGAGAACAACTATGCCAGCCGGCGAGTGGCAGAAAAAAGCGGTGGGCGCTTTATCGATTACCGTTATGGCTTAATTGTCCTGGACAGCGGGCCAGTAAACGCGGCGATCTATCATTTTCAGCGCCCCTGATGTCAGGTCAGCCGGGCGTTCTCAGAGGCTATAAGCCTCAACATAAGCGATAAGCCAGTCGTCAACGGTCATGCTTTCATTTGTCCGCCAGACAATAACCATGCCGTACTCAATCCGGTCCAGTTCGAATGCGCGTAACTCTCTGTAAAAATGACTATAACCTTTAATAAATCGCCCATCGCAGGATTCCACATCGACGCGTTGGTAAACGACCTTGCCCTCATAGTCAAAATAACTGAAGCCGATCTCTTTCATGTTCAGCCAGGGCATATCCACATCGACTAACGGGATATGCGGCTTAACTGCCGTGGCTTTCTGCTTCTTACGCGCCATTTCCTTTCTGTGTTCACGGCCAGCCCAGACAATGATGAGGTTCAGCGCCACCAGAATCAGGGCCGGACCATATAATCCAATGGCGAGAAACAGGGGAAACAACACGAACACCATGAGGGACCACAGCACGGTCAGAATGCGGCAAAGCCATAGATTGCTGTTGCCTTCCAGCGCATAGCGGGCTGAACGAAATGAGGCGATGGAAAGTAAAAATCCAGAAAGAAAAAAAAGAGCGTCCTTCACAACCTGTCCTTATGATAATGCGCACCTTCCCGGGCAACCCCTCTCATGGGCGAGACGACGAAAATCGGGGAGGCAGTATTTATGCAGCCGCTCATGACAGCGTGCTTTTATTTTGCAGTACGGCCCTGTCTTCAACGCGCGAACGGCGGGACACATGTTACCTGAAAACACCGGCAGAGACGCCATCCCTTGCTGACGGGAGTGATCGTGATCGTCCTTCACGCCGGGATTCGTCATCCTAAACGACAATCCGCCCTGTCAGGCCGACAGACCCGGACTGCGGGCTGCATCGGGTAAGTCTTTTCTGTAAAAGCGTTTCTCTGGCAATAAAAAAAGGGGCTGGCATGCTGCCAACCCCTTGTTTGCTATTAACTTTTAGATGTCGCGTTAGCGATACCTTAGCTAAGACGCTCTTTGATACGAGCAGACTTACCAGTACGCTCACGCAGGTAGTACAGTTTGGCTTTACGCACAGCGCCACGACGTTTAACAGCGATGCTGTCAATTACCGGAGAGTGAGTCTGGAAGACACGCTCAACGCCTTCGCCGTTAGAAATTTTGCGAACAGTGAATGCAGAGTGCAGACCGCGGTTACGAATAGCGATAACCACGCCCTCGAATGCCTGCAGACGTTTTTTAGAACCTTCAACGACCCATACTTTCACTTCCACGGTATCACCCGGACGGAAGGAAGGTACGTCCTGTTTCATCTGCTCTTGTTCAATTTGCTTAATAATGTTGCTCATAATTAAATCTCTTATCCTGGGTAAACTGATAGTCAGGGAAGATTACTCTTCCGCATCATCGTTTTGTTGCTGGTGTTCCTGTTGGAACGCCTTAAGCAACCTTGCTTGCTCTTCAGTCAGAGCCAGGTTTTCCAGAAGTTCAGGTCTTCTCAGCCAGGTACGGCCTAGCGACTGTTTCAGGCGCCACTGGCGAATATCGGCATGGTTGCCCGACAGTAATACTGGCGGAACCTCCATCCCTTCTAACACTTCAGGTCGGGTATAGTGTGGACAATCCAGCAATCCCTCCGAGAACGAATCCTCATCGGCTGACGCCTGCTTGCCGAGTACTCCCGGAATGAACCGGGCGACTGCGTCAATCATCGTCATTGCGGGCAGTTCCCCACCGCTGAGAACGTAATCACCGATTGACCATTCTTCATCAATTTCGGTCTGGATTACGCGCTCATCAATCCCTTCATAGCGGCCACAAACAAGAATTAACTTGTCGCGTGACGCCAGTTCGCAAACGCCCTGTTGGTCCAGTTTGCGCCCCTGAGGTGAAAGATATATCACCCTGGCACCCTCTCCCGCCGCTGCTTTCGCTGCGGAGATGGCATCCCGTAAAGGTTGTACCATCATCAGCATTCCCGGTCCGCCACCATAAGGACGATCGTCCACAGTACGGTGCCGGTCGTGCGTGAAGTCACGTGGACTCCAGCTTTGAACGCTGAGCAGGCCATTTTTTACTGCCCGGCCAGTTACCCCGTAATCGGTAATAGCGCGAAACATTTCTGGAAACAGGCTAATTACACCAATCCACATTGTTTTCGCCGTTACGTTACCGTTTGATTCGGAGATCAAAAACCAGGATCCCAATCTACTTCAATAAGGCCAGTAGCGAGATCGACTTTCTTGATAACCTGTTCATCAAGAAACGGAATTAACCGCTCCTGTACACCAAACGCATCTTTCAGGTTTGCCTTCACGACGAGAACGTCGTTCGAACCGGTTTCCATCATATCGATGACTTTACCCAACTCGTAGCCTTCAACGTTGACCACCTTGCAACCCATCAGGTCTTTCCAGTAGTACTCACCGTTTTCCAGCGCAGGCAGTTGCGTAGAGTCGACCTGAATTTCGCAATTGGTCAACTGTGCCGCCGCATCCCGATCGTCAATGCCTTTGACTTTGATGATCAGGTCCTGATTGTGGTGCTTCCAACTATCCAGTTCCACCTGCTGCCATTTACCGGCGCGCTGGATAAACCAGGGTTGGTAGTCAAAGATGCTTTCAGCGTCTTCAGTGGAGGAAAACACTTTGAGCCAGCCGCGAATGCCGTATGCAGCGCCCATTTTGCCCAATACAATCGGGTTAACAGGTGCCTGTGCGGCAAGTTGTCTGCTCATGCTCACCACCGTGACAGATTAAGCTGCTTTCTTTGCTTCTTTGATCAGCGCGTTAACGCGATCAGAAAGCGTTGCGCCCTGGCCAACCCAGTGCTCGATACGATCCAGATCCAGACGCAGTGCTTCAGCCTGACCAGAAGCGATCGGGTTGAAGAAACCTACGCGCTCGATGAAGCGACCGTTGCGTGCATTGCGGCTGTCAGTAACGACGACCTGATAGAACGGACGCTTTTTAGCGCCGTGACGTGCCAAACGAATTGTTACCATAACATCCTCTTCAGTTAATAAAACACCCGGCCCCCATCGAGGAACGGGGTCCGGGTGCTGTATAAAAAGCCCGAAAATTTTACTCATTTTGGCGCAAAAAGCAACCTAAACTGAGCCATCCCAGGTTTTTTTGTGGAACCCCTTAGCGTCCGGGGAAACCTGGCGGCATCATACCTTTCATGCCGCGCATCATTTTCGCCATTCCGCCCTTCTTCATTTTCTTCATCATCCGCTGCATGTCGTCGAACTGCTTTAATAAGCGGTTAACGTCCTGCACCTGCATACCGGAGCCGGTGGCAATACGGCGCTTACGTGAGCCTTTGATGATTTCTGGTTTTTCGCGCTCTTTGCGCGTCATTGAATTGATGATGGCTTCCATGCGGACCAGCACTTTGTCATCCATCTGCGATTTCACGTTGTCAGGCAGTTGCCCCATGCCCGGCAGCTTGCCCATCAGGCTCGCCATTCCGCCCATGTTGCGCATCTGCTTCAGTTGCTCAAGGAAATCATTGAGATCAAAACCGTCGCCGGTTTTCAGCTTCTTCGCCAGTTTTTCCGCTTGCGCGCGGTCAACTTTGCTCTCGATATCTTCAATAAGCGAGAGGACGTCGCCCATACCAAGGATGCGTGAGGCGATACGGTCCGGATAAAACGCTTCCAGCGCATCGGTCTTCTCGCCCATCCCCATAAACTTGATTGGCTTGCCCGTGATATGGCGAATCGACAGCGCGGCACCGCCGCGCGCGTCACCATCCACTTTCGTCAGGATAACCCCTGTCAGCGGCAGCGCTTCATTAAAGGCCTTCGCGGTATTCGCCGCATCCTGACCGGTCATGGCATCCACGACAAACAGGGTTTCAACCGGATTAATCGCGGCATGAACCTGTTTAATCTCGTCCATCATCGCTTCGTCTACGTGCAGACGACCTGCGGTATCCACCAGCAATACATCGTAAAACTTGAGTTTGGCTTCACGCAGCGCGTTGTTGACGATATCAACAGGCTTCTGGCTCAGATCGGACGGGCAGAAATCCACCCCCACCTGTTGTGCCAGGGTTTCCAGCTGTTTGATCGCCGCCGGGCGATAAACGTCCGCGGACACCACCAGCACTTTTTTCTTGTGCTTTTCACGCAGGAATTTACCCAGCTTACCCACACTGGTGGTTTTACCCGCACCCTGCAGGCCCGCCATCAGCACGACAGCCGGCGGCTGCGCGGCCAGATCCAGCGCGTTGTTTTCTGCGCCCATCGCCGCAACCAGTTCATTGCGGACGATTTTGATAAATTCCTGCCCCGGCGTCAGGCTTTTATTGACGTCATGGCCCACCGCGCTTTCTTTTACGCGGTTAATGAAATCCCGCACCACCGGCAGCGCAACGTCAGCTTCCAGCAATGCCATGCGCACTTCGCGCAGCGTGTCTTTGATGTTGTCTTCAGTCAGCCTTCCGCGGCCGCTGATATTGCGCAGAGTTTGCGACAAACGATCGGTTAAATTGTCAAACATTGTCTCTCACTTAAAAAAAATCGCGAGGCGCCATATCGGCAGAATGCGGCGGATTATAACACGAAGCCGAGCCGATCTCTTCAATTCCACCTCAGATCGTTTGGAGCCTGCTTCGCCTGGCGCTATACTGCCCTTTTCCTTTATCTGACTGATGCCTGAAAGGAACTATGTCCGTTTTCGCGATTGTGGCGCTGTTCGCCTACTCCCTGAGTCTTGCACTCATCATCCCCAGCCTGTTGAAACGTCAAAGCGGCTGGCGTCGGTTAGCTGTGTTGTCGGCCTGTGTGGCGCTTGTCACCCACGCCGTCGCCCTGCAGCAACGAATTTTCGCTGTCGATGGCGGGCAAAACCTCAGCCTGCTGAATATTGGTTCGCTGGTCAGCCTGCTGATCTGTGCCATTATGACCATTGTTGCCTCACGGAATCGTGGCTGGTTACTGCTGCCGATTGTCTACAGCTTTGCCTTAATTAACCTGGCTTTTGCCACATTTGTACCGAACGCATTCATTACCCATCTTGAAACAACGCCAGGCATTATGATCCACATTGGCCTGTCGCTGTTTGCCTATGCCACGCTGATTATTGCGGCGTTGTATGCGTTACAGCTGGCATGGATTGACTACCAGTTGAAAAACAAAAAGCTGGCCTTCACGCAGGATATGCCACCGCTGCTGACCATTGAACGGAAGATGTTCCACATCACCCAGGTCGGCGTGGTGTTACTGACGCTGGTGCTGTGTACGGGCCTGTTCTATATGCACGATCTGTTCAGCGCCGAGAACGTGGATAAAGCCGTGCTGTCCATAATTGCCTGGTTTGTCTACATCGTTTTGCTCTGGGGCCACTATCATGAAGGCTGGCGCGGTCGCCGTGTGGTGTGGTTCAACTGCAGCGGCGCTGTGCTGCTGACGATGGCTTATTTCGGCAGTCGCGTGCTTCAGCATCTGCTTATTCACAGTTCTTAATCAAAAGGAAGTTTTGCGGTGGAACATGTTTCGACCACGACCCTGATTGTCACGCTCATCATCATGGTGTTGGTTTCAGCCTACTTTTCGGGTTCTGAGACCGGCATGATGACGCTCAATCGGTATAAATTGCGTCATCAGGCAAAAAATGGTCACCGCGCCGCCCGCCGCGTTGAAAAGTTGTTAAAGCGTCCCGATCGCCTTATCAGCCTGGTGCTCATCGGGAATAACCTGGTCAATATCCTTGCGTCCGCCATTGGCACCATTGTGGGAATGCGCCTGTATGGTGACGCCGGTGTGGCGATTGCGACGGGTGTTCTGACCTTTGTCGTGCTGGTTTTTGCCGAGGTGCTCCCTAAAACCGTTGCTGCACTTTATCCAGAAAAAGTCGCCTATCCCAGTAGCTTTCTGCTGGGCCCGCTGCAGTACGTTATGCTGCCGCTGGTCTGGTTACTGAATACCATTACGCGTCTACTGATGCGTCTTGTCGGCATTCGGGCAGAGGGGGCTATCAGTTCCGCGTTAAGTAAAGAGGAACTGCGCACTATCGTTTATGAATCACGTACGCACATGTCCCGACGCAACCAGGACATGTTGCTGTCCGTACTGGACCTGGAAAAGGTCAGCGTGGACGATATTATGGTGCCACGCAATGAAATCGTCGGCATCAATATCAATGACGACTGGAAATCCGTGATTCGTCAGCTCAGCCACTCACCGCACGGTCGTATTGTACTGTTCCGCGACTCACTGGATGACTGCGTGGGCATGCTGCGCGTGCGTGAAGCCTGGCGCATGATGACGGAGAAAAAAGAGTTCACTAAAGAGATGTTGCTGCGTGCCGCTGATGAAATTTACTACATCCCGGAAGGCACTCCGCTTAATACACAGTTGGTGAAGTTTCAGCGCAACAAGAAAAAGACCGGTCTGGTCGTTGATGAATATGGCGATATTAAAGGGTTAATCTCTATCGAGGATATTCTGGAAGAAATTGTCGGGGACTTCACTACCTCGATGTCGCCGTCGCTGGCCGAAGAGGTCATGCCGCAAAACGATGGCTCGGTGCTCATTGAAGGCAGCGCCAATATTCGTGAGATCAACAAAGCTTTCAACTGGCAGTTACCCGAGCAGGAAGCGCGCACGATTAACGGCATGCTGCTGGAGGCGCTGGAAGAGATCCCCACCGTTAATACGCGAGTCCGGGTGAATCATTACGACGTCGATATCCTGGATGTGCAGGATAATATGATTAAGCAGGTGCGCATTACGCCACAGACGCCGCTTAAACAGTCTGTAGGCTCCTGAGCAGAATAAAGCCGCCTTTTAGGGCGGCTTTTTATTGGCCTGGCTCCGGCTTTTTGCATAAACGGCGAGCCGTAACCCAATAAAAAACGCCGCGTATGCGCGGCGTTTTTGTGAGAACAGCCCAGACTAGATGTGCAGCTCTTTTAGCTTTTCAGCAGGCAGTTTCAGATCGTCATTGTGGTTAACGCCGATCTCCTGTGCCAGCACATTACGGGCAATTTGCTGCGCTTCATCCAGCGAATGCAGCTTGTAACTTCCACACTGGTATTCATTCAGCTCAGGAATCTGGTTCTGATCTTTCACTTTCAGCACATCTTCCATCGCGCCTTTCCAGGCCTGTGCCACACGTTGCTCATCTGGCGCACCAATCAGGCTCATGTAGAAGCCGGTACGGCAACCCATAGGTGAAATATCGACAATTTCTACGCCATCACCGTTGAGGTGGTTACGCATAAAACCTGCAAACAGATGCTCAAGCGTATGGATGCCACGTTCAGTCAGAATATCGATATTGGGGCGACAAAAACGCAGATCGAAAACGGTAATCGTATCGCCATGCGGCGTCTTCATGGTTTTTGCAACACGCACGGCGGGCGCGGCCATGATGGTATGATCTACAGTAAAACTATCCAGTAATGGCATACGTCACCTCTTAGTCTGAAAAATTTTTTATGAACGATGAAACTTTTCCGATCGCCCAGCGTCTGAATATATGAAAGACGCGCATTTGTTATCATCCATCCCTGACAACAGAGATGTTAATTTGGCCACAGTGATGTGGCCTTTTTCTTTTCTACCCTTCCCGGCTGGCCAGATAGGTTTCAAAATCCAGCGTATCACTCGCTTCGAGCTGCTGTTGCGCTGCAACAGATGCCTGCGCCTGTTGCGCAAAGTCTTCTGGCTTTAACACTTCCAGCGGCTCATTAACCAGCAGCTGACGATACTGTTCCGCCAGCATAATCCCCGTGCCCGTTACGCCGTGTTCTTTCATGGCATTCAGAATACGTGCCGAATAGGTTAGCTCAGGATCGTCAAAGGATGCTACCAGTTCATCGCAGACCTGCTGATATTCAGTGGTGCCCTGATTACTGTCCAGCGCTTCTGCGACGCGGCGCAGGTCGGCGAACAAGGTTTTGCCCACCTCGCGCAGTGAATATTCCGCCTCACCACATCCTACCGCAATCTTCAGGTCAGGCTTACGTCCTTCCAGCACCACGCGGTTCCAGTTCTGCCGGCTACATTGTAATTCATCAGCGCTCATTTCAGGCGCGTCTGCCAGCGTGCACCAGATCAGGAACAGATCGAGGAAGCGGACCTGATTCTCATCCACACCAACAGGTGAGAAGGGGTTGATGTCCATGGAACGCACTTCAATGTACTCAATACCACCCCGTAACAGCGCATCTGATGGAGCTTCTCCGGAACGGGTAACGCGTTTCGGACGAATCGGCGCATAGAGTTCATTTTCAATCTGCAATACGTTGGTATTCAGCTGTAACCAGTTGCCCTCAGCATCCCGGGTGCCCATCTTCACAAAGTCTTCTGAAGGCGTTTTAATCGCTTTTTTCAGTGCGCTGACGTAACCCTCAAGGGAATTAAAGGTAATGCCCAATGCACTTTGTGACTTGTTCGTGTAACCCAGGTCGCTCAGACGTAACGATGTCGCGTAAGGCAGCCACAGCGTGCCTTTGTCATCGTGTTTAAACGGCAGTGCGCTTTCTTTGCCCTGCAGGAAGCTGGAGCAGATAGCAGGTGATGCGCCAAACAAATAAGGAATGACCCAGCCAAAGCGATAATAGTTACGAATCAGGCGCAGATAGCCCGCAGAAATCGTCTCTTTACCACTTTCGTAATCTTTTACGTCTGCCCATGCCTGCCAGAACGACAGCGGCAGAGAGAAATTATAGTGAATGCCGGAGATGGTTTGCATCAGCGCACCATAGCGGTTTTTAAGCCCCTGGCGATACAGCGTTTTCATCCGACCAATATTCGATGTGCCATACTGCGCCAGCGTAATCTTATCGGCGTCCTCAATCAGGCAAGGCATGCTAAAAGGCCACATGCGTTCGTCACCGAGCTCATCCGCAACATGGCGGTGGACATCGCGCAAAAACGCCAGCATATGCTCAATGCTGTGATCGACTGGGGTAATGAACTCCAGCAGCGTCTCAGCAAAGTCAGTGGTGATCCAGTCATGCTTAAGCGCCGATCCGAGCGACGCAGGATGCGCAGTCGTTGCAAGATGTCCATCCGGCTGCACGCGCAACGTTTCACGTTCGATGCCACGACCAATGCCTTTTAATGCATCAGGATGCGCCTCCAGCCAGGATAACGCTTTTGATACGTCGGGGATCACATTAACCTCCGGCTGTGTGAATAATTTATTTTTGTTCAGCATAGTGTTAACCCTAGCCCCGAATCTGTACGAATCAATGCCACCATTCCATGCCCTGTAATGTGGCGGTCGCAATAACGATGTAACGCAGAGTTTTGCCAATCGCCAGAAACAGCACAGTGGGTAGCCAGGCAAAACGCAACCAGCCTGCAAGCACGCAGAGCAAATCACCCACTACCGGCAACCAACTCAATAACAAAGCCGCCGGCCCAAGCCGCTGCAACCATGCCATTGCTGTTTCATGCCATCGCCCCTGACGTTTTAACGGCAATAAGCGACCCAAAATTATGTTGGTCAAGCCACCCAGGGTATTCCCTAACGATGCGACTCCAATCAACCCGTAAACTGATGCGCTTTTCGCGATCAGCAATGCAACCAACAGCGCCTCTGAACTACCCGGAAGTAGCGTCGCACTAAGAAAGCTGCTGCTCAATAAAGACAGATATGCCAGCGTCTCGCTCACAGCAGACGGACATCAACCACGGCCATACCTGCGGCTTTCGCTGCCTGTACGCCAAAATCTGCGTCTTCAAATACCACACAACGCGCCGGTTCAACGCCCAGTAATGCCGCACAGCGCAGGAACGTCTCGGGCTCCGGTTTGTGATGCTCGACGTCATCCGCCCCAACCACCGCCGAGAAGAGATCTCTGACACCCAGATGATTAAGAAGTGCATCTGCCATGGCGTGCTGGCTACCGGTGCCAACAGCCAGAGGTCGACGTCTGTGATAAGCCTTAACGACGTCCATTAACGGAAGCGGCTGGACATTTTCCAGCAGCATCGCTTTTACTGCCGCCGTTTTTTCTGCGGCAAGCAGATAAGGATCGTGATCGGCGTTATTGGTTTCGACAATTAGCTGCGCCAGCCGCCATGATGGCGCACCATTGAAATCCATCATGCGCGCTTCATCAAACGTTAAGCCATAACGCGTCAGCACCTGACGCCACGCTTTTCGATGTGTCGGTTCTGTATCAAGAATAGTCCCGTCCATATCGAAAATCAGGGCGTCGTATTGATCGTAGATTGTCACAGAGGACCTCCAACAAATGAGCCACTACTTTAGCTGAATGTGCGTAGGTTGTCGCCAGGCGGGATGAACAGCAAATGCTTTGAAAGCATTAGCTATTTTAGTTTTCAGATAAAGGTGATCGTGATGGAAAGCCTGTAACCCTTCGAATTTCCAATGGTTTTAGCAGGAAAGCAGAACGTAAGCATTATGTTAAGAAAGCCGAAGTGCCTGCCATCCGGGACAGAAAGTTTACGTCGCGATAAACACGATATTCCTTACAAAATCAGCCTGATCGAGAGGAATTCAATACTATGTTTATGACTAAAACAGTTAAGTTGGCGTTCTGGATTGCGACGGTAAGGCTGGATGTTACGCACCTGCTGCACCAGGAAGGCGCTGAATGAAATACACGACGCCAATCCTTGCTTTTGCGTTTAGCACGCGTGGCGAGGTTGTGTGGACTGTCAGGTGGAGCGCAGAGAGAAGGCGTTTGAAGATTAATCGCGATACACCGGGAGGATGATTCGGCTCGCGCCTTACCCTTCGGGCCGTTGCTGACGCAACGCTGGTTCTGACTGACAGACTGAATGGCTTACAGACCAGAAACATATGTTCGTACTGAAAAGTAGGGTGCATCCGGGAGGATGATTCGGCTGACGCCTTACCCTTCGGGCCGTTGCTGTCGCAACGTTATCCTCCCTGGTTCTGACTGACAGACTGAATGGCTTACAGACCAGGAACACATGTTCGTACTGAAAAGTATGGTGCATCCGGGAGGATTCGAACCTCCGACCGCTCGGTTCGTAGCCGAGTACTCTATCCAGCTGAGCTACGGATGCATTTAGAAAGCTTTATGGGACGGCAGAAGCCAGTCTGGGGGATAATACGAAGAATGGTGCATCCGGGAGGATGATTCGGCTCGCGCCTTACCCTTCTGTCCGTTGCTGACGCAACGCTGGTTCTGACTGCCAGACTGATTGGCTTACAGACCAGGAACACACGTCCACACTGAAAAGTATGGTGCATCCGGGAGGATTCGAACCTCCGACCGCTCGGTTCGTAGCCGAGTACTCTATCCAGCTGAGCTACGGATGCATTTAGAAAGCTTTTATGGAACGGCAGAAATAAACCTGGGGATAATACGAAGAATGGTGTATCCGGGAGGATGATTCGGCTCACGCCTTACCCTTCGGGCTGTTGCTGTCGCAACGTTATCCTCCCTGGTTCTGACTGACAGATTAAATGTCTTACAGACCAGGAACACACGTCCATACTGGAAAGTATGGTGCATCCGGGAGGATTCGAACCTCCGACCGCTCGGTTCGTAGCCGAGTACTCTATCCAGCTGAGCTACGGATGCATTATGAAATTCTTGTACAACGCAGGGTGCTAACGACTCACCATGAAGGAATTGCTAATTCACTTTACAACTCTGTTCCGATACTGTTCTCTGCTGGCGCGTAGCCTTGCATCAACGTGTCCATATTCAACGATATGGTGCATCCGGGAGGATTCGAACCTCCGACCGCTCGGTTCGTAGCCGAGTACTCTATCCAGCTGAGCTACGGATGCATCGGAAATGGCGGTGAGGGAGGGATTCGAACCCTCGATACAGCTTTTGACCGTATACTCCCTTAGCAGGGGAGCGCCTTCAGCCTCTCGGCCACCTCACCTTACGCGTTCTTCCGAACTGTGCTCCTGAACTTTGTTTCCGCTCATCGGCACTGCGTGGCGCACATATTACTTTCCCGGACTTATAAGTCAAACAATTTTTCGGAAGGTTTTTTCTGTTTGCACAAATGACAGGCAATTGGGACAAAATGACGGCAAAAAGGGTGAATAATCAACAATGAAAGATGATGAAGTTAACAAAAATGGGCGATAAACAGAAAAAAGGAAATTAAGCGGCGGGAGGAAAAAGGGGAGCGTCTCGCACAGGTGCGAGACGCAGAATCTGTCAGACGTTAGTTTGTTGCGTTTTTTCGGCCTGGATGCGCTGGTAAATCTCTTCGCGATGCACAGACACTTCTTTGGGTGCGTTAACACCAATACGGACCTGGTTACCTTTGACGCCCAGCACCGTTACAGTCACCTCATCGCCAATCATGAGGGTTTCACCAACTCGACGAGTTAGAATAAGCATTCTTTGCTCCTTGAAAGATTAAAAGAGTCGGGCTCATACAGCTTCCCGGCGTTATCCATCACTTAACGCTGTACACAGGTTATGAGAAATACACCATTGCACATCAACGCGCCAATACATTCTGCTGATAAATAGTTTAGCCGAAATACGCTACATCAACCCGACTTTGTCACTAGCAAATTTAACACCGTATTAAAAAGCGCCGGAACACCAGTTCTGACGCTTGCTACGATGAATTATTTTATTTCATCACAGACGGCTCGAAACCCATCCTTCAACACCTGCCAGCGCACCTTTCAGTGCCGTAGCATCACTGCCACCTGCCTGCGCCATATCAGGTCGACCACCGCCTTTCCCGCCCACTTTCGGGGCAAGTTCAGCAATCAGCTCTCCCGCTTTTACGCGGTCGGTAAGATCTTTTGTTACGCCAGCAATCAATGACACTTTGCCCTCAGCGACAGTGGCCAGAACAATGATGGCCGAACCCAGCTGATTTTTAAGATCATCAACCATAGTGCGCAACATTTTCGGATCGGTGTTACTGAGCTCTGTCACCAGCAGCTTCGCGCCTTTCACATCAATGGCGTTGTTGCCAAGCTGGGCACTTTCCTGCGCAGCCTGCTGATCGCGCAACTGCTGTAATTCTTTTTCCAGCGACCGCACGTGATCAACCAGCCCACGCACTTTGTCGTTCAGGTTGCTGCTGTTGGCTTTCACCAACTGAGCAATGTCCTGTAACTGACTGCTCTGGGCATAAACCTGCGCCAGTGCTGCTTCACCCGTGACCGCTTCAATGCGGCGAATACCGGCTGCGCTACCCGATTCAGCCTGAATACGGAACAGACCAATATCCCCCGTACGTGCGGCGTGCGTACCACCACAGAGTTCAACAGAGAAATCGCCCATGGTCAGTACACGCACGCGTTGGTCATATTTCTCGCCAAACAGCGCCATTGCGCCTTTCGCCTTCGCCGCCTCAAGATCCATCACGTCGGTTTCTACCGGTAAGTTGCGACGGATTTGCGCGTTCACAATATCTTCGACCTGACGAATCTCCTGAGGTTTCATGGCCTCAAAATGAGAGAAGTCAAAACGCAGGTATTTATCGTTAACCAGAGAGCCTTTCTGTGCGACGTGCTCACCCAGCACCTGACGCAATGCAGCATGCATTAAGTGCGTTGCGGAGTGATTCAGACGGATACGTGCACGACGTGCTTCATCAACCACCGCCTCCACGCGGTCGCCAATGCGCAACTGACCGCTGCTCACTTTGCCAATATGCCCAATTGCCTGGCCATATTTCTGCGTATCCTGAACCTGGAATTCAACGTTATTGCCTTTCAGCACACCGGTATCGCCAACCTGACCACCCGACTCGCCATAGAAAGGCGTTTCATCCAGCACTACCACCGCATCCTGCCCTGCCGAAACGACGTCAACCGCTTCACCTGCGACGAACAGCCCTTTCACCGTCGCGGCCAGGTCCAGTTGGTCATAGCCTTTAAAGGATGAGGCCGCATCTGTGCGGATGACATTGCTGTAGTCAGCGCCAAAGCCGCTGGCTTCACGGGCCCGTTGACGCTGTTGTTCCATGGCTTTTTCAAAACCGGCTTCGTCAATTTTGAGATTACGCTCACGGCAGACATCGGCCGTTAAATCGGCAGGAAAACCAAAGGTATCGTACAAACGGAAGACAGTTTCACCATCCAGCGTATCGCCTTTCAGTTTAACCAGTTCGTCATCAAGCAGGGCCAGGCCACGCTCCAGCGTTTTCGCAAACTGCTCTTCTTCGCTCTTCAGAACATTTTCAACCTGAGCCTGTTGGCGCTGCAGCTCTTCGCCAGCCGCCCCCATCACCTCAATCAGTGGCGCAACCAGTTTGTAGAAGAACGCCTCTTTCGCACCCAACATGTTGCCGTGACGCACTGCACGACGAATGATACGGCGCAGAACATAACCGCGGTTTTCGTTCGACGGGATCACGCCATCCGCAATCAGGAATGCACAGGAGCGGATATGATCGGCAATAACGCGCAACGACTTATTGCTCAGATCGGTCGCACCAGTGACCTCAGCAACCGCGTTAATCAGCTTCTGGAACAGATCGATTTCATAGTTGGAATTCACATGTTGCAGGACCGCCGTGATGCGTTCCAGCCCCATTCCGGTATCTACCGACGGCTTAGGTAATGGCAGCATGGTGCCATCCGCCTGACGGTTAAACTGCATGAAGACGATGTTCCAGATTTCGATGTAACGATCGCCGTCCTCTTCAGGACTGCCTGGCGGTCCGCCCCAGATATGATCGCCATGATCGTAGAAAATCTCGGTGCAGGGACCACAAGGACCCGTGTCCCCCATCTGCCAGAAGTTATCTGACGCGTAAGCACTGCCTTTGTTGTCGCCAATACGGATAATACGTTCGCGCGGAACACCAATATCATTGGCCCAGATGTCGAACGCTTCGTCATCGGTTTCATAGACAGTAACCCAAAGGCGCTCTTTCGGCAGCCTGAACCATTGGTCACCGGTCAGCAGTTCCCAGGCATAGGCAATGGCTTCTTTTTTGAAATAGTCGCCGAAGCTGAAGTTGCCCAGCATTTCAAAAAAGGTGTGATGGCGTGCGGTGTAACCGACGTTTTCAAGGTCGTTATGCTTCCCGCCCGCACGAACGCAACGCTGCGACGTGGTGGCGCGGGTATAGTCACGCTTGTCCTGACCGAGAAACACATCTTTAAACTGGTTCATTCCGGCGTTAGTAAACAGTAACGTCGGATCGTTGTTCGGTACCAGGGAGCTGCTTGCTACAACCTGATGTCCCTTACTATTGAAAAAGTCGAGAAACGCTTGACGGATCTCAGCAGTGCTCTTGCTCATATATATCCTGGAATCACGCTAACGAAAGGTCCTTCTTTATCAGGCGTACCGCGTTATCACGGCAGCAAGCTTAAGGAACCAAAAGGGGTAAGATAAATATTCTTCGGAGGGAAGTAAAATCACATCGGCCTTTAGTCGTCAAAATTTCTGAAAACCTGCTGAATATCTTCACTCAGAAAGCCTTTTGCATGCAGATAGCGTTGCACTTTTGCTTTTTCTTTCCATTCGGTCGGCAACGGATGGCCAAATTTCTTTTCTGCCAGTTCCGCTGCGCAGGCTGACCAGTCGATCTCCGTCTCTTCCATGGCGAGATCAATCGCATCACGGCTTATGCCCTTTTGCCCCAGCTCCAGCCGGATCCGTTGTGGGCCAAAGCCTTTACGGCTGCGGCTCTGAATAAATCGCTCTGTGAAGCGCTCATCGTTCAGCCAGCCATTTTCGCTGCACCAGTTGATGACCCTTTCCAACAGCTCGGGAGTGATAATTTCAGGTTCTTTTTGTTTTATCCACGCACTGCGCTGGGCAGATAACTGCAGTTTTTGTTTGAGCTCTTCGCGACTGTGATCGCGCTGACCCAGCAGGCGCATTGCCCGATCGAGCAGGCGTGAAAAAGAGATAACGTGTGGCTGAGGTTGTTCAGACATACTGCGCACCTTTAACAAACGGAAAGAGAGTATGGAGGCAGAGGAGGAAAGAGGAAAGGCAAGTGAGAGGTTAACGTCAAACGGGAGCTGATTTCTCTGCTCCCGTTTCAGGCATTAATAGTCTTCGTTAGCTTCGCTGGCTGCATTCTCAACGTCGTCAGCGGAGAAGTCCGCTGCGTCGTTTTGCTCAGCGCCGTTGAGCAACATGTCGCGCAGTTTCAGGTCAATTTCGTTTGCGACAGCCGCATTTTCCTTGAGGAAGTTGCTGGCGTTTGCCTTACCCTGACCAATTTTATCGCCTTTATAGCTGTACCAGGCACCCGCTTTTTCAATCAGCTTGTGCTTCACACCGAGGTCTACCAGCTCACCGAAGGTGTTGATCCCTTCGCCATACATGATCTGGAACTCAGCCTGCTTAAAGGGCGCAGCAATTTTGTTCTTAACCACTTTAACGCGGGTTTCACTACCGACGACGTTATCACCCTCTTTGATGGCGCCAATACGGCGGATATCAAGGCGAACTGACGCGTAGAACTTCAGTGCGTTACCGCCGGTAGTGGTTTCCGGGTTACCGAACATCACACCAATTTTCATACGAATCTGGTTGATGAAGATCAGCAGCGTATTCGACTGTTTCAGGTTACCGGCCAGCTTACGCATCGCCTGGCTCATCATACGCGCCGCCAGGCCCATATGTGAGTCACCGATTTCGCCTTCAATTTCGGCTTTTGGTGTCAGGGCAGCAACGGAGTCGACGATAATCACGTCAACGGCACCGGAGCGCGCCAGCGCGTCACAGATTTCCAGCGCCTGTTCACCCGTATCGGGCTGTGAACACAGCAGGTTATCGATATCAACGCCCAGTTTCTTGGCGTAGACCGGATCCAGTGCGTGTTCAGCATCGATAAAGGCACAGGTTTTACCTTTACGCTGTGCGGCGGCAATCACCTGCAGCGTCAGCGTGGTTTTACCCGAGGCTTCAGGACCGTAGATCTCGACGATACGGCCCATCGGCAATCCACCCGCACCTAATGCGATATCCAGTGACAGGGAGCCTGTTGAGATGGTTTCCACATCCATTGAGCGGTCTTCACCCAAGCGCATGATGGAGCCTTTACCAAATTGCTTCTCAATCTGGCCGAGCGCGGCAGCTAAAGCCTTCTGTTTGTTTTCATCAATTGCCATTTCTACTCCTAATCATGCCGGGTAAACACGCACACATGGTGCCTGTGCACTTTCTGTTGCGAATAATTATACTGTATAGTCATACAGTATCAAGTTTAATTTTTCAGAAATTTACTGGCCAATGTCTGCAGCGCCCAGGCAACCGACTGACGGCGCACCGCATCACGGTCACCGTCAAACTGCTGGCGAAAAGCCATGACAATATCGTCGGGGCCGGCAAAGCCAAACCACACCGTTCCCACGGGTTTGTCTTCACTGCCCCCCTCCGGGCCAGCAATGCCGCTCACGGAAATGGCGTAATCGGCCCGCGCCTGCTGCCGGGCACCGACAGCCATTTCGCGCACTACGGCTTCACTGACCGCGCCAGATTGCGTCAGTGAGGCGGCACTGACGCCGACTAATTCCTGCTTGGCTTCATTACTGTAGGTCACGAATCCCCGTTCAAACCAGGCCGAGCTTCCACTGATGTCCGTAAACACCTTGGCGATCCAGCCGCCGGTGCAGGATTCGGCGCAGGTCACCGTAGCATTACGCTGCTTCAGCGCCTCACCAATCTGCGCACTCAACGTCTGCAACTGCGAATCATTCATTTTGTCGCTCCCTGTCAACGAGTACTGAACATGGTGCAAGCCCTGCCCTTTTTCAAGCGCCTGGGGTAAAGCAATGCAGAAATTGCGTGTGACTATCCAGATATTTTAGCGATTACGTGTCGCCACCATGAAAAGCCGGGGAAACGCCAGTAAGACCTTGCCGTCCTGCCGCGCCGGATACGCGGTCATGAGGCACTGGTGATAGGCGGCCAGAAACTGTTCCTGTTCAGATACGCTAAGTGGCGCAAGAAACGGACGCAGCCCGGTGGCTTTCAACCAGTGGATGATGGCCTGGGCATTATCCATAACGTGATAATAGGTGGTCCGCCAGATATCAACGGCACACCCGGCCGTTGTCAGCACATCGTAATAGTGTTCAGTTGAAGGTAATCGCTTGCGCTCGGCCGCCTGCGCGCTGATTTTGTCACGCCACGGCCCGGAAGTGGCCACATCTCGCATTAACTGATGTGAAGGCTCATCCAGATTATCAGGCATCTGGACGGCCAGCGTACCGCCGGGTGCCAGCTGATTTACGAGATGTGGTAAGAGCGAGGAATGGCCGCCCAGCCACTGTAGCGAGGCATTCGCATAGATAACCTGCTGTGGAATCGCGGCCTGCCAGGTGGCGATATCAGCCTGAATAAATGCGCATTGTGGTAGACGTTCACGCGCCTGCTCCAGCATGGCAGCAGAACTGTCGAGGCCCGTAATCTGCGCCTGTGGCCAGGCGTCGACAAGCAGTTCGGTACTGTTGCCGGGGCCGCACCCCAGATCGGTAACGAAACGGACATCTTCAACCCTGATTCTGGACAGTAATTCCTGAGCCGGTCGTGTTCTTTCGGCTTCGAACTTGCGATACAGCGTGGGATCCCATTCTTGCATAACGTTTCACCTCTCATGCGCTCCGGACACACAGAACATAGACGTACAAATACGCATAAAGTGCCCGTTCAGGCAACAAAAGGGATAATGTCTGGTGGGGCTGTCAACGGATTTTGGCAGAGCCGGTGAGTACCGGTAACGCATCAGGGCGACGTGAGGACACATGAAATCGGGCGCGCTGGGCGCCCAATACCATCAGTTCTTTTTGACAAACTCAGACTTCAGCTTCATCGGACCGAATCCGTCAATTTTACAATCGATATTGTGGTCGCCTTCTACCAGCCGGATACTCTTTACGCGGGTGCCAATCTTCAGCACAGAAGAGCTGCCCTTCACCTTGAGATCCTTGACAACCGTTACGCTGTCGCCATCTGCCAGTATATTGCCGTTAGCATCGCGAACGACCTGTTCCTGAGCGCTGTCGCTGCCTTCAGCTTGCGTCCAGATATGACCACATGACGGACAGTTTAGGTTCTCAGCATCCTGCCAGGTGTAATCAGCCTGGCAAACGGGACAAGCAGGTAAAGACATAACGACTCCAGATAATAACGGCGGCACAAAATACAGGGCCGCCATCATATAGCCTTACAGTTAATAAGGGTAGTATTAAAACAGCGAGCCCTTGCGCGCCTTGCTGACCGCTTCACCCAACTGCCACACAGCCATCGCATAATGCGTGCTGTTGTTATAACGCGTAATGGCATAGAAGTTAGGTAAACCGTACCAGTACTGATAACTGGTGCCTAAATCCAGCCGCAGCAGGCTGACCTGATCATTGCCGTCCAGCGGCCCCTGGGGAGAAAGTCCTGATGCGGCCAGCGTACTGACGCTGTAACGGGTCTTAAAGCCATTCTCCAGCATCGGTGCCTGGCCGCTGGCCGGCACGGCCACATTCTCGCCAGGACGCCAGCCATTCTGCTGAAAATAGTGCGCGACGCTGCCTATCGCATCGACCGGATCCCATAAATTAATATGGCCATCACCATTGAAGTCGACAGCGTAAGCTTTGTAGGACGATGGCATGAACTGGCCATAGCCCATCGCACCGGCAAACGATCCTTTGAGATCGAGTGGATCGTCTTTTTCATCACGCGCCATCAGCAAAAAGGTTTCCAGTTCGCTGCTGAAATAGGCAGAACGGCGTGGATAATCAAAGGAGAGCGTAGCCAGTGCATCCAGAATACGGGTTTTGCCCATAACACGGCCCCAGCGCGTTTCGACGCCAATAATGCCGACGATAATTTCCGGCGGAACGCCATAGACCTGCTGCGCGCGCTGCAGAGCATCCTGATATTGATTCCAGAACGCCACGCCATTTTGTACGTTATCCGGCGTAATAAACTTATCGCGATAGCGGATCCAGGCCCCGTTAGGCCCACTTGGTGGTGTATACGAGGGAGCCTGGCGATCCATCAGACGCAGGACATAATCCAGTCGTTTTGCCTGGCCGATGATGGCGTGGAGTTGCTGACGGTCAAAGCCGTACTTCGCCACCATTTTATCAATAAATTGTTCTGCAACAGGATTACTGGCGAAATCACCAAACATCGGTTGAACCGCATGTGCGGGTTCCAGTAAAAATCCGCCTTTCGGCGCAATCAGTTCCGCAGGAGGCTGCGGCTGCGAAGAGTGTGGCTTACTGCTACAGGCGGCAAGCAGGGCAAAAAGCGGAAGAAGAGCAAGCTTAGAACGCATTGGATATCCATATAACAAGCCAGACCAGGGATGTTAATGTTAATCGTTCAGCAGGAAGACATACAAACGTGATCGTATAAAAAATCGCTTTTTTTACCGCTGCATCGGCACGTTTTGTGAAGTGGCCCGAACGCTGAGGCCTCCCTTTACTGACGCGCTTTCTGTCACCCTGCGGCTTTGTTAAGTTCATGACTCGCCGTGGCAACCCTGATGATGCAGAAGCCGTAAACTGGTAAGATTCCTGCACAGTACAGACATCCCTGTCTGTCTCTCTGTTAAACCACCGCCTTGACCGTGACGGGCAAAAGGAAGAGTCAACCTTGAGTAAAGATGAGATGAAAAAAGCAGAGCAAATGGACTTGAGCACCCATACGCCAATGATGCAGCAGTATTTACGCCTCAAGGCCGAGCATCCTGACATCCTGCTGTTTTATCGCATGGGCGATTTCTATGAGCTGTTTTACGACGATGCGAAACGCGCCTCTCAGTTATTAGACATTTCCTTAACCAAGCGCGGTGCCTCGGCGGGCGAACCGATCCCTATGGCCGGTGTCCCGCATCATGCGGTTGAAAATTATCTGGCGAGGCTGGTGCAACTCGGTGAGTCGGTCGCCATCTGTGAACAAATTGGCGACCCGGCGCTCAGCAAAGGGCCGGTCGAACGTAAGGTCGTCCGCATTGTTACCCCAGGCACGATCAGTGATGAGGCACTCTTGCAGGAGCGGCAGGATAACCTGCTGGCCGCTGTGGTGCACGGTGCGCGCGGCTATGGTTACGCCACGCTGGATATCAGTTCAGGCCGGTTTCGTCTGAGTGAGCCCATGGATCTGGAAACCATGGCGGCCGAACTGCAGCGAACCAATCCTGCCGAACTCCTTTATCCGGAAGATTTTTCGCCGATGTCGCTCATCGATCAGCGTCGTGGTCTGCGCCGTCGTCCCTTGTGGGAATTTGAAATTGATACCGCGCGTCAGCAGCTTACTTTGCAGTTTGGTACGCGGGATTTAAACGGTTTTGGTGTTGAGCAGGCCCATCTCGGCCTGCGCGCGGCGGGTTGTCTGCTGCAGTATGTCAAAGATACCCAACGGACCAGCCTGCCACATATCCGCGCCATCAGCATGGAACGTCAGCAGGACAGCATCATCATGGATGCCGCCACCCGACGTAATCTTGAAATTACCCAAAACCTTGCAGGCGGTACCGAGAACACCTTAGCCGCGGTGCTGGATAAAACCGTCACGCCAATGGGCAGCCGGATGCTAAAACGCTGGCTGCATATGCCGTTGCGTGACAGCAGCGTCATCGCGAAACGACAGGAATCAATCGCCGAGCTGCAGGCGCTGAGCGACGTGCTTCAGCCCGTTCTGCGCCAGGTCGGTGATTTAGAGCGTATTCTGGCCCGCCTGGCGCTACGCACGGCGCGTCCACGCGATCTGGCGCGCATGCGCCATGCGTTTCAGCAGTTGCCGGAACTCAACGATCTGCTGGCAAACGCCGGGTCCGCCCACCTGAAAACCCTGCGTACCCAGATAGGTGACTTTGGCGACCTGCGCACACTGCTTGAGCAGGCCGTTGTCGAATCCCCACCGGTATTAATCAGAGATGGCGGGGTGATCGCCCCGGGTTATCACGCTGAGCTGGACGAGTGGCGCGCCCTGGCGGATGGCGCGACGGATTATCTGGATCGCCTGGAGATCCGCGAACGTGAAAAACTCCGTCTGGACAGCCTGAAAGTCGGTTTTAACGGCGTGCACGGTTATTACATTCAGGTCAGCCGGGGTCAGAGCCATCAGGTCCCTATTCACTATGTCCGCCGTCAGACTCTTAAGAATGCTGAACGCTATATCATTCCCGAGCTGAAGGAGTATGAAGACAAGGTCCTGACGTCAAAGGGCAAAGCGCTGGCGCTGGAGAAAAGCCTGTATGAAGGCCTGTTTGATTTGCTGCTGCCGCACCTTGAAGCGTTGCAGTTAAGTGCGGCGGCGCTGGCCGAACTGGATGTACTGAGTAACCTCGCGGAACGCGCATGGACGCTAAACTACTGCCGTCCCACGCTGCACGACAAGCCCGGGATTAAAATCACCGCCGGCCGCCATCCGGTAGTGGAGCAGGTCCTGAAAGAACCTTTTATCGCCAACCCGCTCTCGCTGGCACCACAACGCCGCATGTTGATCATCACAGGCCCGAATATGGGCGGTAAAAGTACCTATATGCGTCAGGCTGCGTTAATCGCGCTGATGGCCTGGATCGGCAGTTTCGTTCCCGCCGAAGAAGTGGTCATTGGTCCACTGGATCGTATCTTCACCCGTGTGGGCGCAGCAGATGATCTGGCCTCCGGCCGCTCGACATTTATGGTCGAAATGACGGAAACGGCCAATATTCTGCACAACGCGACTGAAAACAGCCTGGTCCTGATGGATGAAATCGGCCGCGGCACCTCCACGTATGACGGCTTGTCGCTTGCATGGGCTTGTGCGGAAAATCTGGCGAACCGAATCAAAGCGATGACCCTGTTTGCAACGCACTATTTTGAACTGACGACCCTGCCTGAGAAACTGGAAGGCGTGGTTAACGTTCACCTGGATGCGGTAGAACATGGCGATACGATTGCGTTCATGCACAGTGTGCAGGACGGTGCCGCCAGTAAAAGCTACGGGCTGGCCGTGGCCGCGCTGGCTGGCGTGCCAAAAGAGGTGATCAAACGCGCGCGTAATAAGCTGAAAGAGCTCGAAACGGTTTCCAGTCAATCCGCAACGTCAAACGTTGACGGCTCGCAGTTGCCGTTGCTGGTGGAAGAAACGTCTCCCGCCGTAGAAGCGCTGGAAGCACTGGATCCCGATACGCTGACACCGCGCCAGGCGCTGGACTGGATTTACCGCCTTAAAGCACTGGTCTGATGACTGCCGCCCTTTCGCAGGGCGGCTACGGACTTCCCGTTACGCGTTTCTCTGCGCCCGCTTTCTTTACCCCTGCTGGCGCATCCTTCTGCTACCGCTTTACGCGATTACAGGCTGATAAAGCGGTGTCATAATGCTGTCGTGTGCCTGTCGTGCTGCGATCGTGTTTCTGTCGACACTTACCGGCGATGCTGCAAACCGATTGTTTACTCTTTGGGAGACTCATTATGCGTAACCTGAACAACGTCAGAGAATATCGTCTGGCACGTGCCTGGTCACAGGAACAACTGGCTGAAATGGCCGGCCTCAGCACCCGAACCATACAGCGCATCGAAAACGGCGATCCGCCCAGCCTGGAAACATTGAGCGCACTGGCGGCCGTGTTTGAGATTAACGTGACCGATCTGACCGATGCCCCTGCGAATAACGGTGAAGCGCTGGACAGCTACATTTCTGACGCCCGCCAGCAGCTCGCTGCCGAGAGCCGGTTTTACCGTTCTCTGTTTAGCGCTGTGGTGGTATGCGCATTGCTGTATGTCCTGAACCACTTTACGGCGCCCAATGACCGCTGGTCACTCTGGGTCGCCGCCATTTGGGGCGCCTTACTGCTCGTCAGAGCATTGCGTCTGTTTATATTCAAGGATGCGATCCGCCGCTGGCAGCAAAAACGGCTGCAAAAATTATTGCGCAGGCAGGGCTAACTTCCGCCGGTTGCACATCTCTGTTACACCACACTGCGGGAAAAGCCTATGAACTGGTATCGTCAGGACGCGTTTGCTGTTCGTCTGGAATGGGGGATCCCGGCCATTGATCATCTTGCCGGGGACGTGGATATCATCGTGATTATTGATGTGATGTCCTTTTCTACCTGTGTCAGCGTGGCAGTGGAGAACGGGGCGCGCGTCTATCCTTATCCCTGGAAAGATCACTCTGTCACGCAGTATGCGCAGTCCGTCGGTGCCATCGCGGCTAACAGCGACCGGCGATTCAGTGGCGAGGGCTACAGTCTGTCGCCGCGAACGTTACTCAGTGTTCGCCCGGATGAAAAACTGGTGCTGCCCTCCCCTAATGGCTCCGCAACCTGCTTCAGGGCGCGGGAACGAGGCGTCCCCGTGCTGACAGGCTGCCTGAGAAACCTGACCGCAACGGCCGAAGCCTGCCGCGCCTTCAGCCGTATTCTGATTGTCCCCTGTGGCGAACGTTGGCCAGACGGGAGCCTTCGCCCCTGTATTGAGGATTATGTGGTAGCGGGGGGAATCATTGCCGTGCTGGGACAACGCACGCTTTCACCTGAAGCGCAGACCGCTGTCGCCGCCTGGCACGCTCATCAGCTCCAGAACTTCGCGGCACTGTTTCACTGCGCGTCCGCAGTCGAGCTGATACAAAGAGGCTTTCCGGACGATGTGACACTTTGCCTGACAAAAGATGCCGCCCGTCAGCCCTGTTTTCTGACAGGGGAGTATTTTGCCGGACAGGCTTAAGCGTAAATAACAGACAAAAAAAAGCGATGGGGGTTACCCATCGCTTTCTGTTTACGTGCCGTGTTCAGCTTATTCGCGGAACAGTGCTTCAATGCTGAGGCCCTGACCTTGCAGGATTTCGCGCAGACGGCGCAAACCTTCAACCTGAATCTGGCGCACACGCTCGCGGGTTAAACCGATTTCACGGCCAACATCCTCAAGCGTTGCCGCTTCATAGCCCAACAGGCCGAAACGACGAGCCAGCACTTCGCGCTGCTTGGCGTTCAGTTCGAACAGCCATTTAACGATACTTTGCTTCATATCGTCGTCTTGCGTGGTATCTTCCGGGCCGTTGTCTTTTTCATCGGCCAGGATATCCAGCAGCGCTTTCTCAGAATCGCCCCCTAATGGAGTATCAACTGAGGTAATACGTTCGTTGAGACGCAACATACGGCTTACGTCATCAACCGGTTTATCCAGTTGTTCTGCAATCTCTTCCGCACTCGGCTCGTGGTCGAGCTTGTGAGAAAGTTCACGCGCAGTACGCAGATAAACGTTCAATTCTTTCACAATGTGGATCGGCAAACGAATTGTCCGGGTCTGGTTCATGATTGCCCGTTCAATGGTCTGACGAATCCACCAAGTGGCATACGTTGAGAAACGGAATCCACGTTCTGGATCAAATTTCTCAACGGCGCGAATCAAGCCGAGGTTACCTTCCTCAATCAGGTCCAGCAGGGCCAGACCGCGATTGCTGTAACGTCGTGCAATCTTCACCACCAGTCGTAAGTTACTTTCGATCATGCGGCGACGAGAAGGAATATCACCTCGTAATGCCCGGCGAGCGAAGAGTACCTCTTCCTCGGCCGTCAGCAATGGAGAATAGCCAATCTCCCCAAGATAGAGCTGAGTAGCGTCAAGGACACGTTGCGTCGCACCCTGCGCCAGCAACTCCTCTTCTGCTACATCATTGTCGCCAGAGTCATTTTCGACGAGCGCCTTCTCATCAAAAATTTCTGCTCCATTCTCTTCGAATTCCGCATTCTCATGTAACTCGTTTACTTTCAGCGTATTCTGGCTCATAAGTGGCTCCTACCCGTGATTCCAGGGCAGACTCCAGAGGACTCTGCCGGATTATCGCTGCGGTAAATAACGCAACGGGTTTACGGATTTCCCCTTGTAACGAATTTCAAAGTGTAATCTAACTGAACTGGTTCCGGTGCTACCCATGGTAGCGATCTTTTGCCCAGCCTTAACTTCCTGTTGTTCCCGGACCAGCATTGTATCATTGTGGGCGTAGGCACTCAGGTAATCATCATTATGTTTGATGATGATTAAATTACCGTAACCACGAAGCGCGTTGCCTGCATAAACCACCCTTCCTGAAGCAGTGGCCACAACCGGCTGTCCGCGCGAACCTGCGATATCGATTCCTTTGTTACCACCCTCGGTGGCAGAGAAGTTATCGATGATCTTACCTTCGGTCGGCCAACGCCAGCTTCCAACAGGCGTTGAACTGTTTGTTGTACTGCTCACCGTCGGTGGTGCGGTAACGGCTGGAGCTGTTGTCGTTGCAACATTTGCTCCCTTCGAAGGCAACAATTTACTGCCATTCGAGTTACCTGAATCATCAGAATACGTAATAACAGGCTGCTGTGCAACAGGGGCCTGTTTTATTTGTGGTGCGGTGACGATGCCGCTTTGTGATGCATCCGCCGCGGTAATCGCGTTGCCCCCGGTAATAGGCTGGCCGGAGCCGTTGTCGACCTGCAAGGTTTGCCCAACATTTAGGCTGTACGGTGGCTGTACGTTGTTGCGCTGCGCCAGATCGCGGAAGTCATTGCCGGTAATCCAGGCAATATAGAAGAGGGTATCGCCGCGTTTTACGGTGTACGTTTGTCCAGAATAGCTTCCTTTAGGAATATTCTGATAACTTCTGTTGTACACAATTCGCCCGTTCTGGGTTTCAACTTCATTACTTGTATTATTACCGGTACTAATGATTCCCGGCTTATTCTGCGGCACAGGCGTATTTCGGCTCAACATGCCGCCCTGCGATGGCATCGTCGGCACACCACTGGCAACAGGCGCAGTACCAGTGCTGGCCATATTACCGTTATCATTCATGCTGCTGCCGTCGCCGATATTACTTATTGGCGCTTGTGTATTGTCGCCTGAACTACAGCCTGCCAGCCAAAAACTCACCAGTGAAAGCGCCGCCAGACGGCGTAACTGAAAAATTGTGCTTCCCGTGCTCATTAATCCCCCGTGGTGGCAACCTTTAAAAACTGACTTTCTCTTTTCACCAGCACATTACACTGTGTGGCACGTTAAACGCTGTATTTTCGTTGAACTGACTGGATAGTAACAATATCAACTACCGTGTGCCATGAAACAGTTATTAAGAAATGCTAACACGGTCATCAGGCCAGATCGCCCTGAACCAGCGGGACGAAACGCACCGGCTCAATCGTTTCCTCGGTGATTTCACCGCCGCGTCGGCGCAGGCGTTTAAGCACCTGCTGCTCTTCACCGACAGGTAGCACCATAATGCCACCTTCTGCCAGTTGTGCTATCAGCGCAGTCGGAATTTCGGGGGGCGCCGCCGTCACAATAATGGCATCGAAAGGCCCGCGCGAGGGCCAGCCCTGCCAGCCATCACCGTGGCGGGTAGAGACGTTATGTAAATCGAGCTGTTTCAGACGGCGCTTTGCATGCCACTGCAGACCTTTGATGCGTTCGACAGAGTAAACATGCTCAACCAGATGAGCCAGAATCGCGGTCTGATAACCAGAACCGGTCCCGATTTCCAGAACCCGCGAGTGCACATCGAGCTCCAGCAGGGCGGTCATCCGCGCCACCATATAGGGCTGTGAAATCGTCTGGCCTGAGCCGATGGGGAGCGCCATGTTATCCCAGGCTTTGTGCTCAAAGGCCTCATCGATAAAGCGCTCACGCGGCACGTCGGCGATGGCTTTTAACAGGTGTTCGTCATGAATCCCCTGTTGACGCAGTTGCGCCAACAGTGTCTCGATACGCCGACTCACCATACCAGGTCTACCTCAGCGTTATCCAGCCAGCGACTCAGCACGTCCTGAGCCTTATGCGCGGTGAGATCAACATGCAGCGCGGTGACGGACACATAACCTTCATCCACGGCGGCAAAATCAGTATCAGGGCCGGCATCCAGTTTTTCGCCCGGTGGTCCTATCCAGTACAGCGGATTGCCACGCGGATCGGTTTGGGCAATCACCTGATCGGCCGGATGCCGACTGCCACAGCGCGTCACGCGAATGCCTTTCACCTCCGCCAGCGGCAGATCGGGCACATTGATGTTCAGTATGCGTCCGGTGCGCAGCGGCTCACGACTCAGCGCTTTAAGCAGCGCACAGGTTACCGCCGCCGCAGTGGCATAGTGCTCGTGACCATTGAGCGAAACCGCAATGGCGGGCAAACCCAGATGACGTCCCTCCATGGCCGCGGCCACCGTGCCGGAATAGATAACGTCATCACCCAGATTGGGGCCGGCATTGATCCCCGAGACCACAATATCGGGTCGGGGTTGCATCAGTGCGTTTACGCCCAAATACACGCAATCGGTGGGCGTGCCCATTTGCACCGCAATGTCCCCGTTTTCATGGGTAAAGGTGCGCAACGGGGTTTCCAGCGTCAATGAGTTGGAGGCACCACTGCGATTGCGATCCGGTGCCACCACCTGCACCTCGGCAAATTGACGCAAAGCCTTTGCCAGCGTCTGAATACCAGGCGCATGGATGCCATCATCGTTGCTGAGCAATATCCGCATTTAATTCTGACCTTTTCTGTTCAACCGGGTCGCCGTAATAAGGACCTGTTTTGAAGCATGGCAACAGGTTATGACTGGACAGCGACTTTTGCATTCTAGCGGTGAGCGAGAGGAAGTGGTAGACGAAAATAAAACGCACAGGCAGGAAAAAGGTAACACATTTGCTTGAAAGGAAAGATTTCGTGCGATGCTGGCCCCCTGCTACGCAGCCCATCGTGTACGCCAGCGCGTCCCTCACCCGCGCGACTGGCCAGGTGAGGACGTGGCTTATTCGTCAGGTAAATCCGCTGTGTCGTCAGTGATGACCAGCTCTCTGACCACGCTGGTGGCAAAGCTGCCCGCCGGTAACCAGAACTGCAACGTCAGGGTGGCGTCATCCAGCCACTGCCAGTGCAAATCGCGCGGCACCACCAGCATGGCACGCCGGCTGGCCTCCACCCGTTCACGCACCAGCAGCGCGCGCAGTTCTACGGCATCCGCCAGACAGTGCTCTTCGAACGCCAGCGCGTCGCCCTGTGGCCCCGCCTCGCCTTTTCCGGGCAAGGGGGCCGTGATACGCAACGCATGCTGATCCACGCGCGCCTGCAACGCCTCCCTTTCCTCGGGCTGGGCGACAAACCAACTGCCACGCCCGGTAAGCTGCAATGCATCCCCGTTCATGACCTGAGTCAGGCTACCCTGCTGCTGCAAACGCAGACTGGTGACCTGATTGAATAACGCACTGCGTGCAGCAGAGAGCATCAGGCCACGTTTATTGCGGTCACGTATCTGGATTTCCTGACGCGCCAGTTTCAACGCCGTCTGCAGATTGTTGCCGTTGCGCCCAAAGCGTTGCTCGCCAAAGTAATTAGGCACACCGCGTTCACGAATCTGCTTAAGGCGGGCCTCGACGTCATCGCGCTGGCTGACCTGTCGTATGGTCAACCGAAAGGCGTTTCCGGCCAGCGCGCCGACGCGCAATTTGCGCTTATGACGCACAACCTCAAGGATTTCGACGCCTTCTGATGCAAAGCCTGTCAGGTTGGGCATCGCATTGCCCGGCACACGGAAGCAGAGTGTTTGCTCGGTCACGGCGTGGCGGTCTTTCATGCCGGCATAACTGAGGTCGCGGGCAGGAATTTTCATAAATTTTGCCAGGGCTTCGGCAACAAAACGCGTATTGGCACCCGTTTTACGAATGCGCACCAGCACATGCTCACCTTCACCGTCAGGGCGATACCCCAGGTCTTCCTTCACCTCGAAGTCTTCCGGGCGGGCTTTAATCACGCCCGTCGCGCCAGGCACACCGTGGAGGTACTGCAACGTCATGCCGACTCCGTTTTCAGCAGCAACGCGACCGCTTCACAGGCAATGCCTTCGCCGCGTCCGGTGAAACCGAGCTTTTCCGTCGTGGTGGCTTTAACGTTCACCTGATCCATATGGCAACCCAGATCTTCAGCAATATTGATGCGCATCTGGGGTACATGCGGCAGCATTTTAGGTGCCTGAGCGATAATCGTGACGTCCACGTTACCGATGCGATAGCCTTTCGCCGCAATACGGCGCCAGGCTTCCCGCAGCAAACCGCGGCTGTCTGCGCCTTTGAACGCCGGATCGGTATCCGGGAACAGCTTGCCTATATCGCCCATTGCCACCGCGCCCAGTAAGGCATCGGTCAGAGCATGCAGTGCCACGTCGCCATCCGAATGGGCGATAAAACCATACTCAAATGGAATTCGCACACCGCCAATCACCAGCGGACCTTCTCCACCGAAAGCGTGAACGTCAAAACCGTGACCGATACGCATCATGCGCTCTCCTTTGACTGAATCTGACTAAGATAAAAAGCCGCCAGGGCTAAGTCTTCCGGGCGGGTAACTTTAATGTTATCGCTGCGACCTGTGACCAGCTCAGGATGGTAGCCACAATATTCCAGTGCCGAGGCTTCATCGGTAATGATCGCGCCCTCGTTCAAGGCGCGGGTCAGGCAGGCGGTAAGGAGCGCGTGGGGAAAAAGTTGCGGCGTCAGGGCATGCCACAGATGGTCACGTTCGACCGTATGCGCAATCGCTGACTGGCCGGGTTCCCCCCGCTTCATGGTGTCACAGACCGGTGCCGCCAGAATGCCACCCGTTTTGCTCTTTCCTGGTAACTGCAGCAGGCGGTCCAGATCATCCGGATGCAGACACGGGCGCGCGGCATCGTGCACTAACACCCAGTGCGCGCCCTGCGCCGCCTGTAATCCCGCCAGCACCGACTCGGCACGCGTTTCGCCGCCGGTCACGCGCACAACACGCGGATCGCTGGCCAGCGGCAAACGGGCAAAGTGATTATCGTCAGGGCTTAACGCGACGATGACCTGAGAAACCGCGGGATGGGAGAACAGACGCGCAATACTGTGTTCCAGAAGTGTGTGCTGACCAATCGTCAGATACTGTTTGGGACAGGTTGCCTGCATGCGGCTGCCGATACCGGCAGCGGGCACCACGGCAATCACATCCGCAGAGTGGGACTGATTGTTCATGTTTTATCGTTGTTGGTTTTGCGCAGCTTGTTGCGCGTTGCGTTTGTTCTGGTCAGGCACCAGACGATAGAAGGTTTCACCCGGCTTAATCATGCCTAATTCACTGCGTGCGCGTTCCTCGATCGCTTCAGAGCCGCCATTGAGATCGTCAATTTCGGCAAACAGTTGATCGTTACGCATTTTAAGTTTGGCGTTTGTCGCCTTTTGTACCGCCACGTCATCGCTGACGCGCGTAAAATCATGGATACCATTCTTGCCTAACCACAAGGAATATTGCAGCCAGCCAAGCAGCACCAGTAGCAGTAACGTCAGTTTTCCCATCCCGCCCCCTAAAAACGGCTCAATCATCCCATAACTTTACTCAGGACTCCACACTGGCAGCGAAAATGCCTGCTAATGCCGTTCGCGTGAGCAAAAAAAGGAGAAGAACGAGAAGGTACAAGACCGGAAAACTTTTGTAACCTGCTGGTGCGTTTAGACATCAACGCCGTTACCAGCGTGACAGAAACAGGAACAGTATCCAGAACTGGAGGGCGACAGCAATAACGCATATCAGGGAGGTCCATATCCATTGCCCACGCAGCCAGGTACTCAGTACCATGCCCGTCAGGACGGAAACCGGAAACAGCGCCAGGAAAAAGGGCCACGTGTAGAGAAAGAAAAACAGCGTACTGGAGCCGTACAACAGGAAAGGAATGGCCAGCGCACACCAGTAACATACGAAACCAATGATACCACCCGGTAATACCGAACGCGGTTCATCAGGCGTACGTGAGTCTTTGCGTGCCAGCATGGGGGTTATATTCTGCATAAATATCCTGTCAACGCGAAGGCGGCAAAACGGAATGCGCTCTGCCGCTGTCTGTTCAGGAACTGATAATATCGCGCTGGCGCAGCAGATCTAATAATTGGGGCGTCAGTTTTGTAACCAATTGTTCCCCATTAAGCCGGATTTCTGGCTGTTCCGGCGCTTCATAAACGCTGTCTATACCGGTGAAATTTCGCAATTCGCCCGCGCGGGCTTTTTTGTATAACCCTTTCGGGTCGCGCGCTTCACAGACTGCCAACGGTGTATCGACATAAACCTCAATAAACCGGCCTTCATCCAGCAGATCACGCACCATTTGACGCTCGGCCCGATGCGGTGAGATAAACGCGGTCAGCACCACTAACCCCGCATCCACCATCAGTTTTGCGACTTCGCCTACCCGGCGGATATTCTCTTTACGATCGGCATCGCTAAAGCCCAGATCGCGGCACAGGCCATGACGCACGTTGTCGCCGTCCAGCAGATAGGTGCTGACGCCGATGCGGTGCAACGCCTGTTCCAGCGCGCCAGCCACGGTGGATTTTCCCGACCCCGAAAGGCCGGTGAACCACAGCACCACGCCCTGATGGCCGTGCTGCTGTTCACGCGCATCGCGCGTGACGGGATGGTCATGCCATACGACATTTTCATCATGCCGGGCCATTACTGACCGCCCAGCAGATCGCGTGCATTCCAGTGCGGGAAATGACGACGAACCAGCGCATTCAGTTCCAGTTCAAACGCACTAAATTCACCGTGCTGCTGGGGGTTATCGGCCAGCGGCTCATGAATAAGCCCAGCCCCGACGGTCACGTTACTCAGACGATCGATGATAATCATTCCGCCGGTGACCGGGTTATCCTGATAGCTGTCGAGCACCAGCGGTTCGTCAAAGGTAAACGTCACCAGACCAATGCCATTCAGCGGCAGGCTGTCCGCCTCGCGTTTTTCCAGCGAGTTAATCTCAACCTGATGAATGACCTTTTCAACACGACCGCGCGCTTTTTTGCCCGCAATTTTTACATCGTAACTTTGCCCGGCCTGTAACGGCTGCTCTGCCATCCACACCACATCGACGGTGGCTGACTGAACCGCACGCAGTTCCGCGCTTGCCTCCACGAGCAGATCGCCACGACTGATATCAATCTCATCATTGAGAACCAGCGTAATGGCTTCACCCGCGCCCGCCTCCTGCAAATCGCCATCAAAAGTCACGATACGGGCAACAGTCGATTCAACGCCGGAGGGCAGCACTTTAACCCGCTGGCCCACCTTTACGGTCCCGGACGCGAGCGTACCGGCATAACCCCGGAAATCAAGATTGGGACGGTTAACGTACTGCACCGGAAACCGCATCGGCTGATGATCGACGACTGCGTTCAGCTCCACCGTTTCCAGCACGTCCAGTAAGGTCGGACCGGTGTACCAGGGCATGCTTTGACTCTGTGAGGCGACGTTTTCGCCTTCCAGCGCCGACATCGGCACGAAACGAATATCCAGGTCGTCGGGCAGTTGTCCGGCAAAATCGAGATAATCCTGTTTGATCTGCTCGAACACAGACTGCTGATAGTCCACCAGATCCATTTTGTTGATCGCCACGACCAGATGCTTGATTCCCAGCAGAGTGGAAATGAAGCTGTGGCGGCGGGTCTGGTCCAGCACGCCTTTACGGGCGTCGATCAGCAGAATAGCCAGATCGCAGGTCGATGCCCCCGTCGCCATATTGCGGGTGTACTGCTCATGCCCCGGCGTGTCGGCAATGATGAATTTGCGCTTCTCGGTAGAGAAATAGCGGTAAGCGACGTCAATGGTGATGCCCTGCTCACGCTCGGCTTGCAGGCCATCCACCAGCAGGGCCAGATCCAGTTTTTCGCCCTGCGTACCATGACGTTTACTGTCACTTTGTAATGACGACAGCTGATCTTCGTAGATTTGTCGGGTGTCGTGCAGCAGGCGACCGATCAGCGTACTTTTCCCATCGTCCACGCTGCCGCAGGTCAGAAAACGCAGCAGGCTTTTGTATTGTTGTGCGGTCAGCCAGGCTTCAACGCCGCCCTGTTCGGCAATTTGTTGTGCAATTACGGTATTCATCTGGCGTCTCCTTAGAAATAACCCTGACGTTTTTTCAGTTCCATCGAACCGGACTGATCGCGGTCAATTACCCGGCCCTGACGCTCGCTGGTGGTCGAAACCAGCATCTCTTCAATAATCTCAGGCAAGGTTTGCGCTTCAGATTCCACCGCACCGGTGAGCGGCCAGCATCCCAGGGTACGGAAACGCACCATGCGCTGTTTAATCACTTCACCTGGCTGAAGGTTGATACGGTCGTCATCGATCATCATCAGCATGCCGTCACGTTCCAGTACCGGACGCGGCGCGGCAAGATAGAGCGGAACAATCTCAATGTTTTCCAGGAAGATGTACTGCCAGATATCCAGCTCGGTCCAGTTTGACAGCGGGAAAACACGGATGCTCTCGCCTTTGTTAATCTGGCCGTTATAGTTGTGCCACAGTTCCGGGCGCTGGTTTTTCGGGTCCCAGCGATGAAAACGGTCACGGAATGAGTAGATACGCTCTTTAGCGCGTGACTTCTCTTCATCACGGCGCGCGCCACCAAAGGCCGCATCGAAACCGTATTTGTTCAGGGCCTGCTTCAGGCCTTCGGTTTTCATGATGTCGGTGTGTTTGGCACTGCCGTGCACAAAGGGATTAATGCCCATCGCCACGCCTTCCGGGTTGCGATGCACCAGCAGTTCGGCCCCCATCGCTTTTACGGTGCGATCGCGGAATTCGTACATCTCACGAAACTTCCAGCCGGTATCGACATGCAGCAACGGGAAGGGCAGCGTACCCGGATAGAAGGCTTTGCGTGCCAGATGCAGCATCACAGAAGAATCCTTGCCGATAGAATACATCATGACCGGATTGCCAAATTCGGCTGCCACTTCACGGATGATATGGATACTCTCTGCCTCCAGTTGGCGCAGATGAGTGAGTCGTTTTTGATCCATCGTTTTTCCTCTCAAGCCAGATTGACAACGGCGGACTCACGAGCCCCCTGCTGTGCCGAATGCTGAAACCAGGCAAGTTGCCCGTGTAAATTAACCACTTCCCCAATCACCAGCAGGGCCGGGGAAGGCGCTGACGCTGCCAGCGTTTCAAGATGTTCAAGCGTGCCGGTCAGAACCTGTTGGTCGGACCGGGTGCCGCGGCCAATTACCGCCACCGGCGTCGACGCCGCGCGTCCATGGAGAATAAGCTGTCGACTGATTTCGGCGGCCTTCATCGCACCCATATAAATCGCCAGCGTTTGTCGCGCGCGCGCCAGGGACGGCCAGTCAATGTCATCGCTGTCCGGCCGACAGTGACCGGTAATAAACAGAACGCTCTGCGCGTAATCACGGTGCGTCAGCGGGATACCGGCGTAGGCGGTTGCGCCAGCGGCAGCGGTAACGCCAGGAACGACCTGGAACGGAATGCCCGCCTGCTGGGCGGCCTGCAACTCTTCGCCGCCGCGGCCGAAGATAAACGGATCGCCGCCTTTCAACCGCACCACGCGCTTGCCTTTCTGCGCCAGCTGCACCATCAGTTGGTTGATTTCGTCCTGCGGTAACAGATGCGCGCTGGCACGCTTGCCCACGCAGATACGGTCGGCATCGCGTCGAACCAGATCCAGCACCTCTTCACTGACCAGATGGTCATAGAGCACCACATCGGCCAGTTGCATCACCTGCAGCCCGCGCAGCGTCAGCAGACCGCTGTCGCCCGGCCCGGCACCGACCAGGATAATCTCGCCCTGCCGGGGCGGCTGATCGCCCAGTTCGCTGTCCAGCGTCGCTTTGGCGGCCTCAACATCGCCTGTTGCCATCTGACTGGCAAAGCGGCCGTTAAAGATCCGTTCCCAGTAGCGGCGGCGATCGGACATGCGACTGAAGCGGGCTTTGACTTTGTCACGCCACTGCCCCGCCAGCTCGGCCATCTGGCCCAGATGAGACGGCAGCAACGTTTCCAGCTTTTCACGTAACATGCGGGCAAGGACCGGTGCCGTCCCGCTGGAGGAGATCGCCACCACCAGCGGTGAGCGGTCTACGATGGAGGGGAAAATAAAACTGCATTTCGGCTGATCGTCGACGACGTTGACCAGTTTATGGCGGGCATTGGCCTCGTCATAAACCTGCGCATTCAGCGCGTTATCGTCGGTCGCGGCAATGACCAGAAACACCTTGTCTAGCTGTGCAGGCTCAAAAGCCGTCGCCAGCCATTCAAGCTGCTGTTCATCCAGTAAGGTTTGTAACTCCGGGCACAGCTCGCGTGAGGCAATCTGAATGCGCGCCCCCGCCCGACGCAGCAATTCAATCTTGCGCGCCGCGATATCTCCCCCGCCCACGACCAGTACAGGTCGACCCGCGAGATCGGCAAAAAGAGGCAAATAATCCACGTTAACCCTGGTGTTGTTACGATGCGTTATCGCGACTATACGTTCCCTGGTGAATTGAGATGAAATTACGAATTGGAATGAGATGTTACCGAATGGAATAACGCTAAAGAAAAGCTCAGAACAAAATGTGCTTAGCGGATGATCCTACAGGCCTTTCAGGACGATTCAAATTGTGTAATGAGCATCACAGTTTCATACTAGGCCACAAAAAATGCCCCTCCTTTTTAGGAATAAGCCACAAGGAACCCGACATGCTTGCCTTTCTCCGCCTGGCCGCACTGCTTGGTGGCAGCGTGATCTTCAGCGCTCAGGCCCTGACCGACCTCACAGGACACTTCGCCGAACAGCAGGTCCGTCATATCTCAACGTACTTTCCCGGTCGCATGAGCGGCAGCCCGGCCGAGTTGATGGCGGCGGAATACCTGCAACATCAGTTTACGGCCCTGGGGTTTGAAACCAATACCCGACAGTTCAATACGGGTTACACATGGCAGGAACGTGATGGCACATCACGCTGGCGCAAGCTTACCGCGACCTCGGTGATCGCCGCACGGGAAGGCAGCGCCCCACAGGAAATTCTGGTGATTGCCAGCCTGGATACCTGGATTCCACTCAGCGACAATGAGCAGGCGCGCGGCCTGGGTGGCCTGCGTTTGCAAGGCGTGGATGATAATGCTTCCGGATTAGGCGTGATGCTGGAACTGGCTAAGCAGTTAAGCCATAAGCCGCTTCATTACGGGGTGCGCTTTGTGGCGCTCAGCGCCAGCGAATCCCATCTGCATGGCATGGACGATTATGTGGCGCGCATGAGCGAGAAAGAGAAGAAGAATACGCTGCTGGTAATCGATCTCAACAGTTTGATTACGGGCGACCACCTCTATTTCAACAGCGGTATGAACACGCCGCGTGCCGTACGCAAACAGACCAGCGAACGCGCCCTGCTGCTGGCGCGTCGTTTTGGCATTTCCGCCGCCAGTCGTCAGCTCACGAAAAATGACTTTCACGGTGTCAATCCTTTCGATGCGGCAGGTTTTCCCTTACTGGATGTCACCGCCAGAAACTGGAACGCAGGCAGCAAAGACGGCGACCAACAGCGCCGCCGTTCCCGGCATTTCCCTGACGGTACCACCTGGCATCAGACCGACCGCGACAATCTGGATTTCCTGGATCACTGGCTGCCCGGTCGTATCAGTCTGCGCACCCATGACAGTGTGAAAGTCCTGCTGCCGTTACTGAGTGAACTAACCAACCCCAAAGTGTGAGGAGCTACGATGTACATCGTTTACCTGAACTATTTCCGCCCGATTGAGGACGTCGAGGCCCTGCTGGCTCCGCACATTACGTGGCTGGATCAGCATTTTAACAGCGGCGACTTTATCGCTGCGGGCCGAAAGGATCCGCGTACCGGCGGCATGATTATGGTCAAAGCAATGCCGCGCGCCCGGTTAGATCACATTCTGGCGGACGATCCTTTTGTTGCGGTGGCCCATTACGAGGTCACTAACGTCAACATCACGCGCGCAGCCGATGAAGTCGCGGTCCTCAAAGGTTATTAGCACGTCAGTGTGACCGACAGAAGAAGCAGGCTCTTCTGTCGGTTCAGGTAAAGTCAGACAGCTTTTGCCCCGCGTTAATAAGCGTTTTTAACAGCATCTGACGTCGCTCCTCGGGCGTATCCCGACTGACCATAAAACAAATCGCGGCCACGGCCAGATCGTTTCGGGCGCGAATCGGGGCGGCCATACAACAGGTAAAACTTTCAGACAGCCCTTCCGTCATTGAATAGCCCTGATGGCCCGCCCGATGAATATCGGTCAGAAAAGCCTGCTTATCTAAGACGTTACCATTGGCCAGCCGGTAATCCTCCTCGGGGATCAGGGCCAGAATCGCCTCATCACTCCAGTTACTCAGCAGCAGACGGCCCGTTGCGGTCCAGGGAATCGGAATTTTAACGCCGATGTCTGAGGTGATTTTGAAAGGATGCGCATTGCTCTCTGACAGCACCACCGTATATTTATTGCCTTCCAGCATGCACAGCTGCACGGTTTCGCCATGCTCAGCAACCATCTCGATCATTAATTGATGCGCGCGGCGAATCAGGGGATTGTGCGCCATGTAGTCCGCACCGTAATAGTGCATTTCGCGGCCAAAATACACGCTGCCTTCTGCATCCAGTTCAACCAGCCCTGCCTCACTCAGCAGATTAACCAGTTCATAAACGCTGGAACGCGGCGCACCGGTCGCTTCAATCAGTTCGCGCATCGCCATCGGCTGGCGGGCAATATGCAGCTGACGGAAAATATCAATTACGCGGTCCACGCCGCGCGCTCTGGCGGGTTTATCTTCCTGCATACCACTTTTCTCCTACCGGCATCGCCACGTTAAATCGGTTCAGGCCGCCATCATACACAGCCAACACGGTTTTACCTGAGTACGCGCACAATAACCATCCTTTTCTTTTTCCTCCTGATGCTAATTATTGGGGCACCAAAAACGCGCACGCTGAATTAAAAAAAGAGACATCGATCACTTTTAATTTAAAAAACTAATCATTGATAAAAAATATTCGTGAGCCATACGTTAATGCTAAAAAATAATCCCGTTACTCGCTATTGCAAAATAATTAACATTGTGCAAATCTCGACCTATCCGGTATTGCAGATTGAATTCCGGTATACCAGACAAAGCGAAGTGACGATTTTAAGGGCATAAGTATGACTATCAAGCGTTACGGTACGGAAGGCGGCGTCGGAACCGGAGGACAAAAACTGCCTTTTGCACGTGCGGTCGAAGCCGATGGCTGGCTTTATATCTCCGGACAAACACCGATGACAGGCGGTGAAGTCGTAGAGGGCGGCATCATTGAGCAAACTCGGCTGGCCTTTGAAAACTGCCTGACCATCATGCGGGAAGCGGGTTATCAGATTAAGGACGTGGTGCATGTGACGGCGGTCCTGACGGATGCCCGGTACTTTAGTTCATTTAATAAAGTGTTTAGTGAACTCTTTCATGACCATCCGCCCGCCCGAATCTGCAGCGTGCAGGACCTGGTTGTGGATTGCAAAGTCGAAGTCGATATGACGTGTTTTAATGCCGGACGAAAATAATAGCTGCGGTTTATTCGCCTGGTAAAAATAAACGCATCCAACAGAAAAGCCATAATTAAAAATATCCCGCCACATTATTTAATAATGTTGGTGATATCCCTCTTTTATTTGAGAGAAGAAATATGAATACCACTTTCCAGCAAAATGTATTCGTCCGGCTCCTTCCCGCTCTGCTCACCGTCGCGGCGCTGACCGGTTGTACACCGACCGAAAATAAAAACGAAACCGCAGGTGCAGCACCGCCATCCACGCTACAAACCGTTCTTCAGCGCGGCACATTGCGGGTGGGCGATTGCCTGAGTTTCGCACCGTTCGGTTTTTACGATAAAGCGGGTAATCCGGATGGTTACGATGTCGACCTGGCGAAAGCGCTGGCAAAAGAGATGGGCGTCAAACTGGAAATGGTGAATACCACCAGCGCTAACCGTATTCCCAATCTGCAAACCAACAAAGTGGATGTCGTGTTCTGTAATTTCACCCGTAACCTGACGCGCGCGAAAGAGATTGGCTTTACTCAGCCCTACGTGGTGGCCAGTGAAGCCATGCTGGTGCGTAAAGCGAGCGGGATCAAATCGGCCCACGACATGGCGGGCAAAACCATTGCGACCGTGAAAGGCTCGACCAACGGCGACGAAGTACGCAGCATGGGGATCGACGTGAAGATTCAGGAATATGACTCTTCTCAGGCCGCTATCCTGGCGGTGAAACAGGGACAAGCCGATGCGATGATTGAGGATAACAACTTCCTCGCCTACCAGGCCAAGCTCGATCCGACGCTGGAAGTGACAAACGAAGCGCTGGTCCCGCTGGAATATAACGCGTTTGGTGTTAAACAGGGCGATCAGATCTGGACGAACTACCTCAACGAGTTCCTGTTTGAAATTAATGCATCCGGTGAGAATGCCCAGCTCTACCAGAAATGGTTTGGCAGTAAACCTCGCTATCCGCTGAATCCGCAGTTCTGACCAGAGAGGACGCAGGTGATGTCCTGCGTCCTGTTAAGGAGGCTTCCTATGCGCTATCAATGGCTGACACTCTGGCAGTATGCCGACACCTTTCTCGCCGCGACCTGGCTGACGCTTCAGGTGACGCTGCTGGCGTTTATGCTGGCGCTGGCGCTGGGATTGCTGGCTGCCGTGGCAAAAGCCGCCCGCTTTGCGCCTGTTCGCTGGCTGAGCCACGGCTATGTTGAATTTATCCGTAACACGCCCGTGCTGTTGCAAATATTCATCGTGTTCTTTGGGCTGCCTTCGCTGGGCATCACCATGAGTGCGTTTACGGCGGGTGTGCTGGCGTTGGGCATTAACGTCGGAGCCTATCTGGCCGAGATTTTCCGGGCCGGGATTCAGTCGGTTCCTAAAGGTCAGCTGGAAGCCGCCTGGATTTTGGGCATCAGCCGCCGCCAGATGTTTATCAATGTGGTCATGCCCCAGGCAGCGCGCGCGGTCTGGCCCGCTATCGTGAATAACCTGATTCAGCTGTTGCTGGGCACCTCACTGCTGTCAGCGATTGCGCTACCGGAACTGACGGGCACAGCCACCGTGATTAACGCCCGGACGCTGCTCTACATCCAGACCTTTAGCGTTGTCGCGCTGGTCTACCTGTTTCTCAGCAACCTGTTCTCGTGGTTAGGGACGGTTGCGGGACGTCGGCTGTTCATGCCACCGCTGGTCGTCGCCGTAAAAAGGCCGCTCTGGTCACAGGCCAGAAAAATGCTGTCACCTTCCGCTAAACAGGAGCCGGTCCAATGAGCGAACTGATTCTCAGCAGCCTGCCATTGTTGTGGCGCGGTCTGATAATTACGTTGTTGCTGTCGGTTGCCGCCATTGTCGGCAGTACGTTGCTTGGCCTTCTGGCCGCCGTCTTGCGGACCAGCCGCCTGCCTGTCGCCCGTCAGATTGCGGTGATCTATACCGAGCTGTTTCGCGGCACACCGGTTTTGATCACGTTGATGTTTATCTACTTTGGCGTGGCGTATTTTGGCTATGACATCAACCTGTTTGCCGCAGGCATTTTGGGGCTGAGCATTTATCAGGGCGCATACATTGCCGAGATCTTTCGTGGTGGCATTGAGGCGGTCCCGAAAGGCCAGTGGGAGGTTTCCTGGATCCTCGGCCTGTCCAGACGACAGACCTTCACCAGCGTTATCCTGCCGCAAACCCGTGGGATCGTCTTGCCCCCGCTTGTCGGCCAGTATCTGTCGCTCATCAAAGATACCTCGATTGTCAGCATGATCGGCATGTCTGAACTGATGCATCAGGGCCAGGCCATCGTTGATCGTATCGGGCAGCCGGTGCTGATTTATGGTCTGGTCGCCCTGCTCTACTTCGCGCTTTGTTACCCGCTTTCTCGCTGGGTGCAACACCAGCAAACCAGGAACCCGTTATGATGAAAAATGCAGCCATTACCCTGAGCCGGATCACGAAGTCATTCGGCGCGACTCAGGTTCTGAAAGAAATCAGTCTGGATGTCTCGCCGGGCGAGGTTCTGGTGCTGATCGGAGCGTCCGGTTCGGGTAAAAGTACGGTACTGCGCATTATGAGCGGTCTGGAAAAAGCCGACGGCGGCGAAATTTGGGTTAACGGCATACCGCTGCACGATCAAAAACGGAGTCGTGATATCTGTGGGCACGTCGGCATGGTGTTTCAGCAGTTCAATCTGTTTCCCCACAAAACGGCACTGGGCAACGTCACGCTGGCCTTGATTAAAGCTCAGAAACTCTCCGTTGCAGAGGCAAACGCGCGCGGCATGGCCGCGCTGGAGCGCGTCGGGCTGGCTGACCGCGCCGGCCACTATCCTTCTCAGCTTTCGGGCGGACAACAGCAACGTGTGGCTATCGCACGCGCGCTGGCGGTACAGCCCAAAATCATGTTTTTCGACGAAGCGACCTCCGCACTCGATCCCGAATTAGTCGGCGAAGTCATGGAAGTCATGCGCGGGCTGGCGCGTGAAGGGATGACCATGGTTGTGGTGACGCATGAGATGGGCTTTGCCCGCAAAACCGCCGACCGGGTGGTGTTTATGGATCAGGGCGTGATTGCCGAACAGGGCACACCAGACGCCATTTTCGGGCATCCCCAGAATCCACGCACGCAACAGTTTCTGTCACGCGTTCTTGAGCATTAAGGAGCCGCTATGTCTTTACGTCTTCCGCTAAACGCGGATGCCACGCTGGATGCCGCGCAGCCATCGCCCCGTTTTAAATCCGTTGCCGGTACCGGCGCGGCGCCGCTTGAGATCGGCACCGACGTCCTGCGCAGCGCAGCGGTGTTTTCGCCGGTGATGGTCATGAAACAGGCCGCACTGGAGAATAACCTGCAGCAACTCGCGGCATTCTGTCGCGAAAAAGGTGTCATGCTGGCGGCGCACGGTAAAACGTCGATGGCACCGACCATCTTACGGCGAGCAGTCAGTCAGGGCGGTGCATGGGGCATCAGCGCCGCCACGCCCGCTCAGGTCCGTGCCCTGCGACACTTTGGTATCCGCAATGTCTTTCTGGCAAACGAGTTAGTCGATCCTGCCGGTATTCGCTGGATCGGTGAATGGCAGCGCCAGCATCCTGACCACGGCTTTCTCTGTTATGTGGACTCACTGGCGGGCATCACGCTGCTGGAAGAGAACCTGGGCGATACGGCCATTGCCGTGTTGATTGAAGTATCGATTCCCGGTGGCAGAACAGGATGCCGAACCGAGGAGGAAGTGCTGAGGATAGCTGAACGCATCGCCCAGAGTCGCCACCTGCAGCTTGTCGGTGTCGCGGGCTATGAAGGGGCGCTGGGTGCCGCGCGTGATGCAGCGGGCGTGGCGTTAATTCAGCACTACTGCAACGTCATGTTATCTACCGCCACTCTGCTGGCTGAACGTCAGCTGTTTCAGAGTGAGACCATTCTGCTGAGCGCCGGTGGGGGTGCCTGGTTTGATGTGGTGACAGCGTGCTTTACCCAGGCCACGCTGCCGCTACCGGTTCAGCCTTTAATTCGCTCGGGTGCGTATATGGCACACGACAGCGGTCTCTATTCCCGTATCGCCCCCTTTGCGCAGCCGGGCTCAGGCCACCATTTTGAAGCCGCCCTGGAAATCTGGGGACGCGTACTGTCCCGTCCGGAACCGGGACTGGCGCTGCTGGACTTTGGCCGACGCGATGTCCCTTTCGATCAGGATTTACCTGTCCCGCTGTGGATGCGTGCCGCTGACGGCAGCGCACCGCGATCCGGCACGCATCTGTCGATCAGCGAGGTTAACGATCAGCATGCCTATCTGCGCCTTCCCGCGGATGAATCCCTTCAGCCGGGCGACTGGGTAGGATGCGGTATTTCTCATCCCTGTACCGCTTTTGATAAGTGGCGCTATCTTCCGCTGGTCGATGACGACTACCGCGTCGTGGACAGCGTAGAAACCGCGTTCTGACCGCAGAGAATCTCCACCGCTGAGGCCGCGACCCGGCCCATAACAAAACGGGCGATTCATCCGAATCGCCCGTTTTGTTATGCTGTCTTAATCAGCCTTCGTGCAAGCCGCACTCGCGTTTCAGGCCAAAGAAACGTGTTTCTTCTTCCGCCATGCCCGGCTCCCACTTACGCGTGGTGTGCGTATCTCCCACCGACAGGTAGCCTTCGTCCCACAACGGATGGTATTTCAGATTATGGATTTGCAGATACTGATGAACCTGGCGGTTATCCCAGTCAATAATCGGCAGCACTTTAAACACACCGCGCTGAACGCCCAGCACCGGCAGACTGGCACGACTGCCTGACTGATCGCGACGCAGGCCCGCAAACCAGGTCTGGGCGCCCAGCGTTTCCAGTGCCCGGTTCATCGGCTCAACTTTGTTGATTTGGTTGTACTGCTCAATGCCTTCAACCCCTTGTTCCCACAGCTTGCCATAACGCGCTTCCTGCCAGGCAGGCGACGTTTCGGCGCGGAACACCTTCAGGTTGAGATTGAGCTGGTCGGCCAGCTCATCTATAAAGCGATACGTTTCCGGAAACAGATAGCCCGTATCCGTGAGGATAACCGGAATATCGGGTTGCACACGCGTGACCAGATGTAGCGATACGGCAGCCTGAATACCAAAGCTGGACGAGAGCACATAAGCACCCGGCAGGTTTTCCAGTGCCCAGCTTACGCGTTCTTCCGCAGAGGCTTTTTCCAGTTGGGCGTTCGTCGCGGCCAGCGCCATCGCGCGCTGGACCTTCGACATCGCATTCAGTGCTGCAAGATCGATACTCATTTTGCCTCCTGCCAGAAGTCGCGCGCAGGGTCCAGCACCGGAGCAACGATGCCCGCACGGATCACGAAGTCGCCAAAGCCTTCTGCGGCCTCGCGCTCTTTCGCCCAGCGCCCTACCAGCTCATCAATTGTGGCGAGAATTTCAGGTTCGGTAATGTTTTCACGATACATACGTGGGATACGCGTGCCGATACGGTTACCCCCAATGTGCAGGTTGTAACGCCCTGGCGCTTTCCCGACCAGGCCCACTTCTGCCAGCATCGCACGGCCACAGCCGTTCGGACAACCGGTAACGCGTAGCACGATGTGCTCTTCACCGACGCCGTGATTGTGCATGATCGCTTCAACCCGGGTGACGAAAGACGGCAGGAAACGCTCAGCCTCCGCCATAGCCAGTGGACAGGTCGGAAACGCCACGCAGGCCATTGAGTTTTCTCGCTGCGGCGTCACATTTTCCATCAGTCCATGTTCACGGGCAATCGCCTCAATCTGCGCTTTCTGGCTTTCTGGCACGCCCGCCACGATCAGATTCTGGTTGGCGGTCAGGCGGAAATCGCCCTGATGGATTTTGGCGATTTCGGCAATGCCGCTTTTTAACGGACGTCCCGGATAATCCAGCAGACGGCCGTTTTCAATGAACAGCGTCAGATGCCATTTGTTGTCGATCCCTTTGATCCAGCCGAAACGATCGCCGCGTGTAGTGAATTCGTAAGGGCGCGTCGGCTCAAACGTCACACCGGCGCGCTTCTCAACTTCGGCCTTAAAGGTGTCAACGCCCACGCGCTCCAGCGTGTATTTGGTTTTGGCGTTTTTACGATCGGTACGGTTGCCCCAGTCGCGCTGCGTGGTAACCACCGCCGCGGCGACGTCCAGAATCTTCTCTACCGGAAAATAGCCGAATTCGCTGGCGGTACGGGCATAGGTCGCTTTGTTACCGTGCTCAATGGACAAACCGCCGCCCACCAGCAGGTTAAAGCCGACCAGCTTGCCGTTTTCCGCAATGGCAATAAAGTTCAGATCGTTAGCGTGCAGATCGACATCATTGTGCGGCGGGATCACCACCGTGGTTTTAAACTTACGCGGCAGGTAGGTTTCCCCCAGGATCGGCTCTTCGTCGGTTGTGGCGACTTTCTCCTGATCCCACCAAATCTCAGCATAGGCGCGGGTTTGCGGCAGCAGATGTTCTGACAGCTTTTTCGCCCATTCGTAGGCTTCCTGATGCAACGCGGATTCCACCGGGTTGGAGGTACACAGGACGTTACGGTTAACGTCATTCGCCGTCGCCAGCGCATCCAGCCCCACTTCATGCAGCATCTGATGCGTAGGTTTGACGTTCTTTTTCAGGATGCCGTGAAACTGGAACGTCTGACGGTTCGTCAGACGAATGCTGCCGTAGAGCGTTTTCTCGGTGGCAAACTTATCGATCGCCAGCCACTGGGTCGGCGTGATAATCCCACCCGGCAGGCGGCAGCGCAGCATCATGGCATGGCGCGGTTCCAGCTTTTGCTCGGCGCGTTCTGCGCGAATATCGCGATCATCCTGCTGGTACATGCCGTGAAAACGGATCAGCAGGAAGTTGTCGCCGCTGAAACCACCGGTCAGTCCATCCTCAAGATCGTCAAGAATGGTTCCACGCAGATAATTGCTCTCTTTTTTTAACCGCTCTGCATCTGTCAGTTTGCCTTCAACCACCAGCGGTCCAGGGTATTTTTCAGTCATTAGTAAACGTCTCGCTGATAGCGGCGCTCAATGCGCAGCTCACTTAAAAATTCGTCAGCCGTTTCACGATCCATAGCACCGTGCTCGACCACCACATCCAGTAACGCCTGCTCAACGTCTCTTGCCATGCGATTTGCATCGCCGCAGACATACAGGTGCGCGCCATCCTGAATCCAGCGCCAGACTTCCGCACCCTTCGCGCGGATTTTATCTTGTACGTATATTTTCTCTGCCTGATCGCGCGACCAGGCCAGATCGATGTGCGTTAGCAGGCCGTCTTTAACATATTTCTGCCATTCCACCTGATACAGAAAGTCATCCGTAAAGTGCGGATTGCCAAAGAACAGCCAGTTTTTCCCGCTGGCCCCATCGTTATCACGCTGTTGCATAAAGGCGCGGAACGGGGCGATTCCGGTGCCCGGACCAATCATGATCACAGGTGCATCGGGATTCTCCGGCAGGCGGAAGTTATCATTATGTTCGATAAACACCCGGACTTCGCCGTCTTCTTCAACACGGTCTGCCAGCCAGGTTGATGCGCCGCCGCCGCGCTGCCGTCCTTCGATATCAAAACGTACCGCACCCACGGTGATATGCACTTCGGTATCGGTCTCCGCCTGCGAAGAGGCAATCGAATACAAGCGCGGGGTTAAGGGACGCAGCAGGCCGGTCAGCTGCTCAGCCGTCAGTTGCGCAGGCGCCAGGCGAACCATATCGACAATCGGATAACGTTGCGCGTACTGTTGAAGTTTAGCTTTGTCATCCACCAGCGACAGCAGTTCATCGTTGCGGGATAAAGTGGCGTACTGCGCCACAATTTGCGCGGTGTTGACCGTTAACTCGAAATGTTTCTGCAGCGCCTCTGCCAGCGGCAGCGTCTGGCCCTGCACGTCAACCGGCTCATCGCCTTTTAACCACACCAGCTCCAGCAGTTCGCTGACCAACGCGGCATCGTTTTCATACCAGACGCCCAGCGCATCGCCGGGCTGGTAGCGCAAACCGGAATCGCCCAAATCAATTTCGATATGGCGGACGTCTTTATCCGAATCGCGGCCGGTGATTTTCTGATTGACCGATAAACTCGCGCTGAGGGGCTGCGTTTTGGAATAGGGGCTGGTGGACACTTCATTGACGCTGCCCGCCACGGTTGCCGCCGCCTGTGCGGGCGAGGCCGTCGGGACCCGTGCTTTCAGAATGTCGGTGAGCGCCAGGCGCCAGGCGCTGGCCTGCTCAGCATAGTCAACATCGGCATCAACCCGATCCAGCAGGCGTTCCGCCCCCAGCTCAGCCAGCCGTGTATCGAAATCTTTGCCCGCCTTGCTGAAGAATTCATAGGAAGTGTCGCCCAGACCCAGTACGGCAAAAGCCGCACCGTCCATTTTGGGCGCTTTTTTCGACATCAGGAATTTATGCAGCGCAACGGCTTCTTCCGGCGGCTCGCCTTCCCCTTGTGTGGAGGTCACCACAATCAGCAGCTTTTCCTGGCCGATTTGTTTAAATTTGTAGTCGCCGGCGTTTACCAGATTCACGGTCAGCTTTGCGGCCTGCAGGTCATCGCGGAGCTGTTCAGCCACCCGACGGGCGTTGCCGGTTTGCGAGGCGGAAAGCAGCGTAATCGCGGGCGCTTCAGGCTGTGCCGGAGCGCTGGCCACCGCCTGACCAGGCGCATGATTGACTTTGCCCCAGAAGTAGCCGGAGAGCCACGCCATTTGAGTGGTGGAAAAATCTGTCGTTGCTGCCTCTAAACGGGCAAGTTGCTCCGGAGAGAGCGGAAGCAGTGAACCTGGTGCCTGAGTCGTCATCGCGATAAAAATTCCAGTAGCAGAAATCCGGACCGAATAGTGGCGGAAGAGAGAGAAGGGTACAGCCAGCTATATTAACGATTAAAGACGCCTTCGACATATCAAATAACCAAAATGACTAAATGGTTTTTCAGATACAATTAATCGTTAAAAGTGGTAATCCTGACAGTCATCAACAGACTCAGGTAATCATCCTTCCCGCTCTGATTAATGGCGGGTGATTGCCCTGAATACGTGGCATAACGAATTGCCAAAGCGACGATACGAGAGGATCGGGTGCCTGAGACAGTAACTGCATTATCGCCTGCGCTGACAGAGCGAATCCTGGATAAACTGGGCCTGGATCACTCCCCTGCCCCAGATGCGGCCGGGCTTCAGGCGCTTTACCGCGCCTGGTGCCAGAAGGTGCCCTTCGACAATATCCGCCGGCGCATTCTCGCGAACGATCCTCCTTCCCAACCGTTGCCCGGCACTACGGCCGACGATTTTTTCACGCACTGGCTACAATTTGGCACCGGCGGCACCTGCTGGGCCGGTCATGGCGCACTCTTTGCGCTGCTCATGCAACTGGGATTTCGTGCGCAACTCGGTGTCTCCAGGATGCTATCCTCGCGTCCGTCCCCCGTCGATTCTCCCGGTCATGGTCTGCTGTTGGTCACCCTCGACGATCGTCCTCTGGTGGTGGATGCTACGATGCTTCATGGCCATCCGCTGCCGCTTGAGGTGGCGGAGTATGCGCATCCCGTCTGGGGCACGCAGGTTCATCAGCAGGGCGACAGTTGGTTGATTAACTGGAAGCCGTTAGGTCGGGCAAGGCTGGATTGTCAGCTCCTGGCGCTTAATATCCCCTTCGCTGACTTTCAGGCGCGCCATCAAAAAAGCCGCAACACCAGTCGCTTTGACGGTGCACTGCTGATTCGTCGGGCAGGTCATGAAACACTCACCGGCATCGTTAAAGGTGAGCAGGTAGTAAGAGCCCAGGACGGAAGCGAAAGCTTCACGCCGCTGTCACAATCACAACAACATCAGTTGTTAATTGAACATTTCGGTATCGCCGAAGAAATCGTGGCGCGTCTTCCCGCCGACGTGTCGCACAACGGTTAACGGCTTTATGCCGGGTTAACGCCCTGATGCGCTTAGCCATTCTGGCGATTGGCTGAGCAAACTGCGCTTAACGGGTGCGAAAAAGCTGCTTTTCAGGTAGAATTCGGCCCGTTTTTAATGCCTGAGAGCGATTATGTCTACCACGTTATTTAAAGAGTTCCAGTTCGAAGCCGCACACCATTTACCTAATGTACCGGCCGGACACAAATGCGGTCGTTTGCACGGTCACTCCTTCCTGGTGCGTCTGGAAATCACCGGCGAAGTGGATGCGCATACCGGCTGGGTGATGGATTTTGCTGAACTGAAAGCGGCCTTTAAACCCCTTTATGACCGGCTTGATCATTATTACCTCAATGACATTCCGGGACTGGAGAATCCGACCAGCGAAGTGCTGGCCAAATGGATTTGGGATCATATGAAGCCTCGCCTGCCGTTGCTGAGCGCGGTCATGATCAAAGAAACCTGCACCGCAGGCTGTACCTACCGCGGTTAACCGGCCGCCCTTCGCCAACGGGCGGCTGATCGGACACAGGGTTGATCAGTCGGCAGGGTTGCTGACATGTGCATTGTAACGTTCCGTCGGCTGTCATCCCGCTGTCATCTTTACCGACCAGGCTGTTCTCTCCTTCATTAAAGATCAAGAGAATCAACAATGAACCTGAGAAAGCCTTTTCTGGCCTTGTCCGTTTTTATCACTGCCTCTGCCGCCGTTCAGGCGGAAAACATCCTTAACTTCCCGCAACCCGAAACGCTGCCGGATGCCTTCTATGCCGTCACGGAAATTCCGGCAGGCGGCATCATTAAATATGAAACCGATGCGAAAACCGGTTTCATCGTTGCCGACCGTTTTCAGTCCATGCCGGTTGCGTATCCGGCTAACTACGGTTCGCTGACGCAATCACTGGGCGGTGATAACGATCCGCTGGATGTGATCTTCTATACGCGCGCCCCACTCGCCCCCGGGACACTCATTAAACTGCGCCCGATTGGCGTACTGAAAATGATCGACGGCGGCGAAGTGGATGACAAAATTGTCGCCGTGCCCGCCAGTCATGTCGATCCAACCTATGATGCGATTCAGACGGTAGCCGATTTGCCCAAAATGGAGCAGCAGCGGCTGGAGGCTTTTTTTCGCGTTTACAAGGAACTGCCCGAGGGCCGTAAGAAGGTTGAACTGAAAGGGTTTGAAGACGCGAACGCCGCAAAAGCGGAGATTAAGCAGGCTTATGAAACCTGGAAAGCGAAACAGTAAATGAAAAAGGCGGCCAGGGCCGCCTTTTTGCTGTCAGGCAATATTCAGGTATTTATGCGTCTGCATCGACAGGCGCCAGTTGCGCGCAATGCAGGTTTCGATACACAGTTTAGTCGCATCATCTTTGCGACTGATCGGCTGCAGCGCAATAATGCGCGCTTTCGTGTCCTGAATCCCGGCCAGTAAATCGTCTAAGGCCTCCACATCACGTTGCCGTGCTACCGGATGTTTGATCTCATCTGCACGGCTCAGCGCCTGTGCCAGGACATCATAACCGCCGCGCATATTAACCTTCGGCGACACGGTCACCCAGGTTTGTGCAGAGCAGTGGATTTCGTGGGTCCCGCTGGTTTCGATCTGGCACTGAAACCCTGCGGCTTCCAGCGCGTCGGTCAGTGGGCGCAAATCGTAGATGGCCGGTTCTCCGCCGGTGATCACAATGTGACGGGCCGTCCAGCCCTGTTGCGCGATGCTGCTGAGCAGCATTGGCACATCCGCGTTGCCCCAGGCATCGCTTTCCACCGTTTTAACCAGAATATCGCCTAATGCTGTTTCCCGATCCGCCTGTTTTTCCCAGGTGTGTTTGGTGTCACACCAACTGCATCCTACCGGACATCCCTGTAAGCGGATGAAAATCGCCGGCACGCCGGTGTAATAGCCTTCGCCTTGCAGCGTCTGGAACATTTCGTTAATCGGGTACTGCATAATCATCTCTGTGAAGTTTTAAAACGCGATTATCGCAGAACTCAGCGCTGAGATCATGTCAGGTGATGCTGAACCGACGCGATCTGCTGTGAACGCGCCAGGCGACAGGAGGACAGCAGGCGGGATCAGAGGGCCAGATCCACCCACACCGCCGCATGATCAGACGCCGCATTCACCTCTTTTTTCAGTTCGGGATAGGTTTCCCATTTTACCGGGCGAACACCGGGCCACATCCCTTTGCGCCACACGCCGCCTTTTTCGACCTTTTTCCACAGGGCGGGCGACAGCAAAATATAGTCAATTTTATTACTGGCGCTGCAACCGCCCCAGGTACCGGGATAGCCACCGTTATCAAACTTTTCATGGGTAAAGATATCTTTCAGGTCGGTGTCCTTCAGCAACGGCGATAAGGCCTCGCTGTCTGGCGTGTCGTTAAAATCGCCCGTGATCGCGATCAGGGTTTGCCCGTCTTTAATGCGTTGCTGATATATCGCTTTGACCCGCTCCGCCTGCCGTTTACGGCGGACGTCAGAGCTGACTTTTGCACCGTACCCTTTGCTTTTAAAATGGTTAACCAGCACAAGCAGGGTTTGACCGTCGGGCAAAGGAATCGTGAATTCGGGACAGTCTCGTGAGAAAATCAGCTCGCCCTGTTTATCTTTGTCATCGACATGGCTTCGGATTGTGTCGATAGCAAAGTCTGCCGCGCTCATTAGCCCGACATCAATGCCCCGCTCATCGTTGCCATCAATCACCATCACATGATTAAACGGCGTGCCGCCGCGTGCGGGCAGCATCGTGTTATTAAATTCCAGCAACGCGGGGCGGCTTTCTGCTTCCACGACCGTCAGGATATCCGCCCTGAGATCTGTCATGACCTGCGCCGTTAATCCCATAGCAATCTCGTCTATTGGCGCACGTCGCAGTTCCAGCGAACCGACCCAGTCAGCACGGCCATTGGCGATAATGCGAATGCCGCTGTTGTCTGTGGGTCGGGTCAACAGTTTACCCCGGTTGCGCCGCAGGAGAACAAAAGGCCCGGTGTCTGACTTTTGCAGTCCCAGCGCCACCATCAGTTCAACCATCTGTTTTTTCATCGCGTCGGTATACTCAGCCTGCCCCAGCAGGGCATTCAGCTCGGCGAATTTTTCGAGTACCGGTTTTCCTGCACGCCATTCGTTCTGATTCATCGCTCTGGCGCGATCAAACAGGTTTTCAACGTTATACGAAGCCAGCCTCACAGTTTTTCTCCTTCAGCCAGTTAATCTTTGCCTGAAAGCGGTGATTCATGCGCCTCAGGTGAGCAACAGGATGCGTCAGATTCATGTATACAGCGTCAGTATCGGTGGGTTGTGTTAAGCACAGATGTAAACAGCATAGACGTCGCAGAAAAAGGTGAGGAAGCCTGACGGCAAAGGCATAAAAAAACCCGCCACGTGGGCGGGTTTTCATCAGAAGTCAGAAGTCAGTAAACTTACTGGCCTTTTACTTCTTTCAGACCGTTGAAGGGCGCTTTTGAACCCAGCGCTTCTTCGATACGGATCAGCTGGTTGTACTTCGCAACACGGTCAGAACGGCTCATTGAACCGGTTTTGATCTGGCCTGCAGCAGTACCGACCGCCAGGTCAGCGATGGTCGCATCTTCGGTTTCACCTGAACGGTGAGAGATCACAGCGGTGTAGCCTGCGTCTTTCGCCATTTTAATCGCAGCCAGGGTTTCGGTCAGTGAACCGATCTGGTTGAATTTGATCAGGATGGAGTTCGCGATGCCTTTCTCGATACCTTCTTTCAGGATCTTCGTGTTGGTAACGAACAGGTCGTCACCTACCAGCTGGATTTTGTCGCCCAGCACTTTGGTCTGGTAGGCGAAGCCATCCCAGTCAGATTCGTCCAGGCCATCTTCGATAGAAACGATCGGATACTGCTTCGTCAGATCTTCCAGGAAGTGGGTGAACTCTTCAGAGGTGAAGGCCTTACCGCCTTCACCGGCCAGCACGTATTTGCCATCTTTGTAGAATTCAGATGCCGCACAGTCCATTGCCAGGGTGATATCTTTACCCAGCTCATAGCCTGCTGCTTTTACCGCTTCCGCGATAACCGCCAGCGCTTCGGCGTTAGAACCCAGGTTTGGCGCATAGCCACCTTCGTCACCTACCGCTGTGCTCATACCTTTGCTTTTCAGCACTTTCGCCAGGTTGTGGAACACTTCTGAACCCATGCGGATCGCTTCTTTCACGCTTGATGCGCCGACAGGCTGAATCATGAATTCCTGAATGTCGACGTTGTTATCCGCGTGCTCACCGCCGTTGATGATGTTCATCATAGGCAGTGGCATAGAATATTTGCCTGGGGTGCCGTTCAGTTCAGCAATATGCTCATACAGCGCCTGACCTTTAGAGGCTGCCGCCGCTTTTGCCGCAGCCAGTGAAACAGCCAGAATGGCGTTAGCACCGAAGTTAGATTTGTTCTCAGTACCGTCCAGGTCGATCATGATTTTATCAATGTTCGCCTGATCTTTCGCGTCTTTGCCTTTTACCGCTTCAGCAATCGGACCGTTAACCGCAGCAACCGCTTTAGTTACGCCTTTGCCCAGGAAGCGAGATTTGTCACCGTCACGCAGTTCCAGTGCTTCACGAGAACCGGTAGAGGCACCTGATGGTGCTGCAGCCAGGCCTACGAAGCCGCCTTCCAGGTGCACTTCAGCTTCAACAGTTGGGTTGCCACGTGAGTCGATAATTTCGCGACCGATGACTTTTACGATTTTGGCCATTACGATTTTCCTCAGTACAAGTTAGTCAATCCTAAGACAAACAACGCGCGAAAAGTTCGCGCGTTGTTCGTTAAACTTATTTCGCTAAACGCTTCTGATGCTCATGTGCTGCCTTCACAAACCCGGCAAACAACGGATGACCATCGCGTGGCGTCGATGTGAACTCAGGGTGGAACTGGCAAGCAATAAACCATGGATGGTTCGGGATCTCAATGATCTCAACCAACTGATCGTCGCCAGAACGTCCTGCCACGCGTAAACCCGCTGCTTCAATTTGCTTCAGCAGCATATTATTCACTTCGTAGCGGTGACGATGGCGCTCAACAATCGTGTCAGAACCGTACAGCTGGCGAACCTTGCTTTCCGGGGTCAACTGGCACTGCTGGCTGCCAAGACGCATGGTACCGCCCAGATCGCTCTGCTCAGAACGGACTTCAACGTTACCTTCTTCGTCACGCCATTCGGTGATCAAGGCGACCACCGGGTACTTACAGTCTGGCACAAATTCTGTGGAGTTTGCGCCTTCCATACCGGCAACATTGCGCGCGAACTCCATCAGGGCAACCTGCATGCCAAGACAGATGCCGAGATAAGGCACGTTGTTTTCGCGAGCATATTTCGCCGTCATCAGCTTGCCTTCGACACCACGGTAACCAAACCCACCCGGAATCAGAATGGCATCTAAATCTTTCAGCAACTCGACACCGCGGGTTTCTACGTCCTGGGAGTCGATCAGCTTGATGTTGACGGTAACGCGATTCTTCAGCCCGCCGTGCTTCAGGGCTTCAATAACAGATTTATACGCATCCGGCAGTTCGACATATTTGCCCACCATACCAATGGTGACTTCGCCGCCCGGGTTCGCTTCTTCATAAATCACCTGCTCCCACTCGGCCAGATTGGCTTCCGGAGCATTCAGATTGAAACGCTTACAGATATAGTCATCCAGACCCTGCGATTTCAGCATGCCTGGAATTTTGTAGATGGAATCGACGTCTTTCAGCGAAATAACGGCTTTTTCTGGCACGTTACAGAACAGAGCAATTTTGCCACGCTCGTTGGCCGGCACCGCCCGATCGGAACGGCAGATCAGGACATCTGGCTGAATACCGATAGAGAGCAGTTCTTTTACAGAGTGCTGCGTCGGCTTGGTTTTGACCTCGCCCGCTGCCGCCATGTAAGGCACCAGCGTCAGGTGCATGTACATCGTGTGTTCGCGGCCCACGTCGACGGCCATCTGACGAATCGCTTCCAGGAACGGCAGGGATTCGATATCACCGACCGTACCGCCGATTTCGACCAGCACGACGTCGTGACCTTCGCCACCTTCGATGATGCGCTCTTTAATCGCATTAGTAATATGCGGAATGACCTGAATCGTGGCACCCAGATAGTCGCCACGGCGCTCTTTGCGCAGGACTTCCGAGTAGATACGGCCAGTGGTGAAGTTGTTGCGGCGCGACATTTTCGTGCGGATGAAGCGCTCATAGTGACCCAAATCCAGATCGGTTTCGGCCCCATCATCAGTGACGAATACTTCACCGTGCTGTGTCGGGCTCATGGTACCCGGATCGACGTTAATGTACGGATCCAGTTTCATGATGGTCACGTTCAGACCACGCGCTTCGAGAATGGCTGCGAGGGAGGCTGCGGCAATGCCTTTACCCAGAGAGGAAACGACCCCGCCGGTCACAAAAATATAATTCGTTGTCATGCTGAACCTGAGAGTTTAGGTTTAAAGACGGTGGAATAACCAGGACGGGAAAACAGTATACTGGAAACCGCCATCAGCCACAATTGATGAATCACATCCCTCTCCTCACGCATTGCTGCGCGTACCTTAGCGGATAGCGGTTAACAAAATGTTGACGTACATCACAAAGTTGACGCGAAGCTGAATCGAGTAAGCCCGAGCGCGCACTTTATGCGCAGCGCTGGAATAATCAGCGTTTTTCGTCGGCTTTTACCTGCTGCCAGGCCGCTTCCATTTGTTCCAGCGTGGCGCCAGGCATAGACAGTCCCTGTGCAGTAATGATTGCTTCCACCGCACGGAAACGGCGCTCAAACTTATCGTTGGCCTTCTGTAGCGCGATTTCGGCTTTGCTGCCCAAGTGACGCGAGAGGTTAACCGTCGCAAACAGTAAATCGCCAATCTCTTCTTCCAGCTTTTGCGGGTCGACGACGCTTTGCTGCGCCTCATGCATCACCTCATCGATCTCTTCATGCACCTTGTCGACCACCGGGCCCAGCGTGGTCCAGTCGAAGCCCACATTGTGGCAACGCTTTTGAATTTTATGGGCGCGCATCAGCGCAGGCAGCGCTTTTGGAATATCGTCCAGTGCCGAATGTTGGGCTTTCTCTGCCCGTTCCGCGCTTTTTATCGCCTCCCAGTTTTTCAACACCTCAGCACTGTTCCCGGCGGTGCCTTCCGCAAAAATATGCGGATGGCGACGTTCCAGCTTGTCACTGATGGCATGGCAGATATCATCAAAATTAAAGCGCCCCTGCTCCTGTGCCATCTGGGCATAAAACACCACCTGAAACAGCAGATCGCCCAGCTCCCCCCGCAGATCTTCGAAGTCTTCGCGCTGGATCGCATCCAGCACTTCGTAGGTTTCTTCCAGGGTATAAGGCGCGATGGTGGCAAAGGTCTGCTCGCGATCCCACGGGCAGCCCTGTTGCGGATCGCGCAGGGTTTTCATAATGCCCAGCAGGCGATCAATTGACGTCATAGGGTAATCCTTCCGGTGTTCCGTTGGCATAAACGCGGTGATAAAAGCAGCCAGGCGCACGTCGGTCAAAACGTGCGCCTGATGACAGGTTAGTGCAGGCGGCGGGCATCGATGATGTCAGGTACCTGATTGAGGCGAGACAGCACGCGCCCCAGGACCTGGTGATTGTAAATCTCGATGTCCATATCAATGGTGGCGAGCTGTTTTTTGGTATCGCTGCGGCTCGATACGCCGAGCACGTTGACCTTTTCGTTGGCGAGAATCGTGGTGATATCGCGCAACAGCCCGCTGCGATCGTTAGCCGTGACGCGCACCACCAGCGAATAGCCGCTGGAGTAGCTTTCGCCCCATACGGCATCGACGATGCGCTCTGGCGCGTTGGAGATCAGCTCCGACAGCTGATCGCAGTCGGCACGGTGAATGGAAATACCGCGTCCGTGGGTGATAAAGCCGACGATATCGTCGCCCGGGATAGGCTGACAGCAGCGTGCGATATGGTGCATGAGGTTGCCCACCCCTTCCACCACGACGCGACCACTTTCCTTGCGGGCAGACGGCGCGTGCGATTTTTGCGTCAGCTGACGCAGGGCTTCACGGTCCTGTTCTTCCGCCGTCGGCTTATTAAGTTTGGCCTGCAGGAAATTCACCATCTGGTGCAGACGAATATCCCCGCCGCCAATGGCGGCCAGTAACTCGTCCAGCGAAGTGACATTATAGCGCGGCAGCAGCAGCTTCTCGGCTTCGCGAAGGCTGATATCCATCTGGTTCAGCTCGTTGTCCAGAATCTGGCGACCGGCGAGAATGTTTTTATCGCGATCCTGCTTACGGAACCAGTTGTGAATTTTGGCGCGGCCACGGCTGGTAGTGATGAATCCTAAATTCGGGTTCAGCCAGTCACGGCTTGGATTCGGCTGTTTTTGTGTGATGACTTCAACCTGGTCGCCCATCTGCAACTGATAGGTAAAGGGCACGATGCGCCCACCGATTTTGGCACCGATGCAGCGATGGCCGATATCGCTGTGGATATGGTAAGCAAAGTCCAGCGGCGTAGAACCGGCGGGCAAATCGACCACATCGCCTTTCGGGGTAAAGACGTAGACGCGGTCATCAAACACCTGACTGCGGACCTCTTCCAGCAGCTCGCCGGAATCGGCCATCTCTTCCTGCCAGGAGATCAGCTTACGTAACCAGGCAATGCGTTCTTCATGGCCTGCCGCCCCACGGGCATGGCTGGACGACGGACCTTCTTTGTATTTCCAGTGTGCCGCGACGCCGAGTTCCGCGTCCTCATGCATCTGACGCGTACGAATCTGGATCTCAACGGTTTTACCCTGCGGTCCCAGCACTACCGTATGAATGGACTGATAGCCGTTAGGCTTTGGGTTAGCGACGTAATCGTCGAATTCACTGGGCAAATGGCGGTACAGCGTATGTACCGTACCCAGCGCGCCATAGCAGTCCTGTAAACGCTCAGCCACAATACGCACCGCGCGCACGTCGAACAGCTCATCAAAGGCGAGCGATTTTTTCTGCATCTTGCGCCAGATACTGTAGATATGTTTGGGACGGCCGTATACTTCGGCACGAACGCCCTCTTTCGCCATCTCTTTACGCAGGTTAACGACAAAGTTATCGATATATTGCTCACGATCGATACGACGTTCGTGCAACAGTTTCGCAATGCGCTTGTATTCTTCGGGATGCAGATAGCGGAAACAGTAATCTTCCAGCTCCCATTTCAGCTGGCCGATGCCCAGCCGGTTGGCCAGCGGCGCGTAAATATTGGTGCTTTCTTTGGCGGCCAGAACGCGTTCGTCTTCCGGCGCATCCTTCACCTCGCGCAGGTTCATAATGCGCTCTGCCAGCTTGAGCACCACGCAGCGGAAATCTTCCACCATCGCCAGCAGCATGCGGCGCACGTTATCCACCTGCTCTGAGGCCATTGAATCGTTATGAATGGCTTTCAGCTGGCGAATCGCATCCATATCGCGCACGCCATGTACCAGCGAAACGATGCCTTTGCCGACGGTTTTTTCCAGCTCTTCTTCGCTGACCACTTCGTCATTGGCGAGCGGGAAAATCAGTGCCGCGCACAGGCTTTCAATGTCCATGCTGAGCATTGAGAGGATTTCCACCATCTCAATACCGCGCCACAGCAGCAGCGACTGGTCGGGATGGCCTTGCGTCTGCGCCTCACAATAGCGCCAGGTTTCAGCAAGACGTTCACATGATTGCGGGTTAGCCACGCCAAGACTGGCGATCCACTGGTCGAGGGCAAATTCCCCTTCCGTATTTAAATGTGCACTTCTGACCGCAACCATATCCTCTCCTGCACAGCGCCCCTGCCGGACACTTATGTTTTTTTTCTGAACAGCACCATGGATTCGAGATGACGGGTATGCGGAAACATATCCAGCATCGCGACCCTTTCCAATTGGTAGCCCGCCGACAACAGTGTTTCGCTGTCACGCGCGAGTGTTACAGGATTACACGACACATAGACCACACGCTGTGGTGATAGTTTGACGACATGGGACATGACACCCGCCGCCCCGGCCCGCGCCGGATCGAGTAACACCTTATTAAAGCCTTGCGTCGCCCAGGGCTGACGCGAAACATCGTCTTCCAGATTGTGCTGAAAAAATCTGACGTTTTTAAGATCATTGACCTCAGCATTATACTCTGCCTGCTGGACTAATGCTGCAACGCCCTCCACACCTACGGCATTTTGTACCGTTTTTCCTACAGGGAGCGTAAAGTTTCCCATGCCGCAAAACAGGTCCAGCACACGATCGTCAGGCTGTAAATCCAGCCACGCGATTGCCCTGGCGACCATCTGCTGATTCACCGTATCATTAACCTGAATAAAATCCTGTGGACTGAAGGTTAGCGTAAGCTGGTGTGAATGATAAAACGGGCGTTGTTCACTGATTGCGCGCAGTGCCTCGCCGCCATCATCCAAAAACAGCATGAGCTGATGCTGATGCGAAAACCGTTCCAGTTTTGCCATATCGTCAGCAGTTAATGCATCCAGATGACGCAATAACATCACCGGCCCGTTATCAGCCAGCACCAGTTCGACATGGCCTAAACGGTTGACAGCATTAAGCGTAGTGAGACAATTGCGCAGCGGAATAATCAGCGCCTCAAGTTGGGGCACCAAAACGGGGCACTGCTGGATATCGACCAGATCGTTGGTGGCTTCCTGGCGAAAGCCCATCTGAAGCTGCTGTGTTTTGCTGTGCCACTGCAGGCCAAGGCGGGCACGGCGGCGATAGCCCCAGGCAGGACCGGCGATGATCTCATCCACCGTGATCGGCTGCTTTGCTGCCTGAGTAAGCATTCGTGCCAGCGCACGCGCTTTACTCTGCTGCTGTAACGGCTCATCAACATGTTGCTGTTGGCAGCCACCACAGCGGCTAAAATGCGGACAGCGAGGTTCAACCCGTGACGGGCTGTGGTTCAACAGACGCTCTGTTTTGGCGCGAGCATACTGGCGCTTCTCCTCCAGCAGGGTGACTTCCGCCTGTTCGCCGGGCAGCGCACCCGCGACAAACAGGGTTTTTCCTTTGTGCCGGGCCACGCCCTGACCGAAAGGATCCAGGTCTTCGATAGTGACGGTCAGCCTTTTTCGGGTCGTCACGCGCTGTTTTGCGGAATAAAATTGCGCCATAGTGTATTTCTTTCTCTTTAAATTCGATGTGCATCCATTTCAGCGACGTGCACAGGGACGTTCAGGCCGAAACAGCAGGCGACTATTATGACTAAATACAGCCTGCGGGCGCGAATGATGATTTTAATCCTGGCGCCTACGCTAATGGTAGGCTTGCTGCTCAGCTCATTTTTTGTGGTGCATCGCTACAATGAATTACAGCGTCAGGTGATTGAGGCGGGGGCGAATATCATTGAACCGCTGGCGGTCTCCACAGAATACAGCATGACCTGGCACAATCGTGATGCGCTGCGTGAACTGGTGAGTTTACTCCATCGCCGCCATTCCGGCATTGTACGGGCCATTTCTGTTTTTGATGATAATAACCAGCTCTACGTCACCTCCAACACCAACCAAAACCTCAGCCTGAAGACAAAGCAGGCGATCCAGGCGCTGCCCGAGGATGTTTCCCTGGAGGGCAGCGGCAACCTGTTGATCCTGCGCAAACCCATCACCTCCGAGCGTTACGCCGTGGATGAATTGCCCGGACAGGATGCCAAGCCCGCCGGGAATCCGCTGGGCTACGTGGCGATAGAGCTGGATTTGCAGTCCGTGCGTTTACAGCAATACCGGGAAGTCTTTATTGCCACCCTGATGCTGCTGTTCTGCCTGTGTATTGCCATGTTGTTTGCCTATCGCCTGATGCGGGACGTTACCGGCCCCATTCGCAATATGGTCAGCACCGTTGACCGGATTCGTCGTGGGCAACTGGACAGCCGGGTGGAAGGCCACATGCTGGGCGAGCTGAGCATCCTGAAGAATGGGATCAATGCCATGGCGATGTCGCTTACCGCCTACCACGAAGAGATGCAGCACAACATCGATCAGGCGACCTGGGACCTGAGGGAAACGCTGGAGCAGCTCGAAATTCAGAATGTTGAGCTGGATCTGGCCAAAAAACGTGCCCAGGAAGCTGCCCGCATCAAATCCGAATTCCTGGCGAACATGTCCCATGAACTGCGCACGCCGCTGAATGGCGTGCTGGGCTTTACCCGTCAGATGCTGAAAACGCCGCTGCGCACCACCCAGCGTGACTATATGCTGACGATTGAACGTTCGGCCAATAACCTGCTGTCGATTATCAATGACGTACTGGATTTCTCGAAGCTGGAAGCCGGAAAGCTGATGCTGGAATCCATTCCTTTCCCGCTTCGCGCCACGCTGGATGAAACGCTGGTTTTGCTGGCCCCATCGGCCCACGAAAAGAAGCTGGAGTTGACGGTGGTATGCGATAACAACGTCCCCGACAACGTGATCGGTGACGCGCTTCGCCTGCAGCAAATCCTGATTAACCTGATGGGCAATGCGATTAAGTTCACCGAAAAAGGCACCATCAATTTACGGGTTGAGCAACATACCCTTACGGCAACCCAGGTTGAGCTGGAGATTCAGGTGCGTGATACGGGGATAGGCATTTCCGAAGAACAGCAGGCGCAGCTGTTTCAGGCTTTTCGCCAGGCGGATGCCAGCATTTCCCGTCGCCACGGCGGATCGGGGCTGGGACTGGTGATCACCCAGAAACTGGTGCGGGAAATGAACGGGGAGATCACCTTCGTCAGCCGCCAGAATCACGGTTCCACCTTTTGGGTGCGCGTGAAACTTGATCTCAATCCGAATGCACCGAGTATGCCGCGCGTCCTTGACGCACTATCGAACACCCGCATGGCCTATGTGGAAGCGAATCCCGATGTTGCCAGCGCAGTCGTCGAGATTTTAGGCGCGACGCCGTTACAGGTAGAGCACAGCTTAACGCTGGAAGGCCTGAGTCAGCCGCGTTATCCCCTGTTGCTGATGGCGATGCCTGTCGATGCCAGCCAGTCGCAGGTGCTGGAAAGCCGGTTTATCAATTCGCTGCTGGAACGCGCCGATCAGGTCATCATGGCGCTGCCAAGCCCAATGATGTTGCTGGCCGATGAGCTAAAAGTACGCGGTATTGACGGCTGTATTGCCAAACCTGTCTCACAAACACGTTTACTGCCCATGCTGCTGGAGCTGCATGCCCGCCACAGTAACGATGCCTCTTCCTCGCCGCGTCTGCCGTTAACCGTCATGGCGGTGGATGATAATCCTGCGAATCTCAAGCTGATCGGCGCACTGCTGGAAGAACAGGTTGAGCACAGCATCCTGTGCAATAACGCCGAGCAGGCCATCCACGTCGCCCACCGGCAAGCACTGGACGTGATTTTAATGGATATCCAGATGCCCGACATCGATGGCATTCGCGCCAGTGAAATTATCCGCACGCTGCCAAACCATGCCAACACGCCAATCGTCGCTGTAACCGCGCACGCGATCGATGGTGAACGTGAGCACCTGATCCGGGCCGGCATGAACGACTATCTTGCTAAGCCTATTGATGAAAATAAGCTCAGTCAGGTGTTGACGCGTTATATGCCCAGCCCGGCCAGCGCTGTGCCTGAGGTTCCCCAGATCCTGCCCACGCTGGACTGGAAACTGGCGTTACGTCAGGCGGCCAACAAACCTGATTTAGCGCGGGATTTATTGCGAATGCTGCTGGAATTTTTGCCGGAAGTGCACGCTAAGATCGTACAGTATATGGCTGAAAACGATGCGGTTGCCTTGCGGGAAATTATCCATAAACTTCACGGCAGCGCCAGTTACAGCGGCGTACCGCGGATGAAGCAACTCTGTCGTAAACTGGAAAAAGAACTGCATCAGGCCAGTGATATTGAGGCGCTGGAGCCGGAGTTGCTGGAGCTGCAGGATGAGATGGAAAATGTGGCCAGACAGGCGCGCCGCATGCTCGCTATGCCGTGAAAGGCCGGTCAGTCAGCAGGCCCCTGAACGCCAGGGGCCCCCAAATTAGCGTTTAAAAACCCCCGATTTTCAGGGTGGCCGCCACATTGCGTGCAGTAAGCCGCACATTGTTGCGTGCGCCATCCAGCGCTTCATCCAGCGAACAGATACGGTATAGCACGCTGAATACCGCATCAATGCCATGTTGATGAACGACGCCGACATCGTCCGTCAGGCTACCGGCAATGCCAATCACCGGAAGACCAAACCGCTTAGCAACTTTCGCTACGCCAATCGGCACTTTGCCATTGATACTCTGACTGTCTATGCGCCCTTCGCCCGTAATCACCAGCTGGGCGTCCTGTAACTGCGCCGCCAGCCCCAGCGCTTCTGTAACGATTTCGATGCCGGGGCGCAGGGCCGCCTGGCAAAATGCATACAGCGCGGCCCCCATTCCCCCTGCGGCACCGCCACCGCTGACCTGCAGGACATCCATGCCCAGATCGCGCTGAATCATCGCAGCATAGTGCGTCAGCGCCTTATCGAGCAGTGCCACCCGTTCAGGTGTTGCGCCCTTTTGCGGGCCAAAGACCGCCGACGCACCGTCATCGCCTGTCAGCGTATTGGTCACATCACAGGCCACTTCGAAACGGCACGCCCGGATACGGCTGTCCAGGCGGGAAATATCAATGCGGGCCAGATGCGGCAGCGCGCCGCCGCCTGGGCCAATCTCTTCACCTTGCTTATCCAGCAAACGTGCACCCAGCGCCTGCATCATTCCTGCGCCGCCGTCATTGGTGGCGCTGCCACCAATGCCAATAATGATGTGCTTTACCCCTTTATCCAGCGCGTTTTTGATCAGTTCACCTGTGCCAAACGAAGTGGTAATCAATGGGTCGCGCCGCGCCGCCGGGACCAGCTCCAGGCCACTGGCGGCGGCCATCTCGATATAGGCGGTCTCGTCATTGCCCGACACCCCATAGAACGCCTCTACAGGTTCCCCCAGTGGACCGGTCACCTGTAACCTGATCTTTTTTCCCTGGGTTGCGGCGACCATCGCTTCAACCGTGCCTTCACCGCCATCAGCGACCGGTATTTTCACATAATGCGCATCGGGGAAAATCTCGCGAAATCCCGCTTCGATTGCCGACGCCACATCCAGGGCAGAGAGACTTTCTTTATATGAATCCGGTGCGATGACGATTTTCATAAGCAATCCAGGCGGTATGGTTTGACGATAAGGGAAGGACATTCGCCCGGCATCCGCAGATACCGGGCAACCCTTAGCGCGAAATTTCGACGTTTGCTAACTTTTCATAATAGCAGGCCAGCGCGCTGTGGTCGGCGGTTCCCTGTCCGTCGTTACGCAGTGCCTGCATCATCTCCATCACCGCCGCTGTCAGTGGCAGAGGAGCACCAATGTCATGTGAGGTATCCAGTGCGTTAGCCATATCTTTAATATGTAAATCGATACGAAAGCCGGGTTTAAAATTGCGGTCCATCACCATCGGCGCTTTCGCATCCAGCACGGTGCTTCCTGCCAGACCGCCACGTATAGCCTGATAGACCAGCTCCGGATTGACACCGGCTTTGGTCGCCAGTGACAGCGCTTCTGACATCGCGGCAATATTCAGCGCCACAATCACCTGATTGGCCAGCTTGGTCACGTTACCGGCACCGATATCGCCGGTATGCACGACCGAGCCCGCCATAGCTTTCATGATGTCGTAACACTGGTCAAACACGGCTTTATCGCCGCCCACCATCACCGACAACGTGCCTTCGATGGCTTTGGGTTCGCCGCCACTGACCGGCGCATCCAGCATACGGATCTGTTTTGCCGCCAGCACATCATGGATTTCCCGGCTTGCCAGTGGGGCGATTGAACTCATGTCGATGACAATCAGACCGGGTTTTGCCCCATTGATAATGCCATTTTCACCCAGACAAACCTCTTTGACCTGCGGCGAGTTCGGCACCATGGTGATGACCACATCGCACTGCCCGGCAATCTCTTTCGCGTTGCTGGCCGTTGTCGCACCCAGCGCGACCAGCTCGGCCTCGTTTTCGGCATGATGATCCCGCACGACCAGTGAATAACCCGCCTTCAGCAGGTTTTTACTCATAGGTTTGCCCATAATCCCAAGGCCAATAAAGCCAATTTTCATTGCGTCTCTCCTGGATGATTACGTTTTAAATTTGTCACACAACGCCTGCGTGGCACTGCGGAAAACACCGAGATCGCTACCCACAGCAACAAAGGTCGCGCCCCACTCGAGGTAGCGGCGGGCGTCGGCCTCGACCGGCGCCAGAATCCCGCTGGGTTTGTTGGCAGCTTTTGCCCGTTCGAAGATGTGTTTGATAACGGGCAATACCGCCGGGTGCGCAGGCTGGCCGAGATAACCCAGCGCGGCGGACAGATCGCCCGGTCCGACAAAGATCCCGTCCACGCCCTCAACGGCCGCGATAGCATTGATGTTGTCCACGGCCTGCTGCGTTTCTATCTGGACTAACACCGTAATGTTGTCGTTGATAGTGCTGTTGTACGCTGGCATGGTGCCGTACATATTGCTGCGATGTGAAACGGATACGCCGCGAATCCCCGCAGGCGGATAACGCGTCGAGGCGACCGCACGTCTGGCCTCGTCTTCGTTCTCGACGAAGGGCACCAGAATGTTGTTAAAACCAATATCCAGCAGGCGTTTAATAATCACCGGCTCGTTACAGGGTGGACGCACAACCGGCGCACTATTGCTGCCTTTCAGCGCCATCAGTTGAGGCACAAAGGTGGTGATATCGTTAGGCGCGTGCTCGCCGTCCAGCACCAGCCAGTCAAATCCGGCCAGCCCCAGGACTTCGGTCGAAAGGGGATTCGCCAGGGCACACCAACTGCCAATCAGGGTTTCACCTGCCAGCAGGCGATGGCGAAATTCATTGCGCCAGGCTGTATTACTCATGGTTTTACTCCTGTGAAACGGGTTTCCTGCAGGAAGCCCAAAAACGTTAACGCACCAGGCACGGACGCTTGTGATCGAACGTCCACTGCGGAATCAGAAACTGCATGGCCTGTGCATCATCACGGGCACCCAGGCCATGCTTTTGATAAAGCGCATTAGCCTGCATCACCCGCTCCCTGTCCAGCTCAATACCCAGGCCCGGCTTCTGCGGCACTGCCACCCTGCCACCTTCAATCTGGAAAGGCGCCTTTGTGAGCCGTTGATTGCCCTCCTGCCAGATCCAGTGCGTATCAATGGCGGTGATGTTGCCCGGTGCGGCGGCCGCAACGTGCGTGAACATCGCCAGGGAAATATCGAAATGGTTGTTGGAATGGGAACCCCACGTCAGGCCAAATTCATGGCACATTTGCGCCACGCGCACGGATCCCTGCATCGTCCAGAAGTGCGGATCGGCCAGCGGGATATCGACTGACTGTAAAGACAAGGTGTGTCCCATCTGACGCCAGTCTGTAGCAATCATATTGGTGGCGGTAGGCAGGCCGGTGGCGCGCCGAAATTCGGCCATAACTTCGCGTCCGGAGTAACCCTGCTCTGCGCCACAGGGATCCTCTGCATAGGCCAGCACACCTTTAAGCTGTTTACCCAGCGCGATGGCCTCCTCAAGCGACCAGGCCCCGTTGGGATCGATCGTGATACGCGCCTGGGGGAAACGCTTCGCCAGCGCAGCGATCGCTTCCGCCTCATCATGGCCGTTCAGCACACCGCCTTTCAGTTTAAAGTCGTTAAAGCCGTATTTTTCATAGGCCGCTTCGGCCAGCCTGACCACGGCCTCAGGCGTGAGCGCTTCCTCATGACGCAGGCGATACCAGTCACAGGTCTCGCTGTCCTGATTCTGATAAGGCAAGGTGGTTTTCCGGCGGTCGCCGACGTAAAACAGGTAACCCAGCATCTCGACGCTGTCGCGCTGCTGCCCGTCCCCTAACAGTGAGGCGACATTCACGCCCAGATGCTGTCCCAGCAGATCCAGCAGTGCGGCTTCGATGCCGGTGACGACGTGAATGGTGGTGCGCAGGTCAAACGTCTGATTACCGCGCCCACCGGCATCCCGATCGGCATAAGACGTGCGCACCAGATTCAGGATATTTTTATATTCACCCACCGTTTTACCCACCACCTGCGCGGCAGCCTCTTCCAGCGTCTGGCGTATCTTTTCGCCGCCGGGGATTTCTCCCAGGCCCGTATTGCCGGCATTATCTTCAAGGATGACAATATTACGGGTAAAGAAAGGTGAATGGGCGCCGCTCAGGTTCAGTAACATACTGTCATAGCCGGCGACCGGAATGATCTGCATGGCGGTGATCTTCGGTGTCGTGTTCATCTGTTATCCCTTAAGCAGAGGCCCGGCCAAAAGCCGGGCGTTTACGGTCAAATGTCCAGCCGGGAACCAGGTACTGCATGGCCGTCGCGTCATTACGTCCGCCCGCTGGCAGTGATTTGTAGCGTTCGTTTGCCCGCCGCAGTTGCGCCCAGTCCAGTTCAATGCCCAGGCCCGGTGCAGTGGGCACTGCAATTTTTCCCTGCTGAATCGGCAGTGGGTTTTTCGTCAGGCGCTGGTCGCCCTCCTGCCAGATCCAGTGCGTGTCTATCGCGGTGGGGTTACCGGGTGCCGCAGCGCCGACATGGGTAAACATGGCCAGGGAAATATCAAAGTGGTTATTGGAGTGACAGCCCCAGGTGAGTCCCCATTCATCGCACAGCTGAGCGACCCGCACGGCACCGCTCAGCGTCCAGAAATGGGGATCGGCCAGCGGGATATCGATCGCGTTGAGCATCAGTGCATGCTGCATCTCGCGCCAGTTGGTGGCGATCATGTTGGTGGCGACCGGCAGGCCCGTCGCGCGCCGAAACTCCGCCATCACCTCACGCCCGGAATAACCCTGCTCCGCCCCACAGGGATCTTCTGCATAGGTCAGCACATCCTGCATGCCTTTGCACAGCCGGATCGCCTCGTCCAGCCGCCAGGCGCCGTTAGGATCAACGGTGATACGCGCAGCGGGAAAGCGTTTTTTCAACGCCTGCGCGGTCGCGATTTCCTGTTCGCCCGGCAGCACGCCGCCCTTGAGTTTAAAATCGTGAAATCCGTATTTATCCTGAGCCGCTTCCGCCAGCCTGACGATGGCCTCACTGCTCAGGGCTTCCTGATGACGCAGCCGATACCAGTCATGCTGCGCGTTCTCACCAGTGAGGTAAGGCAGATCGGTTTTGCGCCGGTCACCGATATAGAACAGGTAACCCAACACCGTGACCGCATCGCGTTGTTTACCCGGCCCCAGCAGCTCGGCGACCGGCACGCCCAGACATTGCCCCAGCAGATCCAGCAGCGCGGCCTCCAGCGCCGCAACCGCATTTACGCGCAGTTCAAACGTCCAGGCGCCCTTGCCAAAAGTCTCGAAATCCGCAGACTGATTGCCCCGATGCACCTGCTGTATCAGCCGGTTCAGGCAGGCGACCTGCTGGCCTGTCACCTGCGGTACGGCATCCAGCAAGGTCTGATAAATGGTCTCGCCTCCCGGTGCCTCACCCAGCCCGGTATGACCCGCACTGTCCGTCAGTATTACAATGTTGCGGGTAAAACTGGCATTGTGTGCCCCCCCAATGTTCAGCAGCATACTGTCGTAACCGGCCACCGGCACAACCTGCATAGCGGTGATAACGGGTGTGGATTGCGTATTCATACAGGCTCCTTAGCGGGTTTTCAGCTCAATGCGCTTGATGTTATCCACCAGCACCAGATAACTGAGTACCGCGACAAAGGCGTGGATACCCACGTATACCAGCGCACCGTTATACGATCCGGTCGAGGCAATGATGTAGCCAATCGCAACAGGCGTGATAATGCCGGACGCATTACCAAACATATTGAACAGGCCGCCGCTCAGACCGCTGATCTCCTTCGGCGCGGTATCGGCCATCACCGCCCAGCCCAACGCACCAATGCCTTTGCCAAAAAAGGCCGTCGCCATAAACAGCACCACAACCCAGTCGGTTTCAACGTAGTTACATATCACCATAGAGGTCGAGAGCAGCATCCCGAGCACAATGGGCGTTTTGCGGGCGATGTTCAGGGAACCGGTTTTGCGCATCAGCCAGTCGGAGATCACGCCACCCAGCACGCCGCCAATAAAGCCGCACAGTGCCGGTACGGAGGCAACAAAACCGGCTTTAAGAATCGACATTCCGCGCGCCTGAACCAGATAAACCGGAAACCAGGTGATAAAGAAATAGGTCAGTGCGTTGATACAGTACTGGCCAATATAGATACCGATCATCATGCGTGACTGCAGCAGCTGTTTGATCTGGAACCGCTTGTCACGGAAGCTGACGTTTTGCTTTTCGCTTTTCTGATCCATGTTGATCAGCGCACCGCCCTGCTCCATGTATTCCCGTTCCGCCTGATTAACGCCAGGATGATCGCTGGGATCGTGAATCACTTTGAGCCAGATAAGGCTCAGGATGATGCCCAGCCCCCCCATGAACCAGAAGACATGAGCCCAACCGACTGCGGAGGTCAGCCAGCCCATGATGGGTGCGAAAATCACGGTCGCAAAATACTGGGCAGAATTGAAAATGGCCACGGCGGTACCGCGCTCCTGAGCCGGAAACCAGGCGGCCACAATCCGGCTGTTACCCGGAAATGAAGGTGCTTCTGCCAGCCCCACCATAAAGCGCAACATAAACAGCGCCATAACGATGGTGTAACCACTGAACAGGTCCACGAAACCTTGCAGCAAGGTAAATAACGACCAGAGGAAGATGCTCCAGAAATAGACGCGTTTGGAACCAAAGCGATCCAACAGCCAGCCGCCGGGGATTTGTCCAATAACATAGGCCCACGAAAACGCCGAGAAGATGTAACCCATGCCCACGGGATCGAGGCCAATATCCTTTGCCATCGCGGAGCCAGCGATGGATAACGTCGCCCGGTCGCCGTAGTTGAATGAGGTCACAATAAACAACATGACCACAATCCAGTAGCGTGCATTTGTCCGTTTCTGGACCGCCTCTGACGTCTGGTGAAAACTACTCATGATGCACTCCTGAAAAATAGCGAAAGTGACATTCGCTCTGACTGCATACACATCGCGTTGGGTATCAGAGAGATGTAGGTTAAACACGGCGATTTTTTTATTGGCAAATTGCTCACGCGGCGTGACATATAACCTGACCGGGGAAACGGAAATCAGTATAAGAAGTGGGTTTCACGGTGACATTGGAATATCTCCCTGGAATAAGGAGAAGGAATCGTGCTTTTTTGGGCTATTGCATAAAACACTGCGGCGCATTTCACGTATTTTGGTATTCCTCACCCAAAGCCAGCTCCTACGCCCGACGATCGCCGGCTTTGTGAGAATCGTCACGTGATTTGGTAAAAAGACATGAAAACGGCCGTCTCTGAAGGCTGAATGTAGGTCAATTGCACAATGTGCAGGTGAGAACCCCTCTTTATACTGACGGTGGCAAATACTGAACCTGTGACACCTGACTTCTTATAATGAATGCGCCACAGAAATAAGGCACGATGCACTGGAAGGTGAGCGATGATCCCCCTGTCAAACGAACAACCGCTCTATATCAAAGTTCATGAAAACGATAACGTGGCCATTGTGGTTAACAGCCAGGGACTGCCTGCCGGTACCACGTTTCGTGATGGCTTAACTCTGACCGAGCATATTCCCCAGGGACACAAGGTGGCGCTGCAGGCTATTCCTGATGGGCAGCCCATACTGCGCTATGGCGAGGTGATTGGTCTGGCCATGCGTGATATCGCCCAGGGGAGCTGGATCGACGAATCGCTAATTGCTCTGCCGGATGCCCCGGACTTAGCGCATTTACCTTTAGCGAATAATGTGCCGCCGGCGTTACCGCCGCTGGACGGTTATACCTTTGAGGGCTATCGCAACGCCGACGGCAGCGTGGGCACCCGTAATCTGCTGGGGATCACCACCAGCGTGCACTGCGTCGCGGGCGTGGTGGATTATGTGGTGCAAATCATTGAGCGTGATTTACTGCCCCGCTATCCCAACGTTGATGGCGTGGTGGCGCTGAATCATCTTTATGGCTGTGGCGTGGCGATCAATGCCCCCGCGGCGGTGATCCCGATCCGAACCGTTCATAATCTGGCCCTGAATGCCAATTTCGGCGGCGAAATCATGGTGGTCAGTCTGGGATGCGAAAAGTTACAACCCGAACGCCTGCTGACCGGCACGCCTGACGTACAGCCCATCTCGCTGGACGATGCGGATATTGTGCGTTTGCAGGACGAGAGCCGGGTGGGCTTCGGTGCCATGGTGGATGACATTTTGCAGGTCGCAGAGCGTCACCTGAGCCGCCTTAATCAACGCCAGCGCGAAACCTGCCCGGCCTCTGAACTGGTGGTTGGCATGCAGTGTGGCGGCAGCGACGCGTTTTCGGGCGTGACCGCGAATCCCGCCGTCGGCTTCGCCGCTGATCTGCTGGTACGCTGCGGAGCCACCGTAATGTTTTCTGAAGTCACGGAGGTACGGGATGCCATTCATTTGCTGACGCCACGCGTGGTTGACCAGACCGTGGGCCAGCGACTGATTGAGGAAATGGCCTGGTATGATCGCTATCTCGATCAAGGCAAAACGGACCGCAGCGCCAATCCCTCGCCCGGCAACAAGAAAGGCGGACTGGCCAACGTGGTGGAAAAAGCATTAGGCTCGATTGCCAAATCAGGCCGAAGCCCGATTATGGAAGTGCTGTCACCGGGACAACGGCCAACACGACGAGGGCTGATTTTTGCAGCCACGCCCGCCAGCGATTTTGTCTGCGGCACGCAGCAGCTGGCCTCAGGCATCACCTTACAGGTTTTTACAACGGGCAGGGGAACGCCTTACGGCCTGGCGGCCATTCCGGTGATTAAGATGGCGACCCGTACCGCATTGGCTGAACGCTGGCATGATTTAATGGATATTAACGCCGGTACGATTGCCACGGGCGAAGAAACCATCGAGCAGGTTGGCTGGCGGTTGTTTACATTAATTCTGGACATTGCCAGCGGCCGGAAACAAACCTGGTCAGACCGCTGGGGCATCCGCAATCAGCTGGCGGTCTTTAATCCCGCACCGATCACCTGATGCCGTTTTTATGCAGACAGGCCGTGCTGACACCCGCGTGGCGCGCATGTCAGCCACGCGGGTGCCGTCTTCCCCCACCCTGTACAGTCAGAGCTGTTTGCCCCACTGCTCAACCCAGGGAGACGTTACCGACTCAGGCTCCGGATCTTCGGTGGCGTCGATGAGCAACACGTCACCGATCCGCTTCGCCTGGTGCGCCTGCAGCAATGCATCAAAACGCTTGCCTGCGCCGCAGAAATTTTCATAACTGCTGTCGCCCAACGCTATCACGCCATAACGCAGCGTGGGCTGATGGCCCAGCTTATCCTGCATAGCATGAAACAGGCCGGAAATCGTATCCGGAAAATCGCCCTGACCGGTGGTCGAGGTGATGATCAGAGCGACATCACTGGCATAGTGTTGCCAGTCGGCCAGTGTCGGATCTTCGAAAATCGTTACCTCATGGCCCTGCTGCTGCAACAACGGCTCAGCTTCTTCTGCAACCAGTAAGGCGTTCCCATAGACGGTGCCTACAAAAATCCCAATCTTTGCCATTTCTTTTCCCCTTTATTCCGGAACGCTATCCTGACCTGAGCCTGCGAGAAACTCAACCCGTGGCACATCAGGAATACAGGCCTGCCAGCCAAACTGCTCCATCACCCGTTGCCAGACAGGATCGAGCCCGGCACGAATAAGCAGCGGTTCGCCCGTCACAGGATGGTTAAGGGATAAGCTGCTGGCATGCAGCATCAAACGGCTGGCACCAAAGTGCGCAGCCGCACCACGATTCTGGCGTAAATCCCCGTGGGCCGAATCGCCGATGATGGGATGACGCAAATGGGACATGTGCCGACGGAGTTGATGTTTCCGCCCGGTTTGCGGTTTAAGCTCAACCAGGCTGTAACGTGCCGTGGGATAGCGACTGATGGCGACCGGCATTTCTACCGTTGCCAGTGCGGCGTAATCGGTCACCGCCGGCTGCGGCGCACGGGGTTCGCTGACAAATTTGTCCGCGATCTTGTCCAGCTCTTCCACCAACGGATAATCCAGCCTGTCACTGCCTTCAAGCCAGCCGCGCACAATGGCATGGTAGGTCTTTTCCATGTGGTGATGCTCAAACTGCTGGGACAGCAGGCGGCCTGCCTCACTGGACAGCCCCATCAGCAGCACGCCTGATGTGGGACGATCCAGCCGATGCGCCGTGAAAACATGCTGGCCTATCTGGTCGCGTACCGTCTGCATCACAAACCGGGTTTCATGGCGATCAAGCCAACTGCGGTGCACCAGCCAGCCTGCGGGCTTATTCACCGCGACCAGCCACGCATCCTGATAAATGATTTCCAGCATCAGACCGGGTCATCCTGCAGCAATGCATCCAGCTGCTGTAAGGTCAGCAACAACAGTGTGCGCCCCGGCTGAACCGGCGTTAACGCCATTTCAAAATAGGGGGCAACCGCAAAATTTTTTGGCAATGCCTGGCCCGCACGAATCAGCATCTGCACCCGTGGAATCAGGACCCACTGCAACCATTCCAGCGGCTGCATCGTGTCGAGGAAAAAAGGTTGCTGGCTTGCGAAAGCCTGTTCGTCTGGCGCGTCCACCTGCCACAGATCGTGCTCACGCATGACGGCTTCGAGCTGTTCAAGCCGTTGCATAATAAACTGTTCTGACGTCATGCCTCACCTCTGACGAATAAAAAGGGGCGGCAAGGATAACCCGCAGGCACAAAAAAAGGGAGCACTGTATTAAACAGTGCTCCCGGTTCGTTTGCAGCTCTCCTGCTACGTTAATGCTCCCTGCTCATCCTTGACAACTTTTCCCGTGCGTAGTCCTTCCGCGAATCATCCTGATCACTCCTTAGCCTCCTGGCCCACCGCCTCGTCCGAGGGGCTCTCATTCTCCATCCTGGAGGTGTCCCTTAACTCATTCCTGAGTGTCCTGCTTCGTCCTGAAGCCTTCCTTGTGACGTAACAGCATTACGTTCCTGCCTCCTGGCTACCGTCTTCCTGACGGTTCCTGCTGTCCATGACGTCCTGTCAGCGAGACCTATTCTCTTAAGAAAAGCCTCAGGGCACAAGGTGTTAAAACACGTTATAACGCGATCCTGTTCAAGAGATTGAACAGCGGTGCTAATAAGTTAATGATTTACAATATTTTTACATCTCGGCCGCCACTTCACCGTTTCGCTAATATGGCGATCTCTCACACAGCATGTAAGAGATCTCTCACACGCGAAGCGGCACATCTCTGCAATTAATCACTAAGCGGTTGTAAATTATTAAGAAAAGTCCAGATATCCGATGCCAGCGTAATACGTTTCTTCTGACCGGGCGTTTCAAGGATGATGTCACCGCTCAGATTGCACAGGGAAATAATGTTCTCTTCTGACGCAGTGGTGGCAATAAACAGTGTTGGATTCTGCTTCAGGCGCCGCTGCATGACGAGGTGCCCGATCAGGTTTTCCTGCAGCCGGACAAAGTCGGTTTCACTCCAGACCTGGAGCAGCGTTAGCCTGTGGTCCTGCCACATGGCCTGCATGTCCCCCGCGAACTGGTGCGTATAAAAGGCCGTAATCTGCGGTTGCAGCGCAATCTCCAGCGCCCGCTCAACCGCCTCCAGCGAGGGCGGTAGTGTAAAGGGTTGCGGTTGCCAGAGCGCACACTCATCACGGTTTTCCAGCAAACAGGGGGAAGGAATACCATAAAGATCGCGACTGGCTGGCGCATGGCCCCGGCTCTGCTGCCAGTGCTGGCAGTAGCGCGTGGTAAAATCCGTTAACGCTTCAGCGGTTTGCTGCATCATTCAAATTCTCACTTCTGATAGGTTACACTTACTCACTTTGATGACTCTAGTGGTAACCGTTATGTCTTCTTACCAGCCGGACCCGGCACTGAGCAACCTGACGCTGGGCAAGCCTACAGCGTATCACGATCGCTATGACAACAGCTTATTACAGGCCGTGCCGCGCAGCATGAATCGCGAGCCTTTGGGCCTTTATCCCGATAATTTGCCGTTCTTGGGCAGTGATATCTGGACGCTCTATGAACTCTCATGGCTCAACAGCAAAGGCGTGCCCCAGGTGGCCGTGGGCGAAGTCGAGCTTGATGCCCGGAGCCGTAATCTTATCGAATCAAAGAGTTTTAAGCTCTACCTTAACAGCTTTAACCAGACGCGATTTACAGACTGGGCCGAGGTACGCCAGACGCTGGAGCAGGACCTGCGCGCCTGTGCCGAGGGCGATGTCCGTGTGGCGCTGTTTCGCTTACAGGAGATCGAAGGTCAGCCTGTCGGTCACTTTGCGGGCACCTGCATTGATGAGCAGGACATCGAGATTGAAGATTACGGCTTCAATGCCGATTATCTGATCGACGCCGCCGGTCAGGAACAGGTGCAAGAAACGCTGGTCAGCCATCTGCTTAAATCCAACTGTTTGATCACCAATCAGCCTGACTGGGGATCGGTAATGATTCGCTATCAGGGCCCGCGCATCGATCGTGAAGCTCTGCTGCGCTATATCGTTTCATTTCGTCAGCATAATGAGTTTCATGAACAGTGCGTGGAGCGTATTTTCAACGACCTGATGCGCTTTTGTCAGCCATCACAGCTGACCGTCTACGCACGTTACACGCGACGGGGTGGACTGGATATCAATCCGTGGCGCAGTAATGTGCCCTTTACGCCGGGCCATTCTCGTCTGGTTCGTCAATAGTTTGCGAATCCTTTCTCAGACTGTTAAACGCGCATACGGTTCCACTTGAGCAAACCTTGCCGACAAGGCTACTCTGGACAGGGCGGTAACCTGCGGGTTGCCAACCAGGGATTTTGGTCACTGCATTTGCAGTGTCAGTTATCACCCCAGCGGGTGCAAAGGAGTTCATTTGATTACACATGTCAGCCCTCTTGGCTCTATGGATCTGCTCTCCCAACTGGAAGTAGATATGCTGAAGCGCACGGCCAGCAGCGATTTGTATCAACTTTTCCGTAACTGCTCGCTCGCCGTACTCAACTCTGGCAGTCAGACTGACAGCAGCCATGAACTGCTGTCGCGTTTTGAGAACTTCGACATCAACGTACTGCGCCGTGAGCGCGGCGTTAAGCTGGAACTGATTAATCCCCCGGAAGAAGCCTTCGTCGACGGTCGTATCATCCGTTCACTCCAGGCCAACCTGTTTGCCGTCTTGCGCGACATCCTGTTTGTCAATGGCCAGCTCGCCAGCTCGGGGCGTTTACCCTGCGAAGAGGACAACGACTCAGCCACCATCACCAACACGGTGTTTTCCATTTTGCGCAATGCCCGCGCCCTGCATGTGGGTGAATATCCCAATACCGTTGTCTGCTGGGGTGGCCACTCGATCAACGCGGTGGAATACCAGTATTGTCGCAACGTGGGCACGCAACTGGGGCTGCGTGAGCTGAACATTTGTACCGGTTGTGGACCGGGCGTGATGGAAGCGCCGATGAAAGGTGCCGCCGTGGGCCATGCCCAGCAGCGCTATCGTGACAGCCGCTTTATCGGGTTAACTGAGCCGTCTATTATCGCGGCTGAGCCACCGAATCCGCTGGTGAACGAACTTATCATCATGCCGGATATCGAAAAGCGCCTGGAAGCCTTTGTGCGCATCGCGCACGGCATCATCATCTTCCCGGGCGGCGTGGGTACCGCAGAGGAGTTCCTCTATCTGTTGGGCATTCTGATGAATCCACAGAACGCGCATCAGGTTCTGCCGCTTATTCTGACCGGCCCGAAAGAGAGCGCCGATTATTTCCGCGTACTGGACGACTTCATTGTCAGCACGCTCGGCGAGCAGGCACGTAAGCATTATCAGATCATCATTGACGATGCTGCTGAAGTTGCCCGTCTGATGAGAAAAGCCATGCCGCAGGTGAAAGAGCATCGCCGTGAAACCGGTGACGCCTACAGTTTTAACTGGTCAATGCGTATTGCTCAGGATCTGCAGGTGCCGTTTATGCCAACGCATGAAAATATGGCCAACCTCAATCTCTACACAAACCAGGCTCCAGAAAAACTGGCGGCGGATTTGCGCCGGGCCTTCTCTGGGATTGTTGCAGGAAACGTCAAAGAGATGGGCATTCGCGAAATCCGCGAAAAAGGCCCTTACAAACTGCACGGCGATGCCGACATCATGCACCGCATGGATGAACTGCTACAGGGCTTTGTGGCGCAGCAACGTATGAAACTGCCCGGCACTGCCTATATTCCGTGCTACGAAATCATCAAGTAAATCTGGAGGCAGCCTGCGGGCTGCCCATATCTTATGTCTCTTCACTTACTCATTGTTGACGCCCTCAATTTAATTCGTCGCCTGCATGCGGTACAAGGCTCGCCCTGCGTCGACAGTTGCGTAGGCGCGCTGCGTCAGCTTCTGGGGCACACGCGGCCGACGCACGTGGTGGCGGTGTTTGATGGTGAAGCCCGCCATCAGGGATGGCGGCACCAGTTGTTGCCTGACTATAAAAGTGGCCGCCCGCCGATGCCCGACGATTTGCAGGCCGAAATGCCCGCGCTGAAGGACGCCTTTCGAAACGCGGGCGTCAGTTGCTGGATAGCCGACCAGGATGAAGCCGACGATCTGGCGGCGACGCTGGCGGTCAAAATGGCGCAGGCAGGTCATCAGGCGACCATCGTTTCAACCGACAAAGGTTACTGCCAGTTACTGGCACCGACGATTCGCATCCGTGACTATTTTCAAAAGCGCTGGCTGGATGTGCCTTTTATTGAAGCCGAATTCGGCGTTGCACCCGCGTTGCTGCCTGACTACTGGGGATTATGCGGCATCAGCAGCAGTAAAATTCCCGGCATCGCAGGCATTGGACCCAAAAGCGCCCGGGAACTGCTACAGCAGTTTGGTTCGCTGGAATCGCTGTATCAGCAGTTGGATCAGGTGCCGACCAAATGGCGTAATAAGTTACAGGCCGGACAGGAGATGGCGCTGATCAGCCGCGATGTGGCCCGGCTGAAACAGGATTTGGTGCTGGAAGGGAATCTGAATTTACTGCGTTACCATGGCGGCTAATCATATCAGACCGGGCACAATCGCGCCCGGTCTGCAGGGTTAACGCTCGTCGCGGCGGCCACCGACAGCGGCCCAGATGCGACGAATGTGCACTGTCACTTCTTCACGATCGTGATAAAGCTGACGTGCCCGAATCTGCGCGTTAACGCCATTTTCATTGAGTCGCTGCTCGATCATGGCCAGATTCTGCGTGACTTCTTCGTAGCGCTTCTTCATGGGCAGTTTCAGGTTAAATATGGCTTCGCGGCACCAGCCGTTGACCAGCCAGTCCGCCATCAGGTTCGCCACGCGAGCCGGCTTTTCCACCATGTCGCAGACCAGCCAGCTGATGTTGGTGCGGGGCGGACGGAAACGGAAACCGTCTTCACGCTCGTGAAAAACCTGGCCGGTCTCCATCAGGCTGGGCGCCATCGGCCCGTTATCCACGGCGTAAACCATCATGCTGCGCTGTACCAGTTGATAGGTCCAGCCGCCTGGACAGGCCCCCAAATCGACGGCATACATTCCACTGGCCAGACGTTCATCCCACTCATCGGCCGGAACAAAAACGTGAAAGGCCTCTTCCAGCTTAAGCGTGGACCGACTCGGCGCATCAGACGGGAACTTAAGACGCGGAATGCCCATATAAAAGGGTGAGCTGTTCTCCGGCAGTGAATACCCAACGTAGCAGGTGCCGGGGGCGATAAAGAACACATGCACGACCGGGCGTTTTGGGCTTTCATAGTTGAGCAGGATTTTGCTCTCACGCAGGCTGGCGCGCAGCGGGACGGTAAACTTGCGGCAGAACCTGGTGAGCTCTTTGGCTTCGTTGGTGTCCGGCACTTCAACACGCAGTTCCCCGCCCTTTTCCACCACGCCGCTTAACATGCCTACGATGGGGGAAATACGATCGTCCTGTGGCAGATCCCGCAGCAGTTCGCCAACAACCAGCATCTGACGGGCAAAAATCAACTGCTCAAACGGCAACTCGCGGATCAGTCTCTCCGCATCGGACTGCTGGTAGCACTCAAACAGGACATAACCTGCATCCTCTTTAACCCGAGGAAAGCCGTAAATATTGCGCTCGGCGGCTTTAGCACTAATTTCCGCCGCACACTCTTTTTCAAAGCCAGCGCGGCAATACAGTAAAACTTTATTCATGGCGTTCTGCCTTGGTTTTAAGACGCAGTGCGCCAATCAACATCAATAGCCAGCCAACGAGGAAGAACAGCCCCCCGACTGGCGTGATAAAAACAAAAAACGTTAAGTGCGACAGCGCCAGGGAATAGAGGCTGCCGCTGAATAATGCGGTACCCAGTGCCATAGAGGCGCTGCTCCAGTAGAACCAGATATTACAGCGATAAAGCATCGCCGCTCCCAGTCCCAGCACAGCCAGCGTATGATAAGCCTGGTATTCCAGCCCGGTATGAATCCAGGCCATTTCAGTCGCTCCCAGCGTTTTATTCAACACATGAGCACCAAAAGCACCAAATGCCACCAGGAAAAACCCACTGATGGCCGCAAAAATAAACATGGCACGTCTGGACATGAATGTATCCTCAAGGTGCGTTTGCAGGTCCCTGCAAAAAAATAAAAAAGTTACTGATCATAACGAAAGCGGAATTTTTCTTGTTCGGTAGCCGCTTTGGCGAGGATCCACTGTCGAAAGGCGGCTATTTTACCCAGTTCTGCCTGACTGTCATGACAAACCAGATAAAAAGCATTTTTGCTCACTAAAACGTCATTAAACGGACAAATCAACCGTCCCGCTTCGATTTCGCTTTGCGCCATAACGTTATTGGCCAGGGCAACGCCCTGCCCATGGATGGCCGCCTGCAGCACCATCGCGCTGTGGCTGAAAATGGGCCCCTGTTGCACATTGATATGCTGGACGCCTGACTGACGGATATACGCCTGCCAGTCACGGCGGGAAGCATCATGCAACAGTGTAAAACGAGCCAGATCCATGGGCGTTTTCAGGGGATTTTCACCCGTCATCAGCGATGGCGAACAAACCGGCAGCAAATATTCGGCATAGAGTTTTTCGACCCGCAGGCCTGGCCAGTTTCCCCGGCCATAGAAAATGGCCACGTCCACATCATCGGCCAGCTTCTCTTCATCCCGATCGACCGCCTGAATGCGGACGTCAATTCCCGGATAAGCCAGATTAAAGCTGGAAAGACGCGGGACCAGCCACTGAATCGCAAAGCTTGGCAGCAAACTCACCGTCAACGCCCCTTTGGCGCTGCGTGCCTGCAGTTTACGCGTCGCCTCGTTGAGCGCAGAGAAAATTTCTTTGATATCCAGATAGTAACTTTGGCCTTCCTCGGTGAGTAAAAGCGACCGGTTTCGCCGTCTGAACAGCTTCAGTCCCAGAAAATCTTCCAGTGATTTGATCTGGTGACTGACAGCAGCCTGGGTCACAAACAGCTCTTCAGCGGCTTTGGTAAAGCTTAAATGGCGTGCTGCGGCATCAAATACCCGCAGTGCATTCAGGGGAGGAAGACGTTTTGACATGGTTATCCATAGCCAGCCTGGCAAAAAATACGCGGACTAATACAAAGCCTTAACGTATTAGAATTTATAATCCGAGACATTATAAATTGTCCGTTGAGGAAGCTCCAGCAAATACCTATAGTTGCGGTACTTCCTGAGCCGGAACGAAAAGTTTTTAGATTTGTGAGTGAGTTCGCAGATTTTCTGAAAGCTTTTGGCTTGTGGTCGTGATGTTGTGTTTGCAATTTTGATCTGACCTTTACAGATCAAGCTTTTTTATTTCCTGTAGATTTACCCTGTCTGTCCATTGTGATATTGAGTAGCACCGCAAATTGCGGTGCTTTTTTTATGCGCGGATTACTTCATCTCAACCATTTCTTTCACATCTGAACGGTTAATCTGCTGCTCATTGCCATTCGCATCTTTATAGCTAATCATACCGGTATCAGTATCGACTCTTGGTTTACCTTCAGCAACGATAGTGCGTCCGTCATTGGTATGCATTACGTAGTTGCTTGAACAGGCAGCCAGGGTAAAGGCCATTGTACAAACGGCCAGCATTGCGGCGAGTTTTTTCATCTTCTATCTCCTTGCAGATTGATTGCACCAAACCGCCCGCGTTACGCTGACCCGAGAAATGGTCAAGTGGGATCGACTATCAGAATGTCGTATCGCCATGCGGGTGAAGTTTTTACCTTGCAATATTCAGCATAACCCGCTTTTCCAGCTTTGCCAGACAGACATCCATCTTTCAGCCTGAGTCTGATAATTAACAACGAGCTATGTATGCGTGCCTTTAATCCTTCTTCATTCCGGCAGCAGTTTCCTGCCCTGAGCGACGCGGGTGTTTATCTCGACAGCGCCGCCACCACGCTAAAACCGCAGGCGGTAATCGAGGCGACTCAGCAGTTCTACAGCCTGAGCGCCGGTACGGTTCATCGTAGCCAGTTTGCAGCGGCTCGCCGGTTAACCGAGCAGTATGAGCAGGCGCGGGGCCAGGTGGCGCAGTGGCTCAATGCCGCCAGTGACCGGCAGATTGTCTGGACGCGCGGTACCACCGAAGCCATTAACCTGGTGGCGCAAAGCTGGTTAGCCCCGCGTTTACAGCCCGGCGATGAAATCCTCGTCAGCGAAGCCGAGCACCACGCCAATCTGGTTCCCTGGCTCATGGTCGCACAGGCCACGGGCGCGCGCGTGGTAAAATGGCCAATCGGTGAGGATCGCCTGCCCGATATCGCCGTGCTGCCCTCACTGATCACTCACCGGACGCGTCTGCTTGCGCTGGGTCAGATGTCCAATGTCACAGGCGGCTGCCCCGATTTATCCCGGGCCATCGCTCTTGCCCATGCGGCAGGGGCAAAAGTTATGGTCGATGGCGCGCAGGGCGTCGTACATTGCCCACCGGATGTACAGGCGCTGGATATTGATTTCTATGCCTTTTCCGGCCACAAGCTCTATGGCCCAATGGGCATCGGTGTGCTGTACGGTAAAGCGGAATTGCTGGAAGAGATGGCCCCCTGGCAGGGCGGCGGTAAGATGCTGACGAAGGTCGACTTCACCGGCTTTACGCCCCAGCCGGTGCCCTGGCGCTTTGAGGCCGGTACGCCAAACGTGGCGGGCGTGACCGGACTGAGTGCCGCGCTGAGCTGGCTGCAACAGCATAATATGTCTAAAGCGGAGATCTGGAGCCAGCAGTTAGCCAGTCTGGCCGAGGAACAGCTTGCAGAACTGCCGGGCTTTCGCAGTTTCCGTTGTGGCCAGGCCAGCCTGCTGGCCTTCGACATTCAGGGAGTGCATCACAGCGATATCGTGACACTGCTGGCAGAGCACGGGATCGCCTTACGTGCGGGTCAACATTGTGCCCAACCGTTAATGGCGGCACTGGGCGTTGAGGGGACGCTGCGCGTATCGTTTGCCCCCTATAATAATTTACAGGACGTCGATGCGCTGCTGCGCGCTATGCACAGCGCTGTCGCGTTGTTATCGGAGTTTTAATCATGCACGCATCCCTGCTTGCCCCGCATCCGTTCGGTGTTGAAATTACGCCTGCGGATCTGAAAGAAACCTTCTCTCACTGTCGGCAGTGGGAGGATCGCTACCGGCAGCTGATTTTACTTGGCCGACAGTTGCCGGCCTTACCTGACGCATTAAGAACACCGGACAGTGAGCTGAGTGGTTGCGAGAATCGCGTCTGGCTGGGCAGCCAGATCCGGGAAGAAGGTTCCCTGCATTTTTACGGTGACAGCGAAGGTCGCATCGTTCGTGGTTTGCTGGCCGTGCTGCTCACCGCTGTTGAAGGCCAGACGCCCGCGCAATTACTGGCGGCCGATCCGCTGGATCTGTTTGAATCGCTGGGCCTGCGTGCGCAGCTTAGCGCCTCACGCAGTAGCGGCCTGAAAGCGCTGGCCGATGCCGTCCAGCAGCATGCGCAACGGGCGCTGGGTTAACCGCTCATGGCGCAGTCGTCGGTCAGTGTTTAGCTAATCAGGTCAGGCTGCCGGCCTGGCAAACGCGGGCTAAAGCCGTACAACCGCGTTGCACGGCAGATTAGCATTACGCCTGGCGCGCGGCCCGTGCCAGAAATTTCTTCAGGGCATGCGAAACGGCAACAAAGCCAAAGGTGGCGGTGACCATCGTGGCTGCGCCAAATCCGGATTCACAATCCATTCTTTTCGGCCCTTCCGCTGTGCTGCGTGAGGCGCAAACCGAGCCATCCGCCTGCGGATAAACCAGCGCCTCTGTAGAGAAAACGCAGTCGATGCCCAGCTTGCCTTTGCTGTTTTTTACCACTCCCAGCTGTTTAAGCCGCTCGCGTAATTTAGCTGCTAGCGGATCCTGGATGGTCTTCGCTAAGTCAGTCACCTGGATTTGCGTGGGATCGATTTGCCCACCTGCGCCGCCCGTGGTGATCAGGGGAATCTTATTGCGTCGACACCAGGCAATCAGCGCCGCCTTGGGGCGCACACTGTCGATAGCGTCAATCACATAGTCGATATCGGCAGTCAGCAGCGTCGCCGTGTTTTCCGGGGTGATAAAGTCATCAATACAGATCACCTCACAGTCAGGATTAATGGCGCGCAGACGCTCGGCCATCACGTCCGTTTTGGCTTTACCCACATTGCCGCTCATCGCATGTATCTGACGATTGGTGTTGGTGATACAGACATCATCCATATCGATCAGGGTAATCCTGCCGATGCCGGTTCTTACCAGTGCCTCGGCAGCCCAGGAGCCCACGCCGCCAATACCAATCACACAGAAGTGGGCATCAGCGAAATGCTGCAACGCCGACTGCCCATAAAGACGTGCCGTGCCACCAAATCGCTGGTGCCAGGCATCGTTTAACACTTTCATAGTTGAACCTGTTACTGAGCGCGGGCCCGATCGCCCGCCGCTTCAAAATTTAGTTAGCGCCTAACAGCAGGCTGCCGTTGTTGCTGCTCTGCGCGTTGCTGAACAGCGGCTGACCGGCTCCCGGTGCCGATTTCAACACCCACACACGACCATAATGGTTATAGAACCCCGCCAGATGGGCAGCATCTGGCCCTACGCCCTGATAGATATCGAAGTGCTGGCCTTTGATCGCGCCGCCGACATCCAGCGCCACCATCACCCGCATTTCATATTTCCCGTTGAATTTGCCCTTTTCATTGAGCTGCGGCACTTCCGCCAGCAGCACTGTTCCGGCAGGAATCAGTGAACGATCGGATGCCACAGAGGCTTTCGCCACCAGCGGCACCGCGCTCGCGCCACGTACCGGCACATAAGGTTCGGGTTTGAAAAAGACAAAGGAGGGGTTAGTTTCTAGCAGCGCCCGCACTTCCTCGGGTGAATGTTCCTCAGCCCACTGGCGAATGGCCTGCATTGACATGTCTTCACGCTTGACCTCGCCCCGGTCGATCAGCTCTTTACCGATGCTATGATAACCCCAGCCGTTTTTGCCGCCATAACCAAAAAAGCTCATCGGACGTCCGTCACCAAAATCGACATAGCCGCTGCCCTGCACGTCCATAATAAAGTTATCGATGAGTGAGTTACTCCAGGCAATGACGTAGCGATCGTCTAACGCCCCACTGTATATCGATGCGCGACTGGGTAATTTCTGACCGCGTTTGCGCGGCGGCATGCGGTAAATAGGGTACTGAAACTCGCCCTGTCGCGTGTAGCGTGCCTGAACGACCGGCGTGTAGTAGCCCGTGAACTGGACGTTACCGTAATTATCGGTGCCTTCCATCTGAAACGCATTTAACCCAAACTGGCGCAACTGTCGTGTATCGCCCCCCGCCATCAGCCAGTTTTCAACCGCACTGTAAGTGCTGTTGTTACGGCCAAACAAACCCGAAGCGGCCGCCTGGATTTGCTGAATCTGTTGCCCAAAATCTCTGCCGTTAACCGGACGGCCTTTGGCGTTAGGTTGATTCACCAGCGCTAAGGGTTGATCAAGTTTTCCGTCTTTATATTGTTGACCCCGATCGGTCGGCTTAGAACTACAGCCCGCCAGAAGCGCTAAAAATGCGCCAGTAAGTGCGTACTTCGCCCAACGTCCTTTCATCTTCATCTCTTTTTATAAGTGTTCGCCACGCGACGATAGCAAAGCCGTCATCAGAATGAAATCCATCCTCTTTCGTCATAACGGATATCGGTGCAATAAATCACCAATTGGTGGAATCCTTCAGCAATTAACAGCAAATTTAGCCTTTTAGGGCAAAAAGGGGTTGCAACAATCATCGTGCGGAGTATAGTGCGCATCCACGGACGCGGGGTGGAGCAGCCTGGTAGCTCGTCGGGCTCATAACCCGAAGGTCGTCGGTTCAAATCCGGCCCCCGCAACCAGTTCTTCTGTAGTTTTGCTCAGACAGAAGAAACAATGTGAAAAGTCGCTATGCGCAATCGGACGCGGGGTGGAGCAGCCTGGTAGCTCGTCGGGCTCATAACCCGAAGGTCGTCGGTTCAAATCCGGCCTCCGCAACCAATTCTTCTGAGATAATGCTCACTCAGAAGGGACAATGTGAAAGTCGCTATGCGCAATCGGACGCGGGGTGGAGCAGCCTGGTAGCTCGTCGGGCTCATAACCCGAAGGTCGTCGGTTCAAATCCGGCCCCCGCAACCACTTTAAACACCTGAGAAGGTGTTTTTTTGTTTCTGGCCTCCGTCAGTCACTCCCCCTCTCCTTTTTACCGCTCAGACACGCAGTGAGATCAGACCGTACGCGCATGTCGCAACAGATCTTGCTCTGGCCAACCCGTTTCTGCTTTTATGATTCATCCGGACACGACAAGGTCTGTTATGAATACCTTCAACATTGCTGCACAGTATCCGCCGGTTGCGGATATGATCGCGCTGAAAGAAACCATCTGGTTCAATCCTGCCACCACAACCGTCGCCGACGCCCTGCCCTTTGTGGGACTGACAGAGCAGGACGTTGAAGCCGCCCATGCTCGCCTGAAGCGGTTTGCGCCTTTGCTGGCTCAGGCCTTTCCTGAAACCGCCGCCACGGGCGGTATAATCGAATCGGATGTGGTCGCGATCCCCGCCATGCAGGCCCGGCTGGAACAGGCGTACGGCCAGAAAATTGCAGGCACACTGCTGCTGAAGAAAGACAGCCACCTGCCGATTTCTGGCTCCATCAAAGCGCGTGGCGGCATTTATGAAGTCCTGAATCATGCCGAGAAACTGGCATTAGCTGCCGGTTTGCTGTCCCCGGAGGCGGATTACCGCACGTTGCTCTCCCCCACGCTTCGGCAGTTTTTTAGCCAGTACCGTATTGCCGTGGGATCGACCGGCAATCTCGGGCTGTCGATTGGCATCATGAGCGCCCGCCTCGGCTTTAACGTAACCGTTCATATGTCGGCGGATGCCCGGGAATGGAAGAAAGCAAAACTGCGCAGCCATGGCGTAACGGTGGTGGAATATGAACAGGATTACGGCGTGGCGGTCGGGCAAGGACGCAAAGCGGCCGCATCGGACCCCAACTGTTTCTTTATTGACGATGAAAACTCCCGCACGCTGTTTTTAGGTTATGCGGTCGCCGGCCAACGGCTGAAAGCGCAGTTTGAACAACAGGGCCGCGTGGTTGATGCTCAACATCCCTTATTTGTGTACCTGCCCTGCGGCGTGGGCGGTGGCCCCGGCGGCGTCGCGTTTGGCCTGAAGCTGGCATGGGGTGACCATGTTCACTGTCTGTTTGCGGAGCCCACTCATTCGCCCTGCATGTTGCTGGGCATAACAACGGGCTTACACGACGGCATTTCCGTACAGGACATAGGTATTGATAATGTCACGGCTGCGGATGGTCTGGCGGTAGGCCGGGCGTCCGGCTTTGTGGGCAGAGCCATGCAACGTCTGCTGGATGGCATTTACACACTTGATGATGCGCGCATGTACGACATGCTCGGCTGGCTGGCGCAGGAAGAAGGTCTGCGGCTTGAACCTTCTGCGCTGGCCGGGATGATCGGTCCACAGCACGTATGTGGTTCAGCGCATTATCACGCGCTGCACGACTTCAGCCCAACACAGTTACAACAGGCCACTCACCTGGTCTGGGCGACGGGCGGCGGCATGGTGCCGGAACAGGAAATGGCGCACTACCTGGCAAAAGGCCGCTAAGTGGACGCACATCGCCGGCGAGACAGGAACGCCACGCAACCCGGTCCCTGTTCCGCTTCTGACGGCAAACCCTGACAGCAGATAAGGCCGGGCGGGTGATTTTTCCTGCCCGGCTGCTTAACGGTGTGCCAGCGCCGCCCCGTTTTTGAAATAGGCTTTAATGCCTTCCAGAATGGCCTCGGCGACCTGATGTTGATAACGCGTGGTGCGGAGTTTACGCTCTTCTTCGACGTTGCTGATGAACGCGGTTTCCACCAGGATCGAGGGAATATCCGGTGCCTTCAGCACCGCAAAACCGGCCTGATCCACAGTGCGTTTGTGCAGGTGGTTAATCCGCCCCATCCGGTGCAGCACTTCTTTGCCAAACTTCAGGCTGTCATGGATCGTCTGGCGCTGCACCATATCAAACATGGTGTGATCCAGATAGCGATCGCCACTCATGCTGACGCCGCCAATCAGGTCGGATTCATTCTGGGTTTGCGCCAGAAAACGCGCCGCGGCTGACGTCGCCCCCCGGGTCGAAAGGGCAAACACAGAGGAGCCCCGTGCGGCCCGGCTGGTGAACGCATCCGCATGAATGGAGACGAACAGATCGGCCCGCTGTTTACGGGCTTTGGCCACGCGAACCCGCAGGGGAATAAACACATCCTCGTTACGCGTCATGTACGCCTTCATATTGTGTTCTTTCTCAATCAGCGCCTTAAGGCGGCGGCCAATCTTCAACACAATGTCTTTTTCACGGGTTTTGTATTTACCGTGCGCGCCCGGATCTTCCCCGCCATGGCCAGGATCGATCATGATAATGATGGGGCGATCGCGCCCGGCTTTACCGGGTAACGGCGGCTGAACGCTTTCATTTTTATCCAGATCGCCCTGGTTGTAATCTTTCAGTAATGCCAGCAGCGGATCATCTTCTACCGTATTCTGGCTGGGGTAGAGATCGACCACCAGCCGGTGTTGAATACTGGAGACCGGTGCAAGGCTGAAGATTTTTGGCGAGACGTTGCGTTTCAGTTCCAGCACCACCCGCACGGTATTGGCATCGAACTGCCCGACCCTGGCGTTTTTGATAAAAGGATCGTCCACCCTGACGTGCTGGTTAACGCCCTTAAGGACCGAATTAAGGTGCAGGTTCTCAATGTCGATGACCAGCCGGTCCGGATTCGTCAGTGCGAACTGCTTATACTTAAGGGCAACATTGGATTCCAGCGTCATGCGCGAATAGGTTGAAGAGGGCCAGATGCGAACCGCCATAATATGGCTGGTGGCCGCGATGCCCATACCGCTTACGCTGAGCAGCAGCAGTGCCCCAGTACCTTTTAATAATCGTCTACGTGAAATAAGGGGATGACCTTCCGACATGCCACTCCAGCTGTTATATCGTGTTTAAAAAAACGGCAACCAAATAAAATGGCGGCGAAAACTTTATCCAATCCGGCTGACGATGTCACCCCGGAAACTCTAAATAATGCAGTCTGTTAGCGGCGTTATCACCTGAAAAAACGTAAATAAACGTCAGGATTAGCGCTTGCAAAATGGCCGCCAAAGGCATAAAAATACAGAAAATACGAATAAACATTCACTGAGGGTTAGCCGTGAAGGAACGTAGTACTGAACTGGTTCAGGGTTTTCGCCATACCGTTCCCTATATCAATGCGCATCGGGATAAGACATTTGTCATCATGCTTGGCGGTGAGGCCATTGAGCATGAAAATTTCTCCAGCATCGTCAACGATATTGGCCTGCTTCACAGCCTTGGCATTCGTTTAGTCGTCGTGTACGGCGCACGTCCGCAGATTGATGCCAGCCTCGCCGCAAACCAGCTGGAACCGGCTTACCACAAATATACACGCGTAACCGACGCGCAATCACTGGAGCTGGTAAAGCAGGCCGCAGGCCGTCTTCAGTTGGATATTACCGCCCGCCTTTCCATGAGCCTGAACAACACTCCGTTACAGGGCGCGCATATCAACGTGGTGAGCGGCAACTTTATCATTGCCCAGCCGCTCGGCGTGGATGACGGCGTCGATTACTGTCACAGCGGTCGCATTCGTCGTATTGATGAAGAGGCTATTCACCGCCAGCTCGACAACGATGCCATTGTGCTGCTGGGTCCGGTGGCCGTGTCAGTGACCGGTGAAAGTTTTAACCTGACTTCTGAAGAAGTGGCCACGCAGCTGGCAATTAAGCTTAAAGCAGAAAAAATGATTGGCTTCTGCTCGGAACAGGGCGTAATCGATCGTGAAGGCAACATTGTTTCGGAGTTATTTCCCAATGACGCTCAGGCACGCATTGATGAAATGGAACGCGATGGCGATTTTCTGTCTGGCACGGTGCGCTTTCTGCGTGGCGCCGTTAAAGCCTGTCGCAGCGGCGTTCGTCGCAGCCATCTGATCAGCTATCAGGAAGACGGCGCCCTGTTACAGGAACTCTTCTCGCGCGACGGCATTGGTACACAGATTGTCATGGAGTCCGCCGAGCAGATTCGTCGGGCCACGATCAACGACATCGGTGGCATTCTGGAGCTGATTCGTCCGCTGGAACAGCAAGGGATTCTGGTACGCCGTTCACGCGAACAGCTGGAAATGGAAATCGACAAATTCACCATCATTCAGCGGGACAACCTGACCATCGCCTGCGCCGCGCTCTATCCGTTTATGGATGAAAAGATTGGCGAAATGGCGTGCGTTGCGGTCCATCCGGATTACCGCAGCTCCTCACGCGGAGAGCTGCTGCTGCAACGCGTTGCACTTCAGGCGAAGCAGATGGGGCTGGAAAAACTGTTTGTGTTAACCACACGCAGTATCCACTGGTTCCAGGAGCGCGGCTTCACGCCGGTGGATATCGAGTCGCTGCCGGAGAGTAAGAAAGAGATGTACAACTACCAGCGCCGTTCCAAGGTGCTGATGGCCGATTTAACCTGATGGCAGCCGGGCGGCCATCCTGCCGCCCGACCTGTTATCCCTGCGTTTCCGCCCCCAGCCTTTCCACCAGGCCACTTCGCCGCTGCGTCTGCAACTGGACTGCCCGTTCAAATATCGCGCGATCGCTGTAAAGGGTCAGTTGTTTGCGTGCACGGGTAATGGCCGTGTAAACCAGCTCACGGGTCAGGACCGGCAAAAACTGCGTCGGCATGACCAGCGCGGTATGATCAAACTCTGAACCCTGCGACTTGTGCACCGTCATCACCCATGCCGTTTCATGAGACGGCAAACGGCTGGGCTGAATCGCTTTCACGCTGCCGTCTGGCAACGGAAAAAACACCCTGAGTTGCCCTTTAGCATCACGCAACGTAATCCCGATATCGCCGTTAAACAGCCCCAGGGCACTGTCGTTGCGGGTGATCATCACCGGACGTCCCGGATACCAGCGGCTGCCGAGTGCAGGACGCCGGATGCGCTGTAGCTGCATCAGGCGCTGTTCGATGCGCTGATTTAATCCGTGCACACCGAATGGCCCTTCACGCAGGGCACACAGAAGCTGATAACGGCTAAATGCCGCAATGGCCTGTTCTGGCGCAGCCTGACGCTGAACGGCATCCAGATAGTCCTGATAGCCCTGCGCCACCTCGTTCAGCATGGTCTGATATGCCTCACCGTCATTCAGCGGCTGAAAAGACAGGTCAGCATGTCCGGCGGCGAACACCTTACTCATCTGGCGCGCATCGCCCTGGTTGACGGTGCGGGCAAGCTGGCCAATACCGGACTTTTCGTCAAAGCGGTAACTCTGGCGGAGCAGACAAATGCTGTCGCGAACGGCAGGCGCGGTATCGTCATCGCTGCCCGTAAGCGCACATTCGGTAAGCGTCACCAGTTGTGCGGCGCGCGCCGGACTGAAGCCGGTTTCGCTGCAACGACAAATGTCCCCCAACACCGCTCCGGCTTCAACCGAAGCCAGCTGATCGCGATCGCCCAGAAACACCACTCTGGCGTGAGGCGGCAAGGCGGAAATCAGTTTTGCCATCATCGTCAGATCAACCATCGACGCTTCATCAACCACCAGCACATCCAGGTGTAACGGGTTACCCGCATGGTAGCGCATGCGCTGCGAGTCAGGCTGTGCGCCAAGCAGGCGATGCAGCGTGGTCGCTTCAGCAGGAAAACGCGCACGCTCGTCATCGTCCACCGCCAGTCCCTGCAGGGCTTTTCCCAGGGATTCGGTCAGACGGGCTGCCGCTTTCCCTGTCGGTGCCGCCAGCTGTATGCGCAGAGGTTCGGGATTCAGGCGAATCAGCGCCGCCAGCAATTTCGCCACCGTCGTGGTTTTGCCGGTACCGGGTCCGCCTGAAATAACGGCGGTTTTACGGGTCAGTGCCACCGCAGCAGCAATTTTTTGCCAGTCGTCAGGTTGACGGCCAAATAACGTCTGCAGAACATCTCGTGCCTGTTGCGAATCAAACGTCCCGCTATCCGGCTGCAATGAGAAAAAACGGGCAACCTGGCCTTCACTTTGCCAAAGCCGGTGCAGGTATAAACGCTGGTGACTCAGCACCAGGGGCGTCACAACGCGGCCATCGCTCACAGCTGACCAACTGGCCAGCTGTGCATGCCGCTCTGCTTCATCGGGCGCGCCTGCGGCCTGCCACAATGCCTGCGCCAGTGCGGGCTGACGACCGGAGAACAGCCCAGCCTCATTCAGGTTAGCCAGCGGCAGGCAGACATGTCCTTCGCCCGCGTCGGCACTCACACAGGCCGCTGCCAGCAACCGAAAGGGTTGCGTCTCATCTGCAATCAGGCGGGCAAACTGAATATCCAGAGGACGCAGTAAACGCTTTTCGACTGCCTGAAGCAGCAAGGCGTTTATATCACTCATAAGCTCTCCTCTGTATGACCAAACAATGCATCCAGTTCCTCAATAAAGGCGGGATCGGGACGAGTGGTAAAGATGCCGTTATCGGCAGAGGTGCCATCCACCCCGCGCAGGAATACATAAAAGATGCCGCCAAAATGCTGTTGGTAATCATAGCCCGCCAGGCGGTGCTGCAGATACCGGTGCAGCGCCAGTGTGTACAGCTGATATTGCAGGTCATAGCGATGGTCGATCATGGCCTGCGCCATCGCCTCCTGCGTATACGCGGTATGGCTGTCACCCAGCCAGTTCGATTTGTAATCCAGCAGATAATATTTTCCCTGCCAGCGAAATACCAAATCAATAAACCCTTTTAGCATGCCTTTCACCTGACGGAAATCCAGCGCGGCAGCGCGCTGCGACAGTGGATCGTACCGGCGCATCAGCGCATCCAGATCGGCAGCCGTCAGCAGGCGGTTGATCGGCAGGTAAAACTCCATCTCAATCAGCCGATCAGCGCTGCGGATGCAGTCCAGGGTTAAGCCGTCTTTGTTGAGCGGCGTGGTCAGTACGCGGGCGATCCACTGCTGAATCACGGGCAGCCAGTTCAGGGAATAGCCCTGTTGCTGAAGCTGATCCTCCAGCCAGAATGCGTCCGGCGGCTCAGTGAAATCCATGGCCTCAAACAGCCCGTGCAGAAACGTGCCGGGAGCCGCACCGCGGGGGAAGTGGTGCGGCGTTAACAAGGGCTCTTCATCCTCAACCGCCTCACCAGCAGCATCAATATCGAATTTCGGCAAAGCATCCAGCAGGGGGGAACTGCCGTGCTGTTGTAATCCGGAGTAACTGGTGACGCGCCAACTGTCCGCCAGCGCTCGGGTCATTTCCCGACTGCTCAGCGCGTTCTCGCGGTGTTCGCTGTCCTGCCACTTCGCGCCGGGCTGCAGCTCGCTCCGTATCACCTCAATCCCTTCGCCTGCGAGCGCCTCAAGATGGTGACTGAGCACGGCGGCATCGCCGCTCTCACCGCGCTGTACCAGGTAGCCCAGCGCGCTCTTATGCAGATCGCTGTCGCCCTCTTTTTTACGCGCGCCTTTGATTAGGGGCGCAATACCCACGCTGCAGTGGTAAACCGAGCGCGTCAGCGCGACATAGAGCAGCCGTAAATCCTCGGCCAGTCGCTCCTCTTCCGCCAGCGTCAGGCTCTGTGCATCGCCCTGCACGTCGAGCATGGCAGCAAAACTTTCACGGTCGTGATACAGGGCGCTGGCCGCTTCGCGAAATCCGGCCGCAAACGGCAGCCAGACCAGCGGATACTGCAGGCCTTTGGATTTGTGAATCGTGACGATCTGCACCAGGTGGCGATCGCTTTCCAGACGCAGCTGCTGACTGGCGGCCTGGCTGTCAGGGCGGGCAATTTGCTGTGCCAGGAAACGCACCAGAGCATGCGTGCTGTCGAGCTGCGTTGCCGCTTCCTGCAGTAATTCGCCCAGATGCATCAGATCGGTTAAGCGCCGCTCGCCATTTTCGGAAGCCAGCATATTTTCCGCCAGTTGCCGTTTAATCATTACATCGCGCAACATGGGCAGTACGCCACGTTGCTGCCAGATCTGCTGCCAGCTGACAAACTGCTCTACCAGCGCATCCCACTCACGTTCGTTTTGCGCCAGCGCATCAAGTTGGGCGGCATCGATAGCAAAGATGGACGTGGCCAGCGCGCTACGCAGCAGTCGCTCCTGTTCAGGTGACTGCACCGCCTGCAACAGCCATAACAGCTCGCGCGCTTCAGGCGTGGTATAAACGCTGTCGCGGCTGGAAAGATAGACCGACGGAATGGCCAGCTTATTCAGCGCGTCACGAATCAGACTGGCTTCATTGCGGCTACGCACCAGTACGGTGATATCCGAGGCCTTAACCGGCTGCAGTGCATCGCCTTTCCCTAACCGCGCCTTGCCCTGCTGACCGGCCGCCAGCCAGCGGCTGATATCGGCCGCACACTGCTGGGCCATAAATTGTTGGTAATCACTTACTCCAACACCTTCGCCCGGCTGGAGCCAGAAGCGCAAGGCTGGCTGGGGCTGATCATGGTAAACCAGCGTTAACGCCTGATTCGGGGCGGCCGGGCTGACCGGAAGAAACGGAATGGAAGAAAATAAAAAGGGTGCGTCAACCTGTGAAAACAGGCGGTTGACGCTGTTCACCATCGCGGGCGATGAGCGCCAGTTCGTCTCCAGCGTATAGTGAGCACTAACTTCACTACGGGCGCGTAAGTAGGTAAAAATATCTGCGCCGCGAAACGCATAGATCGCCTGCTTGGGATCGCCAATGAGCAGCAACGCCACATCCGGCTGTTGAATATACAGCGTACGGAAGATTCGGTACTGTTGCGGGTCGGTATCCTGAAACTCGTCAATCAGGGCCACCGGGAAACGGCCACGAATGGTTTCGGCCAGCAGCGCCCCGCCCGGCTGCTGAAGCGCTTCATCCAGACGACTTAACAGATCGTCAAATCCCAGCAAGGCACGCTGCCGTTTTTCCCGCTGCACCGTTTCTTTCACCTCGCTCAGCGCCTGCCAGATGATGATATCGCGGAGCGTCAGCGGTTCGGCAAGAAAGCCATCGACGGCATCGAACACCGCATGTTGCGGTGCCTCGCCCTTTTTGGTTTTTTCGTGCAGCACCTGCTGGCCAAAGCGTTCAAGCTCTTTAGGAAACTGGTAATCCAGCGTATCGCTCTGTGCCCACTGAGTCACTTTCGCCACCCAGTTAGGTAAGTGCTTACTGCTGTAGCTGCGTTTGTCGACGCCGGAAGCCGCGATCATCCCTTCGATATCGGCACAGACAGTCTGCCACTGCTGCTTGAGGGCCTGGATGCGTTGCAGGTTAGCGGTATGACGTGATGCCAGCGTTTCGTCTGCGCGAGGCGGACGCTTCAGCCTGGGGGATTCCCCCTGCAGCCAGGGCCGTAACGTCGTCAACAAACTGTCCGGGCCGCTCCACTCCGCCGCGATCACCCGGGCCACATCCAGTGACAGGGGATAACACTGGCGACGCCAGAAATCCGCCGCGGCCTGGCGGAGTAACGTTTGTTCGTTTTCGATGAGTTCCTGCTCGAACAACATGCCTGACTCAAAGGCATTCAGGTTGAGCATGCGCTGGCAAAAACCATGAATGGTAAAAATCGCCGCTTCATCCATTTGCCGCTCAGCCGCCAGCAGCAGCGAGGCCGCCTGGGGCAAATCCGCTATCTGCTCAATCAGCTGTTGGTGCATGGTGTTATGGCTTTTACCCCGCACGCAGGCGAGCCGAAGCTGATGAATATTGTCACGAATACGGCCGCGCAGCTCCGCCGTGGCGGCTTCTGTAAAAGTCACCACCAGGATCTCTTCGACTGACAGCGGCCTGCGCCAGGCGTTCTCGCCCCCCAGCCCTAATAACAAACGCAGGTAGAGCAGACCAATCGTAAAGGTTTTACCGGTGCCCGCTGAGGCTTCAATTAACCGCTCGCCGTTGAGGGGCAGCGTTAGGGGGTTTAACGGTTCAGGTCTGGACGCCGTCATGGTGCTTCACTCTTGACCGGCAAAGACTGCTGTAATTTGGCGATTTCTGGCCAGGTCCGCCAGCCCGGTAACGGTGCGAACGCGATGTTATGCTCGCCGCTACCGGCGATTTGAGAGGTCATTGCCATGCCCTTTTTCTGCATGACGGCCTGGTGAAAGAAGTCCGCCAGTCCGGCAGGGGTAAGCTGTTGAACCTGCTCCATCAGCTTTTGTCGGGTATCAAAATCGTAATTCTGCCGATCAAAATCGCGGCTGTAACGATCGGCCTCTTCATTCAGCGTTTGTGGACGCTGTTTCAAATCGTTGATCATGGCCTGCTGATACTGCACAAAATCGGCCTGACTCATCGAGCGCAGGCGGTGTTCCGCCTGGGGATAAAACGCCTGATAGCGCTGCATCAGATAAGCGGGTGGCTTACTGTTACTTTGCAGCAGAAAGCCAATCCCCCACTGACGCCCTACCGGCATCCTGAACGCAAACACGGCATAACCTAACTGCTCCTCGGTACGCAGTTGGTTATAGAACCACGGCTGGACAATCTGACTGAGCATCGCGCTGTTGGCCATACTCTGGTATTCGTCATAACCCAGGGGAATATAGAGCGCCGCCAGCGCAGAGTCCGTACTGCTGCCGTGCTGCTCCAGATTCGCCTTAAGCGGCTTTTCGACACTGAGGTAATTGCTGTGCCAGTAGTGCGTACCGTCGCACTGCATCTGCTGTTTCAGCTCGCGTCCCAGTTGCGTCACACTGTCAGCACTCAGGTTACCGATCACCATCATTTCTGGCGTGGCATTTTTAATTAAGGCATCGCGATAGGCCACGACATCCTTCAGTGTAATCCCCTTGACCAGCTTACGGCGCGTGTCTCGCTGCGTGTAAGGCAGCTGGGATAAGAGCTGCATAGGCTGGATCGCCTGCTCGAAGGCTTTTCCTTTCTCTGCGGCATCCAGACGCTCCAGATACCAGGATTTGGCCTGTTGTAGCTGTGCCTCGCTGGGCTGAAAAGTGCTGTAGCGATTAACTAACTGCTTAAGCAGGTCAGGCAGGCGTTGTGTAAAGCCGCTGGCATTAAAGACCAGACCATCGTTTTCGCTGGTTGAAAAACTGATGCCGCCAATAGACGCCTGGGAACTCAGTTCATCCAGCGCCAGGCTTGCCAGATAATCATTCAGGCCGAACAGTACCTGCTGACGCGCATCACTGATCGCCTGCTGATTTCGCAGCGCGACGGTGATGCTGGCCTTTGGCTCGCTGGCATAGAACTGGCTTGGCATCCAGTAAATACGCATCCCGAAATCATTGTCGAGCTTAACCGGATGACGGTAGGTTTTGTCAGTCGACACCAGGGTAAACGCATCGGGAATGTAGGGATTTAAGCGCGGCATGGCGAGCTGAATCGCCTGGCCACGCTGTTGCCATTGCGTCAACGTCTGGGCCGTTATCTTATCAACCTGATAAGGCGCATTCACAAAATAGGCCAGCTTGTTATGCGGTTCCTGCGGGCTGATGTACCAGATTCGCGCCTGCGCTGGCGTCATGCTTTCCAGACGAGCATTGATAGCCGCGGGATCGTAGCGATCGGCCAGATAAGGCGCATCCAGCGTGTGCTCAACCGGGACACGCAGCATCGTATCCGCCAGCCACTCAATATAGTCCATGTCGCGGGTGATTGACGGATAACGGAAGTCCAGCGCCAGCACATGCGAAACTTCATCGAAATAGCGTTGGTCGATACCGTTTTTGCGCAGCATCGCGAGATAGCTAAAAACAGCCGCGACGACCTCATCACGTTGTGCCAGACCTTTGTCCGTTAATGACACGCTGATGGAGAACACGCCGCTGGTGCGCTCGGTCACCGGATCGGCCCCCGCGCTGACGCCGTCGGCCAGGCCCTGTTTTTGCAGCCAGTCGGCCAGCGTATTGGGGCTGCGGTTACCAATGACATAGCTGATAAGCGTGTCCGTTTTACTGCGAAAGCGGTCGCTGTTATTCGGTATACGGAACTCGATTTTTAACTGCTTACGCGGCTGCGCCGGCACATAGTGAATAATGATGCCCTGCTGGGCTTCCGTGACGACCGGCTCGGTAATCGCGGGAACGCTGGCATTGTGGTTAGCCACGCGCCCAAACGTATTCACGGCGATGGTCGCCATCTCTGCCAGCGGTTTATTACTGTAGATCACCGCCTTCATCAGATTGGCTGAATAGTGCGTGTGGTAAAAGTCCAGCAGCGCCTGATGCAGATTACTGCCGGGCTTATCGCGCAGGGTATCCAGATTGCCGCCGTAAAAATGCGCGGCCGGGTGCGCCGGGTTAATCGTCTCAGCCCCGACCTGTCCCATGCGCAAACCGTCACGGGACCGTGCCATGGTCAACTCCGCATTGACCGCATGGCGTTCCCGATCGGCATTGACCGGATCCAGTAAGGGTTCGGCAATCGCGTCGGCCAGACGATCGACGGCAGGCTCAAGCGCATCGTTTTCGACTTCGAGGTAATAAGCCGTGCGACAGGAGGCGGTGCTGGCATTATGGCTGCCACCGTGTTTCTTGAGAAAATCGGCAAGGCTGTCAGGCTGTGGGTAACGCGTTGAGCCCATCAGCACCATATGTTCAAGGTAATGCGCCAGGCCGGGCTGCTGCGCGGGATCATCCAGTGAGCCAATGGGCAATGTCAGCGCAGCAAGGGATTTCGGCGCCTGAGTATCTGAAACCAACAGCACCGTCATGCCATTATTCAGCGTGATGGCCTGATACTGACGCGGATCCTGTTCGCTTTTCCCGATGGGCGTGTTGACAGGCTGCCAGCCCGCGCCGGTTTCGGCTTGTACCGCCAGCGCCAGTAAGCCCAGCAGAATGGCGGCGATCAAGCGTGCATGTGTGCGCATGTAAAACCTCTTACGTTACCCAAAAGCCGCGTTGCGAGCGCATTAACGGCTGAAAGTACAACAAACTTTTTGATGTTTTCATTACCCGGCAGCGGTCGCTTACCGGTCGTCCTGATGCGCCTGGAGTACCGGTAAATACCAGCATTCAGCCGCGTCGGTTATCTGCTGTATCCGGGGTTCATCCAGTGCCCTGCATAACCGTTGCAGGTAGGGATCGCTTCCCTCACCTTCCTGTTGGTAACCGCCGACCCAGGCGGCAAGCAGAGCGTTACGGGCTTTGAGCTGTGTCGCCTCATCTGTCATAAACTGATGATTTTTCTTGTCAAAACACGCATTAAGCCAGGCACCACCGCTTTTGGTCAGCAACATCAAAGGCTCGCGCATGCCCTGCAGATAGCCTTGCATATAGCGCGCCAGCGCATCAGTCGCCTCATCCGGCGGCACGGCAGGAAAGCACCAGTAGCTGTGCTGTCGACCAAACATCCGACTTTTACCGTCGCCACCCAGTGCACAATAAACTAAATGTTCCAGCCACAGTAATAAACCGTCATTGATATTCAGCACACCCGGTCGCCAACGCAGCAGGCCATCGCTCTGCACCTGGGTTAACCAGCCAGTTAATGTGACGCCCGCCAGTGCCAGATTGATCTCCCGACTTTCACCCTCACTGCGCTGAGTGATCACCTCTGCGGCCACCTCCTGCATCTCTTCGCGCTGAGCCTGCCAGAACAGCTCGCCAAACGCCCCATAAGGTAAATTGCCAGCGGCGCGGTGATGGGCATAAAGGCGATCGGTGTCCTCCCCTGTTACCAGCGCATTCAGTAGCTGCGCATTGATCTGATAGCGCTCCAGGCTGTCCAGAGCAAAGGGTTCACTGTCGGGCAGTTCATTTTCTTCAAGCCAGAAATTGACCCCCAGGCGCTGCTGAAACCAGGCCCGAACCGGATGACGCCAGAAGCGCAGAAACTGTTCGAAGGCTAATGTCTCTACAGGCGGTGTGCTCAGCGGCTGAACAAAATCAGGCTGGGGCTGACCGGTGCCCTGCGCGGCAGGCAGCCATTCACGAGCAAAGCTGTGTGCCGCTGACGCAGGCTGGAAGTTTTCCGGCGCAAACGGCATCCGGCTGTGTAAATGTTCCAGGTGTGCCCGTACCCGCTGTGCGCTGTCATCCAGTTCCCTGTCCTCGTCGCCAGGCAGGTAAAAACTTTGCCCGATATACTCCAGCAATTCGGTGACCAGCACCGAAGGGTAACGTTCGGTATTGTCCTGAATAGCGCGGCCAATATAGCTGATATAGAGCTGTTGCTGAGCGGAAATCAGGGCTTCCAGAAACAGATAGCGGTCGTCATCACGACGGCTACGGTCACCTTTGCGCGACTGCTGCTGCATCAGGTCAAACCCCAGCGGCGCTAAGGTGCGCGGATAAACGCCGTCGTTCATCCCCAGTAAGCACACCACGCTGAAGGGAATCGAGCGCATCGGCATCAGGGTACAAAAATTGATTTGCCCGGCCAGAAAGCGTTGACTGATCCGCTGCTGATCCAGCCGCCCACGCAGATCGTCGCGCAGGAGCACGACCGGAATCGCCTCATTGAAACGCGCGTCCATACCGTACTCAATCAGCGTCTTCCACTGCTCTTCCACCAGCAGCAATGCCGCTTCTGTTTCGGTATCCGGTGTAAAAAAGGCATTCAGCAGTTCGCGACACAGCGGCAGCCAGGCCTCCAGCGGGCGCGGCTCCGATAAGACCTGTCGCCAGTGATTAAGCCGGGACAGCAGTTCGGCCAGATGGCCCGCCAGTTCGGCGACCAGCCCACTTGATTCGTCATAAGGCAGAATACCTTGCCAGTCGCCATGCTGGCTTTCCATTGCATATCCCAGCAGCATACGTTGCAAACCAAAGCGCCAGGTATGCTGACCGGTGACCGGCAGAGCCAGCGCTTCCACACTGGCATCATCCAGCCCCCAGCGCACGCCTGATTCGCTGACCCAGCGGCGCAACAGACGCAGGCCGCTTTCGTCAATCGAGAAGTGATTCGCTAAGGCCGGGACATCCAGCAGCGCCAGCACATCTTCAGAGACAAACCGGCTGTCCGGCAGTGACAGTAATTGCAGAAACGCGACGATAGCAGGATGCGCCTGACTGGCACGACGGTCAGAAATGGCAAACGGCAGATAGCGTTCTGCCGGGGCGTTTGCAAACACGGCCTGAATAAAAGGCGCGTAAGCGTCAATATCGGCCACCATGACGATAATATCCCGCGCTTTCAGCTCAGGATCGGCTTCCATCAATGCCAGAAGATGATCCTGTAGCACTTCAACTTCGCGCTGCGCACTGTGGCAAACCTGGATGGCAACAGAGCGATCCTGCGGGTCCAGCCGCCGTTTCTGCCCACTGTAAGCCAGTTCATCCGCCGTCAGGCCAATGATTGCCCTGTCCTGCAGATTAAGAAGATCGTGCTGCATGCAGTGCAGCAGGTTGTCTTCTTCGACGTCAACAAACGCATCGATTTCGCTGTTCAGCTCCATCTGGCTGAGCAGGAAGAGGTTATCGCGGCCTAACTTGCCCCAGGAGGCCAGCAGCGGGTTAGTCAGATGTTGTTCCCCTTGCTCACTAAACAGGGCTGGCGCGCGCGCCACATCACTGAATAAACCGCGATATTCTTCCCGGTCATGACGCCGCCGCTGGCGGCTTTGTAGCTTCGCCAGAAACGCATAGTCCTGAATATCGCCCCAGTAATCACGGCAGGGATTGGTAAACAGCAGATAGATATCAACGTGCCGCCCCAGCGCCTGCAACGCCTGTAAATAGACCGGCGGCAGCGCTGAAATACCACAGATAAACACCCGCTGCGGCAGGTTATCAGGTCGGGTTTGTGCCTGCTCAAGCGTGGTAATAAAGCGCGCATAGAGGTTGGCACGATGCCATTTGGGCTGGCCCAGCGCGTCGGTATAGTCGACTAAATCACGCCACAACGCGGCCTGCCACACCTGCGCCTCTCCCAGGCCCTCGATCTGTTGACCGCGTTCCCAGCTGTTAAGCCAGTCCGCGCGGTAAACCAGATACTGGTCAAACAGGTCGGCAATGCGGGCACTGAGCTGAAAAAGTTTGCGCCTGTCTCCGTCGTCACTCAGATAATGGCGCAGTGAGGCAAACTCGTCCTGCAGCAGCAACGTGGGTAAACGATGCATCAGTTTCCAGCTCATGCTGGCTTTGCTGAAGGCGCTCTCCGGCGGAATGTCTGGCAGGACGCGCACAAACATTTCCCAGATAAAGCTGGCCGGGAGCGGGAATTCGATATTTGCCGCAATGCCAAAGGTGCGCGCCAGTTCCATCTGCAACCACTGCGCCATCCCCGGGCTTTGCACCAGCACCATTTCTGACGCAAAGGGATCGTCAAGCGGATCCAGTTTAATCACTCTCGCTGCCAGACTTTTGAGCAGATCAAGCTGATTAGAGTGATAAACGTGAAACATGCAAACTCCTGTGGAAACGCTAAACGGCATGGCGATGGCAGACGGTACTCACTCTACCGCGTATCGCATTTGAAGCCTACCGTGAAAACCCATTCTCATCCGCTCAGCAGTGTAATCGCGTCAGGCTGGCCTGACGTTGATGCGGACCGCTCACCGTAACCGTTTCTAGCGTGCAGCCGCCCGGCCCCGTTTTTTTATCTGACCGCGTTTGCCAGCCCGCCACCTCACGCCCCAACAACCGCTGTTCCGCCACACGCCAGGCTTCACGCTGCTGCCATTGCTGACTAAAGCCGAGCGTTAACACCCGGTGATACTGCAATAAGGCGCTGGTGCTGACGGCCATCAGTAACAGGGCAAACAAGGCTTCCGGCAGGCTGAATCCTGCCGCCTCACAGGCACTGCTCCGGCGCGGATTGCGGGCAATAATCAATCCAGCCCTGTGGCAAGGGACTGATTTTGCTGCCCTCCAGCCTGACCCAGTGCCATAACGCCTTATCACCTTTTTGCGTTTCACCTTTAAGCAATCCTTTCTCATCGTCCACGCGATGCAGGCACGCCTGCCAGCCATACTGCGGCTCGCGCTGGCAGGTGGCAGGTGATTGCGCTGGCCACGTTAATGTCAGTCCCCATTGCAGTGCCGACTGGGCCTGCCAAAACCCCTGAATAGCGTGTTGCTCATCGGCGACGATAAACATTCCCTGCGCCAGCATCTCGCGGCTGGCCTGAAGCGTGATGCCGCCTGTCAGCAGGATGACGAGTACCATCCCCAGCGCACTGTTGCCCTCGGCGTTCACAGATTCATTCCTTCGACCCGGCTTTCCAGCGTTTCGGTTCGGTTCCCGCTTCGCCCCTGCAGTACAACGGTGACCAGCCGGCCTTCACGGCGCACGTCGAATGCCTCAATCGAAAGGAAAGCCGGATCGGAAAGCCGTTCCCATCCACTGCCGTTGCAGTTATCCACACCACGCTGCATCTCCAGTTGGTGTTGTCGCAGCCGGTAACCGTAGTAATCGCTCTCACTGTGCGTAACCCCTTCCCACTGACCGTTGCTGTTCTCGTCAAACCGGATCAGCACACAGCCTTCGGCTGTCATCAGGCCACCCGTTCCGCACGCCCCGTGGCAATAACCCGCCCGCCGGATCGCTTTTTCCAGCGTGGACAGCATTTGCTGTAACTCCTGACGCAGTTGAACCTGTTGTTGCAGCCTGAGGTTTTCGGCCAACAGTCGCGGCATAAAGCGTCCTGCACTGACCATCAGCACCGCACTGATCGCCATGGCGATGAGCATTTCCAGCAGACTAAACCCGGCCATTTTCATTCGCAGTCCGCATCGTCAATACGGCAAAGACGAATTCGCGCCCGTGCAGAAATAATCACCCGTATTTTTCCGGCGCGATTGCGCAGCTCAATGCTGCCCGCTTTGGCCACGTTGCGGCGTCCGTAAAAACCCGGCTCGCCACGCAGGGCGTGAAGGGTGATGTCCGCATACGGCGCGATAAAGTGCAGGCGGCTTGCCGTACTGCAGCCATTCTGTGGCGGTGCTGCCACGCCGATACACCAGGGCTGTGTGGGGCGGTGCCACAGCACCAGGTCCCGGTTTTGCGCATTGGCCTGAGCACGGACGCGTAACAGAAAGTGTTGCAGTTGCAGCGCCGTATCGCGAAGCTGTTGACGCTGCTGCCAGCGCTGCCAGCCTTGCGTGGCAAAGGCGCTGAGTATGCCAGCGATTACCATCACCAGCAGCAGCTCCGCCAGCGTAAACCCTTTTGACTGTGATCTTTTCATGGCGGCAGAGTGCCGCAGCAGCGAGCGCTTCAGCAAGCCCGAAAGCCACCGGTTGGAAGCAAAGCTACAGAATTTTTCCTCTGGATAAAGACATGATCAGTGCAAGTGTGCACCGCGCCGCAACATCGCTGTAAAAAAAACGCCCCGGCATGCTGTGGCAAGACCGGGGCGGATGCTGGCGGCGGGTGTTCAGACCGCAACCGGCGCTTTGATGGCGGGATGCGGATCGTAACCTTCAATCTCAAAATCATCGAAGCGATAGTCAAACAGCGAGGCAGGCTTGCGTTTAATCACCAGCTTCGGTAACGGACGCGGTTCGCGCGTCAGTTGCAGGCGCGCCTGCTCCAGGTGGTTGCTGTAAAGGTGCGTATCGCCGCCGGTCCAGACAAAGTCACCGACCTCCAGATCGCACTGTTGCGCGACCATATGCACCAGCAGCGCATAGCTGGCGATGTTAAACGGCAGCCCCAGGAAAATGTCGCAGGAACGCTGGTAAAGCTGACAGGAGAGCCTGCCATCCGCGACGTAGAACTGGAAAAAGGCATGGCACGGAGCCAGCGCCATTTCATCCAGTTCGCCCACGTTCCACGCCGAGACAATGATGCGGCGGGAATCCGGATCGCGCTTGATCTGTTCAATCACTTTGGTGATCTGATCAATCTCTTCGCCACGGGCGGTGCCCCAGCTACGCCACTGTTTGCCGTATACCGGTCCCAGATTGCCCTGCTCATCTGCCCACTCATCCCAGATAGAGACATTGTTTTCTTTCAGGTAACCAACGTTGGTGTCCCCTTGCAGAAACCACAGCAGCTCATGAATGATGGAGCGAACATGGCACTTTTTAGTCGTGACCAGGGGAAAGCCATCCTGCAGATTAAAACGCATCTGGTGACCAAAAATTGAAAGCGTGCCTGTACCGGTACGGTCAGATTTTGGTGTGCCTTCGTTCAGCACGTAGCGCATTAAGTCCAGATACTGTTTCATTTTTCCTCGTGAAGTTGTTGCTGCGGACGTCGACGGTACGCCCAAATCATCATAATCACACCGGCGATGATCATCGGCAGAGACAGTATTTGTCCCATGCTCAGGCCGCCGGTGAGCAAACCCAGTTGCGCGTCGGGCTGACGGAAGAATTCAACAATAAAGCGGAAGCAACCGTAGCCGATCAGGAACAGGCCGGACACGCTGCCCATCGGGCGGGGTTTGCGAATAAACAGGTTCAGGATAATGAACAACACAATGCCTTCAAGGAACAGTTCATAGAGCTGTGAAGGATGGCGCGGCAGGACGCCATAGGTGTTCAGCAGTGCCTGATATTGTGGGTTGTTAGCCGCCAGCGCGATATCTTCGCTGCGTGAGCCGGGGAACAGCATGGCGAAACGGAAATTGGGATCGACGCGGCCCCACAGTTCACCATTGATAAAGTTGCCCAGACGACCGGCGCCGAGGCCGAACGGAATCAGAGGGGCAATAAAATCAGCAACCTGGAAGAAATGACGTTTGGTACGGCGCGCAAAAATCAGCATCACCAGGATGACGCCAATCAGACCGCCGTGGAACGACATGCCGCCATCCCAGACTTTGAACAGGTAAAGCGGATTTTCCAGGAACAGCGGCAGGTTATAAAACAGCACGTAACCGATACGTCCGCCCAGGAAAACCCCCAGGAAGCCGGCATACAACAGGTTTTCGACTTCCTCTTTTTTCCAGCCGCTGCCGGGTTTGTTCGCGCGGCGCACCGCCAGCCACATGGCGAACACAAATCCCACCAGATACATCAACCCGTACCAGTGAAGCGAAAGCGGTCCGATTGAGAAAATCACCGGATCAAACTGTGGAAATGCGATGTAGCCGTTATTCATCATTCACCGTTTTTTTTCTGCCCTGAAAGGGGACGTGATGCACATAAATTAAGGCTGTGCATCATAGCACAGCCAGTTTTTTGCGTAGTCGCAGAAATGTAACCTGGGTTAACGCCCGCCGCGGATCAGACCGCCCAGACCACGCTGTTCCATAAACGCCGACATCATCTGGCGTACCTCCGTCGCTGACGAGGCTTTAAGCGCCTGGGTGCTGAGCTTCTGCGTTTCTTCGTAATCCAGATGACGCAGCAGGTATTTAACACGCGAGACGTTTTTCCCGTTCATACTGAGGTGGTGATATCCCATTCCCACCAACAGCGCCACGCAGGTCGGATCGCCCGCCATTTCACCACACAAACACAATTCCAGATTCGCCAAATGGGCTTCAACAGAAATGGCCTGCAGTGCGCGCAACATGGCCGGATGGAGGGAATCGTACAGATTCGCCACGCGCGTATTGTTACGATCGACCGCCAGCAAATACTGGGTCAGATCGTTGGTGCCTACCGAGATAAAATCAACACGCGAGGCCAGATGCGGGATCATAAACAGCATCGAGGGCACTTCAATCATGATGCCGATGCGCGGCTTCGGAATCGCATAGCCGAGCATCTCTTCCACTTCTGCCCCGGCACGCTGAATCAGCCGTTTGGCCTCGTCGATCTCATCAATGTGGCTGATCATCGGCAGTAAGATGCTCAGGTTGCCGGAGGCGGCATTCGCACGCAGCATCGCGCGCACCTGCACCAGAAAAATTTCCGGTTGATCGAGCGTCAATCGGATTCCGCGCCAGCCCAGACACGGGTTCTCCTCGCTAATCGGCATGTAAGGCAGTTGTTTATCGGCCCCGATATCCAGCGTACGCAGCGTAACGGGCTTGTCGTGAAAGAGCTGTAACATGCCCTGATACTGTGCCACCTGCTCTTCTTCTGACGGGAATCCGCTTTGCAGCATAAACGGGATTTCCGTACGGTAAAGACCGATGCCGTCAACCCAACTGCCCTGCGTTTGCTCATGCTCCGGGCTCAGTCCCGCATTAAGCATCACCTGTATGCGCTGACCGCTTCTCAGTTCTGCCGGTCTGTCTACACCGCCTTCAGCCATCTTGCTGAGGGCATTTTCTTCATTGATTAACCGCTGGTACTCCTGCACGATCACCGGTTCAGGGTCGATCAGCAGTTCACCACGATAGCCATCGACAATCAGCAGGCGCTTATTGAGCTGGCCGGGCTGAATGTCTGCGCCCATGACCGTGGGGATCCCCATGGCGCGGGTCAGGATCGCGGCGTGCGAATTCGCGGCGCCGTCACGCACCACAATACCGGCCAGGCGATCATGCGGGATCTCGGCGAGCGTTGTCGCTGTCAGCTCATCGGCTACCAATACAAAGCGTTCGGGCCAGGCATTGACGCCCACCAGGGAATCATCAAGGTGGAACAGCAACCGCTGTCCAAGCACCCGCAGATCGCCCGCGCGCTCTTTCAGATAGCTATCCGTCAGGCTGGCAAACTGCGCGGCAAACTTTTCAATCACGGTTTTGACTGCCCACTCGGCCACGGATCCGCGTTCGATCTCATCGAAGAGATCTTTTTTCAGGCGGGCATCCGTTAACAGGTGCGAGTAGAGATCGAAGATTGCCGCGCTTTCTTTCTGCGCGCTGGCAGAAAAGCGTTTACTGAAGCGACGAAACTCACTAGCGGCTTCGCTCATCGCCAGTGACAAGCGCTCACGTTCGCGCAGTGGATCCAGCGTGGAGGCCGCGGAGACCTGATCGAGCAGGGGTTGAGTTTCATCCACCCAGCCCGGCGCAACCGCCACACCCGGCGCGGCCGCGATGGCGCGAACACGGGCCTGCCGATACTGGCCAAAAAGCTGGCTCAGCTGCGATTGTGACAGCAGGGCCGCTAGCTGGGTGGCGAGCGTAACCAGAAAAGACTCTTCGCTTTCGTCGAACTGGCGATGCTCGCGCTGCTGCACCACCAGCACACCCAGAAGCTGGCGGCGACTAATGATGGGCACACCAAGGAAAGAGCGATAGCGTTCTTCCTTAACGGAGGGGATGTATTTAAAGCTCGGATGGCTCTGCGCATCAGCCAGGTTGATAGGCTCGGCCAGGCGACCGACCAGGCCCACAATCCCTTCATCAAACGCCAGTTTCACCGTCAGGCCACGCGGTTTTTTCAGACCGCGCGTCGCCATCAGGTAATAACAGCGATGATCGTGATCGGCCAGATAAACGGAACAGACTTCCGTTTCCATCGCCAGACAGATCTCATTAACCAGGATGTCGAGTGCTTCGTTCAGACGGGGCGCACTCGCCACCTTTTCAACAATTTCTCGCAACTGAGTGAGCATAAAGGGCGTGGCCTATCCTCTTTTACGTCGATGGGCAGGATGATTTCGCTGCACCGCACTCTCCTGCATGGACATGACAACGCCTGCAAACTCCTTCATCACCCGACGGTACACATCGCGTTTAAAAGAGACAACCTGACGTACCGGATACCAAAAGCTCACCCAGCGCCAGCCGTCGAATTCCGGCGTGCTACTGTGTTGCACATTAATATCTGCATCACTGCACATCAACTGCAGAAGAAACCACTTTTGTTTCTGACCAATACAAACCGGTTTTGTGTCCCAACGCACCAAACGTTTTGGCAATTTGTAGCGCAACCAGTTACGGGTAGATGCAAGTATTCGGACATCCTTTCTGTGTAACCCTACTTCTTCGAACAATTCGCGATACATCGCCTGTTCTGCGGTTTCACCGGGATTGATGCCTCCCTGAGGAAATTGCCAGGAGTGCTGTCCAAAGCGCCTGGCCCATAACACTTGTCCCTGCCTGTTACAAATTACGATACCAACATTCGGGCGGTAGCCATCATCATCGATCACTGGACTACCTCAAAAGCTAAATTTGAATGGTCTGATTGTTTCACACTCCTTACAGGCGGTAAACCACTGGATTCGCGGGCAATGGGGACCGTAATCTCGGGATAACTCACAGAAGAATGCAAAGTTATAAACAAAGTACCGAGAAAACATCGATCTTATTCACGTTTTCTGTGGATAGCTTTGTGTAGAACACGGGAGTTAACTGAATAACCCGTTGGGAGGAATCTGAATACGCTTTACTGTGATTCCGAAATAGCCATTGAAATATAAGACTATTTCTCTGCTGAGGTTTGAATAAATTCGTCTGAGTGACATTGTATAATGTCCTGCCGCTGACAATTGGCTAAAGATCCACCACCCGGCTTTTTATCCACAGAGATCGGTTCAAGCTTGCAGCAAACCGGCTAATTTTTGCTAAAAAACAGCAAAGTCAAGGCTGTAAATCGAACCAGTAACCCGTCTGATGCCAGGTTATCCCATCTTTCTGTGGATAACTGGTCATAAGATCCTGTTCATTGTTGATAGCAAGTTGGGATAACCTGACCCGTCGTTAACAGCATGAGGCGGTGCATTCTTAAAAAAGCACTATGTTTCATGTTATTATGCGCGCCCTACCCTGCTCATTCCTGTGGAAAACCTGACAGGCCGCAGGGCGCTTATTTTTTAACCATACCGGGTTACGCATATGATCACTCTTCCAGAGCCACCTGAAAACGAATCGGTACTGTTCGCGCGGGCGCAGGCACTGGCAGGTTTACCTTTACACTGTCTGGCAGAACAGGCCGGCATTCCAACGCCAGCCAATCTGAAGCGCGATAAAGGCTGGGTGGGCATGCTGCTGGAATGGCATTTGGGGGCCAGCGCAGGCAGTAAAGCCGAGCAGGATTTTGCGCATCTGGGCATTGAGTTGAAAACTATCCCTGTCGATCGTGAAGGCAAACCGCTGGAAACCACATTTGTCTGCGTTGCACCGCTGACCGGTAACAGCGGCGTGACGTGGGAAAACAGTCATGTTCGCCATAAGCTGGCTCGCGTACTGTGGATGCCGGTTGAGGGTGAGCGTGATATTCCCCCTGGCGAGCGCCGGGTAGGCGCGCCCTTGCTGTGGAGCCCGACGGCACAAGAAGAAGACATGCTGCGTCAGGACTGGGAAGAACTTATGGATATGATTGTGCTGGGTCAGGTGGAACGTATTACTGCCCGTCATGGTGCCTGGCTGCAAATTCGTCCCAAAGCGGCTAACAGCCGGGCCCTGACCGAAGGGATCGGCGAACAGGGACAGCCCATTATGACGTTACCGCGCGGGTTTTATCTCAAGAAAAGCTTTACCGCCCCGCTGCTTGCCCGCCATTTTCTTCTCTGAATCCCCTTTCCCCAGGCCATGCACTATTTAAATGTGAGTTCGACAGATTAGGTGCGTATAATCTTCGTTTACTTTTCGTTTAGGATACGAGTGCAGGTATGTTCGAGTGGATTTCCGATCCTAACGCCTGGCTGGCGTTGGGCACCCTGACCATTCTGGAAGTGGTTTTGGGCATTGATAACATTATCTTTTTGTCATTAGTGGTGGCAAAACTGCCTAAACATCAGCAGGCCCGCGCACGGCGCATTGGTCTGATGGGCGCGATGCTGATGCGGCTGGGACTGCTGGCCTCGATTGCCTGGGTAGCAAAACTGACCAATCCCCTGTTTACCCTGATGGATCATCCGTTCTCCGCGCGCGATCTTATTCTGCTGTTTGGTGGCTTATTTCTGCTCTGGAAATCCAGCATGGAAATCCATGAAACCATCGAAGGTGAGGAAACCGAACACAAATCCAATGTGCATTCGTTCCTGGGAGCGATTGTGCAGATTATGTTGCTCGACATTATTTTCAGCCTCGACTCGGTTATTACAGCCGTCGGCCTTTCCGACCATCTGTTTATTATGATGGCCGCCGTGGTGATTGCCGTCTTAATGATGATGTTTGCGGCACGCAGTATTGGCGAATTTGTTGACCGTCATCCGTCGGTCAAAATGCTGGCGCTTTCTTTCCTGATTTTGGTGGGTTTCACCCTCATTCTGGAGAGTTTCGGCGTGCATGTACCAAAAGGTTACATTTATTTTGCCATGTTCTTCTCGATGGCCGTTGAGTGCCTTAACCTGATGCGCAGTAAGAAAAAAGTCAGCTAGCGTTGTCAAGGGCGGCGGCCTGCCGCCCACCTATTTTCAGATTGATACGATTAACCCAATCGGTAAAAGGATTTATTACTACACTTTTTTACAGTGGACGCGTTGCGAGGATAAGCACAATGAAAGGGCTGAGTAAGATTATATTGGTGGCCGTTGCCGCAGTGACATTAGGTGGTTGTAGTTCTGATTATGTGATGGCGACAAAAGACGGTCGCATGATTATGACGGAAGGCAAACCGAGCATTGATAAGGAGACCGGACTGGTACAGTACACCGATCAGTCAGGCCATACGGTACAGATTAACAGTGATGAAGTATCAACCATCATTGAGCGTTAAATGCGAAACGAGCAGGCCTGTCGACCTTTCCCTCCCCGGCAGGCTGTTTCTCCTTGTTGTTTCCCTTTCTTAGCCGCTACGCCTCGCGCTATAGTCCCTTAAGACACAATATCCATCCTCAGAGAAAAGGAAGCCGGCAATGCATTATCACCGTATCCCCCATAGCACGCTGGAAGTGAGTCAGCTTGGATTGGGCACCATGACGTTTGGTGAGCAAAACAGCGAAGCCGACGCCCACGCGCAACTGGATCTTGCGATCAGTTCCGGCATCAACCTGATCGATACTGCCGAAATGTATCCGGTGCCGCCTCGCCCGGAAACCCAGGGCCTGACCGAAAAGTACATTGGCAGTTGGTTAAAAAAGACCGGTAGCCGCGATAAAATCATTCTCGCCAGTAAAGTCGCAGGGCCGACCCGCGGCAACGATGCCTCCATTCGCCCTAATATGGCGCTGGATCGTAAGAACATTCGCGAAGCGCTGGATGCCAGCCTGAAGCGCCTGAATACCGATTATATCGACCTGTACCAGCTGCACTGGCCGCAGCGCCAGACCAACTTCTTTGGCAAACTTGGCTATCAGTACAGCGCCTCCAGCGTCCCGGTGACCCTGCTGGAAACTCTGGAAGCGCTGGCAGAACAGGTGCGGGCCGGTAAAATTCGCTACATCGGCGTCTCTAATGAAACCCCCTGGGGCGTGATGCGTTACCTGCAACTGGCAGAAAAGCATGAGTTACCGCGCATTGTTTCTATTCAGAATCCCTACAGCCTGCTGAACCGCAGTTTTGAGGTGGGCCTGGCGGAAATCAGCCAGCATGAAGGCGTGGAACTGCTGGCCTATTCGTGCCTGGCTTTTGGTACGCTAAGTGGGAAATACCTGAACGGTGCACAGCCTGCTGGTGCACGTAATACCTTGTTTAGCCGGTTTACCCGCTACAGTGGCGAGCAGTCTCAGCTGGCAGTCGCAGAATATGTGGCGCTGGCAAACAAGCATCAGATCGATCCCTCGCAAATGGCCCTGGCGTTTGTTCGCCAGCAGCCGTTTGTTTCCAGCACGCTGCTGGGCGCCACCACGCTGGATCAGTTAAAGATCAATATCGACAGCGCCAACCTGACGCTCAGTAGTGAGATTCTGGAAGAGCTTGAGGCGATTCACCGCCGTTATACCTACCCTGCACCTTGATGCCATGTGCCAGCCGCAAGTGCGGCTGGCAGTCCTGACTGACAGCCTGCATTAACCCAGTTCCAGAGCCAGCAGATCCTCGATACGCTGCGCGCGACGAATCTCGCGTGGCGTGCCGTTTTCAAACAGGATTTCCGGAATCAGCGGTCGACTGTTGTAGTTAGAGGACATGGACGCACCGTACGCCCCGGTATCGTGGAACACCAGATAGTCGCCGACTTTCGCGTCGGGAATCGCCCGCGTTTCCACTTTGCCCCCTTCAAGCTGAGTAAACACATCGCCGGACTCGCAAAGTGGCCCCGCGACAACGCTTTCACGCGTATCCTGTTCATCAATCTGTCGGTTGTCGCCAGCCATCAGGGAGATATGGTGATAGCTGCCGTACATCGATGGGCGCATAAGATCGCTGAATCCGGCATCCACCAGCACAAAGTGACGGCTGCCCATCTCTTTAACGGCCCGCACCTGCGACACCAGCACGCCTGACTCCGCTACCAGGAAACGGCCCGGTTCAATTTCCAGCTTCACGGCGTGGCCCAGATGTGAGGCAATACGCTGGCGCGCGGCGTCCCACAGGCCAAAATAGTGATCGGTATCAATCGCTTCCTCCCAATAGTGATAGGGAATGGATAAACCGCCGCCCGCAGAAATCGCCTCCAGATCCTGACCGAACGCCACCACCAGATCGACCATGGCATCGCAGACCTGCTGCAGGTGCGCATAGTCCACACCCGAGCCGATATGCATGTGAATGCCGATCAGGCGCAATCCATATTGCTCAATCGCCGCCTGAGCAGCAGGCAAATCACTCGGCCAGATGCCATGTTTACTGTTTTCACCGCCGGTATTGGTTTTCTGGCTGTGGCCATGACCAAATCCCGGATTGATACGCAGCCAGACCGCGTGCCCTGGCGAAACCGCACCCAGCTGATGCAGCATATCGACCGAACCGGCATTCACCGCCACCTTTAGTTCTGCAACTCTGGCGAGTGTAGGTTCATCCAGCACGTCAGCCGTAAACACGATGTCGTCACCGCCGGGCGTAAAACCAGCCACGAGGGCGCGCTCAATTTCGCCCAGCGAAACGGAATCCACCTTAACCCCGGCCGATTTCATGAGGCGCAGGATGTGCGTATTTGAACAGGCTTTTTGAGCAAAGCGCACCACATCAAAAGCGTGGAGCTGTGCAATACGCTGCTGAATCACCTGCGCATCATAAGCCCAGAACGGGCCAGAATACTGGCGGGCAAGCGGCAGCAGATGATCAACGTTGAGGGCGGTTTCTGTGGTGTTTAACGGACGCGGCATGGCATGTCTCCTGTGGCAATCCTCCTATTAAGCCAGATTCGTGCCATGTCGAAAAATATCTGTTTTAATAGCATCTATGCATAAATGATATGGGATATCCCATGGCCACGATTAACTGGCGCCACATCGAGATCTTTCATGCCGTGATGACCAGCGGCAACCTCACCCAGGCCGCCACGCTGCTGCAAACCTCACAGCCCACGGTCAGCCGTGAACTGGCGCGGCTTGAACGGCAGTTGAGTCTGCAACTGTTTGAGCGCGTGCGTGGCCGCCTGCAACCGACGGTGCAGGGATTACGCCTGTTTGAAGAGGTGCAGCGCTCGTGGTATGGGCTGGACCGCATTATGGATGCGGCAGAAGGTTTGCGGCAGTTTCGTCAGGGCGAGCTGTCGATTGCCTGTCTGCCGGCCTTCTCACAGTCGTTGCTGCCGCCCATTTGTCAGACGTTTTTACAACGCTATCCCGACGTCAGCCTGAACATCATTCCGCAGGATTCACCGCTGCTGGAAGAGTGGCTGTCGGCGCAGCGCTATGATTTGGGCCTGACAGAAACGCTGCACGCACCTGCCGGTACCGATCGCCAGGCTTTACTGACCTGCGATGAAGTCTGTGTCTTACCGAAACAGCATCCTCTGGCGCAGCGCAACTTACTTACGCCGCAGGATTTTGCGGGTGAGAACTATGTCAGCCTGTCACGTACGGACAGCTATCGGCAGTTACTGGATGCACTGTTTCATGAGCAAGGCGTGACACGCAGGATGGTGATGGAAACCCATAGCGCAGCCTCGGTGTGCGCGATGGTGCAGGCTGGCGTGGGTATTTCTGTCGTTAATCCGCTGACAGCACTCGATTATGCTGACAGCGGGATCGTCATGCGTCCGTTTAGCGTGGCGGTGCCCTTTACCGTCAGTCTGGTCCGGCCGCGCCACCGGCCGGCTTCAGCGCTGGTTGACGCCTTTGCGGCGCATCTTCAACATCAGATTGCCCGTTTTCCGGCGCTGATTGCGGCCAGACTGGTTTAGGCGTGTACGCTGGCCGCCGCGCCGCCTGATTTACGGAAGGTGATCACGCAGACGATCAGCCCCACCGCCGCCAGCGCAGCCGCGGCAACCGGCACGCTGGTCAGCCCATAGCCCCGGGCAATAACCGCTCCGCCTACCCAGGCACCCAGTGCATTCCCGATATTAAAGGCCGAAATGTTCAGGGTCGACACCAGATTTGGTGCCTCCTTACCGTGGCGCACGACATTTATCTGCAAGCCGGGTACCGTAGCGAAGGTAGCCATCGCCCAAAGGAACAAGGTGATTTCCGCCAGCCACAGCGCATGGCTGGTCCAGCTAAACAGCAGTGAGAACAGCGCGATCAGCAGGAAACTGCCTGTCAGGCTGAGCGCCACATTGCGGTCGGCCAGTTTGCCGCCCAAAATATTGCCTGCCGTCAGCCCCGCCCCAATCAGGAACAGAGTCCAGCTCACGCCATGATCGCTGATGCCGGTGACCTGCAACAGCAACGGCGCAATATAGCTGAACAGCGTAAACATGGCGGCAGCAAAACAGACCGTCATCAGTAACGACAGCCACAGTTTACCGTTTGCCAGCGCGCTGATTTCGCTGGCCAGATTGACGGGCTTCTCGTTTTTATTTCCCGGCAGGCTGGTGATCAACGCAATAAAGGCCAGCACACCAATTACCGCAACGCCCCAGAAGGTGGCACGCCAGCCAAACAGCTGACCAAACCAGGTCCCCAATGGCACGCCTAATACGTTGGCTAACGTCAGGCCGGTAAACATCAGCGCCACGGCGGATGCCTGGCGATCGGCAGCCACCAGACTGGCAGCCACCACAGCGCCAATGCCAAAAAACGCACCGTGACAGAGGGCGGTAATCACCCGCGCCAGCATCAGAAGGTTGTAGCTGTACGCCAGCGCGCACAACAGGTTACCGATGATGAAGATGGCCATTAACAGAATCAGCGTTTTCTTGCGTGGCAGTTTCGCGGTCAACAGTGCCATGACCGGCGCGCCAATCGCCACGCCCAAGGCATAGCCGCTGATGAGCCAGCCCGCTGACGGAATGGTCACCTGTAAATCGTTTGCCACTTCCGGCAGTAATCCCATAATAACGAACTCAGTGGTTCCGATGGCGAACGCACTCAGCGCCAATGCCAGTAATGCCACAGGCATAACACTCTCCCAAATATGATTATTGCGACGCGGTTGCTTCCGCGTGCATCGCGATGAACAGGCTATAATTTATGATCTCTGTCACATTCTGTATTACACCATAGCTGACTGTCATCGGATACTCACACAGAGGCAACACTGTATTGCAGGAAAGGCAATAATTGACAGTAAGATGAACTATGCTTATTAAACATGAGGTTAAGGAGAAAGGGATAGCCCGCCACTTAAAACAATCAGAAAGGTTGCCAGCGAAGTAGCCGTTTTTTAGCTAATACCGATTTTAGTTATCAATAAAGTATTAGCGTTGCCGATAAAGCTCTTATGAATCGCCAGATGAAATGCAGTCCAACTGACGCGGAGAGAGAATAATGCAACGGCTTACCCTCTTACTGGTACTGGGCTTAACGGGTTGCTCAGTCGGTCACTATGAGTACAGTAAAGAAGCTGAAAAGCGGGTTGATATGACCGTTACCGGCATTCCAACCATCATGGGGCTGGGCACGCTGGGTACGACCATTCCCCTGACCCCGGACTACAGCCTCACGGCGGCCCACGTGGCGAAATATTCGCTTTACCGGGTGAAAGCCTGGCATCCGGAGTGCGACCTGGCGGTGGTCTACCACAAGAACAGCGAAGCCAACCTTCCTCCCGCCTTCCGTAACAGCCACATTGGCGACAAGGTGAACCTTTACGGGTACAGCTTTATCTCGGCCATGCCGGTCAGCTCAACCGGTCAGAATCTGGTGAATACCACGCTGGCCAATGACTGGAACAAAGCTAACTGTGTGGTGGTGGCAGCGAATGCCGGCGTAGTGAAAGGGATGTCTGGTGGCGCGGTTTACAATGCCTCTGACGACACACTGGCTGGCGTGATTGTCGGCTACAGCCAGCGCATTAACGATAACCACAGCGGCAAGACGTTGTATAAAGACGTCGCCCTTTATGTTCCTTACTCTCGCTTTCAGCACTGGCTGGATGACGCCGTAAAATCTTAATTTTTGTCGGGCAAACCGGGATGCTTGCCCATCGTCTGTTCAGGCGGATTCAGCCACCTGTCCTCACGGGTTGCTTCGTAGTCCGGATTGAGCGGATAAGTAATACGGTTTTCGGGTTTGCTCACCTCGCCCACCACTAAAAAGCGCGCCTCATGGTCGCGGTTGTTGATAAAGGTGTGGCAGATGCCTGTTCCGGCCGGAAAAGCAACGGCATCGCCCGGCGACAGCGGGTACAACTCACCGTTTATCCAGGCGTCAGGATGACCTTCAAGCACAAAGATGAACTCTTCTTCCGCGCTCTCCGTGTGCGGATAGGACATGCGGCGTCCGGGCAACAGCCTTTCATGGTGAATGCCGAGGCGGGTTAACCCCAGTAACCGCCCCAGTGGCGCGCCAATCGACATGCGCTCATCGCTGTCAGAATAGTGTTCGTTATCGTCGCCTTCCAGCGTCTGCCAGTGGCGAATACAGTCGGGACGTTGTGTCATCGTGGTTGGCTCCCTGTTGAGATTTCAGTCTGGCAGAGGGAGCGGGATGACTCAAGCACGGCATCGCGAACAGCAGAAAGAAAAAAGGCCGGGATAACCCGGCCTTTTTACAGAACAACAAGACTTATTTAGCGCCAGGACGCAGCGCCGGGAACAGGATCACGTCACGGATGGTATGGCTGTTGGTAAACAGCATCACCATCCGGTCGATACCAATGCCTAAACCTGCCGTTGGCGGTAAGCCGTGTTCCAGTGCGGTAACGTAGTCTTCGTCGTAGAACATGGCTTCATCATCGCCCGCGTCTTTGGCATTAACCTGCTGCAGGAAGCGATCAGCCTGATCCTGCGCATCGTTAAGCTCAGAGAAACCGTTGCCGATTTCACGTCCGCCGATAAAGAACTCGAAACGGTCGGTGATTTCCGGGTTTTCATCGTTACGACGAGCCAGCGGAGAAACTTCCGCCGGGTATTCGGTAATGAAGGTAGGCTGAATCAGGTGCGCTTCTGCGGTTTCCTCAAAAATCTCGGTCACCACGCGGCCTAAGCCCCAGCTTTTCTCGACTTTGATGCCGATGGCCTGGGCGACTGCCACGGCTTTATCGAAATCGTCAAGATCGGCCAGATCGGTTTCCGGACGGTATTTTTTGATGGCTTCACGCATGGTGAGCTTTTCAAACGGCTTGCCGAAATCGAATTCCTGCTCACCATAAGGCACGACGGTGCTGCCCAGCACATCCTGCGCCAGCGTGCGGAACAGGCTTTCGGTCAGTTCGATCAGATCCTTATAATCCGCATACGCCATATAGAGTTCCATCATGGTGAACTCTGGATTATGACGTGGTGAAATCCCTTCGTTACGGAAGTTACGGTTGATCTCAAACACGCGGTCAAAACCGCCCACAACCAGACGTTTCAGATACAGCTCTGGCGCAATACGCAGGTACATATCGATATCCAGCGCATTATGATGCGTGATAAACGGACGCGCTGATGCGCCACCCGGGATCACCTGCATCATTGGCGTTTCCACTTCCATAAAGTCGCGAGCGACCATGAACTGGCGAATACCGGCCATAATCTGAGAGCGAATTTTGAAGGTGTTGCGTGATTCATCGTTGGCGATGAGATCAAGATAACGCTGACGATAACGTGTTTCCTGATCGGCCAGGCCGTGAAACTTATCAGGCAACGGACGCAGCGCTTTGGTCAGTAAACGCAGTTCTGAACAGTGAACAGACAGCTCGCCGGTTTTAGTTTTGAACAACTTACCGCGTGCGCCGAGGATATCGCCCAGATCCCACTTTTTGAACTGCTCGTTATAGATGCCTTCAGGCAGATCGTCACGTGCTACGTACAGCTGAATGCGGCCGCCAACGTCCTGCAGGGTGATGAAAGACGCTTTGCCCATAATACGGCGCGTCATCATACGGCCCGCCACGCTGACCTCAATGCCTAAGTCTTCCAGCTCTTCGTTACTCTTCTCGTCATAGCTGGCGTGCAGCCGATCGGAGGTGGTATCACGACGAAAATCGTTAGGAAACGCCACGCCGTTTTCACGCAGCACGCTCAGTTTCTCGCGACGCGTTTTCAGTTCGTTATTTAACTCAAGTGCGACGTCAGCGCTCTGCGGTTGTTGTTCAGACATGTCGGTTCCTTATAGCCCTGCTTTTAAACTTGCTTCAATGAAACGGTCCAGATCGCCATCCAGAACCGCCTGCGTATTACGCGTTTCCACACCGGTACGCAGATCTTTAATTCGTGAGTCGTCCAGAACGTAAGAACGGATCTGGCTTCCCCAGCCGATATCCGACTTATTGTCTTCCAGCGCCTGCTTCTCGGCATTTTTTTTCTGCATCTCAAGCTCGTACAGCTTCGCCTTCATCTGCTTCATCGCCTGATCTTTGTTTTTGTGCTGAGAGCGGTCATTTTGACACTGCGTGACCGTACCGGTCGGAATATGGGTGATACGCACCGCAGATTCCGTCCGGTTAACGTGCTGACCACCGGCACCGGAGGCACGGTAAACGTCAATGCGCAGGTCTGCCGGGTTAATGTCGATATCGATATCGTCATCGACTTCCGGGTAGATAAACGCGGAGCTGAATGACGTATGGCGGCGACCACCGGAGTCAAACGGACTCTTACGAACAAGGCGATGAACGCCTGTCTCGGTGCGTAACCAGCCAAACGCATAATCGCCCGACACGCGAATGGTTACCGATTTAATGCCCGCCACTTCGCCTTCGGACTCTTCAATAATCTCGGTTTTGAAGCCTTTCGCTTCGGCCCAACGCAGATACATACGCATCAGCATGCTGGCCCAGTCCTGCGCCTCGGTGCCGCCAGAGCCAGCCTGCAAATCGATATAACAGTCTGCGCTGTCGTACTCACCCGAGAACATACGGCGGAATTCGAGTTCACCCAGTTTAACGTCCAGCGCGTCCAGTTCTTCGACCGCTTCGTTAAAGGTTTCTTCGTCATCGGCTTCCACAGCCAGATCAAGCAGGCCCTGTACGTCTTCCAGCCCCTGCGTCATCTGATCCAGCGTATTCACGATTGCTTCGAGAGAGGAGCGCTCTTTACCCAACGCCTGGGCGCGTTCAGGTTCGTTCCAGACGTCAGACTGTTCGAGTTCTGCGTTTACTTCTTCAAGGCGTTCTTTCTTGGCATCGTAGTCAAAGATACCCCCGAAGAACGTCGCTGCGCTCGGTGAGGTCCTGAATACGGTATTTGACCGGATTAATTTCAAACATGTGTTTAGCGTCTTTTTAACGTTTGATGGAATAAGAAATGTAACCTGCGAGTTTACCCGAAACCGGCGACAGTTTGTAGCGTTGAGAAAATGCGCAGGGTGTAAACGTTTGGGGCAGGCTGTGCTGAAAGGGAGGGAGGCAACGTCAGAAAGGCCTGGCGGACGGACTCCCGTCCGTCCACCTTCATCCGTTAACTGAGCGGCCAGAGATGTTCAATAATCAACTGCACTGAGCGGTTACCGCGATATTCATTGATATCCAGCCGGTACGCCAGTTCAACCTCGCGAACGCTGCTGTCAGGCCACAGCGTGGTATCTACGTTAAACGCGATGCCGTCGATCAGTGGCCCGCCGCCCAGTGGCTCCACCATGACTTTCAGATGACGTTCCCCCACCAGCCGCTGCTGCAACAGCCGGAATTTGCCGTCAAACGCAGGCTCCGGAAAGGCCTGTCCCCAGGGACCGGCATCGCGCAGCATTTCGGCGGTCTCCAGAGAAAACTCAGCGGGTTGTAACGCGCCATCAGACCACATCACCCCTTGCAGCGCTTCGCCAGCCAGCCAGTCGCCGACCAGTTCAGCGAACCGCTGACGAAACTCCTCGTAGCGCGCCTCCTCCAGCGACAGCCCGGCCGCCATGGCGTGACCACCAAACTTCTGCATCAGCCCGGGGTGGAGCGTATCAAGCCGTTCCAGGGCATCCCGCAGGTGCAGGCCCGCAATCGAACGTCCCGAGCCTTTGAGCATGCCGTCGCCCGCAGGCGCAAAGGCGATGACCGGACGGTGAAAACGCTCTTTGAGCCGGGAAGCCAGAATACCTACCACGCCCTGATGCCATTCGGGATGATAAAAGGCCAGCCCCAGCGGCAAATCGGTTTGCTCACGCTCCAGCGTCTGACAGAGCGCCAGCGCCTCGCTTTGCATACCCTGTTCAATCTCTTTACGCATCTGATTGAGCGCATCCAGCTCGCTGGCTAGCATACGCGACTGGCTGAGATCGTCCGTCAGTAACAGCGCGACGCCGACCGACATATCGTCGAGCCTTCCGGCCGCATTCAGCCGCGGTCCCAGCGCAAACCCCAGGTCGCTGGCGGCCAGCTGGCGCGCATCGCGATTGGCGATTTCCAGTAGCGCCTTGATGCCCGGTCGGCATTTACCGGCACGAATGCGGCTCAGGCCCTGCCAGACCAAAACACGGTTATTTGCATCCAGCGGCACGACATCCGCAACCGTGCCCAGCGCCACCAGATCGAGCAGGTCAGCCAGGTTAGGTTCTGCCCGCGTGACGCCAAACCAGCCCTGGGTTCGCAGATGGGCACGCAGCGCCATCATCAGGTAAAAGGCCACACCAACGCCTGCCAGCGCACGCGACGGGAAAGTGCAATCAGGCAGGTTTGGGTTAACGATAGCGTCCGCGTCAGGCAGCGTTTCGCCGGGTAAATGGTGGTCGGTCACCAGCACCGCAATCCCGTGCGCATGCGCGACGGCGACGCCAGCATGAGAGGAAATACCGTTATCGACAGTGAGGATAATCTCCGCGCCGCGCGCTTTCGCCTGTTCGACAACCTCAGGACTGAGGCCGTATCCATCCTCAAACCGGTTAGGTACCAGATACTGAACATTGCTGCATCCCATGCTGCGCAGAGCCAGCACGGTAAGCGCGGTACTGGTGGCACCGTCAGCATCAAAATCGCCGACGACCATAATACAGCGTCCATCCAGCAGCGCTTCATGCAGCAAGGCGACGGCCTTATCAATACCGCTCAGCGCACTAAACGGCAGCAGGTTTTTCGCGCCTCTTTCAAGCTGAGCGGCATCACTGACGCCGCGTTGCAAATAAAGCCGACGCAGAAGCGGCGGCAAATCAGCAGGGAGCCCGGGCAAATCCGGTACCGCCTCACGACGACGTAATTCGACTTCGTGCTTTACCACGCCTTAACCACCACGCTTTTGATTATCCAGTACCTGTTTGAGTTCCTGAGGGCTTTGGTAGCCCGGGATCATCATTCCGCTATCGGTCAGAATGGCGGGCGTGCCCTGAATGCCGAACAGAATGCCGAGTTTATACTGCTGACCAATGTCAGTTTTGCATGACGCAGGCGCCTCCATCTTCGGCGCATCACCTTTCATCGCGTCATCGAAGGCTTTGTTACGATCGGCGCTGCACCAAACCGCTTTCATGGCGCTGGCGACATTACCGTTCATCCCTTCGCGTGGGAAAGCAAGATAACGAACCGTGATGCCCAGCGCATTGTAATCGGCCATCTGCTCGTGCAGCTTGTGACAATAGCCACAGGTAATGTCCGTGAACACCGTGACCACATGCTGCTCTTTTGGCGCTTTATAGATGATCATCTCCGGAACCAGCGCGTCGACCTTTTTATCCAGCAGCGTATTGGTCACGTTCACCGGTTGCGTGCCGCTGACATCATAAAGGGGACCCTGGATCATGTGCTTACCATCATCGGTCACATACAGGACGCCGCTTTCGCTGAGCACGGTTTTGAAGCCTGGCAGCGGAGACGGCTGAATCTCGGTCTGGTGTAAACCCAGTTTTTTCAGGGAAAGCTGAATAGCGCTGTCATCAGCGTGGGTTAAACCGGAAAAGGCGCTGACCAGCAGCGCCAGCGTGGCAACATGTTTGTTCATTGTTTTCCTTATATCCGTCGGTCATGCACGCGGATGATGCTGTTGATGTAACAGTCGCAGACGTTCCGTGGCGACGTGAGTATAAATCTGGGTCGTGGAGAGATCGCTGTGTCCCAGTAACATCTGTACGACACGCAAGTCTGCTCCGTGGTTCAGCAAATGTGTGGCAAAAGCGTGGCGCAGCACATGGGGCGACAGCTTTTCGCTGTCAATGCCTGCCAGCGTGGCGTAGTGCTTGATTCGGTGCCAGAACGTCTGCCGCGTCATTTGCTGCGCGCGGCTACTGGGGAAGAACACATCCAGCGTTTGCCCGTTGAGCAACCACGGACGACCATGTTCCATATAATATTCCAGCCAGTAAACCGCCTCTTCACCTAATGGCACCAGGCGCTCTTTATTGCCCTTACCGATCACCCGCACCACGCCCTGACGCAGGCTGACGTCGTTCAGGGTTAATCCCACCAGCTCCGAAACACGCAGCCCGGTGGCATACAATAATTCCAGCATGGCTTTATCGCGCAGTTCCAGCGGCACGTTGACATCCGGAGCCTGCAGTAAACGCTCGACCTGTGCCTCGCTCAGATCTTTGGGCAGCCGCTGGGGCAGCTTTGGCGCGGCCAGTTGGGCGCTGGGATCGTCCACACGGATCTTTTCTCGGTACAGGTACTGAAACAGGCGGCGCATAGCGCTGAGCAAACGCGCTGAGCTGGTGGCCTTATAGCCGCCTTCCAGTCGCTCTGCGAGAAACTGTTGCAGATCCTGCGGGCTTAATGACACCAGCGTCAGGCCGTGATGCGCCAGCCAGCCGGTGAGCGTTTGCAGATCCTGTCGATAGGAGGACAAGGTATTTTGCGCCAGATTGCGCTCAATCCACAGCGCGTCAAGAAACTGTTCTGTCAGCTCGCTGTCTTGCACGTTTTCCCCGCCGTTCAGTCTGAAATCGTGCTCATTATGCCTGATTCACCCCTGCTTCTGATACAATTACGCCAAAGTCTGGATTAACAGAGCACTATCTGCATGAAAATTGGTCTTTTTTACGGTTCCAGTACCTGCTACACCGAAATCGTAGCGGAGAAGATTCGGGATTTTATTGGCGACGAGTTAGTGACGTTGCACAACGTGAAAGATGACGATCCGCGTCTGATGGAAGAGTACGACCTGCTGATTTTGGGCATTCCGACCTGGGACTTTGGCGAGCTACAGGAAGACTGGGAGGCCATCTGGCCGCAGTTGCCCACCCTCAATCTGCATAACAAGATAGTGGCGCTTTACGGCATGGGCGACCAGATTGGCTATGGTGAATGGTTTCTCGACGCGCTGGGTATGCTGCACGACCTGCTGCAACCCATGGGCGTGCAGTTTGTCGGCTACTGGCCGCTGGATGGCTATGAATTTACCAGCCCCAAACCGCTTAGCGCGGATGGCAAACAGTTTGTGGGGCTGGCGCTGGATGACGTCAATCAGTTTGACGTGACGGATGAGCGCGTTGAGCAGTGGTGCGAGCAGATTCTGACGGAAACGGCCGAACGCCTGTAGGCTGTCGGTGTTAACGCGCGCGTTGTCTGTCGCGAAAACAGCAGGCGCGTAAGGCGCGCCATTCAGCAGGCTGCATATTATCCTGCATGAGCCAAAACCGCGTTATCCTGCCCTGAGGGTTCTTCATGACCAGCAACACCGCGCCAGGTAACCAGTAAAGCGGTTGCTGCGTTTGCCAGTGTTCATCCTGCCAGTGCCAGTTACGGGCACTGTCGCGTCGTAGCGCTCCACAGCGCAGACACAAGCGCCTGTCCTGCCGCCATCCTTCCCACACGATGAGGGCGAACAGCACCGGCTTTATCACCCACTCTGCCGCAGGCAAGGGCATCAGCCCGACGCCGGCTAGCGTTACCACCAGCGTCAGGGCAAGGATTGTGCGCGCCTGCAACGAGGGATGAAGGTTACATTGCCACCGGGCCGCGTTCACGATTACGCTGCTGAATAAGCTTCACCATGCGTTTCAGCTCGGGATCGGCTGGCTCGCCGTGGTTCATCATCCAGTTGAAAAGGTCCGGATCGTCACTTTTCAGCAGGGCAATGAAAACCTGCTTGTCGGTATCGTTTAACGTGTCATATTCGTACTTGAAGAACGGCATAATAGCGACATCCAGTTCCAGCATGCCACGACGGCAGGCCCATTGAACGCGCGATTTATCATGAATATCCATGCATCAGTTTTCCTGTTTCACATCGTGGCGACTAGTGTAACCTGGATTAACAGCGGCTGCAGGCTCCAGACTTCGTCATGTGCACAACGCCGCAGGATGACGCTTTTTATGGCGTTCATCACGCGTTTTGTGCGCCCTGTTCAGTAAACAGGTTGCAATGCCAGTCTGCTCTTTTACCATTGAAGATATTGTTCCGGATGAACCTTCATACTCAGGATTTATCAATGCCAACATTTACGCTTCCCCCACGTCAACCTGCGGCCTCATCGCGTCTGCCGCTCACGTTAATGTCTCTGGATACCTGGGCTCTGGTGTCTGTAGTGGGCCCTGACAGTACGTCCTATTTGCAGGGTCAGTTGACGCTGGATGTCGCCGCGCTGGATGCCGCTCATCATCTGCCCGCCGCCCACTGCGATGCGAAAGGCAAAATGTGGAGCAATCTGCGTCTGTTTCACCGCGGCGAAGGTTATGCCTATTTAGTGCGCCGGGCACTGCGTGATACTCAGTTGCCGGAGCTAAAAAAATACGCCGTATTCTCTAAAGTGACGCTGGCCGCCGATGACGATGTGGTGTTACTGGGCGTTGCCGGTTTCCAGGCTCGGGCGGCGCTGGCCGACCGGTTTGAAGCCCTTCCTGACAGTACCACTCCCGTGGTGCACCAGGGCGAAACCACCCTGCTGTGGTTTGCCCAGCCCGCAGAGCGCTTTTTACTGGTCACCTCGCTTGCTGAGGCAGAAGCACTGAAACAGAAGCTGGCCGAGGATGCTCAGTTAACAGACAGCACACAGTGGCTGGCCCTGGACATTGAAGCCGGTATTCCGGTGATTGAACCTGCGACCAGCGCGCAGTTTATTCCCCAGGCGACTAATTTGCAGGCACTGGACGCGATCAGCTTCAAAAAAGGCTGCTACACCGGGCAGGAGATGGTGGCCCGCGCGAAATACCGTGGCGCCAATAAGCGCGCCCTGTACTGGCTGTCAGGCCAGGCCAGCCATCTGCCTGCCGCAAACGACTCGCTGGAATTGCAGATGGGTGAACGCTGGCGTCGCACAGGTACCGTTCTCGCCGCCGTGCAGCTTGATGATGGCGTGACCTGGGTGCAGGTCGTGATGAATAACGATCTGGAGCCAGACAGCGTATTGCGCGTCGAAGGGGATGAAGGAGGCAAACTCACTATTCAGCCTTTGCCTTATTCGCTGGACGAAAACTGAGTGTCGGGGCGGGAACCTCTCCCGCCCTGTTTCTACATGACGTAGAAATAAATGGCGCAGAAATGACAGATGCAGCCGCCTAACACGAAACCGTGCCAGATGGCGTGATTAAACGGCACGCGGCGCGCCACATAAAAGATCACCCCCAGGGAATAGATGATGCCTCCCAGCGCCAACAGCCAGATTCCCCCCGGCGACAGTTTCATCGCCAGTTGATAGACCACCACCAGCGACAGCCATCCCATACAAAGATACGTGACCAGTGACAGCACCTTATAGCGTTCAGCGATCGTCAGTTTAAACAGGATGCCCAGCAGCGCCAGTCCCCAGATGACCGCCATTAATGCGTGAGCCAGCGGTGACTGCAGCCCTGTCATCAAAAACGGCGTATAAGTGCCCGCAATCAACAGATAAATGGCGCAGTGATCCACTTTTTTCAGCACGCGTTTGGCGCGTGGATGACTGACAGCGTGATAAAGCGTGGACGCCAGAAACAGCACGATCATGCTGCCGCCATACAGGCTTGAGCTGACGATGGTGGTGACATCCGCATGGATCGCTGTTGCTTTAACCAGTAGCAGCACTAACCCAACGATTCCAAAGAGGCAACCCAGCCCGTGACTGATACTGTTGGCAATTTCCTCTGCCAGTGGATAGCCCTGCGTGGAAAAATGTTTATGCGTCATAACCTTCCTGCCTGAAAAGTGAGAGCCATTGCAGATTAATCACCAGACAAATTAATCAGAAAAACTTTCAGTGTACAAGTGTAAGCTTAAATTAATTAATGCGGTCAACGCCGGTTCAAATTCTGTTAAAATGCTGACTGGTCAACTATCTGGTGATTTTTTCATGTTCGCGCATCACGATCTTGCCACGCTCAACGATCTGGAATTGCAGGTTTATCAGTACATCATCAGACATCGTGAAAGTGTCGGTTACATGACCATTCGTGAACTGGCGGAGCAGGCCGCCGTGTCAACTACCACCGTGCTGCGTTTCTGTCGCAAAATGCACTGTGAAGGCTGGTCTGAGTTTCGTATCCGTCTGCGGCTGGCCCAGGAACACACGGCCCCAGCTTTACCGGTCTCTGGCCCGGCCGATATGCTGAGTTTTTTTAAAAGCATCAATAATGCTGAATTTGAGCAGGTCATCACCCAGGCAGCCGCGATGATCAGGCAGGCTGAGCGGGTATTTTTTATTGGTGTGGGCACATCAGGGAGCCTGGGAAAATACGGTGCACGTTTTTTTTCGAATGTGGGGAAATTCAGTCATGCTATTGATGATCCTTATTATCCCGTCAGTCCGAGCCTGTATGAAAATGCCCTGGCGATCATCCTTTCTGTCTCGGGCGAAACAGAAGAAGTACTGCGTATCGCCAGCCAGTTTAGCCTGAATAAATGCAAAATTATTGCGGTCACCAACAGTGAAAACTGTTCGCTGGCAAAAATGAGCGACTTTACGGTTTCCTATCACGTCCCGGTTATCCGCCTGGCGGATAACTGCGATATTACCACTCAGGTACCGGCGATTTATATTATCGAATCGCTTGGCCGACGGTTAAGCCAGTAAAACACAGCGTTTTTTAGCTGTGACAAATCCCTTTTTTCGCACGGTGTTATACCGTGACTTTATAAAGTGCTTTGCTACACTCAGCCCAATTTTATCTGTATTGGAGAGTGGGTAATGAGCTTACCAGACACATTTTTGTGGGGCGGTGCCGTCGCGGCTCACCAGGTTGAAGGCGGGTGGGATCAGGGTGGAAAAGGTATTAGCATCGCTGACGTGCTGACAGGGGGTGCACACGGCGTGGATCGTGTCATTACCGATGGCGTTCAGCCCGGAAAATTTTACCCTAATCATCAGGCCGTCGAGTTTTACTCACACTATAAGCAGGATGTTGCGTTATTTGCGGAGATGGGATTTAAATGCTTCCGTACCTCGATTGCGTGGACGCGTATATTCCCTAATGGCGATGAGCAGCAACCTAACGAAGCCGGCCTGCAGTTTTATGATGACCTGTTTGATGAATTACTGAAATATGGCATCGAACCAGTAATTACCCTTTCCCATTTTGAAATGCCCTACCACCTGGTAAAAGAGTATGGCGGCTGGCATAACCGTAAAGTCGTCGATTTCTTTGTGCGTTTCAGTGAAGTCGTGCTGGAACGATACAAAAATAAAGTTAAATACTGGATGACCTTTAACGAAATTAATAACCAACGTAACTGGCAATATCCGCTGTTTGGCTACTGCTGTTCCGGCGTTATTTTCACCGACCATGAAAAACCTGAACAGGCGATGTATCAGGTCATGCACCATCAGTTCGTTGCCAGTGCCCGGGTGGTGAAGCGCGGACACGAGATCAACCCGGACTTCAAAATTGGCTGCATGATCGCCATGGTGCCGGTTTATCCGTTCTCCTGCCATCCGGACGATGTCATGCTGGCTAAAGAAGCGATGCATCAACGCTATGTCTTTAGCGATGTACAAATGCGCGGTTACTACCCTGCCTACGCGCTGAAAGAGTGGGAACGCAAAGGCTACCACATTGAGATGCAACCAGAGGATGCAGATACCCTGCGTCAGGGCTGTGCCGATTACATCGGTTTCAGCTATTACATGAGTAATGCCGTGCAGCACAGCGCCAGCGGTGTTGACGACCCCATTACCGGTTTTGACGGGGTGGTCAAAAACCCGCATGTCAGCGCCTCAGACTGGGGCTGGCAGATCGATCCCGTTGGCCTGCGTTATGTGCTGAACGATCTGTACGAACGCTACCAGAAGCCGCTGTTTATCGTGGAAAACGGCTTTGGCGCGATCGACAAACCGAATGCGCAGGGCGTGATCGAAGATGATTACCGCATTGCGTATCTGGCGGCGCATATCGCAGAGATGAAAAAAGCCGTCATTCATGATGGTGTGGATCTGATGGGATATACGCCGTGGGGCTGCATCGATTGTGTATCCTTTACGACCGGCCAGTACGACAAGCGCTACGGTTTCATTCACGTTAATAAAAACGACGATGGCAGCGGTGATTTCTCACGCGCGAAAAAGAAAAGCTTTGCCTGGTATCAGCAGGTTATCGCCAGTAACGGTGAAAAGCTGTAAGTCGGCTGCCGCAGCGTCACGCTGCGGCATGAATTTACCGCCCGCCGGCGGCATCAATTATGCTGCCGGTGATGTAAGAGGCCGCATCGCTGGCCAGCCAGACCACCACTTCTGCAATTTCTTCGGCATGTCCACCACGTCCCATCGGAACGCCGCTCGCCAGTCGGTCGACGCGGCCGGGCTCCCCGCCATCGGCATGCATCCCGGTGTAGATCAGACCGGGCCGCACGCCATTGACGCGAATTCCCTGTTGCGCGACCTCCAGTGACAGACCTTTCGTCAGCGTATCCATCGCGCCCTTTGATGCGGCATAGTCGACATATTCACCGGGAGACCCCGTACGGGCTGCCGCGGAGGAAACGTTCACGATACTGCCGCCCAGTCCTCCCAGGTGCGTTCCCATGCGCCGGACGGCTTCACGACAGCAGAGGAAGGTGCCCGTGACATTTGTCGCAAAAACCTGTTGAATGCGCGCCGCGTCCAGTTGCTCAAGACGGCATTGCTGAAACAGGATACCGGCGTTATTTACCAGCAGCGAGAGCGGCAGGTTCTCCTGATCCAGCCGTTGAAACAGCGCCATGACCTGCGCCTCCTCACTGATATCGGCCTGTACGCTAAAGGCTTCTCCGCCGTTACGCACAATCTCATCCACCACCCGCTGCGCTTCACTTTCGCGCGCGCGATAATTCACGGCCACACGGTAGCCCCGTGTCGCCAGTAAAACGGCGGTCGCACGGCCAATGCCGCGACTACCGCCAGTAACAAGCGCGAGTTTCATCTGAGCCTCCATAAAAAAGGGCCGAAAACCGGCCCTCAAAACAGTTGTGTTAACCCGACTCAGGCATAGTCGCTCATCGGTACACATGAGCAGAACAGGTTGCGGTCACCAAAAACATCATCCAGGCGCTTCACTGTTGGCCAGTATTTATTGTGGCTGCCTGCCGGGAAAACGGCCAGCTCGCGGCTGTAAGGATGCGTCCATTCGCCAGTCACTTCCATTTGTGTGTGAGGCGCGTTAACCAGCGGATTATCATCCATTGGCCACTCGCCCTTTTCCACCCGCCCAATTTCCATACGAATCGCCAGCATGGCATCAATAAAGCGGTCCAGCTCCAGTTTGCCTTCCGATTCGGTAGGTTCTACCATCAGCGTGCCCGCGACCGGGAATGACATGGTTGGCGCATGGAAACCGTAGTCAATGAGGCGTTTTGCAATATCCAGTTCACTGATCCCGGTCTGCTCTTTCAGCGGACGAATATCCAGAATACATTCGTGCGCCACACGACCATCGCGCCCGGTATACAGAATCGGATAAGCTGATTTCAGACGGCTGGCGATGTAGTTGGCATTGAGAATCGCCACCGAACTGGCCTGCTTGAGCCCTTCCGCGCCCATCATGCGGATGTACATCCAGCTGATTGGTAAAATGGAAGCACTGCCAAACGGTGCAGCAGAGACAGCGCCCTGCTGTGTCAGCACACCATCAATCTGCACCACGCTGTGACCGGGTACAAACGGTGCCAGATGCGCTTTCACGCCAATAGGTCCCATGCCCGGGCCGCCGCCGCCGTGCGGAATACAGAAAGTTTTGTGCAGGTTAAGGTGCGAAACGTCAGCGCCAATATAACCCGGCGTCGTAATGCCCACCTGGGCATTCATGTTCGCACCGTCCAGGTACACCTGGCCGCCGTACTGATGCACGATCTGGCACACTTCACGAATAGTCTCTTCGTACACGCCGTGCGTGGATGGGTAGGTCACCATGATGCATGACAGTTTATCGCCCGCCTGTGCGGCTTTTTCGCGCAGGTCGCCCAGATCGATATTACCCTGTTTGTCACAGGCCACGACCACCACATCCATGCCCGCCATCTGGGCTGAGGCCGGGTTGGTCCCGTGTGCTGAGCTGGGAATCAGGCAAAGGTGACGTTCACCTTCACCACGGCTTTCATGGTAACGACGAATCGCTAACAGCCCCGCGTATTCCCCCTGTGCACCGGAGTTCGGTTGCATGCAGAGCGCATCGTAACCGGTAAGCTGAACCAGCCACTGGGAAAGCTGGCCAATCATTTGCAGGTAGCCGCCCGCCTGTTCTGCCGGGCAGAACGGATGCATTTCGGCAAATTCAGGCCAGGTGATGGGAATCATCTCTGCGGCAGCGTTAAGCTTCATCGTGCATGAACCCAGCGGAATCATCGCCTGGTTGAGAGCCAGATCTTTTTTCTCCAGGCTGTGCATATAGCGCATCATCTCGGTCTCACTGTGATGGCGATTGAACACAGGGTGAGAGAGGATGTCGCTGACGCGCTGCTGGCTTGCAGGGATTGACTGGCTGTCTGCCGCAACCTGGCTATCAAGTTGATCGATATCCAGACCATGATCATCGCCCAGCAGGATGGCGAACAATGTCGCAACGTCTTCACGACATGTGGTTTCATCCAGCGTGATACCGACAGCGTTATGAATATCACTACGCAGGTTAACGCCGAAACTCAGCGCACGGTTTAACACGGCGGCTTTATCGGTCACGTCCACTGTCAGCGTGTCGAACCAGTGGTGATGACGCAGCTTCAGCCCGCCACGTTGCAGTCCGGCAGCCAGGATATCGGTGAAGCGGTGAATACGTGAAGCGATACGTTTCAGCCCAACAGGTCCGTGGAACACGGCATACAGTCCCGCGATATTGGCCAGCAGCACCTGAGAGGTACAGATATTGGAGTTGGCTTTTTCCCGACGGATATGTTGCTCGCGAGTTTGCATCGCCATACGCAACGCGGTGTTGCCAGCGGCGTCGCGTGAGACACCGATAATACGGCCAGGCATAGAACGCTTGTGTTCATCACGGCTGGCAAAGAAGGCCGCATGAGGACCGCCATAGCCCATTGGTACACCAAAGCGCTGAGCGGAACCGAACACAATATCCGCGCCCTGCTTGCCCGGCGATTCAAGTAACACCAGGGCCATAAAATCCGAGGCCACGCTGACGACCACCTTACGGGTTTTCAGCTCGGCAATCAGGCTGGTGTAATCGTGGACCTCGCCCGTGGTGCCTACCTGCTGAAGCAGGACACCAAACAGATTATCGTGCTCCAGGGCTTTCTCCGCGCTGTCGATAATCAGTTCAAAACCAAAGGTTTCGGCGCGGGTCCGTACCACATCCAGCGTTTGCGGATGGATATCATCAGCGATAAAGAACCGGTTGGCATTTTTCAGTTTGCTGATGCGTTTTGCCATCGCCATCGCTTCGGCCGCCGCGGTGGCTTCATCCAGCAGTGAAGCGGACGCGATATCCATGCCGGTCAGATCAATGGTGACCTGCTGGAAGTTTAGCAGCGCCTCCAGGCGCCCTTGAGAAACTTCGGGCTGATACGGCGTGTAAGCCGTGTACCAGCCCGGATTTTCCAGCATGTTCCGCAGGATAACGGGCGGCGTTATCACCGCACTGTATCCCATGCCGATCCAGGATTTGTAGCGCAGGTTTTGCGCGGCAATCGCTTTTAACTCTGCCAGCGCCTGCTGTTCAGTTGCCGCATCGCCAACGGCGGGCGGACCGGGCAACTGAATGTCGGCGGGAACAATAGAACCAATCAACGACGCCAGAGAGCTGGCACCAATCGCCTCCAGCATAACGGCCTGTTGTTCTGGCGACGGACCAATATGGCGCTCAATAAACGCACCGTTGTGTTCAAGCTGGCTGAGAGTCTGAGTCATGAGCTGTAAATCCTGAATCGGGCTGGGGAACAGAGAGTGCTGGTCAGATATCGGCGGCCTCATCTGGAGGCCGCGCAACGATTACTCGTCAATAGATGCTTTATAGGCATCCGCGTCCAGCAGTGAGTCTAGTTCTGACTCATCGCTGGCTTTGATCTGGAATAACCAGCCGTCCTGATAAGGCTCGCTGTTAACCAGCTCTGGGGAATCATTCAGCGCGTCGTTCACGGCGATAATTTCGCCACTGACAGGAGAATAGATATCGGAAGCCGCTTTTACGGATTCGGCGACGGCGCACTCTTCGCCGGCAGCGAACGTCGCCCCTACTTCTGGCAGGTCCACAAAGACCATATCGCCCAGTAATTCCTGCGCGTGTTCGGTGATGCCGACGGTGTAAGATCCATCCGCATTTTTGCGCAGCCATTCATGACTGTCGCGGTATTTCAACTCAGCTGGCACATTGCTCATCGCCCTTTCTCCTGTAATTATGTTTTACTGCGCAACCGGCTTGCCGGCGCGAACGAAAACGGGTTTAGTCACTTTTACGGGCATTTCACGGTTGCGGATTTCAACGATAGCGTCTTCGCCAATGCCCGCAGGCACGCGGGCCAGCGCAATGCTGTAACCCAACGTTGGTGAGAAAGATCCGCTGGTAATAATGCCCTGCTGCATCTGCCCCTGACTATCCGTAAAACGCACGGGCAGGCCGTTACGCAGTACGCCTTTTTCTGTCAGGATCAGGCCAACCAGTTTTTCAGTGCCTTTTTCGCGCTGAATTTCCAGTGCTTCGCGCCCGATAAAATTGCGGTCCGCCGGTTCCCAGCACAGGGTCCAGCACATGTTGGCGGCCAGCGGTGAGACGCTTTCATCCATTTCCTGACCGTAAAGATTCATGCCCGCTTCCAGACGCAATGTATCGCGTGCGCCCAGCCCGGCGGGTTTGACGCCCGCGGCGAGCAGGCGCTGCCAGAATGTAACGGCCTGCGCCGCAGGTAGCGCGATCTCATAACCCGCTTCGCCGGTATAACCGGTGGTGGCGATAAACAGCTCCCCGGCCTGGATACCAAAGAACGGCTTCATACCTTGTACAGCCTGACGCTGTGCATCACTGAAGAGCGTTTGTGCTTTTTGCTGGGCCTGTGGGCCCTGCACGGCGATCATCGCCAGATCGTCACGCTCCCGGACTTCCACGCCATAACCCTGCGCATGTTCATTGATCCATGCCAGATCCTTTTCACGCGTCGCAGAGTTCACGACCAGGCGGAAAAACGTCTCATCCATGAAATACACGATCAGATCGTCAATCACGCCGCCCGACGCATTCAGCATGCCGGTGTAAAGCGCTTTGCCGGGTTGCGTCAGCCTCGCGACATCGTTTGCCAGCAGAAAACGCAAAAACTCACGCGTACGTGCACCGTGCAGATCGACGATGGTCATGTGCGAAACATCAAACATGCCTGCGTCGTTGCGAACAGCATGATGTTCATCCAGTTGGGAGCCATAGTGCAGCGGCATCATCCAGCCATGGAAATCCACCATACGCGCACCGTTTTCCTGATGCTGGTCAAACAGAGGTGTGTGCTGAGTCATAACTATCCTGTGCTGAAACAAGTAAGTTTGAAACCACGCCGCCGGGAGCCGACGCAAACGTTCTCTTTGCAATGACGTTACCACTGAACGGGTCGATTAACCATAAGCAAAGCGAGGTCGAACGCAGACGCACAGCCTAATCGCGCAAAAGAAAAAGCAGGACAAAAGACTGTAATTTTGTGATTAGACACACAACAAATACGACCTATTCATTTTTTTACAGCCATTTTATTCGTACCGACACGCAAGATGTTAAAAAAATAGCGAAGCAAAAATGGCGTCGAATAAAAATAAGTAATGCGAAACATCACGCAAAATTAGAATAAATCAAATGAGGCGCTGCAACGGTGCAGGACTGCATTTTTACGGTGCAGTCCTTTTTTAAAATAAAAAAGCCAGCAATTACGCTGGCTTTAAGAAAGGGATTCGCGTCAGCGAAGCCAGGCGGGAATGTCGTTCAGGCCCATCGCCTGCCGCAACATGACAGGTTTCACGCCCGGTAAATTATCGGCCAATTTTAGCCCGACATCGCGAAGCAGCTTTTTAGCCGGATTATTGCCCGCAAACAGCTCACGAAATCCCTGCATGCCCGCGAGCATCATGGCGGCACTGTGTTTACGGCTGCGTTCATAGCGGCGCAGATAGAGGTGCTGCCCGATATCTTTGCCCTGCTGATGCAGGCGGCGAACTTCACCAATCAACTCTGCGGCATCCATAAAACCGAGATTGACACCCTGCCCGGCCAGCGGATGAATGGTATGCGCAGCATCGCCCACCAGCGCCAGGCGATGTGCAGCAAAGCTGCGCGCATAGCGTGCCGTGAGGGGGAATGCCTTCCGTTCGCCTTCCAGTTCGCACAGGCCAAGGCGCATATCAAACGCCACCGACAACTGTTGATTAAAGAGCGCCTCAGGCATCGTTTCCAGCCGGGTGGCTTCCTGGGGCGACAGCGACCAGACGATGGAGCACAGATGCGGATCCTGCATCGGCAGAAACGCCAGAATGCCATCGCCATGGAATACCTGACGCGCGACGCCATCATGTGGCATGGAGGTACGGATGTTCGCCACCAGGGCATGGTGTTCATAATCCCAGAAAGTCAGCGGAATATCGGCTTTATTGCGCAGCCAGGAATTGGCACCGTCTGCGGCAACCATCAGCCGTGCGCTCATCATGCCGCCATCCTGTAGCGTAATGAAGGCTTCGTTATCGCCAAATGCCACCTGCTGAAGGTGTGACGACGGCAGCAACGTCACGTCACTGCACTGCCTGGCTCGCTGCCATAAGGCGCAGTGAATCACCGGGTTTTCGATAATGTGCCCGAGATGGGTTAAGCCCTGCTGCTCACCGTCAAATGAGATAGCACCGAAGCTGTCACGATCCCAGACTTCCATGGCCTGATAAGGGCTGGCTCTGAGCGACAGGATCGTCGACCAGACATCCAGTTTTTGTAAAAGACGTTCACTGGCCGCATTGATAGCCGATACGCGGACAGACGGAGAAGCGGTGGCATCAAATTGCGGCTCGGGCGCTTGTTCGAGTACGGCGATACGCAAGCCACTGCCCTGCAGACCGCAGGCCACGGCCAGTCCTACCATACCGCCACCGGCGATTACCACATCATAAGTTTGCATCAGTGCCTCTCAGTTAACGCTTAACCCAGCCAAGCGTGCGCTCGGCCAGAAGATTTCTCAGCAACGGCAGATGATCCATTGCCAGCAGGCCAAGGCTGCGCCCGACGACCAGCGGTGCATGGCGGTTGGCAAACAGGCGCACCAGACCGTCGGTGAGACCGATGGTCGTGGCCCGATCCTGTTGGCGACGCTGACGGTAATGCTGCATGACAGCATAGCTGCCAGGGTCCTGTTGCTGCCGGTGCGCGGTGGCCAGGGTTTCGGCTAAGGACATGACATCCCTCAGGCCCAGGTTAAATCCCTGCCCGGCAATAGGGTGCAGCGTCTGGGCTGCGTTGCCCACGGTGGCAACACGATGTGAAACGACCGGTTCGGCCTGTTGCAATGCCAGCGGATAGATATCGCGTTTACCGGTGTGGGTAAATTTCCCCAGTCGCCAGCCGAACGCGTGCTGAAGTTCGCTGAGAAACGTCTCGTCGTCCCAGCGCTCAAGCTGCGGGCGCTTATCCAATGAATGACACCACACCAGCGACAGACGGTTGTCAGACATCGGCAGCAGGGCGAGCGGGCCGAACGCAGTAAACCGTTCAAAGGCCCGCCCCTGGTGCGGTATCTCGCTGGTGACATTCGCAATGAGTGCCAGCTGCTGATAAGTTTCGGTTTGCCACTGAATACCGCAGGCTGCCGCGACAGCCGAACGCGAGCCATCAGCCGCCACCAGCACATCAGCGTCCAGCTGTTCATCATTATCCAGCGTGACCTTCACGTGCGCCTGAGTACGGTTCACATTGGTGACCCGTGCCGGACAGCGCAGGGTGACGCCGGGAGCCTGTTTAAGCTGCGCGAATAAACGCTGGCCTACGTCGAACAATTCGACGACCTGGCCCAGCGCGGGAATCGCATAGTCGCTGGCCGCCAGTGAGACAAAACCCGCATGACCCCGATCGGAAACATGGATCGTTGTGATCGGCGTTGCGCAGGGGGCAATGCGCTGCCAGAGATTAATATTGGCCAGTTGCTGACAGGTGCCGGCAGACAGCGCAATGGCACGGCCGTCATAACCTGGATGCGCGCGGCTGGCAGGTTCGCTGCTTTCGATCAGCGTGACGGGCAGCGCGCCCTGTGTCAGGTGCGAAATAGCCAGCGCCAGCGTGGCACCGGTCATTCCGCCACCCGCGATGAGGACGGTCATCCTGCGCGTGCCGCCGCCATCAGCGCCTCAATAGCATCTGGATCTTTCACCACGCTGTCAGTGAGGTTCTCGTTACCTGTTTCAGTGATCACAATGTCATCCTCAATGCGAATGCCGATACCGCGGTATTCCACCGGCACGTCGGCATCGGGGGCAATGTATAAGCCTGGTTCAATAGTAATGACCATGCCCGGTTCCAGAATGCGATCCCGGCTTGGCGTGCCGTAGTGCCCCACATCATGGACATCCAGCCCCAGCCAGTGGCTCAGGCCATGCATAAAGAATTTGCGATGCGCGTCTTCAGCAATTAACGCGTCAACCTCGCCCTGCAACACGCCCAGTTCAACCAGACCGGTCACCATGATGTGCACCACCTCATCATTCACCTCGCGAATACTGACGCCAGGCCGGAAACGGGATAATGCCGTCTCTAACGATTTCAGCACGATGTTGTAGACAGCACGTTGAGCGGGTGAGAATTTACCGTTTACCGGGAAGGTGCGGGTAATATCGCCTGCGTACCCCTGCCATTCACATCCCGCATCAATCAGCACCAGGTCGCCATCCCGCAGCTCACATTCATTCTCGGTATAGTGCAGAATACATCCATTTTCACCGGAACCGACGATGGTGTTGTAGGAGGGAAAACGCGCACCGTGGCGGTTAAACTCATGATGAATTTCGCCTTCCAGATGGTATTCGTACAGGCCGGGGCGACAGGCCTGTATAGCGCGCGTATGGGCCAGCGCACTGATCTCACCTGCACGGCGCAGAATGGCGATTTCTTCCGGACTTTTGAACAGGCGCATCTCATGCACCCAGGGACGCCAGTCTGTCAGGCTGGCAGGGGCGCTCAGGTTCTGGCGGAAACCGCGACGTAGTTTATCCAGTGCACTGAACACCAGCTTGTCAGCCTCAGGATATAACCCTTGCGCGTGATAAACCTCATCCAGACCGTTCAACAAAAGATGAAGCTGCTCACCGATATCGTTCCAGGGCAGTGCGCGATCCACACCCAGTTTTGCCGGTGCCGCCTCCTGGCCCAGACGGCGACCAAACCAGATTTCTGCGGTCAGGTCGCGGACACGATTAAACAGCACACTGTGGTTGTGGTTCTCATCACTTTTGATCAGCACCAGTAAGGCTTCAGGCTCATTAAAACCTGTGAAGTACCAGAAATCACTGTTTTGACGAAACGGATATTCGCTGTCGTTACTGCGCGTTACTTCAGGCGCCGCAAAAATTAACGCTGCGCTGCCCGGAACCATTTTCGCTAACAGCGCCTGACGACGCTGCTGGAAGGTCTCCAGTGAAATCATGTCTGCACTCCCTGTTGAACTGAGATATCTGGCTTAGTGTAACGTTGGCTTCTGTACTTCAGGTGCGGTTGGCTGCGGGCGCGTGAACGTATCATGACAAAGTAGCGCCGCGACGCGGACGTACTCGATCACCTCCTCCAGCGACTGCTCCAGCTCTTCCTGATCTTCGTCTTCGTCATAGCCAAGCTGCGCGATAGTACGCAGATCATCAATGGCCTCGCCGGTTTCGCCGGTGACCTTATCCAGTTTAGGCTGAGTTACGCCCAGGCCGAGTAAAAAATGGTTTACCCAGCCAGCCAGGGCGTCCGCCCGATCAAACACGGTGATGTCATCATCGTCGGGCAGCATCAGTTGAAAGAGAAAGCCATCTTCTTCAAGCGCCGTCGTAATATTTGCATGCAAATCCTGCAGCGGCTGGGCCAGCGTGTGCGAAAAAGCCATGCCTTCATTCGCGAGATCGTGGACCAGCGTTTTCCAGCTGGTATCCTGATTACCGCCACACAGAATACCGCTGAGTAATCCGTGCATTTCGGCAGGTGTCATTCCGACGCCGTGCTGTGAGAGCGCCGCCGCCAGCGCATTGTAATCAGGGGTTGCGTTCTGTGAAGACATCATTTTTCATCGTCGTTGGCTGTAAGAGTTCGTGGTATGCTACCACTAGCTGCCTCAAGGTTTCCAGAAAAGGGGTTGTATCTTATTTCTCAGGTCTATATAGTTGCCCGCCTCCCAGGCCATTGAAGGCTAAGGGAATGGCGAGCCAGGTAATCAGTCAGGAAGGTGGCATGTCTGCACAACCGGTAGATTTACAAATTTTTGGTCGTTCTTTGAGAGTAAATTGTCCGCCTGAACAGCAAGATGCGCTGAACGCGGCGGCGGAAGATCTCAATCAACGGTTGCAAGATTTAAAAGTTCGCACTAGAGTCACCAATACAGAGCAACTGGTGTTCATTGCCGCGTTAAACATTTGCCATGAACTGGCACAAGAAAAAAACAAGACGCGCGACTATGCTGCTAATATGGAACAACGAATCCGTATGTTACAGCAGACGATAGAGCAGGCATTAGTTGAGCAAGGTCGCATAACTGATCGTCAGGATGCGAAGTTCGAATAATACTTCATGGTCACTGTGCTACACTGACGGTGAAGTCAATTTTCTCTGAGATGTTTGCAAGTGGGCCAGTCCCCTGAGCCGATATTTCATACCAACAGAATGTGACGCTCCGCAACCTGTGAGCATGCTCGGTCCGTCCGAGAAGCCTGATGGTTGCGACGGCATGTTCACCTTGAACCAAGGGTTCAAGGGTTACAGCCTACGGCGGCATCTCGGAGATCTCCTTTCTGGTTGTACTGCATTATCCCCCACCAGACATGATATAGTGCGTCGCTCAGGCGACTTCTTCTGGGGGACACCATGTCAGAACCCTCTTTACTTCAGCGACAGGACATTCGTCAGCATGTTCGTCATTTACGTCGCGCCTTAACCCCGGAACAGCAACATACTGCCGCCGAACAGCTTGCGGAACACGCGATTAACTTTGCGCCTGTCTCCGACGCCCAAAACGTCGCGCTGTTCTTATCCGTCGATGGGGAAATTAATACGCGTCCGCTTATCGCAAAATTATGGCAGCAGAACAAACGCGTTTATCTTCCTGTGCTTCATCCCTTCTCTGCCGGTCATCTGCTTTTTCTGCGCTATACGCCAGAAACGCCGCTGAGCCCGAACAAGCTACGTATTCCTGAACCGCCACTCGATATCCGGCATATGGTTACGCTGGACGAACTGGATGTGATGATGGTGCCGCTGGTGGCCTTTGATCGCAGTGGTCAGCGTCTGGGCATGGGGGGCGGCTTTTACGACCGCACGTTACAAAACTGGAAACAGCACGCTTTTTTACCGGTTGGCATCGCGCACGACTGCCAGTTGGTCGATTCGCTGCCTGTGGCGGCCTGGGATATTCCTTTGCCCGCCGTGCTGACGCCGTCAACGCTGTGGTTGTGGGAAGAATAAACCCAGGCACTGTTGTGCGCCTGGGTTGATTATGTCGATAAATCAGTAGAGGAGACGGGCGCGGATAGTGCCAGGGATAGCCTTCATCAGCTGCAACGCTTTCTCTGCCAGTTCATGCTCGGCATCGATATCAATCACCACATACCCCATCATGGGTGAGGTTTGCAGGTACTGCGCGGCGATATTGATGCCCTGTTCGGCAAAAATCTGGTTAATTGCGGTCAGCACACCCGGACGGTTTTCATGAATGTGCAGCAGACGGCTTGCGCTGACGCCGTGCATCGGCAAGGACACTTCAGGGAAGTTCACTGCAGACAGCGTTGAACCGTTATCGGAATATTTCGCCAGTTTGCCTGCGACTTCGATACCAATGTTTTCCTGCGCTTCTTCGGTGGAACCCCCGATGTGTGGCGTCAGAATGACATTATCGAACTCACTCAGTGGCGAGACAAACGGATCGCTGTTTGTGGCTGGCTCAACCGGGAACACGTCAATGGCCGCGCCCCCGACCTGCTTGCTGGCCAGCGCGTCACACAGTGCCGGAATATCCACGACGGTGCCGCGTGAGGCGTTGATTAACAGCGCGCCAGGTTTCATCTGCGCCAGCTCATCAGCAGAGATCATATTTTGTGTCGAGGCGGTTTCAGGCACATGCAGACTGACGACATCGCTCATATTCAGCAACTGCGTCAGGCTTCGCACCTGCGAGGCATTACCCAGCGGCAGCTTATTTTCAATATCGTAAAAATACACGTGCATGCCCAGGCCCTCAGCCAGCACGCCTAACTGCATACCAATGTGACCATAGCCGATAATGCCCAGCTTCTTACCGCGCGCTTCGAATGAGCCTTTAGCAATCTTATTCCAGACACCGCGATGGGCTTTGGCGTTCGCTTCTGGCACGCCACGCAGCATCAGCAGCATTTCGCCAATCACCAGTTCGGCGACCGATCGCGTGTTAGAAAACGGGGCGTTAAAAACGGGAATACCGCGCTTTGCCGCCGCATTTAAATCAACCTGGTTGGTACCGATACAGAAACAGCCCACAGCGACCAGTTTTTCTGCTGCGGCAAAAATCTCTTCAGTCAGTTGGGAACGGGAACGGATACCGATAAAGTGCGCGTCACGGATGGAAGCCTTTAATGACTCGCTATCCAGTGCGCCTTTGTGGAATTCAATATTGGTGTAACCTGCAGCACGAAGATTGTCCAGCGCGCTCTGGTGGACACCTTCCACCAGCAGGAACTTAATCTTGTCTTTTTCCAGTGAAACCTTTGCCATTTCCCAACCCTATTCAGAATTCAACGAGGACTGAACGCAGTCAGCCAGCAGTCAAAATATCAAAAAAAACGCCAGCAGCAATACAAACGATTGCCTGACCGGCTGGCTGGCTGGATTCAGAAGCCAAACTTTGCCGGACAAAATCGTGGGTTGGCCGCATCGGGGAGAATGAACCCGCTGTTGATGACGCTTATGTGACATAAGTCACCAAATTTCAGCCTGGCGAGAAAAGTTTTTTTTTAATTAAAAAACGCGGGCGCAAATTATGCGCCCGTCGCGTTATTTTTTCAGCGTTTTGACCCCATCCGGTCCGCCAATCAACGCCACATCGGCACCCCGGGTAGCGAAGAGCCCGACGGTGACGACGCCCGGTAACGCGTTAATGGTTTTTTCCAGCTCAATGGGATCCAGAATACGCAGATTATGCACGTCCAGGATGATATTACCGTTGTCAGTGACGACATTCTGGCGATACTCAGGCAAACCGCCCAGCCTGACCAGTTCACGCGCGACGTAGCTGCGTGCCATGGGAATCACTTCAACGGGCAACGGAAAACGCCCCAGCACGTCGACTTCTTTCGATGCATCGGCAATACAGATAAACTTTTTAGCCACGGCCGCGACGATTTTTTCGCGGGTCAGCGCGGCACCGCCGCCTTTGATCATCTGCATCTGGGGATTAATTTCGTCGGCACCATCAACATAGATGGCCAGGTCATCGATTTCATTCAAATCAAACACCTGAATACCGAGGCTTTTGAGCTTTTGCGTGGAGGCTTCAGAACTGGACACGGCACCTTCAATCTGGTGTTTGATGCTGCCGAGCGCATCAATAAAATGGGCAGCGGTAGAGCCTGTTCCCACGCCGACGATCGTACCTGGCTGGACATAATTAAGTGCAGCCCAACCAACAGCTTTTTTCAGTTCATCCTGCGTCATGGTATGTTTAGAACCTGTGCGATAAGAAAATGCGCGTAGTATAAAGCAAGGTTTGCTGAAAATGCTCGGATGCATTGGGCGGATTTAATGCTTTGGAAGCCAGCCCACAAAAATACCCCAGACTTTTGCTCAGGCACATTTGTGGCATCGTAACGTCCACCCTGAAGGAGAGAAAAGAATAATGAAACGCCCGGACTACAGAACGCTTCAGGCGCTGGACGCAGTGATACGTGAACGAGGCTTTGAACGTGCTGCGCAAAAACTGTGCATCACCCAGTCGGCCGTATCGCAACGCATCAAACAGCTGGAAAACCTGTTTGGTCAGCCGCTGTTGGTTCGCACCGTGCCCCCTCGTCCCACTGAGCAGGGGCAAAAGCTGCTTGCGCTGTTGCACCAGGTTGAACTGCTGGAGGAAGAGTGGCTGGGAGATGAAATCAGCGGTACGACGCCGTTACTGCTCTCCCTGGCGGTGAACGCCGACAGTCTGGCCACCTGGCTGTTGCCTGCATTAAAAGACGTGCTGGCCGATTCGCCGGTGCGCCTTAACCTCCAGGTTGAAGATGAAACCCGTACGCAGGAACGTCTGAGACGTGGCGAAGTGGTCGGCGCAGTCAGTATCCAGCCCCAGCCTTTACCCAGTTGTCTGGTTGATCAACTGGGTGCCCTGGATTACCTGTTTGTGGCTTCACGTGACTTTGCCGAGCGCTTTTTTCCCAACGGCGTCACCCGCTCCGCGTTGCTGAAAGCGCCTGCCGTCGCATTTGACCATCTGGATGATATGCATCAGGCCTTTTTACAGCAGAACTTCGATCTTTCGCCGGGCAGCGTGCCCTGCCATATCGTTAACTCTTCTGAAGCCTTTGTGCAGATGGCCCGGCAGGGCTCGACCTGCTGTATGATCCCGCATCTGCAGATTGAGCGCGAACTGGCGAGCGGTGAGCTGATCGATCTGACACCGGGGCTGTATCAGCGCCGGATGTTGTACTGGCACCGTTTTGCACCGGAAAGCCGATTGATGCGTCGGGTAACCGATGCGCTGATTGCGCATGGTCATCGGGTTCTGCGTCAGGACACGATGGAATAGCGGCCAGAGGCGAAAGTGAAGGCCGGATAAACTGGGGGACGGTGCGTGTCAAACGCGACTCTCTGCCGCTACCGGGCAGCATTCCCGGTCTGCTGATTCTCCTGACAAACCGCCCGGAACCGGGCAGCCTGTCCGGGCTTCTGCTGAACTAAAGAGAATAATCCCCTGTGCCGCAGCAAGCGTCAGGCGTTGCAGTGAGAGTTTACCCTGCTAAAAGCAGCACGGCTCCATGGCCATCAGGGGCGTGATTTCAGCAGGTGATACCGGGCGCTGAAAAGCGGGAATCAACCAGAGATTGCCCCCGCAGGGATGCGGGGGAAAAGCGCCGCCGGCAAAGGAACAGGCCGACTGCGACAGTCCGTCAGGTTGCTGAGCGATGGAAAGGCACCGCATCAGCGGCGCAAAGCGCACCTGGTAAACACGGCCGCTGATGGCTTCACGACAGCATCGATAGGCTTACTGTGCCGTATTGGGTTTCATCTCAAAAACCACATCAACCTGGTCATCGAAGTTAATGCTTTGCTGGTCGTAGGTTTCCTGCGCGGAAGTATCGGCCGCTGCCGCGGAGGCTTTAAACATGCGATTCATCGGCATAGGCTGGTAGTTAGCGACCTGATAGCGAATGCTGTAGATTGGCCCCAGTTTGGCGTTAAAGCCTTCTGCCAGTTCTGTGGCTTGCTGAGTCGCATTTTTGATGGCGGCTTTCAGCGCCTGCTGCTTGTAGCGCTCAGGATTGGCGACGCCTAACTCGACGCTGCGAACTTCGTTCAGGCCCGATTTCAGCGCGCCGTCAAGCAGCTCATTCAGCTTGTCCAGCTGGCGGACGGTCACCTGAACCTGACGTACCGCACGGTAACCTTTCAGCTGTGATTTACCGTCTTTGGTATAATCGTATTCTGGCTGCGTGGTCAGGTTGGCCGCTTCAATATCCTTTTTCTCGATGCCGTTTTTCTGCAGGAAATCAAAATACTGCGCAACACGACTGTCGACCTGTTTCTTTGCCTCTGCGGCATCTTTCGATGAGACATTCACCACAATTGACAGCGTCGCGATATCCGGGCGGGCATCAACCGTCGCTTTGCCTGACGTCACAACATGCGGTCCGTTTGGCAGTTCATCAGCCTGTGCGCTTAAAGGCAATGCCCCTGCGCTCATCATCGCGACAAGCGCCAATGCTTTCAGTTTCATGAAAGTCCTCCTTGAAAGGTCAGTTCGGTGGCTTCGGGTCCGAAGCCGGCACGCGCATCATATTACGCCTTGCTTGGAGTGAAGGTAATGACAAAAGTTCGGAAAACGGGTCTGGATAACCCGTTTCCGTTTACCTTTTGCTCAAAATCCTGTGATAGCCTGCTGTGCGAGTTGAAACGCGATAAACCACATGACCGCGCCGACCAGCAGGTTGATGAGGCGTTGCGCGCGCGTTGTCTGCAGTAACGGCGCAAGCCAGGCCGCCAACAGGGCTAAGCCAAAAAACCACAACACAGAGGCACTGACGGTCCCCAGGGCGAACCACTGACTCGCGTGGGTATCAGGAAACTGGCTTCCCAGGCTGCCAAGCACAACAAAGGTATCGAGATAAACGTGGGGATTGAGCCAGGTGACTGCCAGCAGGGTGGCAATGATCCGGCCTCGGCTCTGCCGGATATCCAGGCCAGACGCCAGCGCCAGCTCGCGGCTAAAAGCGGTCCGTAATGCGCCCCAGCCATACCAGAGCAAAAAGGCCACACCTGCCCAGGTAATCACGGTCAGCAGCAGTGGCGACTGCTGCAGGAGCGCACTTCCCCCGAAAATCCCCGCGCAGATCAGCACAACATCGCTCAGCGAGCAGAGCGTGGCGGTCATCAGATGATAGTGCCGTTTCACGCCCTGATTAAGCACGAAAGCATTTTGCGGCCCCAGCGGCAGAATGAGCGCGGCCCCAAGAGCAAGCCCTTGAAAATAAATCGATAACACGGGAAATATCCTTACATCAGTCAGATGTCAGGCATTATAGGGAAGCCGATATGATTAGCGGAAATGGAAAAAATTAATACGTCATTAGCCATTTTAATGGGCGGCGGCTGCCGCCCATCGGCTTAACGGGTGACCGCAGTTTCCGCGTCAGGTTTGTTCACCTGATGCAGATGGACATCCATCTGTGGGTAAGGAATACCAATGCCTTTGTTATCCAGCGCACGTTTGAAGTTCTTGAGCAGATCCCAGTAAACGTCCTGCAGATCGCTACTGTTGCTCCAGCAACGCACAACGAAATTCAGCGATGAAGCGCCCAATTCATTCAGGCCAATCTGGATGCCACGATCTTTTAAGACACGCTGATCGGCTTCCACCACTTCACGCAGCAGGGCAATCACCTCATCCACATCGGCTTCATAGGCCACGCCGACAATGAATTCATTACGGCGCACGGGTTCACGCGAGAAGTTGATGATATTCCCGCTGATGATTTTGCCATTGGGCACCACCACAATCTTGCCATCCGCCGACCGCAGTGTGGTCGAGAAAATCTGCACATTCAGTACGGTGCCCATCACGCCGCCCAGATCAACAAACTCACCGGTACGGAAAGGACGGAACGTGACCAGCAGTACACCGGCTGCCAGATTGGACAATGAGCCCTGTAGCGCAAGGCCGACGGCCAGACCCGCCGCACCCAGCACGGCAATGACCGACGCGGTTTGCACGCCAACGCGTCCCAGCGCAGCAATCACCGTAAACGCAATGACGCCATAACGAACCAGCGCGGAAAGAAAGTCTGCCACGGTGGCGTCAATATGACGCGCGATGAGCAGACGATTAACGGCGTTTGAAATCACTCTGGCGATGACCATCCCGACAATAATGATGGCAACAGCCGCAACAATATTCACGGCATAACTCAGAATCAGCGCCTGGTTGTGTACTAACCAGCCACCGGCACTGTTGATACCATCCACAACATTCAAGTCTTCCATTTGTAAGCCCTGTTGATGAATCCCCGAGGGGAAAAACAAAAACTGCCAGATGTAATCCGACACCCAGGGATTAAGGGTAATCAATTATTTAGCCTGGTGCCAAATTACATGGCACCATAATGAGGACGGGCAGCCTGAATCGTCGCCACAATGCGTTTGACTCCCCTCGCTTCGCCCTTCCCTGTTGAGAAGTTTTTGAGCATAAAAGGTGGTGAGCGATGCCGCTGTAACCGGACGTCGACTTATCAAAAGCGCAAAGAGAAAGGTGTGCAAAGGCGGGATAAAAAAAGTCCCGATCGGCTGATCGGGACAGAGTCAGTCACGCTGACGTCCTGACGACCTCAGCGCTGAGCAACGCTACTTACAGAACGTCAACGGCGTTGAGTTCTTTGAACGCCTGCTCCAGACGCACCACCATGGATGCCTGCGCAGCGCGCAGCCAGACGCGTGGATCGTAGTATTTCTTGTTCGGCTTATCAGCGCCTTCTGGGTTACCCAGCTGCGCCTGCAGATAGCCTTCGTTCTTTTTGTAGTACTGCAGAATACCGTCCCAGGTCGCCCATTGAGTATCGGTATCGATGTTCATCTTGATCACGCCGTAGCTGATAGACTCTTCGATTTCTGCAGCAGAAGAACCTGAACCACCGTGGAACACGAAATCCAGCGCATTGTGCGGCAGGCCATGTTTTTCACAGACAAATTTCTGGGAGTCACGCAGGATGGTTGGGGTCAGTTTCACGTTACCGGGTTTGTAAACGCCGTGGACGTTACCGAAGGATGCCGCAATGGTGAAACGCGGGCTGATCGCATTCAGTTTTTCGTACGCGTAGTTCACGTCTTCTGGCTGGGTGTACAGGGCAGAAGCGTCCATGTGGCTGTTGTCCACGCCATCTTCTTCACCGCCGGTGCAGCCCAGTTCGATTTCCAGGGTCATGTCGATTTTCGCCATGCGCGCCAGGTATTTGCTGCTGATTTCGATGTTTTCTTCCAGTGACTCTTCAGACAGGTCGATCATATGAGAAGAGAACAGCGGCTTGCCGGTTTTTTTGAAGTGCTCTTCGCCTGCGTCAAGCAGACCGTCGATCCACGGCAGCAGTTTTTTGGCACAGTGGTCGGTGTGCAGGATAACCGGCACGCCATACTGTTCAGCCATCAGATGCACGTGCTGTGCGCCAGAGATCGCACCGAAAATGGCGGCGCCCTGTGGCTTGTCGGTTTTAAAACCTTTACCGGCGATGAACGCAGCACCGCCGTTAGAGAACTGTACGATAACCGGGGCTTTAACTTTCGCGGCGGCTTCCAGCACAGCGTTAATTGAGTCAGTACCGACGCAGTTAACCGCTGGCAGAGCGAATTTATTCTCTTTCGCTACTTTGAAGATCTTCTGAACGTCGTCACCAGTGACAACGCCGGGTTTTACGAAATCAAAAATTTTAGACATGATTGTGTCCTGTTTCGTGACCGGTTATCCCCAACATGGGGACAGCGATTTAAACGCCCGGTATCGGGCGAGTTTTCAGGCAGTGCCGCCAGGCACCGCCCCCAAAGGATTACTGCTTCGCACGCTCTTCCAACATGGCAACGGCAGGCAGTTTTTTGCCTTCAACGAACTCAAGGAACGCGCCGCCGCCCGTCGAGATATAGGAGATTTTGTCTTCAATGCCAAACAGATCGATAGCAGCCAGCGTATCACCGCCACCTGCAACAGAGAACGCGTCACTGTCTGCAATCGCGTTAGCGACAATCTCGGTGCCTTTACGGAAGTTCGGGAACTCAAACACACCAACCGGGCCATTCCACAGAATGGTTTTCGCATTCTTGAGGATGGTTGCCATGGCCTGAGCGGTTTCGTCGCCGAAGTCCATAATCTCTTCGTTATCTGCCACTTCCGAAACCTTTTTCACGGTTGCCGGGGCAGTTTCAGAGAATTCCGTGCCAACGCGTGAGTCGGTTGGGACAGGAATCCCGTACTGATCGCGCAGGCCTTTTGCCGCTTCAACAAAGTCTGGCTCATACAGCGATTTACCCACTTTGTTATCGATAGCGACGAAGGTGTTCGCAATGCCACCGCCGACAATCACGGTGTCCGCAATCTTGACCAGCGACTGCAGCACATCAAATTTGGTTGAGACTTTTGAACCACCGACGACGGCCACCAGCGGACGCTCAGGGTTTTTCATCACTTTACCCAGCGCGTCCAGCTCAGCCGACAGCAGCGGGCCCGCACAGGCGACAGGCGCAAATTTACCCACGCCGTGTGTAGAGGCCTGGGCGCGGTGCGCGGTGCCAAAAGCATCCATCACGAACACGTCACACAGTGCTGCGTATTTTTTTGCCAGCGCCTCGTCGTCTTTCTTTTCGCCTTTGTTAAAGCGAACGTTTTCCAGCACAACCAGCTCGCCCGCGCCGATATCGACGCCGTCAAGGTAGTCTTTCGCCAGCGTTACCGGGGTGCCGTTCAGTTTTTCTTTCAGGTAGTTCACTACAGGCAGCAGTGAGAATTCGTCGTTGTATTCACCTTCGGTCGGACGACCCAGGTGAGAGGTAACCATCACTTTAGCGCCCTGCTTCAGGGCTGCTTCGATGGTAGGCAGAGACGCACGGATACGTGCATCTGACGTCACTTTCCCTTCTTTTACCGGCACGTTGAGATCGGCGCGGATTAGAACGCGTTTGCCAGCAAGATCCAGATCGGTCATCTTAATTACGGACATGGTGAACCCTCTCGTTGATTCTCATAAGTTTTGCCAGACGCAAACCGCGTCTTACCTGAAACCGCTTGCGGCCATCGCTAACGTCGTGTCGATCATTCGGTTAGCAAAGCCCCATTCGTTGTCGCACCAGACCAGGGTTTTGATCAGATGCTGACCGCTGACCCGCGTTTGTGTACCGTCCACAATGGCACTGTGCGGATCATGGTTGAAATCTATTGAGACTAACGGCAACTCCGTATAGTCAACTATACCACGAAACGCCCCTTCTGCCGCGCTCAGCAACAAGGCGTTAACCTCACAGGCCTTAACCGGCTGACGCACAGAAACGCTGAGATCAATGGCGGTCACGTTGATCGTCGGCACACGCACTGCAATGGCTTCAAAGCGATCGTTAAATTTCGGAAAAATACGCGTAATGCCTGCCGCCAGGCGCGTGTCCACCGGAATAATAGACTGACTGGCTGCACGCGTGCGGCGCAGATCGCTGTGATAGGCATCGATCACCTGTTGATCGTGCATCGCCGAATGGATCGTCGTCACCGTGCCCGACTCAATCCCAAACGCATCATCCAGCAGCTTAATCACGGGAATAATGCAGTTGGTGGTGCAGGAGGCATTCGAGACAATACAGTCCGTTTGTTTCAGTTCCTGCTCGTTAACACCGTACACGACGGTGGCATCAAGATCGTGACCACCCGGATGGGAAAACAGGACTTTTTTAGCGCCAGCGCGCAGATGGGCTTCACCATCCTGGCGGGAACCATAAACGCCGGTACAGTCCAGTACCACATCGACATTGAGTTCGCGCCAGGGCAGCGCGTCCAGTCCGGCGTGGTGCAGAATACGAATGGTATCTTCTCCCACCCACAGCAGGTCCCGCTCCTGGCGAACATCCAGTGCAAAACGGCCATGACTGGTGTCGTATTTTAATAAGTGCGCCATGCCTGCGGCTTCCGCCAGCTCATTAATCGCCACCACGGTGATTTCAGCACGGCGTCCCGTTTCATACAGTGCACGCAACACGTTGCGTCCAATGCGACCAAAGCCGTTTATTGCAACCCGAATGGTCATCTTTCTCCTGCCAAACCAGACTGAAAAAAAGGTGCAGATAGCCTGAGCGTTTCACCACGTTTTGTACAGGAGATTCTTACCCGATGCAGGGTGAACGCGCCATAACTGAAACGGTTCAGCGAGAATAATAGAAGTGAGGAATAACAGGAATGACTGCGATCAAGCGAGCTGCGAATTTTTGGATCTGCATCACATAATTGAGCAAAAATGAGCGATTACTCCAGGAATAATTGCGTCAGTCAGGGGGCAGAAAGCGCCCCCTTTTTATTGCTATCCTGACGCGCAGGCACGCGTCAGGATTGTGGCATTACGCCAGCAACGCTTTTGCTTTTGCGACAACGTTGTCGAGCGTGAAACCGAACACTTCGAACAGCTTCTCAGCAGGAGCCGACTCACCAAAGGTGGTCATCCCAACAATAGCCCCGTTCAGCCCGGTGTATTTAAACCAGTAATCGGCGATACCAGCCTCAATAGCGACGCGCGCCGCAACGGCTTTTGGCAGAACAGATTCACGGTATTCTTCGGACTGTTTATCGAAAGCATCGGTCGATGGCATAGACACCACGCGCACCTTGCGACCTTCTTCGGTAAGCTTCTGGTAAGCCGCGACGGCCAGTTCCACTTCGGAACCGGTGGCAATCAGAATCAGTTCTGGCGTGCCTGCGCTGTCTTTGAGGACATAACCACCGCGGGCCACGTTGGCCAGTTGTTCGGGTGTACGCTCCTGCTGTGCCAGGTTCTGACGCGAGAAGATCAGGGCGCTTGGGCCGTCTTTACGCTCAATGGCATATTTCCACGCCACGGCAGATTCAACCTGGTCACACGGACGCCACAGGCTCATGTTCGGCGTCGTACGCAGGCTTGCCATCTGCTCAACAGGCTGGTGCGTCGGGCCATCTTCACCCAGACCGATTGAATCATGGGTATACACCATGATCTGACGGATCTTCATCAGCGCAGCCATACGTGCCGCGTTACGCGCATATTCCACGAACATCAGGAAGGTTGCGGTATAAGGCAGGAAACCGCCGTGCAGGGCCAGACCGTTAGCAATCGCGGTCATACCAAACTCACGCACACCATAATGGATGTAGTTACCCGCAGCATCTTCATTGATTGGCTTAGATCCCGACCAGATAGTCAGGTTACTGGGTGCCAGATCCGCTGAACCGCCCAGATATTCCGGCAGGATCTTACCAAACGCTTCAATCGCATTCTGCGAAGCTTTACGGCTGGCAATTTTCGCCGGGTTCGCCTGCAACTGCTCAATGAATTTTTGCGACTCTTGCTGCCAGTTAGCTGGCAGTTCGTTGCTCATGCGACGTTTGAATTCGGCAGCCAGTTCCGGGAAGGCTTTGGCGTAAGCGGCAAATTTTTCATTCCACGCGGCTTCTTTCGCCTTGCCCGCTTCTTTAGCATCCCACTCGGCATAAATCTCAGACGGGATAACAAATGGCGGATACTCCCAACCCAGTTGCTTACGGGTCAAGGCCACTTCGTCGTCACCCAGTGGCGCGCCATGTGAATCATGGGTGCCCGCTTTGTTTGGTGAACCGAAACCAATCACGGTTTTGCACATCAGCAGTGAAGGCTTATCGGTTACGGCTTTCGCTTCTTCGATGGCTTTCGCGATCGCATCCGCGTTATGCCCATCCACACCGCGCACCACATGCCAGCCATAGGCTTCAAAACGCTTAGCGGTGTCATCGGTAAACCAGCCGTCGATATGGCCATCGATTGAAATACCGTTATCGTCATAGAAGGCCACCAGCTTACCGAGCTTCAGCGTACCGGCCAGTGAGCAGACTTCGTGTGAGATGCCTTCCATCATGCAACCATCGCCCATAAACACCCAGGTGTTATGGTCTACGATGTCATGACCCGGACGGTTGAACTGCGCCGCTAATGTGCGCTCAGCGATGGCAAAACCCACGGCATTGGCAATGCCCTGGCCCAGCGGACCGGTGGTGGTTTCCACACCAACGGTGTAGCCGTACTCAGGGTGACCCGGGGTTTTAGAGTGCAGCTGACGGAAGTTTTCCAGTTCGCTGATGGGCAAATCGTAACCGGTCAGATGCAGCAGGCTGTAGATCAGCATCGAACCGTGACCATTCGACAGCACAAAACGGTCGCGGTCAGCCCACAATGGGTTAGTTGGATTATGATTCAGGTAGCCACGCCATAACACTTCGGCGATATCCGCCATGCCCATAGGGGCACCCGGATGTCCCGATTTAGCTTTTTGCACTGCATCCATACTTAACGCGCGAATGGCATTGGCAAGATCTTTACGAGAGGGCATCTTCTACTCCATTTCGGATTAACGATTTGCGCCTTAACCTTTTGTAATTAATCAGTTATCGGGCAAAGCGAGGGGAAACTTTCACAACAATGTACATGAAAAACGGCCTAAAAGTAATGTCGTAAAACGCGAAATATGCCCGGCGCGTTTGGCTTTTCCGGTAATGTCTGCTAGCAAAACGGTTTACCGCCGACTATAACCAGTAAGTTCGATCACCAGCCACCGCGTCAGGTGATTGTTTTTTATCTTGTTACTATTGGGAAGATGGAATGAAAATTCAGAAAACGGTACTGGCTTTGGGGATGATCGCGCTGTTAAGCGGCTGCGAGGGGATGAATAACAACGGCCTGCTGCAGTCAGGTGCACAGGCTTTCCAGGCGTACACATTAAGCGATGCCCAGGTGAAGCAGTTGAGCGATCAATCCTGTGCCCAGATGGACAAAGACAATCAGGTCGCGCCGGCGAACAGCGAATACCAGCAACGTCTGAATAAAATCGCGGCCGCACTGGGCGACAACATTAACGGTACGCCGGCTAACTATAAGGTCTACCAGACCAAAGATGTGAATGCCTGGGCGATGGCCAACGGCTGTATTCGCGTTTACAGCGGCCTGATGGACATGATGAACGACAATGAAGTGGAGGCGGTGCTGGGGCACGAAATGGGTCACGTCGCGCTGGGCCATACACGTAAAGCGATGCAGGTTGCCTTTACCACGACCGCCGCGCGCACCGCTGCCGCGTCCGTAGGAGGCATCATTGGCTCGCTGTCGCAGTCACAACTGGGCGATATGGGCGAAAAACTGGTGAATGCGCAGTTCTCCCAGACTCAGGAAACGCAGGCGGATGACTACTCTTACGATCTGCTTAAAAAACGGGGAATTGACCCTGTCGGATTAGCGACCAGCTTTGAAAAACTGGCGAAACTGGAACAGGGTCGCCAGAGCTCTATGTTCGATTCGCACCCTGATTCTGAAGCCCGCGCACAACACATTCGCGATCGTATCGCGGCAGACAGCAAGTAAGCCTGAATCAGCGGGATAACGCTGCGTTATCCCGCTGTGGCATTAGCCTTTGTTGGCGGCCTGAACGTGTAACATATCCAGTGCCAGCGTTGCGGCAGCCAGCGCGGTCAGATCGGCGTGATCATAGCCCGGGGCCACTTCCACCAGATCCATCCCGACAATATTCATGCCCTGCAAACCCCGAATCAACTTGGTCGCTTTGTCGGTCGTTAAACCACCGATCACTGGCGTACCGGTACCCGGCGCATGCGCAGGGTCCAGGCAGTCAATGTCAAAGGTAAGGTAAACCGGCAGATCGCCAACGGTGCGCTTAATTTCCGCCAGGATATCGTCCACGCTGCGGTCGTTAACCTGTGCCGCATCCAGCACGTTAAAGCCCAGGCTCTTATCGAACTCGGTACGGATACCGATCTGGACGGAGTGCTGCGGATCGATCAGGCCCTCTTTTGGCGCCGTAAAGAACATGGTGCCATGGTCAAACGTGGGGCCGTTAGAATAGGTATCGGTATGCGCGTCGAAGTGCACCAGCGCCATTTTACCGAAGTGCTTCGCGTGGGCACGCAGTAGCGGCAGCGTGACGTAGTGATCGCCGCCAAACGTCATCATACGTTTACCGTTAGCCAGCAGCTTCTCTGCGTGAGCCTGCAACTTGTCAGACAGGTCCTGAGAGTCGCCAAAGGCATAAACCAAATCGCCACAGTCGACGACATTCAGGCGCTGACGCAGGTCAAAATCCCACGGCCAGCGACAGCCTTCCCAGGCCAGATTCGTTGAAATCTGACGGATGGCACCAGGGCCAAGACGGCTGCCTGGACGGCCAGAGGTTGCTGCATCAAACGGAACGCCGGTGATCACCCACTCTGCGTCGCTGTCGTAAGGCTGAAAATTGACTGGAAAACGCATAAAACCAAAGGCGTTAGAAACCAGTGAATTGTCGTACTGATTACCGAGGGTATTGTACATAAGTCGTCCTCTGTTAATGTCTGAACCGGGCCGGGCCCGCACACCTTTTCAGGTTGAGATAAAAAAAATCCCCTCCGCGTCGTTAGGCCCGACGAGGAAGGGATGTGTTGCCGCCGATTATCAACAATGTCCCGCCCGGCTGCAAGCGCTTCGCAGGGCGTTATTCGTCTTCTAAATACGTGTAGCCATAGAGACCGCTTTCAAACTCCTGCAGGAACTGCTCACGCAGGTCTTCGTCCAGTTCAGAGGTCTGAATCTGTTTACGGAACAGCGTCATCAGCTCATTGGGGTCCAGCTGCACATACTGCAACATGTCGGCCACGGTATCGCCTTCATCGGAAAGCTGTACTTCCACTTCGCCATCCTGGAATGCGAAGACATCCACCGCTTCGGTATCACCAAACAGGTTGTGCATGTTGCCCAGAATTTCCTGGTACGCGCCGACCATAAAGAAGCCCAGCATCGGTGGGTTCTCCACATCATATTCCGGCATCGGCATGGTCGTCGCGATGCCGTCGCCGTCCACGTAGTGATCGATGGTGCCATCGGAGTCACAGGTGATATCCAGCAGCACGGCCCGACGTTCGGGCTTTTTATTCAGGCCTTCCAGTGGCAGCACCGGGAAGAGCTGATCGATGCCCCACGCGTCCGGCATCGACTGGAACAGCGAGAAGTTCACATAGATCTTATCCGCCATGCGCTCCTGCAGCTCATCAATAATCGGGCGATGTGCGCGGTTGCTGGGATCCAGATGCTGCTGAATATAATGGCAAATGCTCAGGTACAGCTGTTCAGCCCAGGCGCGCTGCTTAAGGCTGTAAATGCCTGACGAATAGCCGGTGTGAATATCAAACAGGTCCATCTGGCTGTCGTGCAGCCATTCACGCAGAGAGCGGCGCGTATTCGGCTCGTGCATCTCCTGCCAGGTTTCCCACATGCTCAGGATAGGACGTGGCGCATCATCGATATCGGGCGCTTCAGGTTTGCTGAATTCGTTCCGCTCAACACCAATGATATTAGAGACCAGCACCGTATGGTGCGCCGTTACGGCGCGACCTGACTCGGTGATGACGGTAGGATGTTCAAGTCCGTGTTCGTCGCAGGCGGCACCGATGGCCCAGATAACATTATTAGCGTATTCATTCAGCCCGTAGTTTACCGAGCAGTCAGACTGTGAACGCGTCCCTTCATAATCCACGCCCAGGCCGCCGCCGACGTCGAAGCACTTAATGTTAACGCCCAGCTTCGCCAGCTCCACGTAAAAACGTGCCGACTCGCGCACGCCGGTGGCGATATCGCGAATATTCGCCATCTGAGAGCCAAGGTGGAAGTGCAGCAGTTGCAGGCTGTCAATGCGTCCGGCTTCGCGCATGATTTCAACCAGCTTCAGCACCTGCGTGGCAGACAGGCCAAATTTGGATTTCTCGCCACCGCTCGACTGCCATTTACCGGAACCTTGCGACGCCAGACGCGCACGAATGCCGAGGCGGGGCACCACATTCAGGCGTTCCGCTTCTTCCAGCACCAGGCGCACTTCGGTCATCTTCTCCAGAACCAGATAAACCTTGTGCCCCATTTTTTCGCCGATCAGCGCCAGACGAATGTATTCACGATCTTTATAACCGTTACAGACAATCACTGAGCGGGTGTGGCCGGCATGCGCCAGCACCGCCATCAGTTCCGCTTTTGATCCGGCTTCAAGGCCCAACGGCTCACCGGAGTTCACCAGCGATTCAATCACGCGTTTGTGCTGGTTAACCTTGATGGGATAAACCAGGAAGTAGTCACCGGTATAGCCATAGGATTCACGCGCGCGTTTGAACGCGGCGTTGATTGAGCGCAGGCGGTGCTGAAGGATCTGCGGAAAACAGAACAACGCCGGCAGACGCTGGCCTTGCGCCTCACGTTCTTTCACCAGTTTTGCCAGATCAACGCGCACGTCCGGGCGATCCGGGTCGGGACAGACACTAATATGACCCAGTTCATTCACGTCATAATAGTTATTGCCCCACCAGGCAATGTTATAGGTCCGCAGCATCAGGCTGGCATCCTGATCGTTCATCGCCACCTCCTGCATAGAGCGGAGAGCACCTTGTTCGCCAGCTGACGAACCCTTGATATTCTTCATGCCGTCAGACATCACGAACCTCAATTTTCCGTTGAAAGATAATACTGTAATCCGACTCAACAGCCGGATGTAGGGAAATTCGTTGCCACATATTACGTCATGCTCTGTCAGCGTCACGCGCCCAGATAATCCCCTTGCATGACCTAAGTGTAAAACACTCCGCCACGACAGGGGAAAAAAGGGCCGCGAATAATTCACACCACGTCGGTCGGGCCACTTGCCCACGTTGACGTGTCAGAGGTTAGCCAGCGCTTGTGTCGGGATAATTACCGAAGCGAATAAAAGGGTGGCAGGAAAGAAATAAAGACGGGAAACAGGATAACGCTGACGCAAAGCCAGCACGCAAAGAAGCCGTGAAGGAGAAGATAAGGCTCATGACGTGTATCACCTCCGCACATGACGCCGTCATGTGGCAAACCATCAGGGTGAAAGCCAGACAGTGGTCTGACGGGCGCGACGCGATAGCGCGTCATCCTTTTTCTGCTGCAAACGCAGCGGCGTTTTATACAATTTGCGCCTGAAAAATGCAAAGAGATTATTCGCTTAATGCTGGCCCTGCCCGCAGCATTATTCACTACTCAGCACCAGGCCGGCAGTGCATCAGAAAAAAGGGCTGGTAATTCGCTCATCTCGTAACCTAAAATAGACGTCCAGATGGTTTTCCATCTAAACAGGTTAATATCCAGGCGGTGTTGGCCTGGCGTGCTGACACTACCTGACTGCTCTCGGCTTTGCCTTAAGGGGCGTTAAGTCAGCTAACACTCACTTGCGCTACGCAGTCGAACTCAAACCATTGGTAAGGTAAAGAACATAATGGCTAAACATCTTTTTACATCCGAGTCCGTATCAGAAGGACATCCTGATAAAATCGCTGACCAGATTTCCGATGCGGTGCTTGATGCGATCCTGGAGCAGGATCCTAAAGCGCGCGTGGCCTGCGAAACGTACGTGAAGACCGGTATGGTTCTGGTCGGCGGCGAAATCACGACCAGCGCCTGGGTTGATATCGAAGAAATCACCCGTAATACCGTACGTGAAATCGGCTATGTTCATTCCGATATGGGCTTTGATGCCAATTCCTGCGCTGTGTTAAGCGCCATCGGTAAACAATCTCAGGACATCAACCAGGGCGTTGACCGCAGCGATCCGCTGGAACAGGGTGCAGGCGATCAGGGCCTGATGTTCGGCTACGCGACCAACGAAACCGACGTGCTGATGCCCGCCCCGGTAACCTATGCGCATCGTCTGGTTCAGCGTCAGGCTGAAGTCCGCAAAAATGGCACGCTGCCATGGCTGCGCCCGGATGCGAAAAGCCAGGTCACTTTCCAGTATGACAATGGCAAGATTGTAGGCATCGACGCGGTCGTGCTCTCGACTCAGCACAGCGAAGCCATCAGCCAGAACGATCTGCAGGAAGCGGTGATGGAAGAAATCATCAAGCCGGTACTGCCTTCTGAGTGGCTGAACGCGTCCACCAAATACCACATCAACCCAACCGGCCGTTTTGTTATCGGCGGTCCAATGGGTGACTGTGGCCTGACCGGTCGTAAAATCATTGTCGATACCTACGGCGGGATGGCGCGTCACGGTGGCGGCGCATTCTCAGGTAAAGATCCCTCAAAAGTTGACCGCTCCGCGGCGTACGCTGCGCGCTATGTTGCCAAAAATATCGTGGCGGCTGGCCTGGCCGATCGGTGTGAGATTCAGGTTTCCTACGCCATCGGCGTGGCAGAGCCGACATCTATCATGGTGGAAACCTTTGGTACCGAGAAAGTCTCTACTGAACAGCTGACGCTGCTGGTCCGTGAATTCTTTGATCTGCGTCCATACGGTCTGATTCAGATGCTGGATCTGCTGCACCCAATCTATAAAGAAACGGCTGCTTACGGTCACTTTGGCCGCGAACATTTCCCATGGGAAAAAACCGACAAAGCGGCACAGCTGCGCGAGGCCGCTGGCCTGTAAGCATCGTTGAGTAAGTGCACCTGAAAGCCCTGCCCGATGGCGGGGCTTTTTTATGGGCTTTATCCCGCATTCGACCTCCGCTTTTTTCCTGCGGCACATTTTTTTAACTCAACTACACTTTCTTTCAGTTTGTACCCTGCCCTTGTGTTAACGATTACAATTTGAAACGCTTTAAATATCGGCTATTTAGGAATTTATCGCCGTAGTTATTCTTTTAAAAATGCGTTATTTTCAGCGTCATCTGATAGGCGTTAATCAGGACATTGTCAGAAACTTCGAGGGTACTATACCTCACTGGTTACTTGACCTTTCTGGGTTGTAAATGCTGGATTTCAGGGTTTCAGCATGTGTAAGCGATTACATCAATGTGATCGGGCTCACTTTTAACCCAGATAAGGTTTTTTAACATCGATAACAACAATGATGGATAATTTGGAGGCAACCATGCCTGGCAACTCACATAAAAGCAGAACCTCAAATAAGGCAATGACCTTATTTGTCTGCTTTCTGGCAGCGCTCGCAGGCCTGCTCTTTGGGCTGGATATCGGCGTTATCGCAGGTGCCCTGCCCTTTATCGCTAAGGACTTTAATGTTACTGCCCACCAACAGGAGTGGATTGTCAGCTCCATGATGTTTGGTGCAGCCATTGGTGCTATCGGCAGCGGCTGGATGTCATCACGTCTGGGCCGTAAAAAAAGCCTGATGGCCGGTGCGATTCTGTTTGTCATTGGATCACTCTGGTCAGCGATGGCACCTAATCCGGAAATGTTGATCTGCGCGCGCGTCCTGTTAGGTCTCGCCGTGGGTGTCGCCTCGTATACCGCGCCACTTTACCTTTCTGAAATCGCACCAGAGAAAATCCGCGGCAGCATGATCTCGCTGTACCAGCTGATGATTACCATCGGTATTCTGGGTGCGTATCTCTCCGATACCGCATTTAGCTTTACCGGAAACTGGCGCTGGATGCTGGGCGTGATCACGATCCCTGCCATTCTGCTGCTGATTGGTGTGTTCTTCCTGCCGAACAGCCCGCGCTGGCTGGCGGCGAAAGGCAACTTCCGCGATGCACAGCGTGTTCTGGATCGTCTGCGTGACACCAGTGAACAGGCAAAACGCGAACTGGATGAGATCCGCGAAAGCCTGAAAGTGAAGCAGTCTGGCTGGGGCCTGTTTACCAATAACGCCAACTTCCGCCGCGCGGTCTTCCTCGGCATTCTGCTTCAGGTGATGCAGCAGTTCACCGGGATGAACGTCATCATGTATTACGCGCCGAAAATCTTTGAGATCGCCGGTTTTGCGAATACGACTCAGCAGATGTGGGGAACGGTTATTGTCGGTCTGGTTAACGTACTGGCCACCTTCATCGCCATTGGCCTGGTGGATCGCTGGGGCCGTAAGCCTACGCTGATTCTGGGCTTCCTGGTCATGGCTGCCGGTATGGGCATCCTGGGCACTATGCTGCACATGGGCATCCATACACCAGGCGCGCAGTACTTCGCCATTGGTATGCTGCTGATGTTTATCGTGGGCTTCGCCATGTCAGCCGGTCCGTTGATTTGGGTACTGTGTTCCGAAATTCAGCCGCTGAAAGGGCGTGATTTTGGTATCACGGTTTCAACCACCACCAACTGGATTGCCAATATGATCGTTGGCGCAACCTTCCTGACCATGCTGAACACGCTGGGTAATGCACCGACCTTCTGGGTTTACGCGCTGCTGAACGTGTTCTTTATTGTGCTCACCGTTATGCTCATTCCGGAGACCAAAAACGTGTCGCTGGAACATATTGAACGTAACCTGATGGCGGGCAAAAAACTGCGCGATATCGGCCAGTAAATTCCTTCGCGCCCGCGTCCGTGAAAGCCAGTCAGTGTAAACTGACTGGCTTTTTTTAACCTTTTACCCACGCCAACAGCTCAGCGTATTCACGCTCAAACCCTGCCACGCCTGGCTTGCGCCGCCCCGCTTCGCTTTTCTTTCGTTAAAGTCGAAAAAATATACGCCGATAAATGACCTGACGTTTCCCTTATAAAAACCCGTTTTCAGACTTTATTTTCATCAGGAAATCCAATGAACAACCCCAGCGTAAAAAAGACAATGAGCACCCGGGCTCAGATGCTGCTGGCAGGGGGAATGACGATTGTCGTGGGCTTTGCAGCGACCATCGGATTGCTCAGCTGGCAGTCTTCAAAAGCGCAAAAATCTCTGGCCGCTGACTACCTGCAACAAATTGCTGCCAGCCATGCCGGACAAATTCAACAGGAACTGACGCATGCACTGGACGCGGCACAAAACCTGGGGCAAAGCCTTGCCGCGCTGCCTGCGGCCGGCGTGACCGATCGCAACGTTGCCCATAAGCTCATGGAATATGCCCTGCAGAAAAATCCTGACTTTGTATCGATGACCGTGGTGTTCGAACCCAACGCCTTCGACGGTCGTGACAGTGCTTTCGCCGGTCAGCAGGGAATGCCACCCGAGGGGCGCTATGCCTGGTATATTGATCGGGATAAAGACGGGCATTTTAAAATGAATCCGGCGCTGGATTTTTTACAACCCGGTGCGGGCAATTACTATCTGCTGCCGAAAGAAACGCTTAAAGACACGCTGATTGAACCCTACAGCTTCGCCTATGATGGTGCGAAACCCGAGTGGTTAACCTCAGTCGCCACGCCTGTCATGGTGAACGATAAGCTAAAACTGGTCGTCAGCTCGGATATTCTGCTGTCGTCTATCCAGAAAAAAATCAACCAGATCAAACCCTGGCAAGGCACCGGTTACGCGCTGCTGATTTCGAACAGCGGTAACGTGATTTCCTCCCCCGATACAAGTGAAGCGGGCAAGAAATGGCCGGGGAACGTAAACAGCACCAGTACCAACGTGACGGAGCAATACGATCCGGTGCTCAAAGAACAGGCCATGTATACGTGGTATCCCGTGCGCGTTGGGAAGAGTGATAAACCCTGGTATGTCGGGATCGTGGCGCCCGTCAGTCAGGTGATGGCGGCCGCTGACCGCCAGCTGTACTGGGCCATCGGGCTGATGATCATCAGCATCCTGTCGGTGGGTGCCGTACTGGGGCTGCTGTTCAGTCGCAAAGTGATGCGCCCGCTGGGTGGTGAACCGGCAGAGGCTGCGCGTATCGCGCTGGCTGTGGCTGAGGGGCGGTTAAACAACAGCATTGGCGTTGCGCCCGACGATAGCCGTAGTCTGTTCTACGCGTTGAGTACCATGCAGTCACAGCTTAGGACGATGGTCGGCCAAATCAAAGATGCCAGCCTCTCTGTCCAGCAGGGCGCGGGCGAAATCGCCAGCGCCAACCTGAACCTGTCCTCCCGAACTGAGGAGCAGGCTGCCGCCCTGGAGGAAACTGCGGCCAGCATGGAACAGATTAGCGCGGCCATTCGTATGAACGCTGACAACGCACAACAGGCGACAGGCCTGACGGAAAATGCCACCCGTATCGCTAACCGTGGCGAAACGCTGGTGGATCAGGTCGTGACAACCATGGCGAAGATCGATGAAAGCTCGCAGAAAATTGGTGATATCACCACGCTGATTAACAGCATTGCTTTCCAGACCAATATTCTGGCGCTTAACGCCGCCGTTGAAGCGGCACGTGCAGGGGAACAGGGACGCGGATTTGCCGTGGTGGCCTCAGAAGTGCGTAACCTGGCGCAGCGCACCACCAGTGCCGTAAAGGACATCGCCGCCCTGATTGAAGAGTCAGCGCTGCGCGTCGAGAATGGCGTTGTGCTGGTCAATGATGCGGGCAAAACCATGCATGAAATGACAAATGCCGTTTCATCCGTGCAGCGCATCATCGGTGAAATTGTTGCCGCATCCGATGAACAGGCGCGCGGTATCGCTCAGGTCACCCTTGCCGTTAATGAAATGGACGGCACGACTCAGCAAAATGCGGCACTGGTTCAGCAGATGTCGGCGGCCTCCAGTTCACTTGAGGATCAGGCCCGCCAGCTGGCACAAACCGTCGCGCAGTTCCATTAAGCCGTGGCGATGTCCGTCGTGACAGACGGGCATCGCCATCTTTGCCCCGCGCATTCATATTGAGTTCCGCCTCTGCGGCGCTTATGCTGAGCGCCATGAAAACACCTCGTCTTCCGATTGCCCTGCAACAAGCCGTTATGCGCGCCCTGCGTGATGCTCTTGAGCGCGCTAATCGCACGCTTGAACGCACCTACCCTGAGCCCACGCTGGTTTATCAGCAACGGGGCACCGCCGCCGGTACCGCCTGGCTGGAAAAATGGGAGATTCGCCTCAATCCTGTGCTGCTGCTGGAGAACCAACAGGCGTTTATTGACGAAGTCGTCCCTCACGAACTGGCCCATTTGCTGGTGTGGAAGACCTTTGGTCGCGTGGCACCGCACGGGAAAGAGTGGAAGTGGATGATGGAAACCGTCCTCGGTGTTCCGGCCCAGCGTACCCACCGTTTCGAAGTCGCGTCCGTCCGTAGTCGCACCTTTGCCTACCGCTGTCAGTGTCAGCAGCACCACCTTACCGTACGGCGTCATAATCGCGTGATTCGCGGCGAAAGCGAATACCGCTGTGTCCATTGCGGCAACGTATTAAAAGCCGGCCTTTTCCTTCCATCCTGACCGGATTCTCATTCCGCCTGCCCCCGCATTCTGGTACCCTGCCGCCCTTTTTAGGATCAAGGTGATAACTGGAATATGTCTCACAAAATAATCATGACCGCCGCGCTGCTGCTGGCCTCCTTTCATGCCAACGCGCTTAACCTGAATAATTACCATCAGAATAATTTTCAGCAGGCAAAAGCTTATGCGGCCGAGATTAACGCCGATGCACCGGGCAGTTTTTATTGCGGCTGCAAAATGACCTGGCACGGTAAAAAGGGCGAACCTGATCTGAGCAGTTGCGGTTATCAACCGCGTAAAAATGCCAACCGTGCCGCGCGCATCGAGTGGGAGCACGTGATGCCTGCCTGGGAGTTCGGTCATCAACGTCAGTGCTGGCAGAATGGTGGACGCAAAAACTGCAGTAAAGATGCCGACTATCGCCATATGGAGACCGATCTGCACAATCTGCAACCGGCAATAGGTGAAGTAAACGGCGACCGGGGTAACTTTGCTTACAGCCAGTGGAACGGGACAGAGAAGCAATATGGTCAGTGCAGCATGCACATTGATTTTAAAAACAAACAGGCAGAGCCACCAGAACGGGCCCGCGGTGCCATCGCGCGCACCTACTTCTATATGCGCGATCAGTATCATCTGCGCTTGTCGCGCCAGCAAACCCAGCTATTTACGGCCTGGAACAAGCTCTATCCGGTCAGCCAGTGGGAATGCGAGCGAGACCAACGTATCGCACGGGTACAGGGGAATCATAATCCTTATGTGCTCGAAGCTTGCAAGCGTTAAAATCCCTGCCCTAAACTAACTGTCTTTACGGCCTCGCCGCGTGGATCGCGCGGCGTTTTGCTCTCAGGTACTTTATGCGCATACCTCGCATTTTTCACTCACAGCCGCTGCATGTTGGCAGTGAGATTACACTGGATGACGATGCCTCTAACCATGTTGGTCGCGTATTACGCATGACCAGTGGACAGCATCTGGAACTGTTTGATGGCAGTAATCTGACTTTCGCAGCAGAAATCACGCAAGTTGATAAAAAACGTGTAAAAGTATCCATCACAACGAGTCAGACAGACGATCGTGAATCGCCCCTTTATCTCCATCTCGGCCAGGTGATGTCGCGTGGCGAAAAAATGGAATTTACCATCCAGAAATCAATCGAACTGGGCGTTAATGTCATCACGCCGCTGTTTTCTGAGCGCTGTGGTGTCAAACTGGACGCCGAACGTCTGGCGAAAAAAATTCAGCAATGGCAAAAGATTGCGATTGCCGCCTGTGAACAGTGTGGCCGTAACCGGGTACCGGAAATCCGTCCGGCGATGACGCTGGAAGCCTGGTGCAGTGAAGCGGAAAGTGGGTTAAAACTGAATCTGCATCCGCGCGCCAGCCACAGTATTAACACCTTGCCCCAACCGGTCGAGCGCGTCAGGTTGCTGATTGGCCCGGAAGGTGGGCTGTCCGCTGAAGAAATTGCCATGACGGCACAGCATGGATTTACGGATATTTTGCTTGGCCCACGCGTTTTACGCACCGAAACCACCGCGCTGACGGCCATTACGGCACTTCAGGTGAGGTTTGGCGACCTGGGTTAAGCGATACTTTTAGCACGTTCAGGTCATGCAGCCTCACCGCCAGCCTGAAAGATCAGCCCCTTTTGCCCGAACGGAACGAGACGGTTAGTGCCGCCTCCTTCAGGAGAGAATAATGATTAAGCTTGGCATCGTGATGGACCCGATCGCATCCATCAACATTAAGAAAGACTCCAGCTTTGCAATGCTGCTGGAAGCCCAGCGCCGGGGCTACGAAATTCACTATATGGAGATGAACGATCTCTCCCTGCGCGGCGGCGTGGCCTTTGCCCGCACGCGCCTGCTCAGCGTGGAACAGAATGCCGCGAGCTGGTACCAGTTTGGCAGCGAACAGCAGATCAAACTGGCCGATCTTGATGTCGTCCTGATGCGCAAAGATCCACCGTTCGATACCGAATTTATCTACTGCACCTACATTCTGGAACGTGCCGAAGAACAGGGTACGCTGATCGTTAACAAGCCGCAAAGCCTGCGCGACTGCAATGAAAAACTCTATACCGCCTGGTTTGCCGAATTTACGCCGGATACGCTGGTGACCCGTTCGAAGCAGCAACTCCGTGCATTCTGGCAGGAGCATGGCGATGTGATTATGAAGCCGCTGGACGGCATGGGTGGCGCATCCATCTTTCGCGTGAAGCAGGATGACCCAAACTTTGGCGTAATCGCCGAAACGCTGACAGAGCATGAAAGCCGCTACTGCATGGCGCAAAATTATCTGCCAGCGATCAAAGAGGGCGACAAACGCGTACTGGTCGTCGATGGCGAACCCGTTCCCTATTGCCTGGCGCGTATCCCTCAAGGCGGTGAAACCCGTGGTAACCTGGCCGCCGGTGGACGCGGTGAAGCGCGCCCGCTGAGCGAAAGTGACTGGGCGATCGCCCGCAAAGTCGGACCCACGCTTAAAGCCAAAGGCTTGATTTTTGTCGGACTCGATATTATTGGTGATAGACTGACAGAAGTTAACGTGACCAGCCCAACATGCATTCGTGAAATCGAGGCCGCTTTCCCTGTGTCCATCACCGGTATGCTGATGGATGCCATTGAGAAGCGTCTGGGCTCAGCATAACGCTGGGACCATGCTCCGTGATCAACCCAACATCGGTGCTGACTTTACGCACCGGTTATCTTTGGTAAAGCATGTGAGAATGAATTTACAGCATCACTTTTTGATTGCCATGCCAGCGTTGCAGGATCCCTTTTTCAAACGTTCTGTGGTCTACATTTGCGAACACAACGAAGAAGGGGCAATGGGGCTGATTATTAACAAGCCTATGGAAAACCTGACGGTTGAAGGCATTTTGAAAAAGCTCAAGATTGCCGAGGAAAACCGCGATCCGGCAATCAACCTGGATAAGCCGGTATTCAGCGGCGGCCCGCTGGCAGAAGATCGCGGATTTATCCTGCACTCTGCCCAGCGCACGTTTACCTCCAGCATCCGTGTCTCAGACAACACGGTGATCACGACATCACGCGATGTCCTGGAAGCCATAGGTACCGCCGATCAGCCCGATCATGTTCTGGTGGCGCTGGGCTATTGTGCCTGGGAAAAAGATCAGCTTGAAAATGAGCTGATGGAAAACGCCTGGCTGACCACCCCCGCAAACAGCAATATTCTGTTTCAGACGCCCATCGCTGAGCGCTGGCGCGAAGCGGCACGAAGCATCGGGGTGGATATTCACAATATGGCCAGCGATGCAGGTCACGCCTGATGACACATCAAACCTTGTTAGGCTTCGACTTCGGCACCAAAAGCATTGGCGTTGCCGTCGGGCAGCAGCTGACGGGCAGCGCCCGTCCGTTAAGTGCCCTCAAAGCACAGGACGGTACGCCTGACTGGCTGCAAATCGAAAAGTTGCTGAAAGAGTGGCAGCCAGATTTTGTGGTGGTGGGATTGCCGCTTAATATGGACGGCAGCGAACAGCCACTGACCGCGCGTGCGCGCAAGTTTGCCAACCGCTTACACGGGCGTTTCGGCATTCGCGTGGAGCTGCAGGACGAACGCCTCAGTACCGTTGAAGCCCGTGCGGGCCTGTTTGAGCGTGGCGGTTACCGTGCGCTGAACAAAGGGTCGGTCGATTCACAGTCAGCGGCCATTATCCTGCAGGACTGGTTCGACACTCACTAGCGAATGACCCCTTCAGCCTGACGGGCTGCGCGGCTCTGTTCGAATGTCTGCATCCCGGCCCGAGCGCCGGTTTGCAGAAGCGCCGGAATCTGATGCATTTTGCCTTCCCGAATCAGATTGACCACGGCACTGGTCGCCATCAATACTTCAAACAGCCCGGTCCTCTTCTCATCACAGGCTGGCACCAGTTGCTGCGCGATCACTGCGTTGAGGCTGCTTGCCAGTTGAGTGCGCACCAGATTTTTTTCTTCCGCAGGAAACACATCCACCAGCCTGTCTACCGCCTGCACCGCACCGCGCGTGTGCAGCGTGGCCAGCACCAGATGGCCGGTTTCTGCGGCAGTGAGCGCCTGACGAATGGTATCGCTGTCGCGCAGTTCCCCCAGCATAATAACGTCAGGATCTTCCCTGAGTGCGGCTTTCAGGCCCTGGCTGAAACTCCGGCAATGCACACCGACTTCACGCTGTTGAATCAGAGATTGCTGACTGTGATGGATAAACTCAATCGGGTCCTCCAGGGTCAGGATATGGCGGGCCTGCTGCCGGTTAATCGCATCCACCATTGCCGCGAGGGTGGTCGACTTACCGCTCCCCGTCGCCCCGGTGATTAATATCAGTCCGTCCCGTTTCTTCAGTAACGCCTGCACCCCTTCCGGTACGCGCAGATCGGTCAGCGTCGGGCATTCGCTGGCGATGGTGCGTAGCGCCAGAGACAGCCCGTTACGCTGCATAAACAGGTTGGCGCGCAGGCGCTGTCCCGCCGCCAGGGTCAACGCGAAATCCAGTTGCCCTTCCCGCTTAAGCTGCTGCTGCTGTTCGCTGTCCAGCCACACCGACGTAAACTGCGCCATCCAGTCAGGTGACAGCGCAGACCGATCGGGCAGCGGCTCCAGCCTGCCCTGACGCCGCCAGTACGGCAAATGTCCGCTACAAAGGTGCAGATCGGCAGCGTTATGCTTTACACTAAGCGCCACGATTTCATCCAGATTCATTGTGTTCTCCCGACTATGACTTCAATCCAGCACAACCTACAGCAAGTCCGCCAGCGAATCGCCGCTGCTGCAACGCGTTGCGGCCGGGCTCCCGAAGAAATTACGCTACTTGCAGTGAGCAAAACGAAACCTGCGAGCGCAGTCGAAGAAGCGGCGGCGGCGGGTCAGCTCGCGTTCGGGGAAAATTACGTTCAGGAAGGGGTTGAAAAGGTTCAGGCGCTGACCTCACATCCCAATCTGATATGGCACTTCATTGGCCCGCTGCAGTCCAATAAAAGCCGACTGGTGGCAGAACACTTTGCCTGGTGCCACACCCTTGATCGTCTGAAGATTGCACAGCGGCTTAACGATCAGCGGCCTGAACATCTGGCACCGCTCAATGTGCTGATTCAGGTAAATATCAGTGACGAAAACAGCAAATCTGGCATCATGCTGGAGGCCGTCGACGAACTGGCGCAGGCTATTGCCGCGATGCCGCGTTTGCGTTTGCGCGGGCTGATGGCGATTCCGGCACCCGAACAGGATTATCAGAAACAGCTGGCGGTATGCCAGCAAATGGCTGATGCATTTCACCAGTTAAAACAGCACTATAGTGATGTTGATACGCTGTCGATGGGAATGAGTGATGATATGGAGGCGGCGATTGCCGCAGGCAGCACCCTGGTGCGCATTGGCACCGCAATATTTGGCGCACGTGATTACACACAGCCTTCACAACAATAATTGAGGAACTTCATGTTAACAATGACGTTTTTGGTAAAAACGCTAATCGATCTCTACGTCATGGTGCTGTTGCTGCGCATCTGGATGCAGTGGTCACGTTGCGATTTTTATAATCCGCTTGCCCAGTTTGTCGTGAAGATCACTCAGCCGATTGTGAAACCGTTGCGTCGCATTCTGCCTGCGTTGGGTCCGATTGATACGGCTTCTCTGCTGCTGGCGTTTGTGCTCACTACGCTGAAATATCCGCTTCTGCTGCTGATTCAGGTCGGCGTGTTCTCTGTCGATCCCGCTAACTTGTTGGTCGGCCTGCTGTCGCTACTGAAATCCGCAGGTTATCTGGTGTTCTGGGTCATTATTATCCGTTCCCTGATAAGCTGGATCAGCCAGGGCCGCGGTCCGATGGACTATGTGCTGATTCAGCTGACAGAGCCGTTAATGGCGCCGATTCGCCGCATTCTGCCCGCGATGGGCGGCATCGACTTCTCCGCCATGATCGTCATTCTGGTGCTGTATGCCCTGAATTTCCTCGGCATGGACCTGTTCCCGGGTCTCTGGTATTTGCTGTAAATGAACCAAACTGGAACTGTTATGCAAAAAGTTGTTCTTGCCACCGGTAATCCCGGCAAAGTCCGTGAACTGGCGGATCTGCTCTCCGCCTTTGGACTGGATATCGTGGCGCAAACCGACCTCGGCGTTGAATCCGCCGAGGAGACCGGCCTGACCTTTATTGAAAACGCCATCCTGAAAGCGCGCCATGCCGCGCAGGTGACCGGGCTGCCCGCTATCGCAGATGACTCCGGGCTGGCCGTCAACGCGCTGGGCGGCGCACCGGGCATTTATTCAGCCCGCTATGCCGGTGACGACGCCAGTGACCAACAGAACCTGGAAAAGCTGCTTCAGGCGCTGGAAAGCACCCCGGACGGACAGCGTCAGGCCCAGTTCCACTGCGTGCTGGTGTATTTACGTCACGCTGCCGATCCGACGCCGCTGGTGTTTCACGGCGCCTGGGACGGCGAAATCACCCGCACCCCAGCCGGTGAAGGCGGCTTCGGCTACGACCCGGTGTTCTACATTCCGGCATTGGGTAAAACCGCCGCCGAGCTGACAAAAGCAGAGAAAGGAAAAGTCTCTCATCGAGGTAAAGCATTGACGCTGTTACTGGAAGCGATGCGTAATGCCTGATTTACCCCCGCTGAGTTTATATATCCATATTCCCTGGTGCGTCCAGAAATGCCCTTACTGCGATTTTAATTCTCACGCGTTAAAAGATGAGGTGCCGCACATTGAGTATGTGCAGCACCTGCTGCGCGATCTTGAAAACGATCTGCCGCTGATTCACGGACGTGACGTACGCACGATATTTATCGGTGGCGGAACGCCAAGCCTGTTAAGCAGTAGCGCGATGCAGATGCTGATGGATGGCGTACGCGCGCGCCTGACGCTGGCAGAAGGGGCGGAGATTACGATGGAGGCGAATCCAGGCACGGTCGAAGCCGACCGTTTCAGCGCCTATCAGCGCGCCGGGATTAACCGCATCTCCATTGGGGTACAAAGCTTTAGCCCGCAGAAGCTGGAACGTCTCGGTCGCATCCATGGTCCCGAGGAAGCGAAGCGCGCCGCGGCGCTGGCGCAGGGCCTGAACCTGCGCAGCTTTAACCTCGATCTGATGCACGGTTTGCCCGACCAGTCACTGACGGAAGCGCTGGACGATTTGCGTCAGGCGATCGCGCTTAATCCTCCGCATTTGTCCTGGTATCAGCTGACCATCGAACCGAATACGTTGTTTGGCTCACGTCCGCCTAAATTGCCCGACGACGATGCGTTGTGGGACATCTTTGAGCAGGGACATCAGCTGCTGACCGCTGCCGGTTATGAGCAATATGAAACATCGGCCTATGCCAAACCGGGATACCGCTGTGAGCACAACCTGAATTACTGGCGTTTTGGCGATTATCTTGGGATTGGCTGTGGTGCCCATGGCAAGCTGACCCAACCCGATGGCCGTATTGTTCGCACGGTCAAAGTGCGCCATCCGCGGGGTTTTATGAAGGGCAACTATCTCGATAAACAGTACGAGGTAGCAGACAGTGACAAGCCGTTCGAGTTCTTTATGAACCGTTTCCGGTTGCTGGAGCCTGCGCCACGCGCGGACTTCAGCCGCTATACCGGGCTGAATGAAGCGCTGATTCGTCCACAGCTCGATCAGGCTATTGCCGCAGGTTACATCACTGAAACAGCGGACATCTGGCAAATTACCGAGAAGGGCAAACTGTTTCTGAACTCGCTACTGGAACTGTTCCTGGCCGACGAGTAACGCGCTTCGGGTTCGGCGTGCAAACTGCGGCTGTATGAAGGAGGCCGAATCCTTATCCGCGCTCAGTATTCTGTCTCAGTTGCAACAACCGGGTATTGATGATGGCAATGTTCACCTCGCAGGGCATGCCATCATCCAGATAAACCGTCTCATTAATCTCCAGCGCCGCCTCATTCGCACTAAAATTCAGCAGTCTGAGTTGCTCACTGTCAGTCACGTTAATCGCATTAAGCTGCTGGTCGCGGCGCTGAATCTTTTTGCCGGTGATTTGTTCAATGTAAGAGTATTTCGAGATTTCCAGCCGGCCAAACTCCATGCTGCTGAACAGGCTGACAGGCAGGTGGATATATTCCAGCGCCACGGGAATATCGTCAAAGCACATCAGTCGAAGTATTTTGTATATCTGATCGCTGTTTCTGATACGTAACGCCTGCGCCATCTCCGGTCCGGGCACCTTGATGATGCTGGCAGTGAGCACCTTCCTGACCGCTTTATGGCCTTTTTTATGAGCCTGATAATCAAAGGGCGAAAGCGCATGGAACCGGCCGGCGTGATTGCTCTTGCCGATAGAACCGACAAACAGTCCCGACCCCTTCACGCGATAAATACGCTGCTGCTCAATCAGAATACGGGTTGCTTCCCGTACCGTCGCCCGGGTGATACCGATGTTCTTTGCTATCGCAATTTCGGTATCCAGCTTGTCGCCCGGCAGCAGTCCGTCCTGCATGATCTTGGTCAGAATATAGTCGACAACCTCTTTTTGTTTCTCTGTTATGCCATCGAACATCACGCTGTTCCCGAATAGTAAGCCCGTGCCTGCGGTGCGCCGCCGCATCGCCTGTATGCCTGATTTCCGTCACTGCGTATGAGTGGGACAGAAACCAGTGTGATCCAGCTAACGATTTTGCACTCCAGTGTCGCCTGTCCAGCCAGAATTGATTCTTGCATATTGTATCTGTACAGGTCGAGGTGCATCATCAAGATGACTAGACACATTAAACATGTCTATACGTATAAATAAATTTGTGCAACAGGCAATTGTCAGAACTGACGCCTGCTTTAGCAATAAAAGTCATTACTAATCAAATAACTGGTTTTGACTTTTTATCTACCCTGACGTGTGTGGAAGAGAATCAGGAAAAACAAACAGGTTGACCGCCTGAAAAAGGCTAAAAGCTGACTGTACATCTTGCAATGACAAGCAGCTTGCATGCTGGCCCAACTTTTTTATCCAGGACACCGTATGGCAAATCTTACCCAATGGCTGAATGCTGAAAAAATTCAATACATTGATTGCGTTTCCGACTGGAAAGAGGCGATTCAGGTCACCGGTAATCCTCTCTGCCGTGAAGGCGCTATTTCGCAGGATTACATTGACACCATCGTCCGGCTCAAAGAAGAAACCGGCCCCTACTTCGTGATCGCCCCCCGAATCGCGATGCCACATGCGCGTCCTGAACAGGGCGCGAAGAAACTGGGCTTGTCCGTCGTGAAACTGGCAACCCCTGTCAACTTTGATGCTGATGAAAACGATCCTGTCGACATCCTTTTTATGTTCTCGGCCCCTGACAGCAACAGCCATATTGAGATGATTTCGCAGCTGGCTGAAGTGCTGACAGACGAGGACATCATGCAACGCGTTTATCACGCACAAAGCCAGCAGGAACTGTGCACGGTTCTGCTGGCAGACGACCTTATCAGTTAACAATTTCAAATAAGAAGAGGTAGTTATGAAAATTATGGCAGTGTGTGGTTCAGGCCTGGGAAGCAGCTTCATGATGGAAATGAACATCAAAAAAGTGCTTAAAGCAATTGATATGACGGCGGAGGTCGAACATGCCGACCTCGGCTCGGTGACGCCGGACGTCGCAGATGTATTCGTGATGGCAAAAGACATTGCCTACAGCGCTAATCTGCCCCCGGAAAAAGTCATTATCATCAACAACATCATCGACCTGAAAGAAGTTGAGCAGAAAATTCGCGACTACTTCAACAAATAACACCGTTATCCCCTTTGATAAGAACACTTACCGCTGAGGTTATTATGTTTATACAAAACCTTTTACTGGTAGTTGTCGATGTGCTGAAAGTCCCTTCGATTCTGGTCGGGTTAGTCGCGATGTTCGGCCTGATCGCGCAGCGCAAGCCGTTGCCGGATGTGATAAAGGGAACGGTAAAAACGATTCTGGGCTTTTTAGTGCTGGCAGGCGGTGCCACCGTTCTGGTGGGCTCGCTGACGCCGCTCGGCGATATTTTTAAGCACGCATTCAACGTTCAGGGCATTATTCCTAATAACGAAGCGATGGTATCCATCGCGCTGGCGAAATACGGCGCGCCTACCACGCTGATTATGGCGTTCGGCATGGTGGCAAACATTACCGTCGCCCGCTTTACCCGCCTGAAATATATTTATCTCTCTGGCCACGTCACCTTCTATATGGCCTGTATGATTGCCATTATTCTGTCCGTTGCCGGTTTTGAAGGTGTGCAGCTGATTTATACCGGTTCGCTGACGCTGGGCATGCTGATGGCCTTTTTCCCGGCCCTGGCTCAGCCCTATATGCGTAAAATTATCGGTCACGATCAGGTTGCGCTGGCTCATACCGGCACGGTGGGTTATGTCCTGTCAGGCTGGATAGGCTCTATAGTGGGCAAAGGTTCAAAGTCCACCGAAGAGATGAACATGCCCAAAAACCTGAGCTTTTTGCGCGACAGTACCATCTCCATCTCTCTGACCATGATGATCATCTATTTTATTTTGTCCGTCTCGGCGGGCAGAGAGTATGTTGAAAGTCAGTTCAGCCATGGTCAAAACTATCTGGTGTATTCGTTTGTGCAGGCCATTACCTTTGCTGCCGGGGTCTTTATTATCCTGCAGGGCGTGCGCTTAATTCTGGCGGAGATTGTACCGGCCTTTACCGGGTTTTCAGAGAAGCTGGTGCCCAGCGCGCGTCCTGCTCTGGACTGCCCTATCGTGTTTCCCTATGCGCCCAATGCCGTTCTGGTCGGCTTTATTTCCAGCTTTATCGGTGGACTCGTCGGGTTGTTTATCCTTGGGCAGCTGCACTGGGTGCTGATTTTGCCCGGCGTGGTGCCGCACTTTTTCTGCGGGGCGACGGCGGGCGTCTTTGGCAATGCGACGGGCGGCAAGCGGGGTGCGATGATTGGCGCCTTTGCACACGGTATTCTGATTACCTTCCTGCCGGTTGCGTTACTGCCTGTGCTGGGTGCGATTGGTCTGACGAATACCGCATTCTCAGATACGGACTTTGGCGTGACAGGGATTCTGCTGGGTAACATGGCGAGGTTCCTCGATAAAGGCACCATTACCATGATTATTACGGGCATCTTTGCGCTGCTGGTGATCTATAACTATGTCGCCGGTAACAAGACCGTGACCAAAGAAGCTAACAGCGACTGAGACCTAAACGGGGCTGATGATTCAGCCCCTTCTTGACAGGGCAGGACATAAAACGGGTTAGTTAAATGATTTAACCAGCGTTTTACGGTCTTTTTCCAGCGAGATAACCCGGTTACAGACGTCTTTACCAAACTGCTGGAAGTCCGTTTCCTGATTATTCCATTCGCTCTGAATGGCGTTCTGCAGACCACCAAGGTTACCCATCAACCCCTGCAGCCCGCTGCCGCCACCGTTGGTCATGGCTTTCGTCCCCATCTCATTAATGCTGTCCTGCAGGATACCGCCCATCGCCTGATTCACCAGTTGCTGCCCATCGGCACGAACCTGATCGATCGCCTGGTGATGGAACGTCAGTCCGTCACTGCGATGTTCAATAATGCGGTTCATCTGGGTTTTTAACTGGGCATTCAGCGTGGCTAGTCGGCTGTGCAAGCGGCTTGATTCCCCTACCTGCTCAGTGATGATCTTATCCAGCGCCAGCCGACCTTTCTCCAGACGGGAGGTGGCACCGTTATCGATCCACGGCAGATCGCGACGTAACGCATTTTGGTAATTAATGGCCTGCTGACGACTGGCGGCGTTCATCGTGATTTTTTGCCCGTTGAACTGCACATCGCCCTGCGGCGAAATCACAAGATTGCCGTTTGCGCCAACGACCTGAACGTTTTGTGGGCTAATGACCACATCATCCTGTGGTTTAACGCTGCATTCCCAGGCCGCCTGGGCCTGCGTTGCCGCCAGCAAGAGGCCAGCGACCAGCACGTTACGAATCATACGTTCTCCCTGTCTGGGTGTGAAAGCGACATCGCTGGTAACTTAGTCCCACCAGACGTCAAAGAGTTCGGTCACCTTTACATCCAGTAACTGGCGATCTTCCAGCCATTTACGTACCAGCTCGCGATGTTCCTCGGTACATTTACCGGTTTGCTGCAGGCAGATTAGCCCTTCCCAGGCCAGATAGCCGCTGCCGTCATAAGCCAGGCCATTGGGATCGATCGCTTCGTTAATAAACTGATTCAGCGTTTCGTCGATAACCTCTTCAGAGGTGCCGTCCGGGAAGCGCCAGGCTACGGAAAAGCCCAGCTCCTGAAACTCATCAATATGCAATTTTTTACGTAAACGACGGCTGCGTTGTGTGGCCATTATTTCACCCTCTCAAACATTAAATCCCAAACGCCATGGCCCAAACGCTGCCCGCGCTGCTCAAATTTGGTCAGTGGACGCGTCTCAGGACGCGGCACATACGTATTGTCTTCAGACAAGTTTCGGTAACCCGCGATGCTGCTCATCACCTCAAGCATATGCCCGGCATAGGCTTCCCAGTCGGTCGCCATATGGAACACACCGCCCAGTTTCAGTTTACGCATCACAAGCTCGGCAAACGGCACCTGCACGATACGGCGTTTGTTGTGACGGGCTTTATGCCACGGATCGGGAAAGAACAGCTGAACCATGCGCAGTGAATTATCCGGGATCATTTTCTCCAGCACTTCCACCGCATCATGACACATCACCCGCAGATTGCTGACATTGGCCTCTTTCGCCGACGCCAGGCAGGCTCCCACGCCGGGCGCATGCACTTCAATGCCCAGGAAGTTTTGATGCGGATTATTTTGCGCCATGGTGACCAGCGACGCGCCCATACCAAAACCGATCTCCAGCGTGACAGGCGCATCGCGCCCAAACAGCGCGGGCAAATCAATGGGCTCTGGCTGATATTCAACACCCATTTCCGGCCAGTAGTTGTCCAGCGCCTGCTGCTGGCCTTTGGTTAAGCGGCCCTGGCGGCGCACAAAACTACGAATCCGACGCAACGGGCGTCCATTTTCATCATATTCTGGGGTGATGACGTCATTAATCATGTTGAAGCCTGCTGGTTAGCCTGTTCAGGGAAACGGGCATTATGCAAAGTTCAAAAGCAGAAGCAAGCCTTTGCCACTTTCCGCGCGCACCCGGCGTGTTTTGACATGCGTTTTCCTGCCTGAGTGTAGAGTAATGCAAGAAAATTGCCTGGGAGGCTGCTGGCCGGAAACAGAATTATAACGTCATGGTCTGCCGCCGTTGCTGACTGAGCTTGCGGTACTGTTGTGGCGACATGCCGACATACCTGGCAAAGGTGCTGTAAAAGCGACTACTGGAACGGAAGCCGGCCGTCAGCGCCACATCCAGCACGGTAATATCGGTATCGCTCAGCAGCGCCCGGACGTGGTTAATGCGCATCGCGGTAATGTACTGTTTTAGCGTAAGCTGCATGACGCGTTGAAAGATACCCATGGCATAGTTTGCATTAAGCTTGACGTGCTCTGCGACGTCATTGATTGTCAGAGCCTGGTCATAATTGTCGGCAATATAGCTCAGCATCTGGCTGACATAAAACTGCGCATGGCGCGACACGCTGTTTTTGTGTGTCCGCGACGTTTTGTTCACCAGCACAGGCTGCCACCCTGACAGACTAAAGCGTTTAAGCATCAGGCCAATTTCATCCACAGCAAGCTGGCGAATCTGTTCATCCGGGCTGTTCAGTTCCTGCTGCCAGCGCTGCACTTCAAAGGCGCTGAGCTGCTGTTTTGCCACAGACTTAATCACCATGCCATGTGTGACATGATTGATGAGTTCCCGGTCGAGCGGCCATGACAGAAACAGATGCATCGGCAGATTAAGGATAGCCATGTTCTGGCAGTTACCGGGCCGGGTAAGCTGGTGCGGTGTACAGGCCCAAAACAGCGTGATATAGCCCTGCTTAATCTGTACGACTTCATTATTGATTAAATATTCCACGTCCCCGTCGAACGGCACATTGACCTCAACCTGCCCATGCCAGTGACAGCTGCTCATCGCCAGCGGCCGACGCAGTTCGATATCCATACGTTGATATTCGGAATAGAGCGACAGCGGGCTGCGGGTTTGCTTTTCGTCACTGCTGCACATATGCGGATCGGGCGGCAGCGTGGCAACGGGCTGTAATGTCGTCATGATTCTCTCCTGAATTATCAGAACCCCGCCCAGCATGCCCGCGGAGACGGCCATAAACAGCATTGGATTCCCTATACTAAGCGCTCTTCCAGACCAGATACTCTTCTTTTTACGTTAATTTATCCCAAAAACTCAGATCTGTTCGTTGCCAGCATCTGATCTGAGTTTTTGGGAATGCTCATCCGATAAGACGGAAGTTTTCGCCCGCACAGCGTGCCACCATGAGATTATCCCACCCTGTCATGGAGCGTTCTGATGTCTGCACCCAAAATTACCTTTATTGGCGCGGGTTCCACTATCTTCGTCAAGAATATCCTTGGCGATGTCTTCCATCGCGATGCGCTAAAATCGGCCCATATTGCCCTGATGGATATTGATGCAACCCGGCTTGAAGAATCCTATACCGTCGTCAGTAAACTTATGGATTCCGCGGGCGCGGCTGGCCAGATTACCTGCCACAGCGAGCAGAAAGCGGCCTTAGCGGATGCGGATTTTGTCGTGGTCGCCTTTCAGATAGGCGGCTATCAGCCCTGTACCGTCACCGATTTTGAGGTCTGTAAACGCTATGGTCTGGAGCAGACCATAGCCGATACGCTGGGCCCCGGCGGCATTATGCGCGCCCTGCGCACCATCCCGCATCTGTGGCAGATTTGCGAAGACATGACGGAAGTCTGCCCGCATGCCACCCTGCTTAATTACGTCAACCCCATGGCGATGAACACCTGGGCAATGTATGCGCGCTATCCCCATATCAAACAGGTTGGGCTGTGCCACTCGGTACAGGGAACGGCGGAGGAACTGGCCAACGATCTGAATTTAAATCCTGCCGATCTGCGTTACCGCTGCGCCGGGATTAATCATATGGCGTTTTATCTGACGCTGGAGCGTAAAACCGCTGACGGCAGTTACGTTGATCTCTATCCCGACCTGCTGGCGGCCTGGAACGCTGGCCAGGTGCCGAAGCCCAACCTGCACGGCAATACGCGCTGTCCCAACATTGTGCGCTATGAAATGTTCAAAAAGCTGGGCTATTTCGTCACCGAATCCTCAGAGCACTTCGCAGAATATACGCCGTGGTTTATCAAACCAGGCCGCGAAGATCTTATTGAACGGTATCAGATTCCGCTGGATGAATATCCCAAACGTTGTGAAGAACAACTGGCGGAATGGCGAGCAGAACTGGCACGTTACCGTCGCGCCGAACGTATTGAAAGCAAACCCTCACGTGAGTACGCCAGCACGATTATGAACGCTATCTGGACCGGCGAACCGGCGGTCATTTATGGCAACGTGCGTAATGATAGCCTGATCGATAATCTGCCGCAGGGATGCTGCGTGGAAGTCGCTTGTCTGGTCGATGCCAATGGGATTCAGCCCACCAAAGTCGGCACGATTCCGTCACATCTGGCCGCCATGATGCAAACCAATATCAATGTGCAGACACTGCTGACCGAAGCCATTCTGACTGAAAACCGCGATCGGGTTTATCACGCCGCCATGCTGGATCCGCATACGGCAGCGGTATTAAGCCTTGATGAGATCTATGCACTGGTGGACGAACTCATCACTGAGCACGGCAATTGGCTGCCCGCCTGGCTTCATCGTTAATTCTTTGTCGCCGGATGCTATGTCCGGTCGCGATTCTACGTCATAACAGTGAGCGGGCGCTGGCAACAGCGACCCGGCAACCGATGAGCATTTCGATAACGACAAAACTCAGTTACGGATGTGGTGCGTTTGGAAAAGACTTCGCGATTGGCATTGTTTACCTCTACCTGATGTATTACTACACCGACGTGGTGGGATTATCGGTTGGCATGGTCGGCACGTTGTTTTTAGTCGCCCGGATCTGGGATGCGATTAACGATCCCATTATGGGATGGATCGTTACCATTACACGTTCTCGCTGGGGGAAATTTAAACCCTGGATTTTAACTGGCACGCTGACAAACTCGCTGGTGCTGTTCGCGTTATTTAGCGCTCACCTGTTTGAAGGGACGACACAGCTGGTTTTTGTCTGGGTCACCTACATTCTGTGGGGAATGACCTATACCATAATGGATATTCCGTTCTGGTCACTGGTACCGACCATTACGCTGGACAAACGTGAGCGCGAAGAGCTGGTGCCCTGGCCACGCTTTTTTGCCAGCCTCGCCTCCTTTGTCACGGCCGGCATTGCGCTACCGTTTGTCAGTTATATCGGGGGCGACGATCGCGGCTTTGGCTTTCAGATGTTTACCCTGCTCCTGATCGTGTTTTTCATCGCGGCAACCCTCATCACGCTGCGTAATGTTCATGAGGTTTATTCATCAGACGGCGCGCAGACCCAGGACGGCGGCCGGATGGGACTGAGCGCGATCGTCGGCCTTATCTACCGCAACGATCAGCTTGCCTGCCTGCTCGGTATGGCGCTGGCCTATAACATTGCGGCGAATATCATTACCGGTTTTGCGATTTACTATTTTACCTATGTGATCGGCGATGCCAGTCTCTTCCCTTACTACCTCTCCTATGCTGGCGCGGCGAACCTGGCAACACTGGTTCTGTTCCCCAAATTAGTGAATCTGCTGTCACGCCGGATACTATGGGCGGCGGCGTCTGCCCTGCCGATTCTGAGCGGCGGTGTGCTGTTCGCTATGGCATTAGCAGGCAGTCACGCGACATCCTTAATCGTTATTGCCGGGATTTTATTCAATACCGGAACGGCGCTTTTCTGGGTGCTTCAGGTAATTATGGTGGCGGATACCGTAGATTACGGCGAATACAAACTGCATGTGCGCTGTGAAAGCATTGCCTATTCGGTGCAAACCATGGTCGTTAAAGGCGGCTCTGCGCTGGCGGCTTTCTTTATCGCTGTCGTGCTGGGCATGATTGGCTATCTGCCCAACGTCAACCAGTCGCAGGAAACCCTTGCTGGCATGCAGTTTATTATGATCGTGCTGCCCGCTGTCTTTTTTGCCCTGACGCTGCTGCTCTATTTCCGTTTCTATACACTGAACGGCGACATGCTACGGAAAATTCACATCCGCCTGCTGGATAAATACCGTAAGCCACCGGAAAAGGAAGCGGTGCCGATCGCAGCAACCAAAGAGATAAAAATTTAAACGCGAAGCCCCGACCCGGGGCTTCTGTTTTAAGTCTGACTTTCGGCTATGCCCGAAAACGAGAAACAACCCGTGTTTTATCAGCAACATTTCCATCGCCTTCTTGTGTGTAACCGGCCTTATCTGACAACCGGGCGTCAGTGGCCACCAGAAAGAAACAGGCCTTTGCAATCTTCAGGTTTACTCTCAGTGGCGCTTATGCTGGAATTCCCACCTGAATGTCGCGTAATCACGGAAATATCCCCTTTATGATGCAAGCCCCGCAGTTCGCGCAACAGGTGCTGGACTGGTATCAACGCTTTGGCCGCAAAACCCTGCCGTGGCAGTTAGAGAAAACACCTTATAAGGTGTGGCTGTCTGAAGTGATGTTACAGCAAACCCAGGTCGCCACCGTTATCCCCTATTTTGAGCGCTTTATGGCGTGCTTTCCGACCGTCAGCGATCTGGCCGCCGCGCCGCTGGACGAAGTGCTGCATCTCTGGACCGGTATGGGTTACTACGCGCGTGCGCGTAACCTGCACAAAGCCGCCAAACAGGTGGTTGAGGTGCACGGCGGCGAGTTCCCGCGCAACTACGATGACGTCGCCGCGCTGCCCGGCGTAGGCCGCTCGACAGCGGGTGCGATCTTATCGCTATCGCTGGGCCTGCACTTCCCGATTCTGGACGGTAACGTGAAACGGGTTTTGGCTCGCTGTTACGCAGTGGCTGGCTGGCCGGGCAGGAAGGATGTTGAAAAACGGCTGTGGCAAATTAGTGAAGACGTGACGCCAGCCGAGGGCGTCAGTCAGTTTAACCAGGCCATGATGGATCTGGGCGCCATGGTTTGCACCCGCTCGCGCCCGAAATGTGAAATCTGCCCGCTCAGCGATGGTTGCGAAGCCCGCGCGACGAACAGCTGGGCAAACTATCCGGGCAAAAAACCTAAGCAGACGTTGCCTGAACGCAGCGGCTGGTTTTTGATGATGCAAAACGGCGACAATGTCTGGCTTGAACAGCGTCCGCCGGTGGGTTTATGGGGCGGTTTATTCTGCTTCCCGCAGTTCACCAGCGAAGACGATCTGAACGCCTGGCTGTCGACGCGCGGCATCCATGCCAAACCGCAGCAGCTTACGGCATTTCGTCACACCTTCAGCCATTTTCATCTGGATATCGTTCCCATGTGGCTTTCATGGCCTTCTGCCGGGGCATTAATGGATGAAGCTGGCGGTCTCTGGTATAACTTAACGCTGCCGCCATCTGTGGGATTAGCCGCACCTGTAGAGCGTCTTTTACACGAACTGCGCCATCCCCAGCCGTTGCCTGTGGGCGACGGTGAGATTAATGAGGAAGAGTAATGAGCCGCACCATTTTTTGTACTTTTTTACAACGCGACGCTGAAGGGCAGGATTTTCAGCTCTACCCTGGCGATCTGGGAAAACGCATTTACAATGAAATCTCGAAAGAAGCCTGGCAGCAATGGATGGCTAAGCAGACGATGCTGATCAACGAGAAAAAACTCAATATGATGAATCCCGACGATCGCAAAGTGCTGGAAAAGGAAATGATCAATTTCCTGTTCGAAGGTAAAGACGTTCATATTGAAGGCTACACGCCACCCGAAGCATAACTTTATTGGCCTCCGTGTTGAGGCCGTTTTCCAGGTCAGGCACGTATTTTAGATGAATAAAAAGCTGATAGCCCTGCTGGTGATTGCCCCCCTTTTGGTGTCCTGCTCCGGTAAAAAACATCCGGAATATTCAGAGGAATGGGTCAAAGATACCAACGGATTTGACATTCTGATGGGGCAATTCGCCCATAACATTGAGAACATCTGGGGTATCAATGAGGTCCTGATCGCCGGACCGAAAGACTACGTTAAATACACCGACAATTATTACACCCGCAGCCACATCAACTTTGAAAGCGGGAACATCACCATTGAGACCATTTCCGGTACCGATCCTGCCGCCAGTCTGCGTCAGGCGATCGTGACTACGTTACTGATCGGCGACGATCCGGGAAATGTCGATCTCTACTCTGATGCTAACGACATTCAGATCAGTAAAGAGCCGTTGTTGTACGGACAGGTGCTGGATAACACCGGTCAGGCGATTCGCTGGCAGGGACGTGCTCAGGCCTTTGCTGACTACTTGATTGCCAATAAACTGCAACGCCGTACGTCCGGCCTGCATGTGATCTACTCGGTCACGATTCCGATGGTGCCAAACCATCTGGATAAGCGTGCGCATAAATATCTGCCTATGGTGCGTAAAGCCGCCGAAGAGTACGGTGTAGATGCGTCTCTGATTCTGGCTATTATGCAGACCGAATCCAGCTTTAACCCCTACGCAGTCAGCCATTCTGATGCGCTCGGCCTGATGCAGGTAGTGCAGCATACCGCCGGTGTGGATGTATTCCGCATGAAGGGCAAATGGGGCAAACCGAGCCGCAGCTATCTGCTGGATCCCGAGAACAACATTGATGCCGGTACTGCCTATCTGTCGTTGCTGCAGAGCAACTATCTGGCCGGTATTCAGGATCCGGTTTCACGCCGCTATGCGGTTATCACCGCCTATAACGGCGGCGCCGGTAGTGTACTGCGCGTGTTCTCCAGCGATAAAGATCGTGCCTTTACCATTATTAACAGTATGTCGCCGGGTCAGGTTTATCAGACGCTGTCGAAGCAGCATCCGTCGGCGGAATCGCGGCGGTATTTGTATAAGGTGAGTTCGGCGCAGCGGAGTTATCACAGGTATTGATTTGGCGGGGTTCCGCTCAGCAGGTGCTGCGGGTTGCTCTGAGCGGGTTCCTCCCGCCAGGTGGTGGGGGCTGCGGGTTGCTCTGAGCGGGTTCCGCCCGCCTAGTGGCGGGAGCTGCGGGTTGCTC
>NZ_JAVAXU010000009.1:0-188779 GCF_041954965.1 Pantoea sp. BS_8
CGTCCGGGGCTGCCGGGCCTCTGCGGGCTTCAGGGCAGAGCTCTGTTGCTGCCTGACCGGGCGCGCGGAACCGTTATGCCGGAACCCTCCGTCGACTGTCAGCCCATCCTCATCCCGTTTATAGCAACGCGATGAAACGATGGCTTATGACGTATTTCCGCCTCCTTTCCTAAATATAAATAATGTCGTGAAACAGGGTAAGCCTGCCATCATCCCGACGTTATGACATCCGATCTCTTTCAATATCAAAACCAGTAAATCAAACGAACGCGTCACCCCTGCCGTGATCCAAGAAACAGTTATGTCTGTGCTTAACGTGACTTTGGGCGCATTCGTTTTACTGGAAGAAAAGATGGGACGTACAGGGGCTAAATACTGGTGATTTAATTACGTGTTAATGCAGGGAAATATACGTCGGCACGGTAAGATATGAATAAAAAAGTTTGAAAAGCCGGTAATTAAAGCGCCGGGAGGCGTTTTAAAACCGGCTTTTTATTTCACTTACTGACATTATTTATATAATTCAGCGGTGACGTGTGCGTAGTTATTCGTGTCAGCACTAATCACTTTAAAATGCTCGCCCTGCTGTTTAGCCTGTCTGGCGATTTTAGAAACCGCGCCATCCAGCGTTAACGAGGTGGCAGAGACCGTTTCTGCGGCGAAACAACCAAAAGACATCAGTGTCAATGCTACAGCCGCAGCGGCTGATGATACTTTATTGATTTTCATAACATTACCCCTTGATTCCGGTTGATGAAGGAGTCTGTCTGGCTCCGTTAAAATCAAATTAGCAAAAGGAACGCGATCTAAAATTAACGTCGTGTGCTCTAATTAATATCAAGCTGATAAGATTAATTGCAGTGTGTAAAAGTGAATATCATCAGGTTAACTGTGTAGGGATTTAATACGGAAATAACATATTTCAACAATGGGGACGTTATTTTGAACTGACATTTTCAGGCCCTAATCATAAGTAAACAGGTTAAATGCACCAGGATAAAGCGTATTTGCTGAGTACGCACTAATCCTGCCGATTTATTCTCATCTTTTGTAGTTTGTCTCAGCTAAAAACATGCCCTCTTAAGTGGATATCAGCATGCAGAGCGATGTCAGGGCATACGCGCATTTCAGGGTCAGCAAACCGAACCAATGGGCTGGCGCTGTCTGTCAGGCGCGCCCTGCATCGAAAATGCCACGACACCGACAGTCATCCCTGCCACGCAGACCCGTGACAACGACAGGCGCATCCACTGTTTACCTTGTCGCGGTGCATCGCTATATAATCAAATACATTACGCTACAGGGGACCTTCATTGAAAATCAGACCGAATCACCTCGTCTTTACAGGCTTACTTATCTTTACCGCATGGAACAGCTACGCCAGCCGCATCGTGACCGATCAGCTTGGTCGTAACGTTACAATCCCGGATCGGGTTGATCGCGTGGTTGTGCTTCAGCACCAGACGCTGAATCTTCTGGTGCAGTTAAATGCGACAGATAAAATTGTAGGGATACTGGCTAACTGGAAACAGCAGTTAGGGGACAATTACGCAACGCTGGTGCCTGAGCTGACGCATAAAGCAATGCTGGGTGATTTGACCCATGTTGATCTGGAAAAGCTAATTGCATTGCATCCACAGGTGGTATTCGTCACCAACTATGCGCCGAAAGAGATGATTGACCAGATCTCCGCACTGGGCATTCCTGTACTGGCGATTTCACTGCGTCACGATGACGCCGGGCAGCAGGGCGAAATTAATCCCAGTATGCAAAATGAAGATAAGGCCTACGATCTCGGGATAAAGGAAGGCATCACCCTGATAGGTGAGGTGGTGAACAGGCAGCAGCAGGCCAAAGCTCTCATCTCAGCAGCCTTTGCGGGGCGTAAAGAGGTGACTGATCGTCTCCACGATCTCCCTGAACAGCAGCGTGTACGCGCTTATATGGCCAATCCCAGTCTGACGACATACGGTGCCGGGAAATATACGGGGCTGATGATGGCCCATGCTGGCGCACTGAACGTGGCAGCATCGACTATTCAGGGTTTCAGGCAGGTCAGCATGGAACAGGTGGTGGTCTGGAATCCGCAGGTAATTTTTGTGCAGAACCGCTATCCGCAGGTTGTTCAGGCGATTCAGCACGATCCGCTCTGGCAGACCATTGATGCTGTCAAACATCACCGTGTCTGGTTGATGCCTGACTATGCCAAGGCATGGGGCTATCCGATGCCAGAAGCCATAGGGTTAGGTGAACTGTGGATGGCGAAAAAACTCTATCCTGACAAATTTCGCGATGTGGATATGCAGCAGCGGGCCGACCGCTGGTATCGTCGCTTTTACCGGACCGCCTATCATGAAACCTCTCCAGATTCTGGCGGCCGGTAGTCTGCGCGATGTATGGCCGGTGCTGGTTGCCGCGTTCAGCGCGGAATACGGCATAACGACACAAACACACTATGGCCCGGCTGGTTTACTGCGTCAGCGCATCGAACAGGGTGAAGTCGGTGACATGTTTGTTTCGGCCAACCTGCAGCATCCCACAAGCCTGTCGCGACAAGGTCCGGCAGAGGACACCGGTCATTTCATCGATAACAGGCTGTGTCTGACTGCCAGGCGGGAGGATGTCTCTGCAGAAGACGACTGGCTGTCATTACTGCAACGTGATGATTTACGGCTGGCAACCTCAACGCCCCTGTACGATCCCTCAGGGGATTACACGTGGCAGTTATTCGAAAACATTGAGCAGCGATATCCCGGTCAGGGCAGCCGAATCCGGAACAAAGCAAACGCCCTGGTTGGTGGCCCGGACAGTCTGCCTGTTCCTGTTGGCAGACTGGCAGCCCAGTGGCTCATTGATGAAGGCTACGCTGAACTGTTTATTGGCTATGCCAGTTATGCGCCCCGCCTGAGGCATCACCAGTCCCTGCTGGTGCTTAATATTCCTCCTGCTTACAACGTACGGGCGCAATACGGCTGGGCCACTCTTTCACCCTCCGCCATGCCGCTTGCCGCCTTCCTCCATACAGATGAGGCACAGCGTATTTTGCGGCGTTACGGTTTTTTGCCACCGTCTGGTTCCAGAAAGCCCGCACAAGGTAAAGCCTGTCTCTGACCCGCCAGTGCGGGCTGTAACAGTGCCTTGAAACTTTTTCACCTGTCGATATGCAGACTCGACATTTAGCAAAAGAGCCGTTATCTTTGGCTGTCTGGATGTCTAAACGTATATATGGTTACAAGAGGTGATTAAGTCATGCCAATCAGGGTTCCCGATGAATTACCGGCAGTGAATTTTTTACGTAACGAAAATGTCTTCGTGATGACGTCGTCGCGCGCCAGTGTTCAGGAGATCCGCCCACTTAAAGTTCTGGTACTTAATCTGATGCCTAAAAAGATTGAGACCGAAAACCAGTTCCTGCGCTTGCTCTCTAACTCACCTTTGCAGATTGATGTCCAGTTGCTGCGTATCGACAGCCGTGAATCGCGTAACACACCCAGCGATCACCTTAATAATTTCTACCGTAACTTTGAGGACATCCAGCACGATAACTATGATGGCTTAATCGTTACAGGTGCGCCGCTGGGCCTGGTTGAATTTAACGATGTCGCCTACTGGCCCCAGATACAGCAGGTGCTGGCGTGGGCGAAAGATCATGTTACCTCGACCCTGTTTGTCTGTTGGGCTGTACAGGCAGCACTGAATATTTTGTATGGTATTCCTAAACAAACCCGACAGACGAAACTTGCAGGCGTATTTGAACATCAGATTCTTCATCCCCATGCCTTACTGACGCGGGGATTCGATGATAATTTCCTCGCTCCGCATTCGCGTTATGCGGATTTCCCCACTCAGCTGATCACCGATTACACCGATCTGGAATTATTTGCTGAATCGGAACAAACCGGTGCCTACCTGATGGCAAGCAAGGACAAGAGGCTGGTGTTCGTTACGGGTCACCCGGAATATGATGCGTTAACACTGGCGGGAGAGTTTCAGCGCGACTATGACGCAGGGCTGAACCCTGACGTGCCGTACAATTACTTCCCCCACGATGATCCGCAGCGTCATCCACGCGCCACATGGCGTAGCCATGGAAACCTGTTGTTTTCAAACTGGCTGAACTATTACGTCTATCAAATTACGCCGTTTGATCTGCGCCATATGAATCCGACGCTGGAATAAGCGCACTTTCATTACAACTGAACCGTGTTAGCTGGCTGGCAACACGGTTTTTTTTCGTCCTTAAAAAGCTTTGAAAGGCATTACCTAAAGGAAAGTAAAAATAAAACCATAAATTTCAATGCTATAAATATAATATTTAATTAAAATGGAAATAGTTTTTGATTTTACATTTAAAATACATATGCTCTGATCCTGTAGCTCACTAATCACCCTTTTTGTGGATCGACCATGTTGATCTGCCTGTAAACAGGAGAGAGCAAGCATGACAGACTCAGTTATTACCCACGAATTACACTTCCAGAAGCCCTTTTATCATCTTGAAAAACAGCTTCTTACTGAAGAGGCCGTCGCGTTTTTACAGGATCTGGTTATCCGTTTTGCCCCCCAACGCGATACGTTATTAGCGGCGCGACAGGCACGACAAGAAAAGTACGATGCCGGGTCGTTACCTGATTTCGAAATGGAAACGGCTTCCATCAGAGAGCGAGAATGGACGATTCGCGGTATTCCCTCGGATTTACGGGATCGTCGCGTGGAGATTACCGGACCGCCGGATCGCAAAATGGTAATTAATGCCCTGAATGCGAACGTAAAAGTATTTATGGCTGACTTTGAGGATTCCCTGGCACCGACCTGGGAAAAGCTGATGGAAGGGCAGCAAACCCTGCGTGAAGCCGTGGCTGGCACATTGTCTCATACCAGCGAGACAGGCAAGATCTACCAGCTTCGCGCCGATCCGGCTGTCCTGATGTGTCGGGTACGCGGACTGCATCTGTCAGAGAAACATGTCAGCTGGCAGGGCAATGCCATTCCTGGCGGACTGTTTGATTTTGCACTCTACTTTTTTCATAACGTCACGAATCTCCTGGCGAAAGGTAGCGGTCCCTATTTTTATCTGCCTAAAACGGAAAGCTGGCAGGAAGCGGCCTGGTGGCGAGAGATCTTTAGCTTCGCTGAGGATCGTTTTGATCTGGCGCGAGGCACAATTAAAGCCACAGTCTTAATTGAAACGCTGCCCGCCGTGTTTCAGATGGACGAGATTCTGTGGAATCTGCGCGATCATATCGTAGGCCTGAACTGCGGGCGCTGGGATTACATTTTCAGCTACATCAAAACATTACGGGAACATGAAGATCGGGTTCTCCCTGATCGTCAGTCCGTGACCATGGCTCAGCCTTTTCTGGATGCTTACTCGCGGTTGCTGGTTAAAACGTGTCATCGCCGCGGTGCCTTTGCTATGGGCGGTATGTCAGCGCTTATTCCCAGTAAAGACAGCGCACGTAATCAGTGGGTGTTGCAGCGCGTCAGGGAAGACAAGCAGCGCGAAGCCAGTAACGGACATGATGGCACCTGGATCGCACATCCAGGCCTGGCCGATACCGCAATGGCGGTGTTTAACCAGGCGCTGGGCGATCACCCCAATCAGCTTCATGTTCTGCGCCACGAAGACGCTCCGGTGCAGGCCGAACAGCTTCTGGCGCCCTGCGAAGGCGATAGAACGGAAGCAGGGATGCGCGCCAATATCCGTGTGGCATTGCAATACCTCGAAGCCTGGATTAGCGGCAACGGCTGCGTTCCTATTGACGGCCTGATGGAAGATGCCGCCACCGCCGAAATCGCCCGTACCTCTATCTGGCAATGGATCCATCACAAGAAAACCCTGCGCGATGGGCAGCAGGTCACGGCGTCGCTGTTTCAGCAGTTGCTCAACGATGAGTTGCACACGCTGCAGATGAATCTGGGTGATAAGACGTTCAGTTCAGGTCGTTATGAGGAAGCAGCGCGATTAATGGCGCAAATCACTACCGAAAACGAACTGGTTCCTTTTCTTACTCTGCCGGGCTATCGCCTGCTTCCCTGACATAAGGAGTGGTTGCCATGACACGTACACAACAGATTCAGCAACTCGAACAAGACTGGCAGGAAGCACGCTGGCAGGGAATTACCCGCCCTTACAGCGCACAAGATGTTATCTCGCTGCGCGGTTCAGTTCTGCCAGCCTGTACGCTGGCCGAGCGGGGTGCCGGTAAACTCTGGTCATTACTTAATGGCAGCGCGCGCAAAGGTTACGTCAATAGCCTCGGCGCTTTAACCGGCGGTCAGGCATTGCAGCAGGCCAAAGCCGGAATAGAAGCCATATACCTCTCTGGCTGGCAGGTAGCCGCCGATGCCAATCTGGCGGGGCAAATGTATCCCGATCAGTCGCTGTATCCGGTGAACTCGGTGCCTGAGGTTGTCACCCGGATTAATCAGACCTTTCAACGTGCCGATCAGATTCAATGGGCCAACGGCATTGAACCGGGCGACAGCCGCTTTATCGACTATTTTCTGCCCATCGTGGCGGATGCCGAAGCGGGTTTTGGTGGCGTACTGAATGCCTTTGAACTGATGAAGGCGATGATCAGCGCAGGGGCAGCAGCGGTCCACTTTGAAGATCAACTTGCGGCCGTGAAGAAATGCGGCCACATGGGAGGCAAGGTACTTGTGCCTACCCAGGAGGCCGTACAGAAACTGGTTGCTGCACGCCTGGCCGCCGATGTGATGGGTGTTCCCACCATTCTGCTGGCGCGAACGGATGCCGATGCCGCTGACCTGATCACCTCTGACTGCGATGACTATGACCGTCCGTTTATCCGTGGCGATCGTACCGCGGAAGGCTTCTACCGCACTCATGCCGGCATTGAGCAGGCTATCAGCCGCGGTCTGGCTTATGCGCCTTATGCTGACGTGCTGTGGTGTGAAACGTCGACGCCCGACCTGGCGATGGCGCAGCGCTTCGCCGAAGCCATCCATGCCCGCTTTCCCGGTAAACTGCTGGCTTACAACTGTTCGCCTTCGTTTAACTGGAAAAAGAACCTCGACGACAGCACCATCGCGGCCTTTCAGCAGGCGCTCAGTGAGATGGGCTATCGCTTCCAGTTCATTACCCTGGCCGGTATTCACAGCATGTGGTTCAACATGTTCGACCTGGCACAGGCTTATGCTCAGGGCGAAGGCATGCGTCACTATGTTGAAAAAGTCCAGCAACCAGAGTTCGCTGCCCGGGAGCGGGGGTACAGTTTTTCCTCGCATCAGCAGGAAGTGGGCACCGGCTATTTCGATCAGGTCACCACGATTATTCAGGGCGGTCAGTCCTCCGTTACGGCGCTGACCGGATCGACCGAAGAGCATCAGTTTTGAGTGAAGTCTGTGTCTTTCCCGCCCGGTAACGGTGGGCGGGCTTTTTCAGGAGTGGATTATGCCGCCACGTGAATCCCTAATCGCGCACACCATTCTGCAGGGCTTCGATGCGCAGTATGGCCGTTTTCTTGATATTACGGCGGGTGCTCAGCAGCGTTTTGAACAGGCTGAGTGGCTGGCCGTACAGCAGGCTATGAAGGCACGAATTCATCTTTATGACCACCATGTGGCGCTGGTTGCCGATCAACTGCGCGCACTGAACGGGGCGGCGCACTGGGACGATGCTTTTTGGCTGAAGATCAAAAACCACTATGAAACCCTGTTACCCGGTTATCCGCGTTATGAAATTGCTGAAAGCTTTTTCAATTCCGTTTACTGCCGGCTGCATGGTCACCATGCATTACAGCCGGAACGGTTATTTATCTTCAGCTCGCAACCGCCTGCGCCACAACGTCAGGTTTCGCGTCCACTGGCGCGAACCTATCGGCCCGATCGGGGCTGGCAAACACTGCTGCATGAGGTGCTACGCGATGTGCCTTTGACGCTGCCCTGGCAGGATCAGGCGCGCGATGAAGCCTGGATTGTACGCCATTTGCATGAGGCGTTCTCTTCCGCGCAACTGGCACAGGGCTGGCTGGACGTCTGTTGTGAGCTGTTTTACCGCAACAAAACCGCCTGGATCGTGGCTCGCCTGCATCTGCCCGACGCTATCCTGCCATGCCTGTTGCCGGTTCAGCGCAGCGAGCAAGGTGAATTGTGGATCGATACCTGCCTGACGGATGTGAACGAGGCCAGCATCGTGTTCGGCTTTGCCCGCGCGTACTTCATGGTTTATGCCCCATTACCCGGCGCGCTGGTCGCATGGCTGAAGCCTGTCTTACCGGGTAAAACGCTGGCAGAACGTTATATGGCCATCGGCTGCCAGAAACATGGCAAAACGGAAAGCTACCGGGAATATCTGCAGGCGCTGGAGCAAACGGATGCCGCCTTTGAGATTGCGCCAGGCATCCCTGGCATGGTGATGCTGGTCTTTACGCTGCCGGGCTTTGATCGGGTGTTCAAAGTCATCAAAGATCGCTTTGCTCCGCAAAAAGAGGTCACGGAAGAGCAGGTAAGGGCCTGCTATCAGCAGGTTAAAGAACATGACCGTGTGGGACGCATGGCTGACACGCAGGCCTTTGAACAGTTTGCGCTGCCGCTCGCACGTATTACGCCGGCACTGCTGGTGGCATTCCAGAATACGATTGCCGGAAAAATGCGTATTGAAGGCGATCGCCTGATCATCAGTCATCTGTGGCTGGAACGTCGTATGCAGCCGCTTAACCTTTTTCTGGCTGAGGCCAGCGACAGCCAACGTGCTCAGGCCATTGAAGAATATGGCAACGCGATCAAACAACTGGCTGCCGCTAATATCTTTCCCGGTGATATGCTGTTTAAAAATTTTGGCATCACCCGTCATGGACGCGTGGTGTTTTATGACTACGATGAGATTCGCCCGATGCAGGAACTCCATTTCCGTGACGTGCCTGCGGCGCGTTACGAGGAGGACGAGTTAAGCGCCGAGCCCTGGTACAGCGTTGGGCCAGATGATGTTTTTCCTGAAACCTTTCGTTATGCCCTGTGCAGTGAGCCGAAAGTCGGGGCGCTGCTCCAGCAACGGCATCCGGAAATTTTTGACGCGAGCTGGTGGCGCGCCCAGCAGCGGCGCATTGCGCAGGGGCATATTGAGGATGTTATTGCCTGGCAGCCCGCCCAGCGCTTCTGTGTGCGCTATGGCAGCAGGCTTGCACCGCGGCATAAAATCCCAGAGCACCCCGACCAGGAACGGGAACCGCTTCAGCCGTCACTCTTTGCCAGCGGCCAGGAGTCAAACAGATAACCATCAAAGTCGAGATCGTCCACGTTGGAAAATTCCAGTAAACGCTGCTTCACATTTTCCAGATGCTGCCACATAGCCAGCTTAGCGGCGCGGGCATCTTTTTTGATCAGCGCGGCAAGAATTTGCCGGTGATCGACCAGCCACGCTTTACGGTATTGGGTATCGCCAAGATGACTGTGCAGCTGAATCCACATAGGGTTGTTTTCGCGCCACTGCCATGACTGGCGAAATACGTCGACCAGCATACTGTTATGCGTGGCTTCAGCGATGGCCAGATGAAAGTGCATATCACCTTTTTCCGGGTTTCCCAGCGAACACGAGGTCAGCTCGCGTTCTTCCAGCAGCAAAGCCTGACGCATTTTGATGATGTCCGCCCGTGTCGCCTGCAGGGCGGCAAACTCCGCGATATTGCTTTCCAGCAACTGTCGCGCCTGAAGCTGCTCAAACGGGCCGGCATCGTTGTGAAAGGAGGGATTTGCCTCACTAATACGGCATGGAGAGCTGTGCGCTGTGACGTAAATACCGGCTCCCCGTCTGACTTCGATCAGCCCTTCGATTTCCAGCATAATGAGCGCCTCGCGAACGACGGTGCGGCTGACGTTAAGCATGCCAGCCATTTCACGCTCGGGTGGCAGGCGCCCGCCCGGGCGATAGGGCGTTTCCACAATGCGCTGCCGGATTTTTGCGGCGACTTGCTGATAAGGACGTTGCTGAGAGACAGATCTCATAGTGATGCTCCCGTCAGATACCGTTGCGGCAAAAATTTTACCACCTCACGATCGGGATAACAGGGTTCAGCGCACGTTAAGATAAGCAGGCTGACGCGTTGGCACGCTGTTTTATTCTTTATTTAACAATAAATTGCGAGAATAATTAAAAGCGGCATCAAGAGATGCCACTTTGGAAACATACAGACTACTTCATCTGATGATTTGTTACTTCAGCATGAAGTCATATTGCATACCGGCTTTCACATCCCAGTAATTGAGCCGGTCACCCAGTGAGCTACCGGGGCGCTTCTCCCTGGCTCTGTCGGCGGCAATATACATGTTCAGGCCTTTAAACGGGCCCTCTGCGACGTTGTACAGGATCGCGCCCATCAGGCCCACTCCGTTGATTCTGGTATGGCGCTGTTTGTCTTCATAACCGTGGGTAAGAATCGGGCCCAGCATAACGCCGACGTTCGGGGTGAAGAAATATTGTCCGCCAAGCTGTACAGACAGCATGCCTTCTTTATTGCGATCAATACTCAGCGAGTCGGGATAGCCAATATCCGTATAGATAATGCGACCATCAATATCATGGGTAAGCTTACCCACGGCACCAAATAACCGGGCATTCGCAAACGAATAGGTTAATCGCCCGGAAATCAACGCCGTCTCGTGGTGATAACTGAGAGGCTTACTCATCCCCTCAACCTGACCATAAAAACCCATCAGCTCCCATTTGAGTGCGCGATCGTCAGCAAAGGCATAGGTTTTTTCGACGATGCTTTGCACCTGAGTCGATACATCTTGTTGATAAGAGGCACCCAGTGAATACCGCGAAGAAGCATCGTGCCAGGAGCCCACCAGATAGCCGCGGCTCCGATGGGGATGGTATTTCCCTGTTGTGCTGTTAATCACGCCTTCATCACGCACGCCCGTGGCAGAGTCGACATAATAGAACGCGCGCTTACGCCACATTGACCAGAATTCCAGATTCTCCGTCGCCTCAAAGTGGGCCAGTGCACCTTCAGAAATCGTCTGTATCGTGCGTGACGAATTATCGGCGATCAACGGGATGCGCCAAGGCAGGCTGCCGTAACCATAATCCGTCCCAAACCGCCCGAGCGTCAGGCGAAGATTCTCTGCCGGTTTAAGTTTGACCGCGCCAATGGCCACACCAAAGCTGTCGTGACCGTCCAGATAATAGCGGGTGCTCCAGCCGGCGTTTGCACCCAGCTTGTACACATAATACGCTCCCGCGCTCACGCCGATGACGTCATTGTAATAGCGCGTATTCACATCAATCAGCCCACCCTGTACCCAGGCGTAAATATGACGATCTGAACCCGCGCTGGGTTTGTCGGCCCGCCGAAAATCGTTTTTCAGACGAATGCGCAGGCTGTCCTCATCGTCATTAATCGCGGCAGCATAAAGCGGAGAGGACGGGAAAAACAGGCTGACAAGCAGAATGCAAAATAGGGCAATTTTCATCACGTATCCATACCGTATGTGAACAGAGCCGGATGACGTCGGGCCGGGCGGTTATCCGCATGCCTTGCGTTTTACCTTTCCTGACCCGCGTCAACCCGACCAGATTAAGGCCGGGTGCATTTATCCTGTTGCCAGACCTGCTCGTAGTCGTAGCCCGTCAGGGCTTTCACGACCTCTTTGGTTTCGGGTGTGCAGTCGGCTTTATCGCCGCCTGCCTTGAGGCGATCAATTTCATTCACCAATACCCGATGCGTTTCGCGTGTCAGTTTAAATTTGAAGGTCATATATAAACTGATCAGTAACAGACCGCCGGTGCCGAAGACCAGGAGCCCGGTAATCGCATTGAGCGCACTTTCCGGTTGAATTAACTGGCCTTTAACAAAATGATTGTGTTCCAGTACCGCACCCACCACCATAATGGCGACGGCCACGGTACTTTTTCGCATCAACGTCATGACGCCAGCAAAAACGCCTTCGCGCCGCTGACGCGTGACCATTTCATCCACATCGGGAATAAAGCTGTAAATATTCCAGGGGATAAAGTAAAGCCCCGCACGGCCAAAACCCAGCAGGACAAAAATGAGCGTGGTCAACCACCATGACGACACTGCCGAATGGCCGATAAACATTAAAATCAGATAACCCAGCACACCTAAAATACACAGGTAGGAAATACGCATGGCGTAGGCGGGCCTGACATTCAGTTTATCCAGCATAAACATGAAAAGCAGCGTGGAAGGAATGGAGACGGACGTCGCAATGGAAAGATAGGCCGACGCGTTGGCCGCATCCAGATTTAAACCGTAGACAACAAAGTAAACGAAGACAGCAATAAAAATATCCAGTGCAGTAAATGAAGAGATATAGATAATTAAATGTTGTCTGAATATTTTTATTTTGAAGGTTGTCATTAACTCGACAAACATATTTTTCAGGTGGCTCAATAATCCGAGGCTGGGACCCGTATTGCGCCGTTCAAACTCTTCCGGGTTCATATCTTTTGACTCCCAGGTACAACACCAGGTAATCAACACCACAATAAAGAACAGGCAGGAAAACATAATACCGGTGTAGGTATAGGTCAGCGCCGAATCCTGGCCAAAATACTGAATCACAATGCCCGGCACCGAAGCGGTCAGGAAGGTTCCTACCTGAGAAAATGTCAGGCGGATGGCGGCCATCCGTGTTCTTTCACCAAAATCATTGGTCATTTCTGCCGCCAGGGTTTCCCACGGTACCAGCACCATGGCAACCAGCAGTTCTACCGCCAGGTAGGTACCAAGGTAGTACCAGTAGTTCATGTCGCTGACCCAGACCAGCGCGTAAACAAACATCATTGGCGCGCTGATGAGCAGGAAGAAGCGACGGCGACCAAAGCGCTTACCGAGCCGGGTACTGCCGAATTTATCGGTGATATATCCCATCACCGGACTCAGAATGGCATCAATAATACGGGCAATAGCAAAAATTGAGCTGGCTTCCAACATTGAAAGCCCACAGAACGTCGTATAAAAAAACAGTAACCATGTACCGATTAAAGCCATGGACCCACCGCCAAAAATATCGGTAATGCCATAGCCAATGGCGGTGCCTGTCCCCACTTTTCTGCGCACGGGCTGTGCTAACGTTGTCATAATATTCCCTTAATAAAATCGGAGTGGCGCTCAGACGCATTCAGGTGTCGTATAAGCGTGAAAAAGTAATGCGAACTTTTAAATAAAGCTCTAAAGAATAAACAACGCGGGTGTGTGTTTGCGTTGTCAGTCTTTAATGCAGGTGAGTATTTTTTGTTAAATAAATAGTAATTTTTAACGCCGTTATTTAGCGTGGTAAATTTTGGTTGACCAGAATAATGCCCCGCTCTGTGTTCTCTAAAAGGCGCGCTGTTATTTGTACTGATGCGTTAATACGCGTATTTTCGGCGTAGAGCATGGTAATCATTCTGCCCTTTTAAAAAAAAGAGGTCGGTCACAAATACTATGGATGCCGATAAGGTAGACTCAAATTCCCTATTGGTTGACCAGTTGAAAATGGGAGAGAGTTATTATGTAAGACGTGTGTTATTTAATGATGAGATGTTATCTAGTTTAACCATTGTGGTTTGGTTTTTATTTTTCATTGTTAAATTATCTAAGTGAATACATTCTTTAAAGATTAAATATTTCCTGAGATTAGATGTTTTATCTTTCTCATTACTTCTGATTAAAAAAGGACTTCATTATGTTTTATTTTACCTCTGGACTCTCTCCTGCCCCGGCAAAGTTCGAAGCCGCAATGGATGCGGTTATTGATCATGCGATTAATAGCCAGCGTGTTGTGGGTACCACAGTGATGGTGGCTCAGGCGGGAAAACTGATTTATCAACGGGCGGCGGGGTGGGCGGACAGAGAGCAAAATAAAGCCATGTCTGTGGATGCGATATACCGTCTTGCGTCACTCACCAAACCCATTGTCAGCCTGACCGCCATGCGCCTGATCGAGCAAGGGGATATCACACTGGACGACGATATCACCCGCTGGCTTCCGGATTTCCGTCCCTGCCTTGAGAACGGTGAGCCAGCCACTATCCGGGTGCGGCATTTGCTGAGCCATATGTCAGGTTTACGCTATCGTTATTCCGCCCCGGCGGATTCGCTTTATCACTCACGCAATGTGTCAGACGGCATCGACTATCAGCCCGGACTCACCCTGGAAGAGAATCTGCAGCGCCTTGCGGGCACCCGGTTACAGTTCCGTCCCGGCACCGGCTGGCGTTATTCCCTGGGCATCGATGTCCTCGGTGAAATCATGGTGCGGGCGACCGGTAAAAGCCTGCCAGAACTGGTGAATCACCATATAACGAGCCCACTGGGGATGGCAGACACGCTGTTTAGCGTCAGAGACGCGTCGCGATTAACCACGGTCTACACGGACGACAACCCGGTGCCTTCAGTCATGCGTGATAATCAGCAGATCCCTTTCGGTGAAGGCACCGCGATTTTTAGCCCCGGCCGTATTCTCAAACCCGATGCCTGGCCGTGCGGCGGCGGCGGTATGGCAGGAACGACCCTCGATTTTATGCAAGTGCTGGAAACCGTCCGGCGTGAAGGCGCGCCGCTAATCACGCGTGAAAGTTTTGACTACATGACGCAGGAACACGTGACGGCAAACTGGGCTACGCAGGGGCCGGGATGGGGATTTGGTGTGGGCTGGGCACTGCTGGTGGATCCGGATGCTGCCCTGTCGCCTCAGTCAGCCGGTACGCTGTCGTGGAGTGGAGCGTATGGACACACCTGGTTCGTGGATCGTCAAAACGCGCTGTGCGTGGTCGCCATGACCAATACCACACCGGAGGGGGTGAATGGGCAGTTTCCTGTGATGGTGCGTGATGCCGTCTATAAAGGTTTACTAAGCGTCTGATATGACAGGCTATCAGCCACTGGCGCGCTGGATCGCGCCAGTGATCTACGCGTCGATTTCCGGACTCGCGCACGGTGCGAAGCCCGTTCCTTAACGACCGCTGTAAGCCTGGGTAACCTGGCGCGCTTCCCGAATGACCAGCGCGCCCAGTTCGGTAATGCGATCGTCAGTCATGCGGGCAATTGGACCCGAAATCGACAGCGCGGCAAAAGGCTCGCCGTGTTCGTCATAAATGGGTGCCGCCACGCAACGCAAGCCGAGCGCATGCTCTTCGTCATCGAAAGAAAATCCACGGGTACGTATTTGTGCCAGGTTAGTTTTCAGGCTCTGCGGAGACATCAGCGTATTGGGTGTGTAGTAATGCAGGCCCTTCTGGTGCAGCAGCGCGGTCACTTTGTCGTCGCTGAGATGGGCAAGAAAGGCTTTGCCCGCTCCGGAAGCATGCATGGGCAGCTTGCCGCCGATCGGTGCGGACATGCGCATGAGCTGCGTGCACTGTACCTGGTCAATAATGACCGCCTGGAAGTCGCTCAGGTCCAGCACCGCCAGATTGACCGTTTCGCCCGAACTCTCCATCAGTGAACGTAACACCGGATGCACCAGCGCCAGCAGGTTGCGGCTCTGCAAAAAACTGCTTCCAACCACAAACGCATGCGCGCCGATTGTCCAGAAACCCAGATCGCCCACCTGGCGTACAAAGCCCTGCTGCTGCATTGTGGTCAGCAGACGATGGGTGGTCGAGTTTGGTAAACCCGCCTGTTGTGCCAGTTCGGTAAGTGCCACGCTACCCTGTGAACTGGCGATCAACTCCAGCAACGTCAGCCCCCGTGTCAGTGACTGAACCTGACCGCCAGCCGGAGCGGGAGGTGCCGACGTGCTGCGAGGTTTTTTACCGCGTTTGGCGGCAACAGGCGTAGCCATAGAGTCTCTCCTTTCACATAGTGGAAACCATTTTCGTTTTAATCACCGTAAATGCAAACGCTGGTGCGCTGGTCAGACCTGCTCTCCGTCTCCGCAATCCGCCGGGCCTGGCCGGATGTGAAGGCACACGCTGGAATGAAACCTGTGGGGGTAATTTGTGATGTGGTCAGGCGCGTCAAGGTGAGGCAGATATTTTAGTCATCCTGCCAGCCGCTATGTTGCGGTGGCGCAAAGCCAGCGCGATCGGGTGGAAGATTATGCGGCTGTAAAAACACGTCGGTGAGCGGCGTGGCGCGCGGGCCTTTCAGCTGAGGACGACGCAGACAAAAAAGAAGGCAGCCCGCAGGCTGCCCTCTTTATCAGTTGAACCGCGCATCGCGATCCGAGGTCATGTCATACAGCTGGTACTTGCGTCCCAGCATCTGACCGCCATCGCGGGTGAGCGGAACCCAGTTAATCTGCGCACGGCCACGCGTTGGCGTCACGGTAAACAGATCCATTGGGATGGAAATGTAGAAACCTTTCGTAAAGTCGCCTTCGCCGTACTGCTGAGAGGAGACATTGGTTTTGGTCGCATAGACGCCGACCATGACGCCGCTGTCGAAGCGTTTAGAGACATCCAGCGTGACGCCTTTATCCTTCGCCAGATACTGGCCGATACTGGCCTTAACCAACACATCTTCCGCAAACCACGGCCGCCAGTAACCTGTCAGGTTGCCGGTCGGGGCTTCGTAATGCGTAAACCGCATCATGTCGTTCCAGTCACGCTGGCGCACATAGTTGGCGTCTACGCCCACCGCCCAGTTGCTGTCCACCGGACGATAAAGCACTTCGCCCCCGACACCACCGTACATGGTTTCCAGATAGCCGCCATAGACCTGGCCGTAGAAACCATTGCCCAGATAATCCATGTAGTTAGCCTGCAGATCGTTGACGTAAACGTTGTTCTCAACGTAGTCACGAATATGCGTACGCACGCGGGGCAGGGTGGAATCGGCGGGGGCACCGTTGTAATTGAATTTGTTATAGTTATTTGCCACGTTAGCAAACAGGCTGCCACTGACCAGCAGATGATTGGTCAGCCAGTAATCGACGTTGCCCATGACGCCGACCTGATACAGATAAAAGCTCTCCGGGCCGCCGACAGACTGATTGAGTACCGGAGACAGACCGTAATCCAGGCGATCTTTGCGAATAAACATCCCCTGCTCGGTCTGACCCGGATCGACCGGATTTTTGCGTACCTGCTGCAGAGACTGCTCATGTCCTAACGGGTAGCCAGTCAGATCATTACGCAGGCTGGCAACGGACGTTTCTGTCGTCACCTGCGGCATATTGAAGCGCGACTCTGTGACGTTAATCGTATCGATGCCGTCCGGCAGGTTGTTCATGATGATACGATTGGCGCGGTCGACCCCTTCGCGGGTATCGCGATATTTGGTCTGCTCGCCCGATACATACAGCGTATTGCCTTTGGTCTGGATTTTCGGGCCCGCCAGGCCTGCGTCGTACTTCAGCGCAGACAGCTGATTGCCTGTCACCGTGGTCTCCAGCAATTTCGGCTGCGGATGCGGATCATAGGCCGGTTTAGGGCTGTCGATATGATCCTGATGCATATCGTTAAAGTTAGTCCGGATGGTAAAGCCGAACATAAAGGTATTGCCGCGCTCATAGCTGGCATTGATATCCGCCCAGTCAGTTACGCGGTAGATCGCACCGACGTTAACTTTACTGCGCTGCGGCAGGCGTCCGGCAAAATCATCTTTATAATCATTGCCTTCATATTCCACTTTCAGGCGCAGCGGCTGCCACGGCGTTTGGTATTCAATACCGCCGAACACGGCAGAAGGGCCGTGAAACATCTGAGAACCGTTAATCGAGCCAGCCTGTCCTACGCCCGGGCGCTGACAGAAGCTGTCGCTGTAAGAGCAGAAGGGGTTGGAAACGGTTCCGCTGTTGCCCAGATAGCCCCAGCCAAAGCCCAGCGTAAAGTCAAAGGGCCCCCAGGCTTTGGTGGCGACCAGATATTCACTGTCAAATAAGCCGGTACCGCCAAGATCGCGCGTACCGAACGAGACTTCAGGTAACCAGTATCCTTCCTGCCACAGCCGCAGTTTCAGGTCGAAGGCTTTATCTTTATAGCTTTGATTACCACTGAAACTCTCTACCGCACTGTAACGTCGTGTCCGCACATCTGTGTAGCGCACAGTCGTTTCCAGCCATGGGAAAAGCTGTAATGAGGCGGAATAGTAGCGATACTGGTCATTATCGCGGAAGTTAAGGCTGAATTCGCCTTCTCTTGCCATTCGCGCGGTCGGTACCTGCATCAGCCCTACGCCGCCGAAATCAGACTGTGACGGCGTGACGGGCGCCTCATACATTTCCGCCTGCGCCTGGCAGGCGCTTGCTACTGAAACAGCCAACAGGCTGAGAAGATAACGTTTTTTCATCAGTCTGGTATCCGGTGAGTCAGAACAGAAACAAGGCGGCTATTCAGATCGTCAAAGGCGCCTGGCAGGCTCCATGAGGAAAAGCCCACAAAAATAATGCTGCCAGGTTCAGGTTCGACATGGCGATGGTTCCAGTAAGCAATCGGGACGTTCTGCGTCGTTCCGTCTGGCGCAATCACAACCGCGAAATTGCGTTCTGCGCCGGCCAGCCGTGGATGGTCACGCAGGTATTCCCGCACGGACTTGCCCGGTTGCCAGGCTTCGCGTCCGGCTCCGGCAATCGCGCCCAGCAGCAGCACATGATGACTGGGCTGAGTGAGATAGAGATCATAACGCCCGTCCAGGCGGCGATTGTCTGCTGAATGCAGCCGGATGCGATCAGGATCCAGCGTGACGAACTGGCGGCCCGTCACCTTCATGTTGCTGAACTGCCGAATCACCGCGTCAATGGCGGCGGCTTGTTCACCACTGCTGTCCGCCCGCCAGGTACGCAGCGCGGCCAGGGCCTGCTGATACTGCTGCCGGGCCTGGGTTGTCGCTCCCTGCTCAGCAATCACGGCCCGTCGCCAGTCGGTTTGGGCCATTAATGCGGGCTGCGTCACCAACTGCGCCAGATTTTCGACCTGATTGAGCTGCACACTGGCGGTGTCCTGCGGGGCATGGACGGTAACCTGACCTGCGGCACGGGCACCCAGACTGGTAAGCAGGCTCACGCCTGCCAACAATAGCGTTATTTTTTTCATGATTTCGCCGGTTTCAGAATGGTGATTTCAACAGGGAAGGTATCGGCAGCAAGCATCTGTCGGGATTGCACGACCTGACCGCTGCTGTTATCGATCCAGAACGTGTTTTGCCACTCACGGCCAAGGCTGTCGATACGTAACGCCTCATGCCAGACGCGGCAGGGGATGCGGTTTCCGGCAATCGTCAGAACTTCATCATCGCCACGCTCGAAAGTGGAACTGACGGTGGCGCTCTGGAATTTGCCCTGCCCGGTCCACTGCACAATCCGCGTCCAGTGCTGGCCGTTGGTCAGCGACAGGCCTTTCGCCAGCGGATCCTGTTGCAGGTTACTGACGTTCATCAGGTTGTCGGGCAGGCCCAGCGTTTTAATCAGCCTGCCGTGGGCCGTTACCAGCATGGACTGGTCACGCGTAATCCATTTTTGCTGGCCGTTTTCGTTGTAACCCAGCACGACAAAAATGCGTGGGCCGTCATTAATGCGTGCATACAGGCTGGCGTAGGGCAGCGCATCAATTTCCTGAGGCGTGACAGTGACATCTTTTGGCCCTTCGATGGCCATTATCACCGTCTGTTCGAGTCCTTTTTGCGTTTGTGTACAGGCCTGCAGCAGCAGGCAAACGAGCAGCAGCGGAAGTTGGCGCACAATGTGTCCCTGATAAATGATGCCAAAGTAAAAATAACCACACGAATGTGTGGTTATGATTAATGCTCCCATACCTCTGTTCTTTCAGCTGCCGACACGCTGGCGTCCTCGTCGCAACACACTCACCTGCGTAAATGCATCACGACTCACACGTTCGCGGCCTTGCTGCAGCCTAAAGAATCAGGGTACCCATCAACGTGTGGTGCCCGTTGTGGTCGTGGTAGTTGTACCCGTATTTGCCCCGTCACCACCGCCAGAAGCGGCAACGCCGAGTCCTACTAACGCGCCGAGCACGCCGATACCTACAGCGGTAGTCGTACCTGCGGAGATTGTCCCCGCCTGTGCGCCTGCTGCGGCACCAGCTTCTTCCGGTGCCGCATAAGCGCTGGAAGAGACGGCGACGAGTAATGCCAGACCGGCAATCATGCGTTTTTTCATAACAACACCTACATTGGTTGAATGAAGGATTGCTATCCAACACATTCGCGAAACAGAATAAACGGTTATCGCAAACCGAAGGACAGACCCATTATGGGCGCGTCCAGTATAGGGCAACAAAATACCAGAGTTGAGTAGTCTTAAAACCTGGTAAATGACGCGTAAAAAAACGGGGCAAATTAAGCGGATTCAGCGTTAACTTATTTTAAATTGGTGGATTTACCGTGAAAGGCCGGATATTTGTCTGTGAGTAAGAGGAAAGCAAAGCGGTTTCTACTTATTTAGTATCTTTTGGTACGGAATGAGAATAATCGGAATTACCTGAATAAGCGTAAAATCCAATCACCTTATAAAACAAGAGGTAAGAAGCATTGGCTTACCGTTTTAGATCCGGTTTTTAGTAGGGTGATGCGCTCTGCGCAGCGCGAGGTTCAGAATTGCCGCAGTGCATTTTAAGAATTTTCCAGTCTGCCAGCAGGCTTTTCAGATAAAAAGCAGCGTGCCCGATCGTGATGACAAAAAAAAGGCGGCCGGCAGGCCGCCTCTGTCACTATACGATTAGCGCCATTTCTTGTAGCAGTTAATTAAGGCGTTAGTCGAACTGTCATGACTGGTAATATTACTGTCATCTTCCAGCTCCGGCAGAATACGGTTAGCCAGCTGTTTGCCTAATTCCACGCCCCACTGGTCAAAAGTGAAGATATTCAGAATTGCCCCCTGGGTGAAGATCTTATGCTCGTAGAGCGCAATCAGCGCGCCCAGGCTGAATGGCGTGATTTCGCGCAACAGAATTGAGTTGGTCGGGCGGTTCCCTTCAAACACTTTAAACGGCACGATGTGCGCGACAGATTCCGCCGATTTACCCGCATCAGTAAATTCTTTCTGCACCACTTCGCGTGACTTACCAAATGCCAGCGCTTCGGTCTGAGCAAAGAAATTCGACAGCAGCTTAGGATGGTGATCGGCCAGGGCATTGTGGCTGATGGCAGGTGCAATAAAATCGCAAGGTACCAGTTTGGTGCCCTGGTGAATCAACTGATAGAACGCATGCTGGCCGTTGGTGCCGGGTTCACCCCAGATAATCGGGCCCGTCTGATAGGTCACCGGCTGGCCTGTGCGATCAACGTACTTCCCGTTCGACTCCATATTTCCCTGTTGGAAATAGGCTGCAAAACGGTGCATGTACTGATCGTAAGGCAGGATAGCTTCGGTTTCCGCGCCAAAGAAGTTGTTATACCAGATACCAATCAGCGCCAGCAGAACGGGGATATTCTTTTCGGCTGGCGTGGTAGAGAAGTGCTTATCCATGGCATGCGCGCCACTCAGCAACTGCTCAAAGTTCTCAAAACCAATCGACAGAATAATGGACAGGCCAATGGCCGACCACAGCGAATAGCGGCCGCCGACCCAGTCCCAGAACTCGAACATATTGTCGGTATCGATACCAAATTCGCCCACGGCTTTAGCATTGGTGGAGAGCGCAGCAAAGTGCTTCGCAACGTGTTGTTGATCGCCGGCCGTTTTCAGGAACCAGTCGCGTGCGCTGTGCGCATTGGTCATGGTTTCCTGGGTGGTAAAGGTTTTTGACGCCACCAGAAACAGCGTGGTTTCGGGGCTGAGGTCTTTCAGCGTTTCGGCGATGTGCGTGCCGTCAACGTTGGACACAAAATGCATGTTCAGGTGGTTTTTGTACGGGCGCAGTGCCTCAGTCACCATAAACGGCCCCAGATCGGAACCGCCGATACCAATGTTCACCACATCGGTGATCGGTTTGCCGGTGTAACCTTTCCAGTCACCGCCAATAATGCGCTCGGAGAAGCTTTTCATTTTCGCCAGCACCGCGTTGACTTCAGGCATCACATCTTTGCCATCCACCTTGATTGGCGTATTGCTGCGGTTGCGCAGGGCGACGTGCAGGACGGCGCGATCCTCCGTCCGGTTAATTTTTTCGCCCGAGAACATGGACGCAATCGCGCCGCTTAAATCGGTTTCTTTTGCCAGGGCCAGCAGTTTATCGAGCGTCTCCTGCGTGATGCGGTTTTTCGAGAAATCTACCAGCATCTGGTCGTCAAAGGTGGCTGAGAATTTAGCAAAACGATCGGCATCCTGGGCAAACAGGTCGGCGATTTTCGCCGTTTTCATCTGTTCATAATGCTCTTGCAGCGCTTTCCAGGCTGCGGTTTGGGTCGGATTGATATTTTTCATGGCAACACTCTTGTTGATATTAAGAACCGTCATTCCATCGGGGTCGCATCGTACCCGGTTAGCATTTCAGTATGACCACAGTTGCAACTGAAAGGAAAAACTTTGTCAGTGCGATGGTGTCAGCGCACGAATACAGCCCGTTTCGCAGTGGATGATGCGGCAATCATTCGGACTGTTTCCATGGGCGAAAGGCTGAAAAGTATGGCGCAACGGCAGCCCACGAACATTGTGCCGAATCAGAATGTGAGGACGTTGCTGAAGCCATTTAGCACTGTAGTCGCAGCGATTAGGCAAAATTTGTTATCCGGTGCGCTCTGCATGAAAAATTGTCCCGTGACGGTCATTGACAGCAGGGCCAGAAATCGCTAAATCTATGCGCGCTACTTGTGCACCTGTGCGCAAGCCAGAAGAGGCGCGTCGACCAGGCAGTGTGTTGGAGGAACCGTATCCAGAGATAACACATCAGGGGGAGCGACGCCGAGGTGGTCAACATCACGGTGTGTTGGCTGTCGGCTACAGGGGCTGAATCCCCTGGGTTGTCACCAGAAACGTCCACAGTCGGACGTTTCGCAAGGTGGAGCGCTTCTGGGTGACTCGTCTATTCGATTTTACCCGTTTCTGCTCTTTCCTTGTGCTTAGGCTGAATTACTGTTTCTCATCTCTTAACGGGTGAGGGCAACGTATCCTGACACGAGGTCATACAATGTCTCTGAATCTGAATGTAGCGAAATTTGGCGGTACCAGCGTTGCCGATTTCGATGCCATGAACCGTAGCGCCGATGTGGTGTTGCAGGACAGCAATACCCGGCTGGTGGTGCTTTCTGCCTCTGCAGGCATCACCAATCTGCTGGTCTCCCTTGCCGAAGGTCAGGAGACATCGCAACGCGCGGCGCAGCTCGATGATATCCGCCGCATTCAATATGCCATCATCGATCGCCTGAACAATCCAGACGTTATCCGCGATGAAATCGACCGCATTATCGACAATATCGGCATGCTGTCTGACGCCGCCGCTCTCGCCACCTCCAGCGCCTTAACCGACGAACTGGTCAGCCACGGCGAACTCATGTCGACTCTGCTGTTTGTCGAGATCCTGCGTGAGCGCGGGGTCAATGCGGAATGGTTTGACGTGCGTAAAGTCATGCGCACCAACGATCGCTTTGGCCGTGCGGAGCCTGATGTTGCCGTACTGGCCGAGCAGGTCAGTGTGCAGTTGCAGCCGCGCATTGCCGCCGCTCTGGTGGTCACGCAGGGCTTTATCGGCAGCGAAGAAAAAGGACGCACCACCACGCTGGGCCGCGGCGGCAGTGATTACACGGCCGCACTGCTGGGTGAAGCATTAAACGCTGCGCGCGTGGATATCTGGACAGACGTGCCGGGCATTTACACCACCGATCCGCGTGTAGTCCCTGCGGCTAAACGTATTGATGAAATCACTTTTGAAGAAGCGGCTGAAATGGCCACTTTTGGTGCCAAAGTTCTGCATCCTGCCACGCTGCTGCCCGCTGTCCGTAGCGACATTCCGGTGTTCGTCGGCTCCAGTAAAGATCCTGCAGCGGGCGGTACGCGCGTGTGCAATGAGACGGCGAATCCGCCGCTGTTCAGAGCGCTGGCGCTACGTCGCAAGCAAACCCTGGTCACGTTGCACAGCCTGAATATGTTGCATACGCCGGGCTTCCTGTCTGAAGTGTTCAATATCCTGGTGCGTCACAACGTGTCGGTGGATCTGATTACCACCTCGGAAGTCAGCGTCGCGTTGACGCTGGATACGACCGGCTCGACTTCAACCGGCGACCATCTGCTGAGCCAGGCGTTGTTAACCGAGCTCTCATCCCTGTGTCGGGTGGAAGTAGAGGAAAACCTGGCGCTGGTGGCCATAATCGGCAATGAACTGTCGAAAGCCTGTGGGGTAGGTAAAGAGGTGTTTGGCGTACTTGAGCCCTTTAACCTGCGCATGATTTGCTACGGAGCCAGCAGCTATAACCTCTGCTTCCTGGTGCCAGGTGACGATGCGGAAAGTGTGGTGCGTACGCTGCACCACAACTTGTTTGAATAAGCGCCGCTGACATCAAAAGAAAGCCGGACCCTGTCCGGCTTTTTACTGACCGGCTGTGATGCCGCCGGACATCATTCCACGCACGTCGCTGATTTTGCTAAAAGGATGTTTGTTGATGCTTGCCACCTTAACCCGTCTGTTCCCCCTGTGGGCCGTCCTGTTGTCTGTCGCGGCTTACTACTCGCCCACCACCTTTCTTGGCATTGGCCCGTGGGTCGCGTATCTGCTGATGCTGATTATGTTCGGTATGGGCGTCACGCTGAATATCAATGATTTCAAACGCGTCTTAACCCGTCCGGCACCGGTGCTTGCAGGTACATTCCTGCACTATCTGGTGATGCCCCTGGCGGCATGGGCGCTGGCAAAACTGTTTAACATGCCGCCCGATCTGGCTGCCGGGATGATTCTGGTGGGCAGCGTTGCCAGTGGAACCGCCTCGAACGTGATGATTTATCTGGCAAAAGGCGATGTGGCGCTCTCGGTGACCATCTCCTCGGTGTCCGCGCTGGTCGGGGTATTTGCCACGCCACTGCTGACCCGTTTTTATGTGGATACGCATATTCAGGTTGATGTTGCCGGTATGCTGCTGAGCATCATCAGGATCGTCGTGATCCCTATCGGGTTAGGGTTGATCATTCACCACACGTTTAACGGTCTGGTTCGTCGGGTAGAGCCTTATCTTCCCGCTTTTTCAATGGTGTGTATTCTGCTGATCATCAGTGCTGTGGTCGCCGGTAGCCAGAGCTTTATTGCCTCGGTTGGCGTGATGGTGATCGCCGCCGTCATGTTACATAACGCTATTGGTCTGCTCGGCGGTTACTGGGGCGGCAAGCTGTTTGGCTTTGATGAATCTACCTGCCGCACGCTGGCGCTGGAAGTGGGCATGCAGAATTCAGGGCTGGCGGCGACGCTGGGTAAACTGTATTTCTCGCCACTGGCTGCACTGCCGGGGGCGTTGTTTTCCGTCTGGCACAACCTTTCCGGTTCCCTGCTGGCGGGCTACTGGTCCGGTAAGCCCACAGATAAAAAGCCGTCATCCCGTCCCTGAGAGACACAGTGCGCAGGCCAAACGGCCTTCGCACTTTCTTTAGTCATAATCCCGCTCATCGTCAGGCTGCTCCAGAACCGTGTAAGCGACCGCGCAAAACAGCGAGTTCAGACGCTTCATATCGCCCAGCAAGCCTAGGTGCAGCGAACTGGTTTCAATGCTCTGAATGTTCTGCTGATGTAACCGATCAACATGCGAGTGTGAATAGCGGCGTATTTTCAGGCGAAAGCGGTGTTTGGCGCGGCGTAGCCGCTTAGCGCTGGTAACATCGTGAGATAAAAATACCGACAGGCTCAGCCGTAGATTCGCGATAAGCTGCTCATGCAAGGCTTCCAGCTCTTTCAGGCCCTCGGGCGAAAAGGTTCGCCGGGCAGCCAGAGATTTATCGGCGACGTCCCCGCTCATGCGCTCGATAATGTCACCGGCCTGCTCCAGATTCAGCGACATTTCTATGATTTGCCCCCAGCGGCGGGAATCCTCCTCTGATAAATCCTCTTTCGGCATGCGCGCCAGATAGAGTTTGATGGCGGTATACAGGACATCCACATCATCATCCAGCCGCCGTACCGTGCGTTCTGCCCGCGACTCGCCGCGCACCACCTGCAGAAACGTATCCAGCATCTGCTCCAGCACGTCGCCCATACGCAACGCTTCGCGCGCAGCATTCACCAGCGCCAGAGCGGGCGTATCCAGCGCGCTGCTGTCAAGGTGTCTGGGTTTTAGCGTGACGTCACTTTCGGCATCGTCCGCAATCAGTCGACGGCACAGGCGTGCCATCGCATCGGCAAAGGGCACCATGATAATGCAGCGAAACAGGTTGTAGAAAACGTGAAAGAAGATCACCAGCTCTTCGTCATTAACGGGCAGTTTATCCAGCCAGCCCGCTACGGTTTCAACAAAGGGCAGAATTATTACACAACCCGTCAGCTTAAACAGAAAGCTGCCCATTGCAACGCGTTTACCGGCCGCATTGGATCCGCTGCCGTTAATAACCGCCAGTAAGCCGCTGCCCAGGTTCGCGCCGATTACCAGGCACAGGGCCACCTTGAAGGCGATCACGCCTGTGGCGGTCAGTGTGGCGGTAATCAGCACAGCGGCGAGACTGGAGTAGCTGATAATGGCAAAGACGGCTCCGAGCAGAGCGTCCAGCATGACGTCACCGGTTAAACTGGAAAACAGAACCTGCACGCCAGCCGCCTGGGTAATCGGTCGGGCGGCTTCAACAATCAGCTGTAGCGCCAGCAGAATTAACCCCAGACCTATGCTGGTCCGGCCAAGCTGACCTGCCCGGCTTTGTTTGCGACTCAGGAAGAAAACCACGCCAAAAAAGATAAACAGCGGGGAAAGCCAGGAGAGATCGAATGTCAGGACGCGCGCCATAATGGCCGTACCGACGTCAGCGCCCAGTATCACTACCAGAGCGGGTGTCAGGCTGACAAGATTTTGAGCCACAAACGAGGTAACCAGCAGCGTGGTGGCATTACTGCTTTGCACCAGCATCGTTACGCCGATACCGGCAAGAAACGCCATCGGCTTCTTTTCCACGCTGCGACTGAGCACCCGGCGCAAATCGGCCCCGTAAACGCGCATAATGCCGGAGCGCGTAATGTGCGTGCCCCAGACCAGAAGCGCAACGGCAGACAGTAAGTTAAGCAGGGTTAACACGTAACGTTGCTCCTCAACCATCAGGCTTACGGCATGACAGATTGCCAGCCTGATGGAGAGCGCAATCTGCGAACATGGCTGCCGGACGTTGCGAACTTTTTTCCAGTGTTTTAAATGACCTGCGCAGCGTCGGCCCCTTTAAATGTAGACCACTCTGCGGATACCTCACGACAAATCCGGCTGGCCTCAGGCGGACCTTTCCCGCCGCGCGCGGCCGGTGCGCTTTTTTCTGTGGTCAGTGAAGGGCGTGGCGACAAAGTCAGTACGGCAGGTGATCAGCGGAATAACGGCAACAGAAGTACGGGTTGTGCCGTTCGCCCAACCCGCCAGACCCGGGGCGGCAGTTTACTGTATTCCTGCCGCCAGAAGCGGGAAGAGGATCAGAGCGAAACCTGTGCCAGCAGATCGTGATGCACCGGCTTGTCATGAGGAACGCCGAGCAGTGTACACAGCGTGCCGCAGAGATCGGTTTGTTGCAGTTCCAGCCCAGGCTTTAGCGAGAACCCGTCACCAAAGACAAACAGGGGAACGGTCGTTTCCTCCGGCAGCATGCCACCATGTGAGCGGTCGTCGTTCATGCCATGGTCGGCGGTCACCATCACCTGATAGCCTTCTGCCAGCCAGCCAGGCATCCATTGCGACAGGTAACCATCCGCCATGCGTGCCCGGTTACGATACTGGGGCGAGGACAGGCCATGTTGATGACCGGCATAATCGATATTCATTGGATGGATGAGGAGGAAGTCCGGGTTGTGCCGCAACCTCAGGCTCTCAGCATCTTCAAACAGGTGCGAATCGGGGTAACTGTCGTCAACGTAAAAGTGCCCGAACTGGACAGGCAGGGCCGGCGCTTCGGTATGACGATCGCGCGCGGGCTCGAAAGGGCTGCGGTTGTAAAGTTCACTGATCCAGTGATAAGCCGCTGCGGCGGTGGTCAGGCCCGCATCACGCGCATAGTGAAATACGCTCTGTTCGTGACTCAGGCGGTTTACCCCGTTGTGGATGATTCCACTTTGCACAGGCGCAACACCGGTCAGAATGCATTCATACAGCGGACGCGACAGAGAAGGCAGTGCACAGGTGAGATGATAATAATGCCCTTTACCTTGCGCACATTCTGCGTGCAGATAACCCATCGCATGATGGGCAACGTGATGGCTCAGGCCGTCCAGAATCACCAGAATTGTTTTCATGTTGTCCTCTCTTGCTGCGGCGTCTTCACGCCACAGGGGGCGTTTGTCTGCGTCTCTGACGTCGGGCTGTTTTAACGCCGCCAGCGCAACGCCGTCCGGCCGCATCTTAATAGTTGAGTAAGTGCACACTAACCTGACGTAATCCCGTAACCGTTAATGCGGAACAGATTAAGCCTGGCCGGGCATGAACGCCGCTGTTGGCTGCGCGGAGGCCAACAGCGGCGTTCATGCCTCAGGACGCTTATCCATTGAGTCGGGTATGAAAGCGGGCGCTAGCTGACTGCCGGGGTTGAAAAACCGAGCCAATGTAAATGTCGGATGTTAAAACCGTATGACAGGACGGCACGACGGAGTGGGTCTGCCAGCCGATATGATCGGTCTGTCCGGTTTGCTTTCATCAAAAGACAGGTTCGTACGGTCCCGGCGGTATAACCCAGGATGCCGGGGCTGGCATTCCATCGCGCAGTCTGGTGATTTGAAAGACGCTGTTAAGTAAGCCTGACGGCTATATTGTGATTTACGTCACACTAAAGCATGATAATGCCAGAAAACATCCCTTTATTTTCGAGGCGTGAAATGAGTGATAAAAACCCGATAGCACAAAAGATAGCGCGCCTGATGCAATGGGTGCTGAATGCAGGATTGCTGATTCTGGCGTTCATTTTAATGGTCTTCCTGGGCAAAGAGACGGTCCATTTAGCCAACGTCCTGTTCAGCACGGGCGAGCAGGCGTCCTCCTATCTTCTAATCGAAGGCATCGTGATTTACTTCCTTTACTTTGAGTTTATTGCCCTCATCGTGAAGTACTTCCAGTCGGGTTACCATTTCCCGTTACGCTATTTCGTCTATATCGGCATCACGGCTATCATCAGGCTGATTATCGTCGACCACAAAAATCCCTTTGATACGCTGTGCTACTCGGCTGCTATTCTGCTGCTGGTTATCACCCTGTGGCTGGCAAACAGTAACCGGCTTAAGCGCGAATAACCTCGCGTTTGCATGACGGACGGGTGTGCCGTGAATCGCTCTGCGCTAAACTACCTGCCTGAAAATTTTTGGGGGAAAGTGTCATGACGCAAGACCCGCTCCGTTTATTACGTTCACTCAACTGGCTGGCGCTGGACGGTGCTGCTCTGTCGCCATCACTTCGTGACTGGCTGATGGAGGAGGACTCTATGACCAGGCGCTTCGAACAGCATTGCCAGAAGGTCAGGGTGGAGCCCGTTCGTGAAGGGTTTATCCACGCTGACGAATTAGGTGACGAAGGTGTGCTGTTACCCGCTGATCAGCGCTTCTGGCTGCGTGAAGTGATCCTGTACGGCGACGAACAACCCTGGCTGGCGGGACGCACGCTGGTGCCTGAAAGCACCCTGAACGGTCCCGAAGCGATGTTGCAGCAGCTCGGAACGCGGCCGCTGGGACGTTACCTGTTCTCCTCTTCAACCCTGACACGCGATTTTATCGAGCCCGGTAACGTCGAATCGCTGTGGGGACGTCGGTCGCGCCTGCGTTTATCGGGGAAGCCCCTGCTACTAACCGAATTATTTTTACCGGCGTCGCCGGTTTACCGTTACCAGGGTTAAGGATTTGACCTGTGCAAAACAGACAACAAATGACCAAATGGCAGGCTTACAGCCGCCTCATGCGAATTGATAAACCTATTGGCACACTGCTGCTGCTGTGGCCGACGTTGTGGGCGCTGTGGCTGGCTAACAGGGCGATGCCGCCGTTACCGGTACTGATCGTGTTTGTCGCGGGCGTATTTGTCATGCGTGCAGCTGGCTGTGTGATCAACGATTATGCTGACCGTAAAGTCGACGGCCATGTGGAACGCACAAAGCTCCGGCCACTGGCCAGCGGTGCTGTCACGGCGAAAGAGGCTAAAATGCTGTTTGTGGTACTGGGGCTGATCGCGTTTGGCCTGGTACTGAGCATGAACCTGATGACGATTATGCTTTCTGTTGTCGGGCTGGCGCTTGCCTGGGTTTATCCTTTTATGAAGCGCTATACGCATTTGCCGCAGGTAGTCCTTGGCGCCGCATTTGGCTGGGCAATTCCCATGGCCTGGGCCGCGGTTAGTGAGTCCTTACCTCTGGTTTGCTGGCTGGTCTTTCTGGCCAACATTTGCTGGACGGTGGCCTACGATACGCAATATGCCATGGTGGATCGCGAGGACGACCTGAAGATTGGCGTGAAGTCCACAGCCATTCTGTTTGGCCAGTACGACAAATTGATTATCGGCCTGCTGCAACTGGCGACGCTGGGGCTGATGGCGCTGGTAGGGACACGGCTGCATCTGAATGGGGCGTTTTACTGGACGCTGTTACTGGCGGGCGGTTTATTTGTTTATCAGCAAAAACTGATCGCAAAGCGCGCGCGTCAGGCCTGTTTCCAGGCGTTTCTGAATAACAATTATGTAGGGCTGGTGCTGTTTCTCGGCGTGTTAATGAATACTCCGCCGTTCTTAAACCTGTTATAGGGCAGGCACCGAACGTAGCGCCAGTGCGATGCACAGTGTGAGGTTCAGTAAGCAATAAAAAAGGCGACCAGTCAGGTCGCCTTTTTTTGTCATGCCAGCACGTTAGCTGTGTGCAACGGCGCTCTCGATGGTCATACGGACATCGCTGGTGACCAGTTCTGCCAGAATGTGCCAGGTCGCCAGCGTCTGCGCCACATCCGCATCGCCACTGTCGCTGATATAGCCTTCATCGCGCAGGGTCAGTACCAGTGTAGAGAACACCGCTTTATCGAAAAACTCAGGCGCATTGATGCCATGCAGTACGCTCAGACGCTGGGCCAGCGTACGGCTCTCTTTTTCCAGCGTGCCGCGGTTGATGGTGGGCTTGGCGCTGAGAATCGAGAAGGTGATGGCGTAACGTTGCAGCGTTTCACGCACACCGGCAGCCAGCAACTGCAGCGTACGGTAACGTGCCGTGTTGAACGACAGCAGACCTGCCTCAACGGTAATCAGTCCCTGGCGCGCCAGCTCCTGGCATAAGTCAGCCAGCAGCTGCGGCAGCTGGTCGTTGCCCCAGCGCAGGAACAGCTCGCTCTTCAGCATGGGGTAAATCAGGCTGACCTGGCGCAGCAGTTCGGCTTCGCTCAGGTTACGGTGCTGCTGGATGATGGCCGCAATCAGAGAGGGCATCACCAGCATATGGTGGATGTTATTCCGGTAATAGGTCATCAGTACCGCCTGCTCGCGCGGCAGAATAATGATGTCGCCGATACTGTCCTTCTCACTCTCAAACTTGTTCATACTCAGCGCGTGATCCAGCAACGCTTCCGCAGACATGTCAGGCAAAGTGGCATCCGGCGAGTAGGGCACATTACGTAATAACTGGGTATAGCATTCCAGCTGCTCAATCAGCTGTTCACGGGTCAGTGAACGCTGGCGTGAAGCGAGCAGTGCCGTTACGCACAGGTTCATGGCGTTCGCGGCCCCGGCTTCATTAATACGTACCATGATGGTGGCGGCGATATCATTGGCCGTTGGCGTTAACCAGCCCGGACGTTGCGCTTCAATGGGATCGATAGACTCACGCCATTCCGGTACGCGCTTGTTCAGATAGTTAATCAGCGGCAACGGCTCACCAAAGTTCACATAACCCTGGCCCAGGTTGCGCAGCTTACGCAGGCCGCGCACCATCTGCATAAAGCCTTCTTTCTCTTTTGCCGCACCGCGTAGCTCTTTAGCGTAAGTACCCACTTCCATTACATGTTCATAACCGATGTAAATGGGCACTAACGTGATAGGTCGCGTGCCGCCGCGCAGCATGGCCTGCAGCGTCATAGAGAGGGTGCCGGTTTTCGGATCCAGCAGTCGGCCGGTACGTGAGCGTCCACCTTCCACGAAATACTCGACGGAATAGCCGCGGGTAAAGAGCTCGCCAAGGTATTCACGGAACACGGTTGAATAGAGCTTGTTGCCTTTAAAGGTACGACGAATAAAGAAGGCACCCAGACGACGGAAAATCGGCCCGGCAGGCCAGAAGTTCAGGTTAATCCCTGCGGCAATATGCGGCGGAACCAGGCCCTGGTGATACAGCACATAAGACAGTAGCAGGTAGTCCATATGGCTGCGGTGGCAAGGCACATAAACAATTTCATGGCCGTCCTGCGCCAGCTGACGTACCCGCTCACCGCCGTTAACGTTGATCCCCTGATAGAGTCGGCTCCAGAGCCAACCCATCACGCGGTCGGTGATACGAATCGCTTCGTAGGAAAAGTTGGCCGCAATTTCTTCCATCATTTCAATGGCGTTTTGCTGCGCTTTCTCATGGGAGATTTTCTTGCTACGCGCCTCGTCTTCCACAGCTTTTTCAATCGCCTTCGACTGCAACAGGCGATTGAATAAATCCTGGCGAGCCGGCAGGCGCGGTCCCACCGCAGCCAGGCGCTGACGGGCAAAATGGATGCGCGCTACGCGAGCCAGCTTCTGCGCAATCGACTTGTCGGTACCGTGTTCGGTCGCCATACGACGCAGGGAGACCGTGGGCGAAAAACGCACAAAACTGTCGCGGCCATGCCAGAGAACGGCAAAGAATTTTTGAATGCCGTTAAGGAGCCGCAAATGAGGCGGATGATCGTCGCCCTGGACTTCCCGACCTGGCGCACGGCCAAACATGACTGAAACCGGTAACATCTGAACATCAAGTTCAGGATTGCTGCGGTGCAGATCAAGATACTCGTGGAAGATTTTGACCGATTCAAGGCTGGGCACGAAATAGGGGAACACACGCGGACCGTCATTGATAAAGACATGACGCGGCAACAGGGCGCCGTCTATCTCCAGCGGAATAAGCGGATCAGGCAGATCGTGCCGGATACACTGCGCGCGTAAAGTCAGGAGATCGGCCTTTGAATCATAAGGCAGGACATACATAATAGGCCGGGTAGGATCCAGCCCATGTTCGGACACGGGATCAGCCGGAATGGCCTTACTCTTTACCAGAAATGAAAGGGGTAAGTTCAGCAATTTATAGAAAATTTTACGCCAACCTGACATAGACAACATGAAGCCTCTTGTTAGCAAAGCGGCGCAAGCATATCAGAACGCGCAGCAAAAATCTGTGACAGCGACAATTGTGCGCTGCCCGGTATTGACGTCAATCCTTTGAAAAGAGTTCCTTTATCATGACAAATAATGTCACCGGCATTACCCGGATTGTGAAAGCGGCTGGCTACTCATGGCAAGGTCTTCGCGCCGCCTGGCAGCATGAAGCTGCCTTCCGCCAGGAAGCCGTAATTTCACTGGCGGCAATTATCCTGGCCTGCTGGCTGGATGTCGATACTATTTCGCGCATCCTGATGATTGGCGCGGTCATGCTGGTGATGATTGTTGAAGTTCTGAACAGCGCCATCGAAGCGGTGGTGGACCGCACAGGGCAGGAACGTCACCCTCTTGCCGGCCGTGCCAAAGATATGGGATCGGCCGCTGTTTTGCTGGCAATAGTACTGGCCCTGTTCGTTTGGGGAACGCTACTTTGGTCGCATTTGCGATAAGCATTCCATCTCCCGTCAAATTACTGATTTTGGCCTGACTTTTGGTTTCCATTTCACCAATACCTGTATATACTCACAGCGACTGTATAAACAACCAGGGGGCGGGATGAAAGCATTAACCAGCAGGCAGCAACAGGTCTACGACTTGATTCGCGACCACATTAACCAAACGGGCATGCCGCCTACGCGTGCAGAAATTGCTGCGCAACTGGGCTTCCGCTCACCTAACGCGGCAGAAGAGCATCTGAAAGCGCTGTCGCGTAAAGGCGTGATTGAAATCGTCTCTGGTGCGTCCCGCGGTATCCGTTTGTTAATGGAAGAAGAACCTTCAGATGGCCTGCCACTCATTGGGCGCGTTGCGGCGGGTGAGCCGTTGCTGGCCCAGGAACATATCGAAACCCACTACAAAGTGGATCCAGACATGTTCAAGCCCTCTGCCGATTTCCTGCTGCGCGTTAGCGGCATGTCAATGAAAGACATTGGCATCATGGATGGTGATTTGCTGGCCGTGCATAAAACGCAGGAAGTGCGTAATGGTCAGGTGGTGGTAGCGCGCATTGACGACGAAGTCACTGTGAAGCGCTGGAAAAAACAGGGATCAGTGGTGCATCTGTTACCTGAAAATACGGATTTTGAGCCTATCATTGTCGATACGCGTGCGCAGTCGCTGACGGTTGAAGGTCTGGCGGTTGGCATCGTACGTAACGGTGAGTGGTTGTAACTCTTCTTAAGGTTGGCTCTTTACGTCAACCTTGACGTTACCCAGTCTGCCCCTGTTTTGCCGCTGTGGGTTCATCTGTAACACCAGCGGCGCATTGCACGGACGTTACATGCGCTTCCTGACAGCTACCGATAAAAAACTGTGGCGGCTGGCGCTGCCCATGATCCTGTCAAATATCACCGTTCCTCTGCTCGGCTTAGTCGATACAGCCGTTATTGGCCATCTCGACAGCCCGGTTTATCTGGGCGGCGTTGCGGTCGGGACGACCGTTACCAGTTTCATCTTCATGCTGCTGCTTTTTCTGCGGATGAGTACGACAGGCCTGACGGCTCAGGCGTTTGGCGCGGGCGATAAAACGGCGCTGGCGCGCGCATTGGCACAGCCCCTGATCATTGCCTTACTGGCTGGCAGCCTGTTTATTGCCCTGCGTCATCCTGTTACGGCATTAGCAATCCGCTTTATCGGCGGAGAGGCCGCCGTGCTTGAGCAGGCTGCGCTGTTTATCCATATTCGCTGGCTCAGTGCGCCCGCCATGCTGGCTAACCTGGTGATTCTGGGCTGGCTGCTGGGCGTACAGTATGCCAGAGCGCCGGTCATCCTGCTGGTGGTGGGCAACGTTATCAATATTCTGCTGGACCTCTGGCTGGTGCTGGGGCTGCACTGGGGCGTAGCCGGGGCTGCAGCCGCGACGGCTATCGCGGAATATGCGACGTTGCTGGTCGGGGCACTTATGGTCTGGCGCGTGCTGGCGCTGCGCGGCATCACGCTGCACAGTCTGGTCCATAGCTGGCGTGGCGATATCCACCGCCTGCTTCGCCTGAATCGCGATATCCTGCTGCGTACCTTACTGTTACAGCTTTGCTTTGCCTCTCTGACCGTGCTGGGAACGCGTATCGGACCTAATGTGGTGGCGGTAAATGCCATCCTGCTGATGTTCATGACGTTTACCGCCTATGCGCTGGATGGCTTTGCTTACGCCGTCGAAGCCTTTGCTGGTGAGGCACACGGCGCAAAGGACGGCAGCAGGTTGCAACTGGTATGGATTGCTGCCTGCCGTCAGGCCCTGTCAGTCGCGCTGTTTTTCTCCCTGGTCTATGCTGTTTGTGGCTATCAGATCGTGGCTCTCCTGACATCGATTCCCGCCCTTCAACAGGCGGCTGACCGTTTTCTGCCGTGGCAGGTTGTCATGCCGCTGGTTGGCGTCTGGTGCTATCTGCTGGATGGCATGTTTATTGGTGCGACCCGCGGAAGAGAAATGCGCAACAGTATGGCGATTGCCGCACTGGGCTATTTCCTGACGCTGTTAACCGTGCCTTTTATCGGTAATCACGGTTTATGGCTGGCGATAGCCGTTTTTCTGGCGCTTCGCGGCCTGTCACTTTGGCTGGTCTGGCGCAGGCACTGGCGCAATGGCACCTGGTTTAGCGCCTGAGCAACTTGCCTGAAATATGACGCAGGATACATAAAATTTTCATTTTTTCCGGCAAAACTGAAATTAGCTACTACAATTATCTTTGAATGGCGCTATTAAACAGCGCTTTATATCGTAATTTTGCCTGATGGTAAAATAAAACGAAATCGAAGGATGACGTGGAGGTCTGCAATGAATAAAGACGAAGCGAGTGGTAACTGGAAACAGTTCAAAGGAAAAATGAAAGAGAAATGGGGCAAGCTGACCGATGATGACATGCAAGTCATTGAAGGTAAACGCGATCAGCTGGTCGGCAAAATTCAGGAACGTTACGGCTACGCGAAAGATCAGGCGGAGAAAGAAGTAACGGACTGGGAAGGTCACAACAAGGATTACCGCTGGTAATCACGTTATTCAGGGATGCTCCTACCCGGGCCGGTACGCTCATGCCGGCCAGACCGCACAAGGATGTGCAATTAACTTCGTTTACTGCGTTTCTTCCCGTCAGCCTGATGGTCATGACCACAATGTTCATGCTGTTCACAGGCTTCAACTTCCGCACAGTTTTCACATAACCCGTGCGCCTCTATCACGCTATGCCGTAGGACAAAGCTTGCCTCTTGCGCCAGCGATGCGATGATTTTTTCTGCGCCCTGCGCCTGCTTTTCCGTGACCACTGCACAGCGATCGCAGACCAGCATCACCGATGTATGGGCGGGTGCGTCGAAATGGTGACACATCACATAGCTGTTATTGGACTCGACGCGGTGGATAAAACCCTGCTCAAGAAGAAAATCCAGCGCACGGTAGACGGTAGGAGGCTTGGCCTGGGGCTCACTGACACGCAACTGATCAAGCAGGTCATAAGCACTGATCGATCCTGGCTGTCCGGCCATCAACCGCAGGACCTCTGCGCGCTGGGTCGTCAGGCGTACACCGCGCTGTAAACACAGTTTCTCAGCCTGGGTCATGATTTGCTCTGGCGTCATGGTTGACATGGAATTTCTCCGTTTGACAGGTGATGTTATCTTATCACATTAATGATACGTACGATGCACCTTGCCTGTCTGCACCTCCTCCCTTTACCCGTGCTTATCTGTTCCTTACGACTTTGCGCCCGTCTGCGATGCCAATATATGTCAGAATGTTTGTAAATATTTTTTCCTTTTGCTTTACATCTCACTGAGTTAAGAACTAATGTTTAAAAGTTCTTAATAAAGTGCTGGTCCCGGCCTCCTTCTTTTAACGCTTTTTGGACGGTAACCAGACATAACGGATCGAAAAATAATCAATCAATGGAATTGCGCCACTATTTACTCTGAATTCACAGCAATAAAGCGTTAGCCATCCTCCACAATGGGGCTAACAAACTATTCGGTCGTTAATGTTTTAACGGCAATTTTTCAGGTGATGATAAGCAAATGGCAAAATTAACCGTCCCACGTTCCGTTCTGGTTTTCCCTGCAGTGTTTAATGCTCTGGTTTTTTCATCATCCGCGCTGGCCGCGGGAACCTGGTACGATGCCCGTAACGATGCAATGGGGGGAACGGGCGTGGCGTCCTCTACCTACGGGTCTGCCGTTTTAGCTAACCCGGCGTTAATGACCAAAGCGAAGCCCGATGACAACGTCAGCATCATTTTTCCCAGTGCGGGCGCGCAAATTACTGATAAAGACAAGATGGTCGATAAGATCGATAACATTACTGACACGGTAAATCGCTATCAGGATCTGTTTGATAATGCCTCGACGTTAGAGCTGCTGCGCCGTATTCCTGAGATTCAGGCTGCGTCAGGGGATCTGGCCAATACGCTCAGAGATTTACGCGGTAACAAAGCCAACGCGACAGCAGGTGTCGCGATTGCAGTCACCGTTCCGAATGAAACGCTGCCTTTTGCCTTTGTCACCAAAGCCTATGGTACGGCGCATGTCCGCGCGAATGTAAAAGAAGGCGATATCGTTATTTTACAAGGCGTGGCTGACGGAACGTTTGCCGGTATTCCTGGCGGTGTATTTGGTCTGCCTAATGTACAAAACTTGCTGGGCTCCAGCGCGAACGGGCTGGCTGCGCTAAATACCGATTATGGTATCGCCGTTGCCCATGAGTTCACGATTGCCGGCCATCCGGTGTCGATTGGTGTGACGCCTAAGCTGCAAAAGACCTGGCTGTATAACTATTCCGCCAGCGTGTATAACTACGATAAAAACGATTTACGGGATGGCCGCTACCGCAGCACCGAAAGCGGGTTCAACGTTGACGCCGGCCTGGCGACGGTATTCGCAGAAAACTGGACATTAGGCGTGACCGGACAGAACCTGGTATCACGTGACCTGCAAACCAAAGAGGTGAATGGCTATCAGGATACCTATGAAATCCGTCCATTAGTGACGGCGGGTTTAGCCTGGGATAAAGGGCCGGTAACGCTGACAGGCGATGTTGACCTGACCGAAACGCACCGTTTCAAATCTCAGGAAAACAGCCAGTATGCAGGCGTGGGCGCGGAATATCGCGTACTGGACTGGTTGCAGTTACGTGCCGGTTATCGCGCAGATATGCGTTCCAACGACGAAAATGTGGCGACCGCAGGCTTTGGGCTGTCACCGTTCAACAATTCTGTGCATCTGGATCTGGCAGGCTCGGTGGGGCAAAACAATACCTGGGGTGCCATGGCGCAACTCGGATTTAACTTCTGATTACGTGCCATTAACGGGCGGGCGATACCTTGTCGCCCGCCCTTATGCTATCCTTGCGCAGAATATCATCACTGTTAACCACCGGATCGACTGCGCTTCATGACCGACACTTTTTCCTCCCAACGCTTCTCTGTTGCCCCCATGCTCGACTGGACGGATCGTCACTGTCGCTATTTCCATCGTCTGCTGACCGGCGATACGCTTCTGTATACCGAAATGGTCACCACGGGAGCCATTATTCACGGTAAAGGCGATTATCTGGCCTTTAATGAAGAGGAGCACCCGGTCGCGTTACAACTGGGCGGCAGCGATCCGGCTGCACTGGCGCAGTGTGCGGAGCTGGCTGAACAGCGCGGTTACGATGAAGTTAACCTCAATGTGGGTTGCCCGTCAGATCGTGTTCAGAATGGCCGCTTTGGTGCCTGCCTGATGGCGGAAGCCGGGCTGGTCGCTGACGGCATTAAAGCGATGCGTGATGTGGTGGATATTCCGGTCACGGTCAAAACCCGTATCGGTATCGATGAACAGGACAGCTATGCCTTCCTGACCGATTTTATCGGCACTGTGGCAGAGCGCGGTGGCTGCGACACCTTTATCATTCATGCGCGCAAGGCATGGCTTTCGGGTCTGAGTCCGAAAGAAAACCGCGAGATTCCACCGCTTGATTACCCCCGGGTTTATCAGTTAAAGCGTGATTTTCCACAACTGACGATTGCCATTAACGGCGGCGTGAAAACGCTGGAAGAGGCTAAAACACATCTTCAGCACCTGGATGGTGTCATGATGGGCCGCGAGGCCTATCAAAACCCCGGCATCCTGGCGCATGTCGATCGGGAAGTGTTTGGCCGGGAACAGCCTGCCGCTGATCCGGTGGCGGTGGTGCGCGACATGTACCCTTATATTGAAGCCGAGCTGGCAAAAGGCACGTACCTTGGCCATGTGACGCGCCATATGCTGGGGCTGTTCCAGGGGATCCCTGGCGCGCGCCAGTGGCGTCGTCACCTTAGCGAGAATGCCCATAAGCCCGGTGCCGATGTGCGGGTACTGGAGGCTGCATTAGCACTGGTCGCCGATAAGATCCCTCAGGAAGCCTGATACAGTTAAACCAGCCAGCCGGCTGGTTTTTTTTCACCATAATCTGGTGAATTTCGCCAGGTTGATTTTGCATACTTCATACTTAACTCATCACTATCAACAGGTTACTTGTTGGCATGGTTCTTGTAATACGTAACGTATTCATCGTGAGGAGTGAACAAATGGACATTATTTTTGTATTCGGTTTCTTCCTGATGCTGTTGCTGACTGGCGTGTCTTTAATCGGCGTCATTGCTGCCCTGGTCGTGGCCACGATCGTGATGTTTGTCGGCGGCATGGTGATGCTGATTGTGAAGGTGCTACCCTGGCTACTGCTGTCCGTGGCCGTAGTATGGCTCTGTCGGCGCTTTTTCACTGACGAAGACACTCGCCAGCGCGTCCTGTACAGGCGCAGGATCCGCAGGCTGGAGCGGAATGGCAGGGGATAAATGTGTGCGTGATCACACAGTGAAAAATTGGTGCTCAGAATATTAACAACAATCATACTTTTTACTTATGTTTTCTGTCAGGATAGCTGTCGTTGATTCATAACATATTCATCGCTTCTGCCCCTACATCAGTGCGAATGAAAAATAAAAGAAGGGCTTCCTGCGGGAAGCCCTTTTTACATCAGGGAATCAGCAGGCTCGATCCCTGCGTCGCGCGGCTCTCCAGTAACTGGTGAGCGCGGCTGGCCTCTTTCAGTGCAAATTTTTGCTGCTCGGGCACATCGACCTTAATGGCGCCACTTGCCAGTAAAGAGAATAATTCTGCACTGGCCGTTTCCAGCTCCTGACGATTGGTGATGTAGCCGAACAGGGAAGGACGGGTAACAAACAGCGAGCCTTTCTTATTTAAAATGCTGAGATCAACATTGGTCACCGGCCCTGAAGCATTCCCGAAGCTCACCATCAGTCCCTGACGACGCAGGCAGTCCAGCGAGGCTTCCCAGGTCGCTTTCCCCACAGAGTCGTACACCACGCCAACCTTGTTGCCGCCGGTCAGCTCACTGACCCGTTGTGCAATGTCCTCTTGCTGATAATTAATGGTGGCCCAGGCTCCCGCGTTTTTGGCCAGTGTCGCCTTTTCGGCGGAGCCGACGGTGCCGATCAGATGGGCGCCGAGCGCTTTTGCCCACTGGCAGGCAATCAACCCCACGCCACCCGCCGCGGCATGAAACAGAAAAATTTCGTCGGCTTTGAGCTTATAGGTCTGTCGTAACAGGTACTGCGTCGTCAGGCCTTTCAAAAAACTGGCGGCAGCCTGCTCGAAACTGATGGCGTCGGGTAACAGCATCAGACGGTCTTCCGCCACGTTATGCAGCTCGCTGTAAGCCCCGAGTGCGGCCTGACAGTACACGACGCGATCGCCGGGTTTGAAACGCGTGACCGCCGATCCCACGCGGGTAATCACGCCCGCCGCCTCGGTGCCCAGACCAGAGGGAAAATGACCTGTCGGATACAGCCCGCTGCGCACGTAAGTATCAATATAGTTAATGCCAATCGCGCGGTTTTCGACCTGGATTTCATTATCGGCGGGATCGGCAGGCTCAAAATCAACCCAGGTCAGGACATCCGGGCCACCGTGTGCGTTGAACTGAATACGCTTTGCCATGCTTACTCCTGTGATTGTTTCATCATGAAGGTGAGGCACGCCCCTTAACTGAGGTATACTTGCGCGTCCCCACAGAAGATCGGTAATGCATTCACTATGGCAGGAAATAAACCCACCAACAAATCGAACGAAACGCAGGATCGCCAGTTAGAAGGCGTGAAAATGCCCCCGCATTCGCTGGAAGCGGAGCAGTCGGTGCTGGGTGGGTTAATGCTGGATAACGAGCGCTGGGACAACGTGTCCGAACGCGTCGTGGCAAATGATTTTTTCAATCGCTCGCACCGTCTTATTTTCTCCGAGATGCAGCGTCTGCTGGAAAACAGCAAACCTATCGACCTGATTACGCTGTCAGAATCGCTGGAAACGCGCGGCGAACTGGAGATGGCTGGCGGATTTGCTTACCTGGCTGAGCTGGCGAAAAACACGCCCAGTGCGGCGAACATCGGCGCTTACGCGGATATCGTGCGTGAACGTGCGGTCGTGCGCGAAATGATCGCCGTGGCGAATCAGATAGCCGATGCCGGTTATGATCCCCAGGGGCGCAGCAGTGAAGACCTGCTGGATTTTGCCGAGTCGAACGTATTTAAAATCGCTGAGGCGCGGGCTAACAAAGACGATGGCCCCAAAAACATCGAACAAATTCTGGAAGCGACGGTTTCACGGATTGAGTCGCTGTTTCAGACGCCGCACGATGGCGTCACGGGCATCGATACCGGTTATCAGGATCTGAATAAGAAAACGGCCGGGCTGCAACGCTCAGACTTAATTATCGTGGCCGCACGTCCCTCAATGGGTAAAACCACGTTCGCCATGAACCTGTGTGAAAACGCGGCGATGCTGCAGGACAAACCGGTACTGATTTTCAGTCTGGAGATGCCCAGCGAACAGATCATGATGCGTATGCTGGCCTCCTTGTCGCGGGTTGACCAAACCCGTATTCGTACCGGTCAACTTGACGATGAAGACTGGGCGCGCATTTCCGGCACGATGGGCATTTTGCTGGAAAAGAAGAATATGTATATCGATGATTCTTCTGGCCTGACGCCGACCGAGGTCCGTTCCCGCGCGCGTCGCATCTATCGTGAAAACGGTGGCCTCAGTCTGATCATGATCGACTACCTGCAGTTGATGCGCGTGCCCGCATTGTCAGATAACCGTACGCTGGAAATCGCCGAGATTTCCCGTTCATTAAAAGCGCTGGCAAAAGAGCTTAACGTGCCCGTGGTGGCGTTATCTCAGCTGAACCGCTCCCTGGAGCAACGTGCCGATAAACGTCCCGTAAACTCGGATCTGCGTGAATCGGGTTCGATCGAGCAGGATGCTGACCTGATCATGTTTATTTATCGTGACGAGGTTTATCACGAAAACAGCGACCTGAAAGGGATCGCAGAGATCATTCTGGGTAAGCAGCGTAACGGCCCGATCGGTACCGTACGCCTGACATTTAACGGTCAGTGGTCACGCTTTGATAACTATGCAGGCCCGCAGTACGACGACGAATAATCCGTCACTGGCCTGCCATGCACGATCTGTGCATGGCAGGCAGGACCGTGCAAAATAGTGTTGGACAACGTCGCAGTGAATCGGGTTATCTGTAGCAAAGCGACACTGATACGCGACGGAAACAGCATGACGCACGTAGACGATTACGATCTAAAAATCCTTACTCTGCTCCAATCTAATGGCCGTTTGACCAATCAGGAACTCAGCGATTTGGTCGGTCTTTCTGCTTCACAATGTTCACGTCGGCGTATCAATCTTGAACAGGCCAACCTGATTCTTGGCTATCACGCACGGCTGTCGCCGGACGCGGTGGGGCTGGGCATTGTCGGACTCATTGAAGTGCGGCTCATTAACCATACCGCTGACTATGTCGACAGCTTCCATCGCATGGTGGAACAGGAAGACGCAATTATTGATGCCTATAAAACCACCGGTGATGCCGACTACCTGCTGAAAGTCGCCGTGGCCGATTTGGCCTCACTGAGCGCGGTAATCAGCCAGCTGTTAGCCGGTCACCAGAGCGTTTCCCATGTCAAAACATCGGTGGTACTGGGCAGACTCAAAGAGAACGGATTAATGATGGGCGAGCAGCAGGCTGTGCGCCAAAAAAGAGCATAATGCGCGCAGGTGGTGCATGATGTGGCGGAATGATGCGTTTTTTATGCGTATTTGAGTCGGGTAATGCACAATCGACCTCCCCGGCGGGGCAGTAAAATCCGGTAAGACGCTTACGCCTGAGCGCCTGCACAGGCTGGCGCAGTTATTGCATTGGTGCTGCATCATTCGCACTGAGACTGCTTTATGGACAACATTGTACAACCCGCCGATATTCCTCACTCTCGCCTTGAAGATGCGCTGGCTATCCTGCTCGGCACCTTAATGGTCTCGTTTGGTGTGCTCATGCTGAAGCAGGCAGGCGCATTGACCGGCAGCACGGCTGGGCTGGCATTCCTCATCAGCTATCTTTCGCCCCTGTCATTTGGCAGCGTTTTCTTTGTAATCAACCTGCCGTTCTACTGGCTGGCTGTGAAGCGAATGGGCTGGGAATTTACGCTAAAAACCTTTTGTGCCGTGGGGCTGGTGTCGCTTTTTACCCATCTTCATCCCCTGTTTATGCATTTTTCCACACTGAATCCTTTTTATGCGGCATTGTTCGGTAACGTCATCATGGGGATTGGGTTTATAGTGTTGTTTCGCCATAAAGCCAGCCTGGGCGGGATCAATATCCTGGCGCTCTGGCTGCAAGACCGTTTCGGCATTCGCGCCGGTAAACTGCAAATGGCGGTCGATACCTGCGTGGTGCTGGCCTCGCTGTTTGTCGTCAGCCTGCCGATGTTGCTTGCGTCCATTGCGGGCGCGGTGATACTGAATATGATCATCGCAATGAACCATCGTCCCGGGCGGTACAGGGTTTAATCGCCCTTTTTTATTTCAAGAACAATCATGGAGATCTGCACCGTGTTCCAGAACGTTGATGCCTATGCTGGCGACCCGATTTTGTCGCTAATGGAAGCCTTTAAACAGGATCCGCGCGAGCATAAAGTGAACCTGAGTATTGGGCTTTATTACAACGAGCAAGGCATCATCCCTCAGCTGCAGGCGGTGGCTGATGCTGAAGAGCAGTTACGTGCCGAACCGCAGCAGGCTTCGCTCTATCTGCCTATGGAAGGATTAAATACCTACCGCAACGCGATAGCGCCACTGCTGTTCGGAGCCGATCATCCCGTATTAAAAGCGGGCCAGATCGCCTCGATTCAGACCCTGGGCGGCTCAGGTGCGTTGAAAGTCGGTGCGGATTTCCTGAAGCGTTATTTCCCGCAGTCCAACGTCTGGGTCAGCGATCCGACCTGGGAAAACCATATCGCCATCTTTAACGGTGCCGGTTTCGAGGTGAAGACCTATCCGTGGTATGACCCGGAAACCAACGGTGTACGTTTTGATGCGTTCCTGAGCACGCTTAAAACCCTGCCAAAGCAAAGCATCGTGCTGCTGCATCCGTGCTGTCATAACCCAACCGGGGCCGACCTGACCAATGCGCAGTGGGACGAAACCGTTGCCGTGCTGAAAGCACAGGAGCTGATCCCGTTCCTGGATATCGCTTATCAGGGCTTTGGTGCTGGCATGGAAGAGGATGCGTACGCGATGCGTGCGGTTGCTGCGGCAGGTCTGCCTGCGCTGGTGAGCAACTCCTTTTCAAAAATCTTCTCGCTGTATGGCGAGCGCGTCGGCGGCCTGTCTGTGGTATGTGACAGCGCTGAAGAGGCCAGCCGCGTATTAGGTCAGCTCAAAGCGACCGTCCGCCGTAACTATTCCAGCCCGCCAAACTTCGGCGCACAGGTTGTGGCCCGCGTGTTAAACGACGCTACGCTGAAAGCTAACTGGCTGGCCGAGGTCGAAGCCATGCGGTTGCGCATTATCGACATGCGCCAGGCGCTGGTACAGGTGATGAGTACGGCGCTACCCGGTAAGAACGTCGACTACCTGTTGAAGCAGCGCGGGATGTTCAGCTACACCGGCCTGAGTGCGCAGCAGGTGGACCGCCTGCGTGAAGAGTTTGGGATCTACCTCGTCGGCAGCGGCCGTATGTGTGTGGCAGGTCTGAACAGCAAAAACGTGCATCAGGTCGCGGAAGCCTTTGCGGCAGTAATGTAATTCCGCACACAATCTTCCCCGGGCCGCCAACCTTGTTGGCGGCTTTTTTATTTTTACGGATCGGGTTTACCTTTGCGCCACATTCTGCACACTTAACTGTGTCTCACAGATTCAGGAAAAAAGTATGTGGTATCAACAAACGTTGACCTTAAGCGCAAAATCGCGAGGTTTTCACCTCGTCACGGAAGAGATTGTGCAACAGTTGCCCGCACTCCGTGATATCCACACCGGATTACTCCATTTGCTGTTGCAGCATACGTCGGCCTCACTGACGCTGAATGAAAACTGCGATCCGACAGTGCGGAGCGACATGGAACAACACTTTATGCGCCATGTCCCGGAAGCGGCTCCTTATCAACACGATTACGAAGGCCGTGACGACATGCCCGCCCACATTAAGTCGTCCACGCTGGGCGTTTCACTGATGCTACCGGTGCAGCGTGGACAGCTGGTACTGGGCACCTGGCAGGGCATTTGGCTGGGGGAACATCGTATTCATGGCGGAGCCCGACGTATTGTGGCGACCTTACAAGGGGAATGAGTATGAATAATTCGGACTTACTGACGTACTGCATGAGCAAACCCGGCGCAGAGCAGAGCGTTCACAGCGACTGGAAAGCTACGCAGATCAAGAGCAACGGCGTGCTGTTTGCCATGGTGCATGAAGTCAAAGGGCGTCCGGCGGTGTCGCTCAAATCCTCGCCCGCGCTGGCTGAACTGATGCGGGATGAGCACAGCGATGTGTTTCCCAGTGAACATCTGAATAAATCACACTGGAACACGCTGTTTTTAGACGGCACGCTGAAAGATTCGCAAATTTACTATCTGGTGGATGCCTCTTTTCAGCAGGCAGATACCGGGCGGTAACGGCCCTTTCCCGGCGTGGGAAAGGGCACAGGACAGGATTACGCCGCTGCGTTTTTACGCAGCGTATCGATATCAATGACAAAGCGATATTTTACATCGCTCTTCAGCATACGTTCGTAAGCCTCGTTGATCTGATCCATGGCGATCAGCTCAATATCTGACGTGATGCCGTGTTTGCCACAGAAATCCAGCATCTCCTGGGTTTCAGCGATACCGCCAATCAGCGAGCCAGCGATGCTGCGGCGTTTAAAGATCAAATTGAAAACCTGTGGCGCGGGATGATCGTGTTCAGGCGCGCCGACCAGAGTCATATTGCCGTCACGCTTCAGCAAGGTGATAAACGGATTAAGGTCGTGTTGCGCCGCCACTGTGTTAAGAATGAAGTCAAAACTGTTGGCATGTTGCGCCATCTGGTCGGCATCTTTCGAAATGACCACTTCGTCTGCGCCCAGACGTTTTCCGTCTTCGATTTTTGACGGTGAGGTGGTGAATAACACGACATGCGCGCCCATCGCGTGAGCAATTTTTACGCCCATGTGGCCCAGGCCACCCAGCCCCACGATCCCGACTTTTTTACCCGGGCCGACATTCCAGTGACGCAGCGGTGAATAGGTGGTGATACCGGCACACAGCAGCGGTGCCACACCGGCCAGCTCCAGGTTTTCTGGAACGCGCAGCACAAAGCTTTCATCCACTACCATAGAGGTGGAGTATCCACCGTAGGTGATAGCCCCTGTCTGGCGATCCTGACCGTTATACGTGCCGACAAAGCCATTTTCACAGTACTGCTCCAGACCTTCCTGACAACTTGGGCAGCTGCGGCAGGAATCAACCATACAGCCAACGCCGACCAGGTCGCCGACTTTGTACTTCTGCGTCTCGGGGCCGACTGCGGTCACGCGGCCAACAATCTCGTGTCCCGGAACCACAGGAAAAATGGTGTTTTTCCACTCATTGCGCGCCTGATGCAAGTCAGAATGACAAACGCCACAAAACAGCACGTCAAGCTGTACGTCATGAGCACGAAGCTCACGCGGTTTGAAATCAAACGGTGCCAGTTTGGACTTTGCATCCTGAGCAGCATACGCATGGGTAATGTTCATGGTGTCTCCAGTTAAAGTGTGTCGTGATTTTTCGATCAACGCCGCAGCATAACGCGCGCAGCAAGAAGGTGACGCCAGGGGCGTACCAAAGGGGAACGAATTAAGGATAGTCAGGGGAGAGAAAAGCGTATATGCCTATATGTGTCTGAATCTTGCCTGATCCTGCATTTTTCAGGGTAAATTGTGCAATCCCTGTAAGAAGGCCCGCGTGATGCGGGCCTGCAATTTTATTTTTTCAACAAGGGTTTAAGGAAGCGGGCCGTATGTGATTTTTCACATTCGGACACGGTTTCTGGCGTGCCTGCCACCAGAATTTCACCGCCGCCACTGCCGCCTTCCGGCCCCAGGTCGACAATCCAGTCCGCCGTTTTCACGACGTCGAGGTTGTGCTCAATGACCACGATGGTGTTGCCCTGATCGCGCAGTTGATGCAGCACTTCGAGCAGTTGCTGGATATCGGCAAAATGTAACCCGGTGGTGGGCTCATCCAGAATATACAACGTCTGTCCCGTGCCGCGCTTCGACAGCTCACGCGCCAGCTTGACGCGCTGCGCTTCACCACCGGACAGGGTGGTGGCCGACTGACCCAGGCGGATATAGGACAATCCAACGTCCATCAGCGTTTGCAGCTTACGCGCCAGGGCAGGAACGGCATCAAAGAACTCACGCGCTTCCTCAATCGTCATTTCCAGCACTTCGTGAATGCTTTTGCCTTTGTATTTAATCTCCAGCGTTTCACGGTTATAGCGTTTGCCTTTGCACTGATCGCACGGCACATAAATATCCGGCAGGAAGTGCATTTCCACTTTCAGCACGCCGTCGCCCTGACAGGCCTCACAACGTCCGCCACGCACGTTAAAGCTGAAACGGCCTGGGTTATAACCACGTGAACGTGATTCAGGCACGCCGGCAAACAGTTCACGAACCGGCGTAAAAATACCGGTGTAGGTGGCCGGGTTAGAGCGCGGCGTGCGGCCGATGGGGCTCTGGTCGATATCGATGACTTTATCGAAGTGCTCCAGACCGGCGACATCGCGATACGGTGCTGGCTCAGCAATGGTGGCCCCGTTCAGCGCGCGCTGGGCAATCGGGAACAGCGTATCGTTGATCAGCGTCGACTTCCCTGACCCGGAGACGCCGGTGATGCAGGTAAACAGGCCAACAGGCAGCGTTAAGGTGACGTCCTTCAGGTTGTTACCGCGCGCGCCCGTAATTTTCAGGACCTTCGAGGGATCGCCCTTCACGCGCGTTTCAGGCACGGCGATTGCGCGTTTGCCGCTGAGGAACTGGCCGGTCAGCGAAGCTTCTTCCGCCATAATCTGCTCAACCGTACCTTCCGCGACGATAGCGCCGCCGTGCACGCCCGCGCCGGGACCGATATCGATCACGTGGTCGGCGGCGCGAATCGCGTCTTCATCGTGCTCTACCACAATCACGGTATTACCCAGATCGCGCAGGTGAATCAGCGTGCCCAGCAGGCGCTCGTTATCGCGCTGGTGCAGGCCGATTGACGGTTCATCCAGTACGTACATCACGCCGACCAGACCGGCGCCAATCTGGCTTGCCAGACGGATGCGCTGGGCTTCACCGCCCGACAGTGTTTCTGCAGAACGCGACATCGACAGGTAGTTCAGGCCGACATTGACCAGAAAACTCAGGCGATCGCCGATCTCTTTCAGCACTTTTTCCGCGATTTTAGCCCGCTGACCACTGAGTTTCAGATTTTCAAAAAACGCCATGGCATGACCGATGCTCATGTCTGAAATGGTCGGCAGCGTGGTGTTTTCGACATAGACGTGGCGCGCTTCACGACGCAGACGCGTGCCTTCACAGCTGGCGCAGGCGCGATTGCTGATAAATTTCGCCAGTTCTTCGCGTACCGCTGAGGATTCCGTCTCTTTATAACGGCGCTCCATATTGTTCAGCACGCCTTCGAACGGATGGCGGCGCACGGAGGTGTCGCCACGGTCATTAATATATTTAAATTCAATCGTTTCTTTGCCGGAACCGTACAGAATGACTTTCTGCACGCTGTCCTTGAGGCTGTTAAACGGCGCTTCTATATCGAAGTCGAGATGATCGGCGAGTGAGCGCAGCATCTGGAAGTAATAGAAGTTACGACGGTCCCAGCCACGGATGGCGCCGCCTGCCAGCGACAGCTCTGCATTTTGTACTACGCGATCGGGATCGAAATATTGCTGCACACCCAGACCGTCACAGGTCGGGCAGGCACCGGCGGGGTTGTTAAACGAAAACAGGCGCGGTTCCAGCTCACTCATGCTGTATCCGCAAACCGGACAGGCAAAGTTCGCGGAGAAGAGCAACTCTTCTGCCGCGCTGTCGTCCATATCGGCCACAATCGCGGTACCGCCAGAGAGTTCCAGCGCCGTTTCAAAGGATTCCGCCAGGCGTGTCGCCAGATCATCGCGGACTTTAAAGCGATCGATAACCACTTCAATGGTGTGTTTTTTCTGCAGTTCCAGCTTAGGAGGATCGGAAAGATCGCACACTTCGCCGTCGATCCGGGCGCGGATGTAGCCCTGCGTCGCCAGGTTTTCCAGCGTTTTGGTATGTTCACCTTTGCGATCTTTCACGACCGGTGCCAGCAGCATCAGACGGCGACCTTCGGGCTGTTCAAGCACCTGATCGACCATCTGGCTCACTGTCTGAGCAGCCAGCGGGACATCATGATCCGGGCAGCGCGGTTCACCCACGCGGGCAAACAGCAGGCGCAGATAATCGTGAATCTCCGTAATCGTGCCTACCGTCGATCGCGGGTTATGCGAGGTCGACTTTTGCTCAATGGAGATGGCCGGCGACAAACCCTCAATATGATCGACGTCCGGCTTCTCCATTAAAGACAGAAACTGGCGCGCATAGGCAGAGAGCGACTCCACATAGCGGCGTTGACCTTCCGCATACAGCGTATCAAACGCCAAAGAGGATTTACCGGACCCGGAAAGGCCAGTAACCACAATGAGTTTGTCGCGAGGGATGGTCAGGTTGATGTTTTTCAAATTATGGGTGCGGGCACCACGAACTTCGATCTTATCCATTCACCTTTCCCGGATTAGCTGCACTCACCGCGCCCTGTGACACGGCCAGAATAAACGCATCATTATGGCACAAAAAATAGACTGAATAAATATCCAGTAGTTTTTGCTTTTTTCCGGCGAATGATTAAAAATGGAACACCGCTCGAAACTGGGAAACCAGGCGCGGGACGTGTTAGAATTGATCGTTTAGAGTTGACGTAATCATTCATCGGGAGACAGCAACATGGCCAGTCGTGGCGTTAACAAAGTGATTCTTGTCGGGAATCTGGGTCAGGATCCGGAAGTACGTTACATGCCAAATGGTGGCGCTGTCGCCAACATTACGCTGGCTACCTCTGAGAGCTGGCGCGACAAGCAGACCGGTGAGAACAAAGAGATTACCGAATGGCACCGTGTCGTGCTGTTTGGCAAACTGGCAGAAGTGGCGGGCGAATACCTGCGTAAAGGTTCTCAGGTGTATATTGAAGGCCAGCTGCGCACCCGTAAATGGCAGGATCAGGGCGGTCAGGAACGTTACACCACGGAGGTGGTTGTCAACGTGGGCGGCACCATGCAGATGCTGGGTGGACGTCAGCAGGGCGGTAACGCGCCAGCAGGCGGCGGTCAGGGCAACAACAACGGTTGGGGCCAGCCTCAGCAACCGCAGCAGGGCAATAACAACCAGTTCAGCGGCGGCGCACAGTCTCGTCCGCAGCAGCAGCCCAGCGCTCCGGCCAGCAACAATAACGAACCGCCGATGGATTTTGACGACGACATTCCGTTCTAAGCCGTCTGTCAGTCTCTGTTGCAGAAAGCCCCATTACCGGGGCTTTTTTGTTTTGTTGGGGATGTCTGGTTTAACTCTGCACCACTATCCCGCCTTTCACGCACACCCTGGCGTGGTTTATCCAGCGCCGACACTGGAGGCGCGATGACCCGGCGGGCATGACCTGGCCGAAATACATGGCCTGTATCCTGAAAGCCCGGGCAAGATCGGGCACGGGCGACAAAAAACATGTCATCACATCTCTGGACGACGCGTCCGCCGTTAACTTAAATCATGCAGTGCTTTATCCAGCGGCGGCGTCAGAAGCATGTCGCGGAAGGTGACTGCCAGGCCGGCACGCTCCGGCGTGCAACACATAGCACCTATCCTGAGCGGACCGGGTGGAAAATAGCTCAGACGTAATAAAGGCCACGTCTGTCCGTCTGCCGAATACTGCAGTCTCAGGCTGTCACCTTTGCGCGTCAGCCGGAGCCAGAACGCTCGCGGATCGCCAGGAAATATCCCCGTTGCCCAGTCGGAATGGCCGAGCGTCAGCACGCTGCCAATGGCGGGCGCACCATCGTTATATTCAATTCCTGCTTTTAGCCAGTGCTGTGCGTCGCGTATCAGCATCAGTCCGGCCTGATCGTACAGCGTGGTAAAGTCTGCGCAGATTTTGAGCTGAAAAGTCATGTCGCCGTCCACCTCCGTGGCAAAGACATGGCCGGAAAAGCGCTCAAACCCGTACCAGGTCTTGTGCCAGAAATCGGTCTTATCATCGGTGGTGACCTGTAGCGTACCGTTCTGGTACTGCCACGTTGCAGGCTCATTGATCCAGGCAAACGACTCAAACATAGCGCCTCCAAAATCGGCCATGACTGGCCGGGCTGATGCGACTCAGGATGAAGAAAGAGTCAGATGGTCTGACACGGATGAAAGCGTGGTCGCTTAACGCCACCCGGCCAGCACGGTATCGGTATCGATCACGCGTGGTACGTTACCCGGAAGACTTAAGCCCGCCCAGACTTCATTATGCTGGCCAATTAACTGTTCCGCACTGGCACAGGTCCGGTCGGCGGTGGTATGGGCGTCAGCGGCGACGGTGATGCGATAGCCCAGTCCTGCGCCGACCTTGATGGTGGTGTCGACGCAGTAATCAGTGGCACACCCACAAATAACAAACTCATGAATAGCCAGCTCACTCAGCAGTGAGGCCAGGGACGTCCGCCAGAAACTGTCGCAGGCTGTCTTGGTAATAAAGTGCGCATTCCGGGGTTGAGCCATCTCGGGTAACAGCGCAAAGGCCTGGCTGCCTGGCACCATGTCGCCTTCGCTATGCTGAATAAACAGCGTAAGATCAGCCTGTTCGATGAGGCGGTTAATCTGCCTGACCCGGCCAGCCCGATCGAAACGCGGCGTGGTAAATACGCCATTTTGCATATCAACTACCATTACAACACGCTGCATGATGTTTCCTCGTCAGTACACCTGTTACGCAGTGTCATGTATTCAACCGGGGATGACAATCTTTGCATTTCATCCCCTTTTAACGGCATGCTTGCACATTCTGCCAACCAGATAAGGAGCGATAACGTGGAAGGCGTTCCAGCTGTTTTTCCCTGTGAAAAAGATCGTGCGCTGTTTCGGCAGTTGCCTGAACTGCCGGGCGTGGAACTTTACCAGGCGCATATTTCCCGTTATGCCTTTGCTCCGCATACGCACGAAGCCTTTGGCATCGGCACCATCGAGGCCGGGGCACAGCGCTTCCGTTACCGCGGTACGCACTACACTGCCCCTGTCCATTCTCTGGTCATGATGAATCCTGATGAGCTGCACACCGGGGAATCGGCCTGCGAAACGGGCTGGCGTTATCAAATGATCTACATCCAGCCCGACTGTATGGATGAGCTGAGTGGCGACCGTGGCTGGTGGTTCGGGGATGCGCTGCGAACGGACGTGCGACTTGCGCAGCCTGTGTCGCAGTGTCTGGCGGCGCTGTGGCAGGCCGATACGGCCCTGGCGCGTTATAGCCTGCTGTCAGACCTGCTGGTGCGCATCCGTCCACAGGCCCGTATGGCCTCAGCGCGTAAAGTCGATGCCAGACACCGTTTTGATGACGTGCGCGACTACCTGCGCGCCCATCTTGGGGAGCCGGTCAGGCTGGACACGCTGGCGGCATTAGCGTCGTTATCACCGTGGCATTTTTTACGCGCCTTCCGCGATCATTTCCATGTCACGCCCCAGCAAATGTTAATGGCTTACCGGCTTTATGAAACCAAACAGATGCTTGCCAGGGGTGAGGCCATAGCCAGCGTCGCGGCAGCGGTAGGCTTAACCGATCAGGCGCATCTGACCCGTGCGTTTACCCAACGTTACGGCATTACACCGGGCCGCTATCAAAAGCAGATCGCGCCACACACGTCCTGACCGCAATTTGCTACAAGGCATGCTTACCTGTTTGGTTCACACTGAAGCAAAAAGACAGACAGGAAAAAGCCATGTTGACAGGAATAATGTTTGCCCTTGCCGCAGGCATGATGTGGGGGCTGATTTTTGTTGGACCGGTCATCGTCCCGGATTATCCGGGCGCGTTGCAGTCAGCCGGGCGCTATGTCGCGTTTGGCCTGGTTGCGTTACCGCTTGCCTGGCACGATCGTTTCCGACTGCGCCAACTGAGCGCCGCCCACTGGCGGGAAGCATTAAAGCTGTCGCTGGTTGGCAATCTCTTCTATTACGCGTTTCTCGCCAATGCGATTCAGCGAACTGGGGCTCCGGTCTCCACGATGATCATTGGTACCTTACCGATCGTCATCGCTGTCACTGCAAACCTCTGTTATGGCCATCTTGAAGGACGGCTCTCATGGCGACGGCTTATCCCGGCACTGCTGGTGACGGGCGCAGGCCTGGTTTGCGTTAATGCGGCGGAATGGCAACTCCAGGGGGCAACGCTCAACGGCCAGCGTTATCTGACCGGCATTGCCCTGGCGGTGATGGCGGTGGTGTGCTGGACCTGGTATCCGTTGCGCAATGCGCGCTGGTTACGCAACCATCCTCAGCTTAAGGCTGCGACCTGGGCCACCGCGCAGGGCATTGTGACCTTACCGCTGGCACTTATCATGTATGCGCTGGTCAGCATACAGCTGGCGTGGCAACAGCCTGATTTTGCGCTGCCTTTCGGCCCCCGGCCTTTGGTGTTTATTGCATTAATGCTGACGATTGGCCTGCTGTGCTCATGGGCCGGAACGTTATGCTGGAATGCGGCCAGCCAGCGACTGCCTACCGTATTGATGGGGCCACTCATCGTCTTTGAGATTCTCTTTGGCTTGCTATGGACGTTTATCTGGTATCAACACTGGCCACCTGTTCTGACAATGATCGGTATTGTTTGCCTGATCGTTGGCGTGATTTGGGCGATGCGCATCAAGCCACAACCCCGCGTGACCGCCCTGAACAGGAAATCATCTGAACGTCCCGGATAATGAATAATTACTGGGAGTGATATTCACGCTTTTTCGGATTATACCGAGGTGTAAAACGGCGAAATAAAGCCGCCTCGGTAATCTGCCGGGTTTAAATCTTCCTCAAAACCGCCACTCAGCCATGCCGTATTTATCCACACAGGCGGCTTCCGCCCCATTAACAGCAAGACAATCGCACATATTGTTCAATAAATAGCCAGAAAATGGCTGAGTAAAGCGCGTTTATTCCTCAAAAAGCGGACAGATGAAGGTAAAGCGCTAACCCGCACCCAGCTTTTATGTTTAAAAAACGGGGAAAACATACCGTTTGGCTAAGAGAAATCCTTATCAGAAACCACCTTTTACTTCAGGCAGCCTTAATTTCAGCAGAATCAGACTGCGCTTCGCTTATATTTACTGTTTAACAGCAGACATCAATAGCAGGCAGAAATAGTTATCAATTGTGCGCTACCGGATGAAAGTGTTAAGTATCAATAAACTGTTAATCTGAGATTATTCTGGTCCATTTTTATCTTTTTATGCGATTACGCATAATCTGACGATCGGCAAAACATTTCTCAGGACCAGTCGGTGCTAAGGAAATGTACGGAGAAATCAAAATATGATTACTGGGATTAAACGAAAAAGTGGAACAGCGGCAGTTTCTTTTAGACGAGCTAATGAAAAAAAAGGAAGGTCCAGTCTCACCGAAATGAGACTGGGGGGATAAAAGTGGTGTAGATTGAGAGACTTTTGCTGTTGTAAATCAATTTTACCGCAAAAAAGGAAGCGTAACCGCAAATCCATTCATTAATTACGGACTGGGCGAGGCGCGCCATCCTAATGTCCTGTTAAATGCTCTTCATCTCTTCTGGTAAGAACAAATCTCAGCGAGGTAGCTATCAAAAGCAATGCTCTCAGTATTAACGGTTTTCTGATCCCGTTGGGTAATGGTAAACACTACGGCTAATATCCAGCAAACGGCAGCTGCGGCGGGTGCCGACATCGAATGTGTCCTGCAGGAAGTTGACGGCCTGACGCTTCTCGTGCGTAGTAAAGAAGTTCTTCAGAACGCTTTGCAGCATCTCCTTGTCGGAATGAAGTGCGTGCAGTTCGCGCGTCAGTAACTGAACCTTTTCTTCCAGCTCCTTGATTTTTCTGCCTTCTTCCGAGGCTAACCCAGAAAACTTCTTCTTCCAGCTATAGAAGGTTGCCTCAGAGATGCCAAGCTCTTCACAAATCTCTTTAACCTTAACGCCCGATTCAGAAGCTTTAATGGCATTTGTGATTTGATCTTCGCTATATCGTGACTTTCTCATAAATGCTCTTACCTTTCTTATCAATTAATGGATGAGGATTACTTTATTAACCTTTGGTACTGTAAAAGTGTGTGGAATGCCGTGTTTAAATACGGACGTTAAATTACGTGGGTTAAATTAAGATATTTAGAATAAATATCATCATGGGATAAATCTTATTTTATTCTGATCGGGATGCCGCGCCTTCCTGGTATGGGTTTTTTGATATAAATTCATCGCACCCCAAAGATAAAAAATGACTGTAATTTGGCTGGTTGACGCCTCCGCATCCGTTTTATTCAGGAATGACGGTTTTTGTTAACATTAATGATTTCATTTTGAAATCGTTTCCAGTAGTCGGCATTCGTGCCAGATATAATCAGAATTCTCCTGAATTCTTTCATTAAAATATAATCGGATTCTCATTTTCGAGCCGGGTTGGCTTGATGATTATCATTTCGCTTTGAAATTTAAGCGCTTATTAATTCGCCCATGGATGGGCGTGCCGAAGCGGTAGATGTTGAGTATTACTAAGGAACAGTCGATGAAATTTAGCGTAATGTCTAATGCCGCCTGGATGATGTCTGAAAAGATTATCTCCGTCTTTGGCGTCATTTTCGTGACGTCTTACGTGGCTAAATCCTTTGGCCCAACCCTATTTGGGCAGATGGCGTTTTCAACATCGTTATTTGCCATGGTGCAAACCATAGCCCTATTTGGCACTGAAACTATTTTGTTTAAACGTGTCAGCAAAAATGCCACCAAAGGTTTGCGCTTAATGCGTATTGCACGTACTTTGCGTATGGTTTTATTACTTATTACCTCGGCACCAGTGTTAATTTGGGTCTGGTACAACATGCAGGAAAATTTCCTGGCATTTGCGCTGGCTTCATTTGTTGCCTCTGTTTTTGTCACGCAGGATACGTTTAGCGTTTATAACAATGCACGTCTGGCATCAAAGCTGAATACCGTGGCGAATGCCGTCGGCATGCTGGTGAGTTTTGCGTTGAGTTTCACTATTGCCTGGCTACGCCTGAATCCGCTGTGGCTGACATTGTCAGTTATCACGGTAACGCTGGTGCCGTATGTCATTAAACGCTACTGCTTTTACCAACAGCATCAGGAGCAATTTCCCCCGCGGGAAACACGCACCCTGTATTTGCGTTATCTGCTGTATGCGGGCTTGCCATTGGCCATTTCCAGCATTTTTATTTCTGTCCAGGTCAAAACCGCGCAGATGTTTTTGGCCGGCATCGCCTCGGCGCGCGAGCTGGGTTTATTCGCTGCTGCCAATACGATTGCCGCGTCCTGGATTTTTATTCCCGTGGCGCTGATTACCTCCTGTTTCAGCGAGATTTTTCGTGCGCGTGGAGACGACGCCGTCAGGCTGACGGCCCGGCTCAATGGCTACGTGATGGCCGTGTCGCTGTTGATGTTGTTTATCGTCGCGTTGTGGGGTGAGCACATTATTGTGGCGTTATATGGCCCGGCCTACAGGCAGTCAGGCAACCTCATCACGCTGTTATCCCTGGCGACCAGTTTTTCGGCAATGGGAACCGTCGCGTACCGTTTTATGGTGAAAGAAGGGGGCTTTGATTATTTACTGAAGAAAATCATTTGTCTGGTGCTCATCAGCATCCCGCTTTCCTGGTGGCTAATTCAGGGCTACGGCATCATGGGGGCCGCCTGGAGCGTTTTTCTGTCTGAGCTCCTGTCCCTCACCGTCATGAATTACTTCTTTAAACGCGGCGTGATTCAAAAAATTCAGGTTTCCTCACTTAACTACAAAACCTACAAATGAGGTCAAATATGCTCAGGTTGAAGCAAGAGCTCAGAAGAAGTTTGCAGTACTTTATTAAGAAGATGCCCTGGACTTATCAGGATCGTATTTATTACTTCCGCAAGTTCAGAAAGCTCCCGAATCTGCGTGAGCCCAAGGTCTTCAACGAAAAAGTGCTGTATCGCAAGTTTATCCATGGTGATTACCAGCTGTATGCGCGCCTGTCCGATAAGTATTCGGTGCGCGACTATATTGCGGAAAAGATCGGTAATGACTATCTGATTCCGTTGCTCCACGACACCACCGATCCCACCACGTTGAATGATCTTACGCGCTGGCAGGGCACGGTTATCAAACCGAATCATGCTTCAAACATGGTAGAGATCGTGCTGGAAGAACCGGATGCGCTTCGTAAGCAGCAAATCATTCATAACTGCTATTCGTGGTTAAAAACCGATTTCGCCAACGAAGCGCGTGAGATCCACTATCGCTATATCAAGCCACGTATTCTGGTTGAGCAGTATATTGGTGACGGTAAAAGCGCGCCGGTTGATTACAAGTTTCATATGTTCAATAAGCGCGATGGCAATTTTGAGTATGTTCTTCAGGTCATCTACAACCGCTGTCAGCCTCAGCTTTCGATGAATTTTTACGTTAATAACCTCTCCGAGGCTTACCATAAAATTCGCGATACCGGCCTGGATGTTTCCCCGATCATGCCCTCACTGGAGCGGGCACTTGCCCTGAGCAAAACGCTGGCCAGTGACTTTGACTACGTGCGAGTCGACTGGTATATCCACGACCAGCACATCTATTTTGGTGAACTGACGTTTACGCCTGGCGCAGGCATGGTAACCGGACTGGATCGTGGCTTAGACAAAATGATGGGTGAAATGTGGATTCAGGAACGTCGCGGAACGCAGAGACCGGACGTTGACGTACAGGATGTCGCCATTCCTGTCATGTTGAAGAAAATTTGACTTTACACAGCAATATAAAAAACCCCGCTTTGCGGGGTTTTTTATTGGTCATTCAGGGCATTGGCCAGTTCGCAGGCGCACGGCTCATCATGTCAATGAACACTTCTTTAGAGACGCTCAAAAAATGGTGCACGTTTTCCATGCTTAGCGTGATGCCCATTAAACCGGTCACAAACCAGCACGACAGACCAACGCCCACGCCGCCACAGAGAAAGGCCATGACATGATGGCTGTCCTGGCGAAGGCGGGTTTTCAGTGTACTGGCGAAAAACATCATTACAGCGCTCAGCAATTCCCAGCGCATAACAAGAAAACTGGTGGTTAGGGTAGCCATCAATTTTGACCTCAAAATCGGAAAGGACGCCTGACTGTCTGCGAACATCACGTCGGCGGAAAAGTCTGTCAGGTGGGGCTCTTTCGTCGGCAACAAACGTCATAATGTGATGTGGGTCACATTATATCATCTGGTTCTCAATTTTTGTACAGAATTTGTTTGATTTGTCAGCGCAGTGTCAAGCCAGCGGAAGGGTAAAAAAGAGGGGATAAAGCCGTGCGCCCGATCGGGCGCACGCGGGCTGTTAATTAAGCGGACAACATTCACCCGTTGTACGCTGCGTAAAGCTGCTCATCGTTTCCCCACAGTCAAAGCTCAGCAGGCGTGGACGCTGAACCGCCTGGCGACGCATATAGTGACGATACGCCGTAGGCGTCTGGGAAAACTGGCGGCGAAAGACCCGTGAGAAGGTCTGCTGCGAATCGTAGCCGTACTGCATCGCAATATCGAATACCGGACGCTGCGTCTGACGCAGCGCTTCTGCGGCCAGCGTCAGCCGGCGTTCGCGGATATAACCACCCAACGTCTGTTTCGTTACGCTACGGAACATACGTTGCAGGTGCCATTTCGAATAACCGGACTTCGCGGCCACCTCATCGATTGACAGGCTTTTATCCAGGTTCTGGTCAATCCAGTGGGTCAGTGAATGAATGATCTCTTCTTGTATCATGGCCTCATCCTTCTGGTGAATGTCCCCGTCACCGTGCATGCCGCAGTTTGTGAGGCTGATAATCAGCCTGCAGGGGGCGTGACGTCGTCAGGGCGGGTGTTGTTCTGATGGGAAAGGAGTATAATTCCTCAAGTTAACTTGAGGTAAAGTGCCAGATGAAAAAAGATCGCAATTATCCAAAACCGGTGCTGACACCGGGGGAAGTCGCGCGGCGAAGCGGCGTGGCCGTATCAGCGCTGCATTTTTATGAAAGCAAAGGGCTGATTTCCAGCACGCGCAATCCCGGCAATCAGCGGCGCTACAGCCGTGATGTCCTGCGCCGTGTGGCGATCATTAAAATTGCCCAGCGCATCGGCATTCCGCTCGCCAGCGTCAGCGACAGTCTGGAAAACATGCCTGCGGATAAACGCATGTCTGCGCAGGACTGGGGCAATCTGACGCAGCACTGGCGGGATGAACTGGATAAGCGCATCGAAACCCTGACGCGCCTGCGTAACGACCTGGATGGCTGCATTGGCTGCGGCTGTTTATCCATGCGTGACTGTCCGCTCCGTAACCCCGGTGATCGGCTGGGACAGCAGGGATCAGGTGCGGTCCTGCTGGATCCCGAGCAGGATGGTTCTCTGCACAAGGTGAAGTGACGTCTATACTGTCTGCATATTCACTCGCAGGGAATCATGATGATTACTGTTCACCATCTGGAACAATCTCGTTCGCACCGCGTGCTGTGGATGCTGGAAGAGCTGGAAGTGCCTTATCAGGTTAAACGTTACCAGCGTGAAGCCTCCATGCTGGCACCGGAAGCACTGAAAAAAGTGCATCCCTTAGGCAAATCGCCGGTTATCACAGATGGCAATCGGGTGGTGGCGGAGTCCGGGGCCATACTGGAATACCTCGAAGAAAAGTACGACAGCGAGAAGCGATTACAGCTTACCGACGAAGAGGCGCGCCTCCAGGCGCGTTACTGGCTACATTACGCTGAAGGTTCCCTGATGCCGCTGCTGGTCATGAAGCTGGTGTTTGGCCGGCTGGGCAGCGCGCCCGTGCCCTGGTTGCTGCGTCCCGTGGGTGCCGCGCTGGGGAAAGGCGTACAAAAAGCCTGGCTGGACAAACAGCTCCACGTCCACAGGCAAATGATTGAAGATCATCTCTCGGCCAATCCCTGGTTTGCCGGTCAACGATTCAGCATCGCCGATGTGCAAATGAGCTTTCCTGTTCTGGCGCTGAGCCAGCGCGCCGGCTTGCACAATGCGCCCGCCACGCAAAAATGGTTAACCACCGTTCAGCAGCGCGCCGCATGGCAACGGGCCATTCAGCAGGGCGGTGAACTCACTCTGCCGGGCTGAGGCGATGCGCTCTGATGACGCCGTCCGGCGTCATCTCTCTTCCACCAACATCCTCCTTCATCGACCAGCCACGCTGCCTGCAAGAATGTTACTGGCAGGTTTCCAGCACGTTCCTGATGTTACTAACCTGATCTTTATACGCAGTAATTCCCTCTGAACGGTTGAAAAGCGGCGGTTAAAGACCGGATAATCTGCCCCCTTCAGTCTGGTGGTGCTTGTTACACCCGTTCTGCGTGGCGAAGTAAACGTTTGCCTTTTGTCGGTTGCCCGTGGGTAAAGACATATTCAGGGAATGCAGAACGGTGACCGCGTGAATTACACAATAAAAATTTTTGAGGCTTAACTATGTCAATTGAATCACGCCCGACCAGTGGAAGACTGGATGCCTGGTTCGCCATTTCGGCCCGTGGCAGCAGCGTGCGACAGGAAATCCTGGCCGGGCTGACGACCTTTCTTGCCATGGTCTATTCGGTGATCGTGGTCCCCGGTATGCTGGGTAAAGCGGGGTTCTCTCCTACGGCGGTGTTTGTTGCCACCTGCCTGGTGGCAAGCTTCGGGTCAATCCTGATAGGGCTGTGGGCCAATTTACCCATGGCGATTGGCTGTGCAATCTCGTTGACGGCCTTTACAGCGTTCAGTCTTGTACTGGGTCAGCACATCAGCGTGCCGGTCGCGCTTGGCGCTGTGTTCCTCATGGGGCTGCTGTTTACGCTGATTTCCACCACCGGAATTCGGGCCTGGATCTTACGTAATTTGCCCATGGGCGTCGCACACGGTACGGGCATCGGGATTGGCCTGTTTTTACTGCTGATTGCCGCTGACAACGTGGGGCTGGTGGTCAGAAACCCTGGCTCAGGTTTACCGGTGGCGTTGGGGCACTTTACCTCCTTCCCCGTCCTCATGTCTTTGCTGGGGCTGGCGGCGATTTTTGGTCTGGAGAAGCGCCGGGTGCCTGGCGGTATTTTGCTGACGGTCATCGTGATCTCTGCTCTCGGCCTGGCCTTCGATCCCGCCGTCCGCTGGCAAGGGCTGTTTGCGCTGCCGAGCCTGCGTGATGCGCAGGGGACATCGCTGTTTTTCAGCCTCGACATTATGGGCGCGTTGCAGCCTGCCGTCTTGCCCACCGTACTGGCGTTAGTAATGACGGCGGTATTTGATGCGACCGGCACGATTCGCGCCGTGGCCGGGCAGGCCAATTTACTCGATAAAGACGGGCAGATTATTAACGGCGGACGGGCACTGACCACGGATTCGCTGAGCAGCCTGTTTGCCGGACTGGTGGGCGCGTCGCCTGCCGCGGTATATATTGAATCGGCGGCCGGTACGGCGGCAGGCGGTAAAACCGGCCTGACGGCAATCGTCGTGGGTCTGCTGTTTCTGGTGATTCTGTTTATGTCTCCGCTGGCTTATCTGGTACCAACTTATGCGACGGCACCCGCCCTGATGTATGTCGGCCTGCTGATGCTGAGCAACGTCGCTAAAATCGACTTCGCCGACTTTGTCGATGCGATGTCGGGCCTGCTCACCGCAGTCATTATTGTCCTGACCTGTAACATTGTTACCGGCATCATGATCGGTTTTGCCACCCTGGTAGTTGGCCGACTGTTTGCCGGTGAATGGCGTAAGTTAAATATTGGCACGGTCGTGATTGCCGTTGCGCTGGTGGTTTTTTATGCCGGAGGCTGGGCGATCTGACTGTCTGACCGGACGTGCAGCCGTGCGTCCGGAATTTTCCGCTTTTTCCTCACCGAAGCACACGTAGCTTTTTCCGCGCTTGCCAGTTTGTTTTACACTTTATCTTCACGTTGATTCAAAGATAACAACCCGCCTAAGGAAAGCATGGAAATCTTTTTTACTATTTTGATCATGACGCTGGTGGTGTCGCTCTCTGGGGTCGCCGCGCGTATCTTGCCTTTTCAAATCCCGCTGCCGCTGGTGCAAATTGCCGTTGGTGCGCTGCTGGCCTGGCCCACGTTTGGTCTGCATGTGGATTTTGACCCGGAATTATTCCTCGTCCTGTTTATTCCGCCGCTGCTCTTTGCCGACGGCTGGAAAACACCGGTCAGCGAGTTTCTGCACTATGGCCGGGAAATCCTTGGCCTGGCGCTGGTACTGGTGTTGATCACCGTCGTCGGTATCGGCTACCTGATTTACTGGACCGTGCCGGGCATTCCGCTTATCCCTGCGTTTGCGCTGGCCGCCGTGCTCTCACCCACCGATGCCGTGGCCCTTTCTGGTATCGTCGGTGAAGGCCGCATTCCTAAGAAAATCATGGCGATTCTGCAGGGCGAAGCCTTGATGAACGATGCCTCTGGCCTGGTTTCACTGAAGTTCGCCGTCGCGGTCGCGATGGGCACCATGGTATTTAGCTGGGGCGGTGCCAGCGTAGAGTTCCTCAAGGTGGCGCTGGGCGGCCTGGTGGCTGGGGTTGCGGTCTGCTGGCTTTACGGGAAGTCGCTACGTGTGCTGAACCGCTGGAGCGGCAGTGATGACGCAGCCACACAAATTGTTTTGCTGTTACTGCTTCCTTTCGCCTCTTATCTGATTGCTGAGCACCTCGGCGTATCCGGGATCTTAGCCGCCGTCGCGGCCGGGATGACGATTACGCGCTCTGGCATTATTCGTCAGGCACCGCTGACGATGCGCCTGCGCGCCAACAGCGTCTGGCATATGCTGGAATTTGTGTTTAACGGTATGGTGTTCCTGATGCTGGGTCTGCAACTGCCCTCTATCCTGCAAAAATCCATCGCCGAGGCCAATGCGGATCCCAATGTGGATATCTGGATGATTTTTGCCGATATCGTGCTGGTCTATGCGGCGTTAATGGTGGTGCGCTTCGGCTGGTTGTGGATTATGCAGCGCTTCAGTAAACGGTTGCTGAAAAACAAGCCGTTAGTGTTCTCCTCGTACTCACTGCGTGAACTGTTAATCGCCTCCTTTGCGGGCGTGCGCGGTGCGATTACGCTGGCCGGTGTGCTGTCGATCCCGCTATTTCTGAGCAACGGCAATCCTTTCCCGGCCCGTTACGAACTGGTGTTTATCGCGACCGGGGTGATTCTGTTCTCCCTGCTGGTCGGCGTCATTATCCTGCCCGTCCTGCTGCGCGGCGTCGAAACACTGGATAAAAATGCGCATCGCCATGAAATACAGCATGCGAAGGCGGTAATGGCGGGGGCGGCGATTGAGAGTCTGCAAAAAATGGAAGCCAGGCTCGAAAAAGAAACCGATGAAAACATCGATCCAGAGCTGCTAAAAGAGGTAAGCCTGCGCGTGACCGGGAATCTGCGCCGTCGCGCCGAGGGCAAAAATGACCTTGAACATGCCCTGTTTGCCGAAAATCTGGAGCGCCGTTTCCGTCTGACCGCGCTCCGTGCCGAGCGTGCGGAGGTCTATCACCTGCGTGCCACCAAGGCGATTTCGAACGAGACCATGCAAAAATTGCTGCACGATCTGGATCTGCTGGAAGCGCTGTTGATCGAGAAAGAGGCGTAACTCGCCGCCGCTTTCGGGCCCAGCCTGCTTCGCCGTGCGGCGGTGAGCAGGCGGGGCATCAGACAGACAGGCGGGGTGCATCATCGGGCCAGTGGGCCCGGCAACAGGCGATCCAGGCCTGCGCACTGCGCGACAGATAACTTCCTTCCCGCCAAATCAGCCCCAGATGCCACTGAAGTTCAGACGCCAGCGGCAGCCACAGTAACGACTGCTTATCTAAACGCTGACAAATGGGTTCAGGCAGAATGGCCAGGCCCATCTCTGCCTGAACCATGGCGGCCAGAAAATCCCACTGCCCGCTTCGGACGGCAATCGTGGGCGTTATTCCCTGACGCTGAAACGCCTGCATCAACTGCCGGTTCAGTGAAAATTCTTCGTTAAAGATAAGCAGCGGATGCGCCGCCAGCTCAGAGAGTGAAAGCCGGGTGCGACGTAGCCAGGGCGCCTTACGCGGCAGCAACACACAGAGCGGATGGCGCATAAGGGATAAGGTGGCGAGGGGCAGTTCGGGATCGACCGGGAGCGCCGTCAGGGCGATATCCAGTGTTCCGGCCAGCACGGCTTCCTGCACCGTCAGCCCGCCAAATTCAGCAATGTTGAGTTCCACGCCCGGATAGCGGCGGCGAAACGCGGAGACGGAACCGGCAATCTGCATGCCCACCATTGGGGGAATACCGAGGCGCAACTGGCCGGTTTTCAGATCGTTAATATCGCCTATCTCTGCCTCAAGCTGATGAAACTCTTGCAGAATCGCCAGACCGCGTTGGTAGACCGCCTGACCGCTGTCCGTCAGATGCAGGCGGCGACCATCACGCAGAAGTAAGGCACAGCCCAGTTCCTCTTCTAACTGGCGCACCATTTTGCTGATTGTCGGCTGCGTCACGAACAACGCCTGTGCAGCCCGGGTAAAGCTTTGTTGGCGGACGACCTCGGTAAAGTAACGCAGGGCGCGAACGTCCATAACTATTCCCTTTTGGCATGATTTGGATAATTTTAATTCATTTCTTTCACCCCATGCAGCAAATCTATACTGGACGCATTCATTCCAGAGGGGAAAGACAAATGGCACTGGCCTTGGGTCGCCTGAACGTCAGCCACATAAACCGGCTGAGCGTGCCGGTACAACTGGCGCTCTACATCTCGCTGTTTATCGCCAGCGAACAGTTGGTGAACTGGCTGCACTTGCCGCTGCCAGCCAACGTGGTAGGCATGCTCCTGCTGTTGTTGCTTATCGCGCTGCGTATTTTACCCCTGCGCTGGGTAAAGGCCGGGGCAAGCTGGTTGCTGGCAGAGATGCTACTGTTTTTTATCCCGGCGGTGGTTGCGGTCATCAACTACGCGGACCTGCTGCAGGTGGACGGCTGGCGAATTTTTCTGGTGATTGCGGTCAGTACCACGCTGGTGCTGGCGGCAACGGCGCTGGTTGTGGACCGGCTTTATCGGTTTGAAGTGGCGCGCGCGGCGCGTAAGAAGAACAACGATGCCTGATTTGCCGATCAGCCTCCTGTGCGCGGCCGCCACGTTAGTGATCTACTACGTGAATAAACGGCTGTATCGACGCTGGCCAACGCTGCTGCTGATGCCGTTGATCATGACGCCCATGATTCTGGTGCTGCTGTTGCTGGTCACCCATATCAGCTGGCAAAACTACATTGCCGAAAGTCACTGGTTGCTGTGGCTGTTGGGGCCCGCCACGCTGGCCTTTGCAGTGCCCGTGTACGAAAACATGGACGTGATAAAACGCCACTGGTTATCGCTCAGCGCCGGTGTGCTGACCGCCACCACGGTATCGGTGTGCAGCTCGGTGTGGCTGGCGCGTTTGCTGAGTTTGCCCGAAAGCCTGCAACGCAGCCTGGCGGTGCGCTCCATTACCACGCCTTTTGCCCTGGCGGCCGCCAAACCCATGGGCGCACAGCCCGATCTGGTGGCGCTGTTTGTGGTCATTACTGGCGTATTTGGCATGGCGGTCGGCGACGTCCTGTTTTTACGCATTGCTATCCAGCAAAGCGTGGCGAAAGGGGCTGGATTTGGGGCCGCCTCCCACGGTGCGGGCACCGCGCGGGCTTACCAGCTGGGCCAACAGGAAGGCGTCGTGTCCAGCCTGGTGATGATGTTATCCGGCGTGGTTACGGTGATTCTGGCACCGTTAATCGGGCACATTATGTGGGCACAGTAAGGCGGCAGACGGCACAACGGTGCCCGCCGTCACTGGCCAGCTGACAGACATGATTGTCATGAATGACATCACTTTTTACGTAAAGCTTTCCAAATAAAGTTGTCACCTCGTTTCAGACTGCTACCCTTGAGGCGGAATTATTGGACCCCTCATGGAGTAGAATCATGTTTAAACAACTTGTCACAGGAAGCGCGCTGAGCGTTATGTTGCTGAGCGGCGCTGCGCAGGCTATCGAAGGCAGCGTGGATGTGGGCGAGCACAGTACGAATCTCAATCTCGGACTGGGCACCACGTCACCGGGCCTGTTCCTGAATGGCAACTGGTTACGTAGCGATCATGACGGAAGCACCTACGGTGCAGGACTGGGTTACAACGTTGATGTTGGCGATTTGCGCCTGGCACCAACCGCAAAGGCGATTTTTACCCATCCTGAAGACGGGAAAGACGGATTTGCGGTGGCGCTGGGTGGCAGCGCGCAGTACAACATCAACAGCATGTGGGGCTTATTCGGTCAGTACTATTACGCACCAGAAGGCCTGACTGACCACCTGGACAGCTATCAGGAGGCAAGCGGTGGTGTGAGCTTCACGCCTGTTTCTCTGCTTAACCTGCGCGTCGGTTATCAGTATATCGAGCTGAATAACAAAGGTGGCCGTAAAGATAACGTACTGGTCGACGGCCCGTACGTCGGCGCGTCACTGCGTTTCTGACAGCGGTCTGAGAAAAAGGGCAGCGACCTGGCGGTGGCTGCCCTTTTTTTATTGCAGGCACTACAGATTAGTGTGCTTTACCCTGCTCAATACCTGAACCCGTCTGGGAACGAATAAACTGTGCCCGGAAACGGGAGCGTTCTTCAGCACCCTGCGGTGAATGGTCGGTAATGGAAAACAGCCAGGTGCCAATAAAGGCGATGGCAATGGAGAACAGCGCCGGATATTCATAAGGGTAAATGGGGGAAGCGTGTCCCAGCACCTGTACCCAGACCGTGGGTCCCAGGATCATCAGCACCACTGCCGTGATCAGCCCCAGCCAGCCTCCCACCATCGCACCTCGTGTGGTGAGCTTTGACCAGTACATGGACAGCAGGATAATCGGGAAGTTACAGCTGGCCGCGATCGAGAAGGCCAGCCCCACCATAAACGCGATGTTCTGCTTCTCAAACAGAATGCCCAGCGCGATGGCTACTGCGCCCAGCACCAGCACCGTAATTTTCGATACCCGCAGTTCGTCGCGCTCGCTGGCCTGGCCTTTACGGTAAACGCTGGCGTACAAATCATGCGACACCGCCGACGCGCCAGCCAGGGTCAGGCCCGCCACCACCGCCAGAATCGTGGCGAAAGCGACGGCGGAAATAAAGCCCAGGAAGGTACTGCCGCCCACGGCGTTAGCCAGATGCACTGCCGCCATATTGGTGCCGCCAATCAGCGCACCCGAAGCATCTTTAAAGGCCGGGTTAGCTCCGACCAGTAAAATGGCACCGAATCCGATGATAAAGGTCAGGAAATAGAAGTAACCCATAAAGCCGGTGGCCCAGAAAACGCTTTTACGCGCCTCTTTCGCATCGGCGACGGTAAAGAAACGCATCAGGATATGCGGTAAGCCCGCCGTTCCAAACATCAGCCCCAGCCCCAGCGACAGGGCAGAGATCGGGTCTTTAACCAGCCCGCCAGGCTGCATAATGGCCGCCCCTTTCGGATGCACTGCCATCGCCTCAGTGAACAACGTATTAAAGCTGAAGCCGCTACTTTTCATCACCATAATCGCCATAAATGAGGCACCGAACAGCAGCAGAACGGCTTTGATGATCTGGACCCAGGTCGTCGCCAGCATCCCGCCAAACAGCACGTACAGCACCATCAAAATGCCCACCAGAATGACGGCGATATGATAGTTCAGACCAAACAGTAACTGAATCAGCTTACCGGCACCGACCATCTGCGCAATCAGGTAAAGCGCAACCACCACCAGTGAGCCGCAGGCGGACAGGGTGCGAATGGGCTTTTGTTTGAGGCGGTAAGAGGCAACATCGGCAAAGGTATATCGGCCCAGGTTACGCAGACGTTCAGCAATCAGGAACAGGATCATCGGCCAGCCGACCAGAAAACCGAGCGAATAGATTAAGCCGTCATAACCCGAGGTATAAACCAGCGCAGAAATCCCCAGAAAGGAGGCGGCAGACATAAAGTCACCGGCCATCGCCAGCCCATTCTGGAAGCCGGTAATATTGCCGCCCGCCGTATAATAATCGCTACGCGAGCGGGTTCGCTTTGACGCCCAGTAAGTAATACTCAGCGTCGCACCGACAAAAATGACAAACATCACAATGGCCTGATAATTAACGGCCTGCTTCTGCACCGCCCCGGTAATCGCATCGGCGGCCAGGGCGGAAAAGGGCAGGAGGGCGGCCAGCATCCACAGCATAAGACGCATCATGGTTTTACCTCGCTGAGGATAGCTTTTGTCAGGCGATCAAACTCGCCATTGGCGCGCCAGACATACACGCCGGTCAGTAAAAAGGAGATAACGATCAGGCCCACGCCAATCGGAATACCGCGCGTCACGTTGGTACCGGCATGCAGCGGCGTACCTAACCAGCCGGGAGCAAACGCAATCAGCAGAATAAAGCCGACATAGAGCACCAGCATGATTAGCGACAGCAGCAGGGCAAAGGACTGGCGCTTATGGACCAACTCCTGAAAGCGCGGATTTTTTTCAATTTGTTGGTAGATTCTTTCCTGTTCGGGCAGGGCATCGTTCATCACATTATCTCCAGAAGCTTGCAGGCGTGGACCTCACGCAACGGCGTGAATGCGTTATATTTTTTGTGACTACAGAAACACACTACGTAGGGAAGCGGTGGCGGAAAGCCTGATGCTTTCCGCCGGCGTGGTATTACGGCAGGGTGATGGATTGTTTCTCTTCAAGCAGTTTCTCAACGACGCCAGGATCGGCCAGCGTGGAGGTATCGCCTAAATTACTGGTATCGCCTGCGGCAATCTTGCGCAGAATACGGCGCATGATTTTGCCGGAACGGGTTTTTGGCAGCGAATCCGTCCAGTGCAGTACATCAGGCGTGGCAATCGGGCCAATCTCTTTACGCACCCAGTTACGGACCTCGGTATAAAGCTCCGGTGAGGGCTCTTCCCCGTGATTCAGGGTGATATAGGCATAAATAGCCTGGCCCTTAATGCTGTGCGGAATACCTACTACGGCCGCTTCGGCAATTTTCGGATGCGACACCAGCGCGGATTCGATCTCGGCAGTGCCCAGGCGGTGCCCTGACACGTTCAGTACGTCATCCACACGGCCGGTAATCCAGTAGTAGCCGTCCTCATCACGTCGCGCGCCATCGCCGCTGAAATAGGCATTTTTAAACGTCGAGAAGTAGGTCTGCTCGAAACGTTCATGATCGCCAAACAGCGTGCGCGCCTGACCTGGCCAGGAATCCGTGATCACCAGATTACCTTCACAGGCGCCGTCCTGAGGATTGCCTTCGTTATCCACCAGGGCAGGCTGGACACCGAAGAACGGCGTGGTCGCCGAGCCGGGTTTCAGCACGGTGGCACCCGGCAACGGCGTAATCATGAAACCGCCGGTCTCTGTCTGCCACCAGGTATCGACAATCGGACACCGGCTGTTGCCGATTTTTTTGTGATACCACTCCCAGGCTTCCGGGTTAATGGGCTCGCCCACTGAACCCATGATACGCAGGCTGCTACGGTCGGTGCCCTCAATCGCTTTATCCCCTTCCGCCATCAGCGCGCGGATAGCGGTAGGCGCGGTATACAACAGGGTCACCTTGTGCTTATCAATCACCTGGCCCATGCGGGCTGGCGTCGGCCAGTTTGGCACGCCTTCAAACATCAGCGTCGTGGCCCCACAGGCCAGGGGACCATAGAGCAGATAGCTGTGGCCGGTGACCCAGCCCACGTCCGCCGTACACCAGTAAACGTCATCCTGATGATAATCAAAGACAAATTTAAAGGTCGTGGCGGCGTAAACCAGATAGCCCCCCGTGGTATGCAGTACGCCTTTAGGCTTACCGGTTGAACCGGAGGTGTAGAGAATAAACAGTGGATCTTCGGCCTGCATTTCGGCGGCAGAGTGGTTGGTGCTGGCGTTCTGCATCAGCTCATGCCAGTGCCGATCGCGTCCTTCAACCCAGCCGACATCTTTGCCGGTTCGTTGAAAGACCACCACGTTTTTCACGCTGTTCACATTGGGATTTTTTAATGCATCATCCACATTTTTCTTCAGTGGAATCGTGCGGCCCGCACGTACGCCTTCGTCGGCTGTCACAATCAATGATGCGCTGGAGTCGATCACCCGGCCCGCGACGGCTTCCGGTGAGAAGCCGCCGAAAATGACGGAGTGCACCGCCCCGATGCGAGCACAGGCCAGCATCGCGACGGCGGCCTCGGGCACCATGGGCATATAAATCGCCACGACGTCGCCTTTTTTGACGCCAAGCAGTTCCAGCACATTGGCAAAGCGGCATACATCAGCATGCAGCTGACGGAAGGTCAGGGTTTTGCTTTCACTGGCATCGTCGCCTTCCCAGATAATGGCGGGATGATCGCCCCGGGTAGCCAGATGGCGATCCAGGCAGTTTGCGGCCAGATTGAGCGTGCCGTCTTCATACCAACGAATTGAAATATTGCCTGGCGCAAATGAGGTGTTTTTGACTTTGCTGTAAGGTTTTATCCAGTCGAGGATTTTACCTTGTTCCCCCCAGAAGGTTTCTGGATCGGTAACAGACTGCTGGTACATCGCCTGATACTGTTCGGCCGTAATCAGCGCGGTTGCTGCGATATTTTCTGGAACAGGATAGTTATGATTTTGGCTCATGGCGATTCTCCTTGAAGATGTTAATCATATGTCAATCAATAGTTAAGTGAAGCAGAGCAACAAGATTTGTTTCTTTTTTGCGCCATAGATCACGCGTTAACCTTGTTGACATAAAAACGTCGCAAAAGAATGAAAAACGCGCTAACGCCATGCAAAGGATAGGGATTTAGATTGCAACATTTTGTGTCTTGCGCTGTTTAAAAAAGCAGCGAACGAACCGCGTAGTGTTTGCCCACAATCTGAATAGCTATGCGAAAACTTATCGAAAGTTTACTTTTCATAACAGCAGGTTAGGAATAAATAGCCGCATCAGCATTTTATGCTTAAGAGATGGTTAAGTTTTAATCGAAGCCACCAAGGGTTGCATTTACTGCAGCGAAAATGGTACTTATCTCGCCCCTGATAATCAGGTATCAACTCAGACCGCGTCTGAAATGGGTTTAGAAATCATCGCATCGCAATGCGGGACGCTGTCTAAAACACCCTCTACTTTACCGGGCTTTTTGCTCACTTCCCTGTGTGTATTGTCTTCTGCACCTTCGCAGTAGAGAGAAACGGGTTTTGACTGAGGAAATTACGCGTTATGAAAGGTTTTAAAATCAGCCTTGCGTGGCAGATTCTGATAGCACTGGTGCTCGGCATCATCGTGGGTGCCGTATTGCATAATCAGCCAGATGATCGTGAATGGTTAGTCAATAATATTCTCAGCCCGGCGGGCGATATCTTTATTCACCTGATAAAGATGATTGTCGTGCCTATCGTGATTTCATCCCTGATTGTCGGTATAGCCGGTGTTGGTGATGCGAAAAAGCTGGGTCGTATTGGTCTCAAAACCATTGTGTACTTTGAAGTGATTACCACCGTTGCCATTGTGGTCGGGATTACCCTGGCAAATGTGTTTAAGCCCGGCACTGGCATTGATATGTCTACGCTGGCAACGGTGGACATCTCTAAATATGAAGCCACGACGGCGCAGGTACAGGAAGGGACGCACAGTCTGGTTGCGACCATCCTTTCTTTGATCCCGCAGAACATCTTTGCCGCGATGGCGAAGGGTGAAATGCTGCCGATTATTTTCTTCTCAGTCCTGTTTGGTCTGGGGCTGTCGGCCCTGCCCTCCGAACAGCGCGATCCGCTGGTCAACCTGTTCCGCGGCGTGTCTGAAACCATGTTTAAAGTGACGCATATGATCATGCGCTACGCGCCAGTAGGCGTGTTTGCTTTGATCGCCGTGACGATTGCTAACTTTGGTTTTGCCTCGCTGTGGCCACTCGCGAAGCTGGTGTTGCTGGTCTATGTCGCTATCCTGTTCTTTGCGTTTGTGGTGCTGGGGGCGGTAGCACGCTTCTGCAAACTGCGCATTACTACGCTGATGCGCATTTTAAAAGACGAGCTGATCCTGTCCTACTCGACCTCCAGTTCTGAAACCGTGCTGCCACGCATCATGGAGAAGATGGAAGCTTACGGTGCACCAAAAGCCATCACCAGCTTCGTCGTGCCCACCGGCTACTCGTTTAACCTGGATGGTTCAACGTTATACCAAAGTATCGCCGCGATTTTCATCGCGCAGCTGTACGGTATCGACCTGTCACTGACTGATGAAATCATCCTGGTGCTGACGCTGATGGTGACCTCTAAAGGGATTGCAGGCGTGCCAGGCGTTTCGTTTGTCGTCCTGCTGGCGACGCTTGGCAGCGTCGGTATTCCGCTGGAAGGACTGGCGTTTATTGCTGGCGTTGACCGCATCATGGATATGGCCCGTACCGCGCTGAATGTCGTGGGTAACGCCCTGGCGGTGCTGGTGATTGCCCGCTGGGAAAACCAGTTCGATGCAGAGCAGGCGAAAGCGTATGAATTGCAGTTACGGACGCAAACCGCGCCTTAATGCGGATTAGCAAATCAAAGGCTCAACGATGGTTGGGCCTTTTTTTTATTCTGTCTGGCTGCACCGCTCACGGCGCCACAAAAAAGCAGCTGGAAAGGATGAATTTTTCATTCGCTGTGTTAAAAATATCCAGAATAAATTATTCCTGTGGAGAACAAGCGTGAAAATTGATCTCAGTCAGATGGTCACGGAAGGGCGCAATCCGGCCAGCCTGAATATTGACGAAATGAGCACGGAAGCGATGCTTCGCGTCATTAATGATGAAGATAAAAAAGTTGCGCTGGCCGTTGAGGCTATTGTGCCGGCTATCACCCGCGCTGTGGATATTATCTGCGCCGCCTTTCAGGCCGGTGGGCGACTGATATACGTGGGCGCGGGCACCTCCGGCCGCCTGGGGATCCTGGATGCAAGTGAATGCCCACCAACTTTTGGCACACCGCGTGAGCAGGTAACTGGCCTGATTGCCGGGGGCCATCAGGCCATTTTGCAGGCGGTGGAAAACGCTGAAGATAATGTGGCGCAAGGCGCGCAGGATCTGAAAGACATCCACTTCAGCCAGCAGGACGTGCTGGTGGGCATCGCTGCCAGTGGACGCACGCCTTATGTTCTGGGCGCGCTCGATTACGCCCGGCAATGTGGGGCGATGACGGTTGCGCTGACCTGTAATCCGCACAGCAAAATGGCTGACGTCGCCGATATTGCCCTGACGCCCGTGGTCGGGCCTGAAGTGGTGACGGGGTCATCACGCATGAAGGCGGGGACCGCACAGAAGCTGGTCCTGAATATGCTGACGACCGGCGCGATGATTCGTACAGGCAAAGTCTTCGGCAATCTGATGGTGGACGTTGAAGCCACGAACCAGAAGCTGGTACAGCGCCAGGTCAATATTGTGATGCAGGCTACTGATTGTGACGAAGCCTGCGCCAGTGCCGCCCTGGCGGCCTGCGGCGGGCACTGCAAAACCGCCATTCTCATGGTGCTGGCGGAACTGAGTGCTGATAAGGCAAAAACGTTGCTGACCCAACATCAGGGCTTTATTCGTCGGGCGCTACAGGCTGCGGGAGCACGCTGATGGCGGACGTGACCGATGCACTTCTGCACGCTATCGTGCAGGCAGCAGGCGGCGCAGACAATATTGCCGTTTGCGGCCATTGTATGACCCGTTTACGCCTGACGCTGAAGCAGAATCAGGCTGACATCGCCCGGCTGAAAGGTTTGCCTGGCGTGCTGGGTGTCATCAAGGGTGACGATCAACTGCAGATCGTGCTCGGTCCCGGCAAGGCGCAAACGGCGGCGGAACGGATGCATTTGCTGCTTTCACAGGGGGCACCGAATCTGCAACAGGTGGCTGCGCAACAAAAACAGCAGATAAAGGCCAGACAGACCCGCGCAGTGCATCAGTTTCTGGCACGTTTCGCCACCCTTTTCACACCGCTCATCCCCGGCTTTATCGCCGCAGGTTTACTGCTGGGATTCGCCACACTGATTGAGCAAAGCCTGCACCTCAGCATGCCGGGCGCACATCCTGCAGGCTTACTGCAGACCGTGGCCTATATGAAAGTGTTCAGTAAAGGGTTATTCACCTTTCTCAGCATCCTGATTGGCTATAACGCGCAAAAAGCCTTTGGTGGCACCGGCGTAAACGGGGCCATTATCGCCTCGCTGTTTCTTCTGGGCTATGTGCCCGATGCGAAGGTCGGCTATTACAGCGGCATGGACAGCTTTTTTGGTCTGGCTATCGATCCGCGTGGCAACATTATCGGTGTGCTGCTGGCCGCGATGTTTGGTGGCTGGCTGGAAAGGCAGTTGCGCAAGGTCATCCCGGATAACCTGGATATGATTCTTACCGCCCTGTTAACCTTATTAATCACGGGCGCGCTGACTTATCTGCTCATCATGCCGCTCGGCGGCGAGCTGTTTAAGGGAATGTCGTGGTTGTTTATCCACCTCAATAACAACCCCTTCGGCTGCGCCCTGCTGGCTGGGCTGTTTTTGATCGCCGTGATGTTTGGCATTCATCAGGGGTTTACTCCGGTCTATTTTGCGCTGATGGAAACCCAGGGATTTAATTCACTGTTCCCTGTTCTGGCTATGGCCGGTGCCGGTCAGGTGGGGGCCGCACTGGCGCTCTGGTGTAAAGCGGAAAAAGGCGCGTTGTTGCGCACCCAGATAAAAGGCGCCATCGTGCCCGGCTTGCTGGGCGTGGGTGAACCGCTGATTTATGGCGTCACGCTACCGCGGCTCAGACCCTTTATTACGGCCTGCGGCGGCGGGGCAGTGGGCGGATTTTTTATCGGTCTGGTGGCCTGGCTGGGGCTGCCGGTCGGCATGAATACGGTGTTTGGTCCTTCGGGTCTGGTCACGCTTCCGTTAATGACCTCGCATCAGGGCATTTTTGCTGGCATGGCCGTGTACCTGGGCGGTTTGATCGTGGCCTGGGTCAGTGGCTTTGTACTGACGTGGTGGTTTGGCTTACGGGATGTCGATTTAAGCTGAATCCATAAGGAATGCGCTATTAACCCGTCAAGCGGTACGGTAAGACGTTAGTCTCACTGCGGATGTCACGCGCCGGGCGCGGGTGGGATGGTGCTGCGCGCTAATCAGTTGCGTTAAAGTAAATCGTTAAAATGTAATGGGTTAAAAATCCCCGTGAGTAAACGAAGCCGCTACTGAGCGGCTTTTTTAATGCAATAAATTAACGCGTAGCACTAAAGTGTAAATGCGCCACTGCCGAAAACATAAAAAAAGGTAAAGCTTACCTTTCACGTGCTTTCATCCATGCTTCTGGTGCAAGTCTGACTGGTACTATCAAGGACTCCTATGCGCAACAACCAACCTGTTTCTCAGCGTGAATATGTGTATGACGATCATGCCACACTGATGACAACGACCGATCTCAACAGCTATATCACCTATGCCAATGATGCATTCGTTGAAGCCAGTGGCTTTTCATCTGATGAGGTCAAAGGGCAGCCGCACAATATGGTGCGTCACCCGGATATGCCACCCGAAGCTTTTGCCGATATGTGGGCGACGTTAAAACAGGGCGAACCCTGGACAGCGCTGGTGAAAAACCGCCGCAAAAACGGGGATCACTACTGGGTGCGGGCGAACGCGATTCCGGTGGTGCGTAATGGTCAGGTGCAGGGTTATATGTCGGTGCGGACGAAGCCATCCGCACAGGACGTGAAAGCCAGTGAAGCAATCTACCGTGATTTTCGTGAAGGTCGCGCGCAAGGCCGCCGTTTTCACAAAGGATTAATTGTCCGCAGCGGCTGGCGCCGCCTCGGCTCGATCTTAAAAACGCTGCCACTGCGCTGGCGCATCCGTACGGCGCTGCTGGCTTTACTGCCGCTGTCCGTCGCAGGCGTCTGGGCGCTGGGAATGGCACCGCTGGCGTTGAGCGGATTTGCGGGCGGCATGGCCGTTCTGTTGCTGCTTGCCAGCCTGTGGCTGGAGCAGCAAATTTCCCGTCCTGTTGAGCGCATGTGCAAACAGGCACTGCGCGTGGCCACCGGGGCCAGTCACCAGGTGGAGCAGATGGACCGCATTGACGAGGTGGGGCTGACGTTGCGCGCCATTGGACAGCTAGGGCTGATGTTCCGCTGGCTGGTGGACGATGTGAGTGGCCAGGCGATTAACGTGCTGAGCGCCAGTGACGCCATTGCCCGCAGTAACAATGAACTGAGCCGCCGGACCGAACAGGCCGCAGCGAACGTGCAGCAAACGGCCGCGACCATGAACGAAATGACCGCCACCGTGAAGAGTAATACGCAAACGGCCCAGGAGGTGAGTTCGCTCTCCGTCAATACCAGCGATGCGGCAAGCAAAGGTGGCGAGGTGATGAAAGAGATGATGAGCATGATGGCGGATATCGCCGACAGCTCAGAACGCATTGCCAGCATCACCAGCGTAATCGACAGCATCGCGTTCCAGACCAATATTCTGGCGCTGAACGCCGCCGTTGAGGCGGCACGCGCAGGTGAGCAGGGTAAAGGCTTCGCCGTTGTGGCTGGCGAAGTACGCAGCCTTGCACAGCGCAGCGCAAAAGCCGCCAGCGAGATTAAAGCACTGGTGGAAACCAGCGCCAGCCGGGTCAGTTCAGGCAACGAGCACGCCGGTGCTGCGGGACATACCATGCAGGATATTGTGCAGCAGGTGCAGAACGTCACTTCGCTCGTTGCCCAAATCAGCGCGGCCACGGCGGAACAGGCGACCGCGCTCAGTGAAGTCAGCACGGCGGTAGAAGATCTGGACGATATTACCCATCAAAACGCCGCCCGCGTTCAGGAAAGCGCAGAAGCGTCGGGCCGTATGACCCATCAGGCTAACCGTCTGGTGGAAGCGATCAGCGTGTTCCGCTAAGTTTTGACCGGCCTGCCACCGGATGGTGTTGTGCCATTCGGCGTGATCACGCTCTTCGCGCGCGCAGGGTGCGAACCGTGATCATGCCGTCTGGTACGGCATGATCGCTAAGAGGCTTTCCCGTCCTAGTCGTCTCTTCTGCTGCCCAATTGCGTACCCTCAGCCAACATCCCATCACGGCCTGACTCGTCTCAGAGCATCACGGCGTAACGCCTGTCTTTGCCGTCTTGTGACATAACAGCATAGCGCTGGGCGAAAGTCGTCAGGCGCACAGGTAGTCATTAATACTGCCTGCTATGCAAGGTGTAGTCATTTAACCTTTCGTGTTTAAACAGCGCTAAACGTGCTTTTCATTTTCAGTTTTATTGAATGATATGAGCAAAACCCTCTGCTTTTTCTTGTGCGATATTCCTCCTATTATGCTTTCACACAAGGCATGTAGCCTTATCTAAACGAAAAAGACCGAGGAATTGACCATGAAAACTATCAAAACTTTTGCTGCTTTAATCGCCCTGACTATTCTGCCTGCTGCGGCTTTTGCACAAACTGTGACGGCGACCGGCTCAACACTGGACAGCGCAGAAGCGAAAATTGCTGCTCAGGCGCAGGATGCTGGTGCTTCCTATAAGATCACCGAAGCGAACACCAACAACGGTGTGCACATGACGGCTGAGCTGTATAAATAAGCCTTGAACGTCTGTGCTGACAGGACGCCTGATGGCGTCCTGGCTCCGTTTTTAGCGCAACAGAACCTGTCACTTTACCGCCTCTACTCCGCTTTCCTGCATCATTCTGCCCCATCCGGCCTGTCTCTTTGACCAACAGATCGTTCGCTTAACCGTTCAGCCTTTGCCAGAAAAGCCCCTTGTATGCGCGCCATCATCCCTCAATGCTGCGCGTACCGGCGATAACCCGGGCGCGGATGTCGTCCTGAACGGACAACACCGCGGCATCATGCGCAATGAATGGCAGGAGAAGGAAAAGGAAAGTGGGGGAGACAATGCGGAATCGACCGCTGGTCGCCTGCGGCAACTACCCCAGGCGACCAGAAAGGTTATGACACCTCTTCTGAAGCGTCGTGCATCATTTCATCGTGCGGCACATCGTCCAGAATCTGTTCAAAACTGCGCAGACGTTTATAGATCGACATTAACTCGACCAGGGTGGACCACGAGGTAATGAGGTACTGGAACGATCCCCGAACCTGGTCAAACACGTTGGTGATCTGGTTCAGCAGGCCCAGCGTAATGGCACCGGCCACAATAGACGGGAACAACAGGAACAGCCCGAACACGTTATCCACCTGCAGATAAAGGATGCGGCTGATATTGAAGTAAAGATAGTGAAAATAGAGACGGAAATAGTTAATCCGCACATTGTGGAACAGCACTTTTACGGTCGGCGGCGTGGCGCGATCGGCGTGATCTTCGCCGTAAACCAGCTCTTTACGGTAAGCCGCTTCGACGCGCTGGTTACGGAACTCCAGGCCGGGAAGCTTAATGCCCACCAGCGCCAGCAGCGCCGTACCAAAGAGTGACCACAACACCGCCGCGATCACCAGCGCATAGGGGATGCTACCCAGAATCGGGATACTTTTTACATGATGTGAAAGCGCCACCAGAACGGGTAAAAACGCCACCAGGGTCATAATGGCCTGAATGAAACTCACGCCCCAGCCTTCCAGCGTGGTAGCAAAGCGCATGGTATCTTCCTGCACACGCTGTGCCGCGCCTTCAACGTGGCGCAGGCGCTGCCAGTGATGCATATAGTAATTATTCATCGCAGTGCGCCAGCGGAATACCCAGTGGCTGATGAAAAAAGCATTCATCACGCCAATGACCACCGCAATCAACGCGATACCCAAGAAGGCGATAACCTGAGCATAAAATTCGGCAATCTGTACCGAACCGGCTTTCGTCAGCGCTTTTTGAATTAAATCGTAGAACGGGCCATACCAGGCATTGACGGCCACGCCAACCTGGACGCCAAACCAGGTCACAAAAATAATCAGCGCGGAGCCCCAGACCGACCAGCGCTGCCAGGGATGGTTATCAATGATGCGCCACGCAAGAGCGAACAGGGCAACCATCAGCCAGTAATAGCCATAGAACCATAACTCACCCGGCGCAATAAAGCGCATCACCGTCGTGGGCAGGGGCTGCCTGATGGCGGCCTGAAACGCAGGCCAGAAATGGGCCGGTAAATCGCTGGCAAAGCCAAACCAGGCAAAAATCGCCAGTAAACTCCAGATGGCCGCCGAACTGAAAAACGGCCCAGGTCGTGGAAAGAAAGACTTAAACATAGGTACTCCGCTGTTGTGTAATCGCTTTTATAACGTCTTAACGGCCATCTGTCTGTAGCCTGTTGTTTCTGAACATGACATTGACAACTTATATGTTAATGAAATTGTGCTTTTTTGTTTCCTTAAACTAAGTATTTGTCGGTAATGGTGTTACACTTAGCGCCACTGTTACCGGTAACAGCTTGTTGTACCCGAAATCCGCAAATAAAAACCACTACAACGCGCATTCACTTCTCTTTTTCGTACCGCAGTTGATGCGGTGATGAGGCAATGTCATGTCAGACCAGAAAAAGGGTCATTCACGCAGGGATTTTTTGCTGAAGACCATCACCCTGGCGCCCGCAGTGGCGGTAGGCAGCAGCGCATTGGGTGCCTTTTCTGCACCCGCTCAGGCACAGGCCGCAACGCCTGCCGAAAGCCAGGTCGCCCGAGACTATCAACCCAGTTGGTTTACTGCCGAGGAATTTGCGTTTATCAACGCTGCCGTGGCGCGGCTGATCCCCGCCGATGAACGCGGTCCGGGCGCGCTGGATGCGGGCGTGCCGGAGTTTATCGATCGCCAGATGAATACGCCTTATGCCACCGGGGCCAACTGGTATATGCAGGGCCCCTTTAACCCGGATCTCCCCAAAGAAATGGGCTATCAGCTGCCGCTGGTACCGCAGCAGATTTACCGTCTCGGCCTGGCCGACGCCGACCAGTATAGCCGGCAGCAGTACGGTAAGGTCTTTGCCCAACTGAACGCTGAACAGCAGGATGCGGCGCTTCAGGCGATGGAGAGCGGCAAGGCCCATTTCAGCCAGCTCCCCGCCAGCGTGTTTTTCTCTTATCTCCTGCAAAACACCCGTGAAGGCTTCTTTAGCGATCCGATCCACGGTGGCAATCAGGGCATGGTGGGCTGGAAGCTCATCAACTTCCCTGGCGCCCGCGCCGATTTTATGGACTGGGTAGAGCGCGGTGAACGGTATCCGTTCCCGTCAGTGTCGATTCGTGGAGAGAGAAGCTGAGCATGGCAAATGAATTAAAGAAAGTGGATGCCGTGATTGTCGGCTTTGGCTGGGCAGGGGCCATTATGGCCAAAGAGCTGACCGAGGCCGGTCTGAATGTGCTGGCACTGGAACGCGGTCCGCATCGTGATACCTATCCCGATGGATCCTATCCACAGTCGATTGATGAACTGACCTATAACATCCGGAAAAAGCTGTTCCAGGATCTGTCCAAAAGCACCGTCACTATCCGTCATGATGCGTCACAGACTGCCGTGCCGTATCGCCAGTTAGCAGCTTTCCTGCCGGGCACCGGCACCGGTGGCGCAGGACTGCACTGGTCAGGTGTACATTTTCGGGTCGATCCGGTTGAGCTAAAACTTCGCAGCCACTATGAGGCGCGCTACGGTAAAAAGTTTATTCCTGAAGGGATGACCATTCAGGATTTCGGCGTGGACTATCAGGAGCTGGAGCCATTTTTTGATAAAGCAGAAAAAGTGTTTGGCACCTCCGGTAGTGCCTGGAGTATTCAGGGTAAGGTTGTCGGCAAAGACAAAGGCGGTAACCCGTTTGCGCCCGATCGCTCTGACAACTTTCCGTTGCCCGCGCAAAAGCGCACCTGGTCAGCACAGCTGTTTGCCCAGGCCGCCGAGTCAGTAGGCTATCATCCTTACGATCTGCCCTCGGCGAATACCTCAGGTCCTTATACCAACACCTATGGCGCGCAGATGGGACCATGCAACTTCTGCGGCTACTGCAGCGGTTACGCCTGCTATATGTATTCCAAGGCCTCACCCAATGTGAATATCCTGCCTGCGCTGCGTCAGGAGCCAAAGTTTGAGCTGCGCAATAATGCTTATGTGCTGCGCGTCAACCTCACGGACGATAAGAAACGCGCTACCGGCGTCACCTATGTAGACGCGCAGGGGCGTGAACATGTGCAACCGGCAGATCTGGTCATCCTGTCAGCCTTCCAGTTCCACAATGTCCACTTAATGCTGCTGTCCGGCATTGGCCAGCCTTACAACCCGATCACTAACGAAGGCACGGTCGGACGCAACTTTGCCTACCAGAACCTGTCGACGCTGAAAGCGCTGTTCGACAAAAACACCACCACCAACCCGTTTATTGGGGCAGGCGGTGCCGGTGTCGGCGTGGATGATTTCAACGCCGATAACTTTGACCACGGGCCGCACGGTTTTGTCGGTGGATCGCCATTCTGGGTCAATCAGGCGGGCACCAAACCCATCTCGGGTCTGCCCACCCCGCCGGGAACACCTAACTGGGGTAGCCAGTGGAAGGCCGCCGTTGCCGATACGTACACGCACCACCTTTCTATGGATGCCCATGGTGCGCACCAGTCTTACCGCGTGAACTATCTGGATCTGGACCCGAATTATAAAGACGCCTACGGTCAGCCACTGCTGCGTATGACGTTTGACTGGCAGGAAAATGACATAAAGATGGCGCAGTTTATGGTGGGGAAAATGCATAAAATCGCCGAAGCCATGAACCCGAAAATGATCATTGGCGGGGCTAAAAAACCCGGCACACATTTCGACACCACCGTCTACCAGACCACCCACATCAGCGGCGGGGCGATTATGGGTGAGGATCCTAAAACCAGCGCGGTTAACCGCTATCTGCAAAGCTGGGATGTGCCTAACGTCTTTGTGCCTGGCGCATCGGCGTTTCCTCAGGGACTCGGCTATAACCCCACCGGTATGGTGGCGGCATTGACTTACTGGTCAGCGAAAGCGATTCGCGAGCAGTATCTGAAAAACCCAGGCCCTCTGGTGCAGGCATAAGGATGATGGCGATGAAAAACGGCATTTTAGCCCTGATTCTGGGCGGTATTTCCTTTGTTGCCCTGGCCGATGAGAGCACTAGCGATCTGATAAAACGCGGCGAGTATCTGGCCCGCGCGGGCGACTGTGTCGCCTGCCACAGCAGTGAGGGCGGCAAGCCCTTCGCAGGTGGCTTGCCGATGGCCACGCCGATTGGCACGATCTACTCAACGAACATCACGCCGGATAAATCGACCGGGATTGGTGATTACAGCTACGATGACTTTCAGAAAGCCGTGCGGCACGGTATTGCGAAAAATGGCGATACGCTCTATCCCGCCATGCCTTATCCCTCTTATGCGGTGGTCAGCGATGAGGACATGAAGGCGCTGTATGCCTACTTCATGCATGGCGTCGCCCCTGTCAGTCAGGCCAACAAAGCGAGCGATATCCCCTGGCCTCTGTCGATGCGCTGGCCGCTGGCGATCTGGCGCAACCTGTTCGCACCGGATGTAAAAGCGTTCCAGCCTGCCGCGCAGGAGGACCCGACGCTGGCGCGAGGCCGTTATCTGGTAGAAGGGCTGGGTCACTGCGGTGCCTGCCATACGCCGCGTAGCGTGACCATGCAGGAGAAAGCGTTAACCAACGCCGACAGTAACGATTATCTGGCGGGCAGCAGTGCGCCGATTGATGGCTGGACCGCCAGCAACCTGCGCGGGGACAACCGTGACGGCCTGGGCCGCTGGAGTGAGGATGACCTGCGCCAGTTCCTGCGCTATGGCCGTAACGATCACACCTCAGCCTTTGGCGGCATGGTGGATGTGGTTGATCACAGCCTGCAGCACCTGACGGATGACGACATCACGGCGATTGCCCGTTACCTGAAGTCGCTGGGTGCGAAAGATCCGCATCAGGTGGCTTTTAGCGTGGATGACGCGACCGCGAAGGCCTTATGGAAAGGCGATGACAGCCAGACAGGCGCTGCGGCCTATGTCGACAGCTGTGCGGCCTGCCATAAAACGGACGGCAGCGGTTATACACGCTTTTATCCCGCGCTGCGCGGCAACCCGGTGGTGATGGCGGACGATCCGACCTCGCTGATTCACATTGTGCTGGTCGGAGGCGAGCTGCGTGGGGTGAAGGGCGCGCCGTCAACGATTACCATGCCTGCCTTTGGCTGGCGTCTGAACGATCAACAGGTCGCGGACGTGGTGAACTTCATCCGTCACAGCTGGGGCAATAACGTACCGGGAACGGTCACCGCGAAGCAGGTGGCTGACCTGCGCAAGGATGTGAAAGATCGTCAGGGCAGTGCAGATATCAAGGTGTTAGAAGGCAAGTAACACGTACGTTGCAGCCTTCCCCCACCGGGGAAGGCTGCACGATCAAATATTTTCCAGCGTCACACCGCGCGTCTTAGGACCAAAAACGCCCACCGACAGCATCACCATCAGCATGCTCAATACAATAAAGGCGATGACGCCATGCGTACCGGTGTGCTGCAAAATCACGCCGATCAGAAGACTGCTAAAGGCGGTCGATAACCGACTAAAGGAGTAGCAAAAACCTACTGCTCGGGCGCGGATAGCGGTCGGGAAAATCTCGGTCTGGTAAGCATGATAACTGCAGGTCAGCCAGGCATTAGAGAAGGTGATCAAAAATCCGCATATCACCAGCAACACCGGGTTCGTCTGCAGGGCAAACAGCGTACCAAACACCACTGTCATCAGCGAAGAAAGGACGATTTGCCATTTATTCTCAAGCTGGCTGGTAAAGCTGCCACAAATCAACGAGCCGATGGGATAGGCCAGCGTGATAAAAAAGGCATACAGCAGGCTATGGGTAATGGACGTACCCTGCCCGGACAGCAGCGCAGGCAGCCAGTTACCAAAGCCGTAGAAGCCAATCGCCTGGAAGAAGTTCATTATCACCAGCATCAGGGTGCGGTTACGGTAGCGCGGAGCCCAGATGTCGCGGAAGCGGCTTTTCGTGTCAGAGGCTGCCGCAGGCTGTGAGTGCGTCAGGTGTTGGCCGGGCACGATGCCGCAGCGTTTTTCCATGGCCGACATCACGGCATGGGCGTCTTCATGCCGTCCCTGCTGGGCCAGCCAGCGGGCGGATTCCGGCAGGTTTTTACGCACCAGCCAGATAATCAGCGAGCAGACAGCGCCCGCGATGACCACCCAACGCCAGCCCTCCAGGCCCAGAATATGTTGCGGCGTCAGCCACCATGACATGAGCGCCACTGTTGGCACCGATAAAAACTGAATAAAAAAGGAGAAGGCAAACGCCCGGTTACGCAGATGCGTGGGTACCCATTCGCTCAGGTAGGTGTCGATGGTTACCAGCTCCACGCCCAACCCAATACCGACCAAAAAGCGACACAGAATCACCATCTCTGCGCTGTGCTGAAACGCCATCAGTAACGAGAAAAATCCGTACCAGGCTAACGCACAGATAAAGGTCAGCCGACGGCCAAACCGATCGGCAAAAGGCGTAAGCAAACTGGCCCCCACAAATAAGCCCAGAAAGGTCGCCGACGCAAATGCGGCCTGATCGGTAATGCCCAGAATACCGGCGCTGCCCGCATGGAAAATGCCGGCGGCCAGTAACCCTGTGCTGATATAGCCGGTTTCAAACAGATCGTAGAGTTCAAAAAAGCCGCCTAACGCCAGTAGCGAGATGAATCGCCACAAACCGCCAGAAGAGGGCAGCGCGTCAATGCGCCCGGCTAAGCTGGTATGGGCAGTCGACGAGGCAGACGTCGGTGCCATCCCTGAAGTCAAGGCTGGTGTCATTTAGGGTAAACCTCATGTAAGGATGATGGCCATTCTCACTACAGGCAATAATCGCTTTGAAACAGGTGCCCGTTCGCGAGCAGGAAGCAGCAGAATAATCAATTCTCTGATTCTTGCCGATAGGAATAGTGGTGAATTTTTAACAGGGCAGAGTCCAGTTATGGCTGGATCGGATGGGCAGTCAGCGTTCAGACGCGGTGCAGAGAGAAATAAGGTCAAGTCAGATGCGATAACAGCCTGTCAGGTGGAGATACCACCTGACAGACTTCCCTGCCCGCCCCGCTTTTTTTCCGGGGCGGGCAGGCAATTAGGCGTCAGCCAGACGGAACGCCGACACGGAATGCGTCAGGTACTGCGCCTGCTCCTCCAGCGACGCGGCCGCGGCGGCCGATTCCTGCACCAGTGCGGCGTTTTGCTGGGTCACGCTGTCCATTTCGGTCACCGCCTTTTCAATCTGGCTGATACCATGATGCTGCTCATTGGAGGCCGTCGAAATGTGATCCATCAGAACGTTGACCCGGCCGACCGAGGCAATAATCGCATTCATCGCTTCACCGGTCTGGCTGACCTGATCGGAGCCGACCCGGATTGTCGCCACCGATTCTGCAATCAGTCCTTCAATTTCTTTTGCCGCCACCGCACTGCGCTGGGCGAGATTGCGTACTTCGCCCGCTACCACGGCAAATCCGCGACCTTGCTCACCGGCTCGCGCGGCTTCAACGGCCGCGTTCAACGCCAGAATATTGGTCTGGAACGCTATGCCGTTAATGACGTTGGTGATGTCTTCGATTTTTTTCGAACTCTCGTTAATTTTTGACATGGAAACGATGACCTGCTGGGACACGTGTTCGCCGCTCTCCGCATTCTTCACGGCTTCGCTGGCCAGACGGCAGGCTTCAAAGACATTGTCTGTATTCTGTTTCACGGTCGCGCCCAGCTGCTCCATACTGGCGGCCGTTTCGGTCAGGGCTGCGGCCTGCTGTTCCGTGCGCGAGGCCAGGTCAACGTTGCCGCTGGCAATTTCCTGCGAGGCGAAAGAGACCGCCTGGGTTGCCTGGCGGACGCGGGTAATAATGCCGGTCAGCGCGGTACGCATGCTTTCCATAGAGGTCATTAACTGCTGAATCTCGCTCTTTGAACCGGTGTTGACCGGCACCGGTTTGTCCAGAATTCCTGCGGCAATCTGGCTGCAGTGGGCTTTGGCGTGATCAAGCGGCGATAAAATATAGCGTCTGACAAAGACCAGTATGGCCACGATAATGGCAAGAAACAGCACACCAAATACGACTAACAACAGGATCCCAGAGGAAAAGTTGCTCTGGGCATCCGTATTGAGCTTCTTCGCAAAGGCTTCATGTTGTGCCAGCACCTTGTCCAGGACAATTTCATACTGGCGATCCAGGCGCACGACGTTTGCGATCTGGTTTTTAAAGCGCTGCTGGTCCCCGGCCTCGGCCGCTGCGATTAAAGGCTGAATGCCCTGATCGCGGTAGGCCAGGTAAGCCTGACGATAGCGTTCTGCTTCCGCTTCTTCTCCCGGAATACGTGGCGCGTTCAGATAAGCCTGGAAAGCGGCATCGGCTTTAGCGGCAACGCTTTTTACGCTGTCCAGTGAAGCGGCGCCCTGCGGGCCACCATTCTCCGTCTCTTTCATGTACTCCATCAGACGGACGCGTAAGGTACGACTGTGGTTGATAGGGTCAATCACCGACAGCACCACACGAATTTCTTTATTCACGGCATTAAGTGACGCGTTGCTGCGGGCCAGTAACCAGATGCTGACGGAAATACTGATAAGAAAAAGAATTAACAGAAAAGACAACACCAACAGTGATGATTTTTTTAACGACATAACACAGTCCTGAACAGGGGGGATTATGGACAGATATATCGGCATCCTGGGGCTAAATATTTAGCTGGAACGCACCGAAATAAGCACAGAATTAAGTGCATAAAACATAAGCGAAATAATGAACCAACTGATTCACTATTATCAGGTTGACGTTTCGCTTGCCGCTTCGGTTATTTCATGCGTTAACGCCGGCGGTATGGTTTTCAGGTCCAGTAATAGGTTGAGTCAACGAGGAAGTGCAAAGCAGGAAAGTGCGGTTGTCAGCATTTGTCTGAACAGTTCATTTATTATTTATTTTAAGTTATAGTAATTTAATGGTTAATTTTAATTCTTGCAGTAGTAAATAAAGGTGACTATTGCCTGTGAGATAATATGGTTATTGACACGTAAAACATTATTAGCGTATCAGGCATTGATTTAATTGAAAAAACGGGTGCGACATCTCAGGCGATTGGGTAAATCCTCTGAAAGGAGATTCTTTGCGCCATTATGAATCCTCTTCTCTACGCTGTCGTCTACACTTATTACTTCTTTATAAGGAAGTTTCTACTCACCTGTATCGAGGTAATAATGCAAGTATGTCCTTATTTGTTTCTCTATGGTCGCTGTGAAGAGGCGATGGAATTCTATTTGCAGGCAACAGGTGGACAGCTGCTGCAAAAAATGACGTTTGGTGATATGCCGGAGCAGGGTGAACAGATTGGCGACCAGTCTGCACCCCCGTTGCCACCTGAAAAAATTATGCATGCGCATCTGCGTATCGGGCAGGGCGAACTGATGATGAGTGACGGCAATCCTGACCAGCCACCGGCGTCAGAGCACGCAGGCTATGCGGTCAGTCTGGCGACCACGGATGCAGAACAGGGTAAAGCCTGGTTTGAAAAGCTGTCGGCAGGCGGGAAAGTGACCACACCGTGGCAAAAAACTTTCTGGTCTGATGGCTTCGCCATGTTTATTGATAAATTCAATATTCCGTGGCGCATTAACGTTGTTAAATCAGACGAGTAATTTGTCGGTGATGCCGTTCAACGGCGTTGGATGGCGCATACAACAGTGGCCTTCCCAGGGGGAAGGCCACCGTCAATTACCGTGCCTGTCTTGCAACAAACTGATCAGAAGTTATAGCCAGCCACCAGATAGTAACCCCAGCCCGTTGATTTAATTTCAGACGCGCTGCTGCCAAAACCTAACTCCTGACCGTCTCCCCACTGACCGCCGTTATGGAAGTAACGCGCCACAGCAGAGAAGTGCCAGTGCTCGTAGCCCAGTGACAGGATATGACTGGAGGCGATGGAATTACTGGTACGGATCGGCCCGGTCTTATCACGCAAGTCTGAGCCCCAGTCGAAGTTGGTAAAGCCTACATAGCCCAGGTTACCACCCCACAGTGTGGTGATTGGCACGAAATACTTCACCTTAAAGCGATAGCCGTCCCAGCTGTCTTCGTTCGCAGCACCGTAGTTTTCCCACTGGTACTTGGCATAGACGTTCAGTGACAGACCGATATCGCTGTGCGTATCGATGTCGGTGCCCAGGCCCATGTACCAGGTGTTCTGGCGGTTTGCGCTGTTACGGCCCATATCGTAGATATAGTTGTTGGCAAAATACCACTCTTTAAACGGACCGAAAGCCAGGCTGGTGCCGGTCAGTTTATCAATAGAGAAACGCGGTTCGATTTCCATGAACAGCGGTGAACCGTGGTCGAAAATACCGTTGGCGTTGTTGTTACCTACGCCAAAGAAGTTTGGCAGGTCAACGTAGCCGTAAAAATCAAACCAGTCTTTTTTGGCGAACGCTTCGTATTCCAGATAGACATCGTTATTGAACTGGGGCCCGAAGCGGGTGTGGTAACTGCCCACCACGTTGACGCTCTGATGCCACCAGTCGGAAAGGTACTGGGGATCGTTTTCTGCAGCCTGCACTGCACCGTTCAGGGAGCCTGCCAGCAGGGCACCTGCAACTAACGTTTTAAATTTCATTATATTTGACCACTGGTTTTCATACGCAAGACAATCGTTTGCGTGCTGTTTGGAAATCAATCCCAAAGGTTGGGCAGTAATGTACTCAGGCCGCCTGTTTTAGTTAGCGTAGCGTGCCTGTAACAGAGAGATAGAAAATAGCTTTTGATCACATTTGTCAAAATGTGTTGCATAACAATTCATCATAATTGTGATGATTGTCACAATATAGGGTTGTGGCGAACGGAACCAGGCAACCGTTTACGTTGTCGGGTTCCGAATCGATCGGCAGGAATCAGGGAAAGGTAACGCGCACCTGAAAACCGCAGCGCAGGCCTTGTGCGTCCCGACAGTTGGCAAGGGCAACGACGATATGGTGTTTCTGGGCGACGCTGCGCACGATAGACAGACCTAAACCGCTGCCCTGCGCTTTAACGTCGGGTGAACGGGCAAAGCGATCGAATGCGCGTTCAAGAAAGGATTCCGGTACACCCGGACCGTTATCAACGATGTCGACAACGGTTTGTCCCGCCACACGATGCAGCAGCACATCGACCATGCTGCCTTCAGGCGTATGTAACATCGCGTTGCCAATCAGATTATCAAACAGGCTGCGAAGTTCGGAACGCCCGGCCTGCAGTCGATAGTGCGTGGTGCCGCTAAAGCCAATGTCGATACCGCGTTTATCCGCCACAACCATGAGCTGTTCAATACTCTCTTTCAGCACATCTTCCAGATCGATATTTTCGAGGTGCGCGACGACTGACTGATCTTCCCAGCGCGACATATTCAGCAGTTGAGTGACCAGATGGCGCGTGCGGGTCACACCTGATTCCAGTTGAGCGAACTGACGGCTGGCCTCGCCGGGTTGAATGTGCTGACGCAGATTTTCCAGTTGCAGCGTGACGGCGGTGACCGGCGTCCGCAGTTCATGAGCGGCATCTTCCATAAACTGACGTTGTGAAGACCAGGCGGCACGCAGTTTATCCAGTAAGGAGTTGTAGGCCTCAACCAGGGGCTGAATTTCGTCGGGCAGCCGTTCCGGCGATACGCTGTGGGGATGGTGCGCATCCTGGGCGGCGATTTCTCGCGAGGCAACGCGCAAATCCCGGGTGATCTTGCGCACGACCAGCCAGATGACCAGCAGCGACAGCGGCATCATCAAAATCAGCGGAATAATCGCCGACAGCGCCCGTCGCACCATCATCTCTTTCATGTAGCTCAGGTTCAGCATGACCTGAATGGTTTTAATCTCACTGCCTGGCTGACCGGAACGGGTGTAAATGCGCCATTCACAGTCGCGGCAGTCACCGATCTGCACGTCTTTGTAGCCATTTTCCGGCTGTAAGGGCGCATGCAGCTCTGGCCATGAGCTGGATCGTAACCGGCCCTGCGCATCCCACAGCTGAATGACAAAGGCACTTTTGATCTTATGCGCAGGCGCAATCACCGGCATCAACGGGGGGATTTCACGGTTAACGGACCACGCATCGGCCAGCTTGGCGAGCTGTTCGTCCTTAATGACGCCAACCATTTCGCCGTAGCAGTTAAAAAAATACCAGGCGACGCCACCAATCATCAGTAAATGAATCAACAGCAGGGTACTGAGTAATTTATTTCGTAATGAACGCATAAAGATTTTCATATTGCCGGTACTCGCCAGCCCAGCCCACGCACGTTGCGAATCACATCATTATCCAGCTTGCGCCGCATCCCGTGGATAAGAACGTCCACGGCATTGCTGCTGACTTCTTCGCCCCAGCCGTAGATACGGTTTTCCAGCTGTTCACGTGACAGAATGGCACCGGGCCGCTCGAGCAGAGCATAAAGCAGGGCATATTCCCGGGCGGTGAGCTGTTCACGCTGCCCTTTGTACAGGACTTCGCGGGTCAACATATCCAGTTGAACATCGCCGCTGCCCAGCACCGAATCGGCAGAACCATGGTGGCGTCGGGTGATCGCGCGCATACGGGCCATGACTTCCTGCAGATCAAAGGGTTTGAGCAAATAGTCATCTGCCCCGTAATCCAGGCCCTGCACCCGCTGAGCGACCGTGTCGCGTGCGGTCAGAATTAATACCGGTGTGGCATCACCGCGCCCACGTGCGCGTCTGAGCACCTGCAACCCGTCGTCGCGAGGCAGACCGAGGTCAAGCAGCACGCAACTGTAACCGCCTTCGCTCCAGGCATTGTGCGCATACACGCCATCGCGTACCCAGTCGACAGACCAGCCCGCGGCTTCCAGCGCCTGCTGTAAATTGGCACCGATCATTTCATCATCTTCAACCAGCAACACGCGCATGGATGACGTCCCCCAGAAAAATGACCCCAGTGTAGCGCTGGATTATTAGCGCAGAATTATTGCTGTTACCAGCCTCAGCACTCTTACCGCACTGGCCGGGAAGGCGACAAAACCTGGCGTCGGTGCAGGCATGGAGCGCTTTGCTAATTCTGCGCTAATTTTCCGCTAATTAAGGGATAAATTTAGCGCGCTAAAGTGTGTTCCTGCACATCTGCTTTAACCAGGAGAACACCATGAATCAGCGCGAGTTTATTCGTAGTTTGCTGGAATGGATAGAAAGCAATTTAGGACACGATCTGCATCTGGACGAAGTCGCCCGCCGGGCGGGCTATTCCCGTTGGCACTTACAGCGTTTGTTTCGCCAGCACACCGGTTTCTCACTTGCCGAGTACATCCGCCAGCGCCGCCTGACCGAATCGGCCCTGACGCTGCTCAACAGCAATGAAGCGATCCTGCAGGTGGCGATGAACTACGGCTTTGATACGCAACAGGCCTACACGCGCACCTTTAAAAACTATTTTATGATGACGCCCGGCCAGTTACGACGCCAGCGCCGTGTTGAACCGGATCGCTTGTTGTTTCCTCTCGCCATGGCCAGTTAGTCTCTGTATGGACATTGCCATCCTGATCGCTTGTGGCAATGTCCATACATCGCCCGCGCGATGTTCTGCCTCCTTTCCGCCGTGATGTTGTCAGCTTTCCTGACGTTCCTTTATGCTTAACGCCTGATACATGGCGCGCCTGCCATGTTGCACCCGGCGGCAGCATGCCGCGATGTCCGCAGGAAGCCCATGAATAACAGCGATAACCTCATCGCCATGATGGTGTTTGCACGCGTGGTTGAACTAAAAAGCTTCACAGAAGCCGCGCGCGTACTCGGCGTGTCAAAATCCCACATCAGTCGGGAGATCGCCGGACTGGAACAACGGTTGGGGATCCGTTTACTGCAGCGCACCACCCGCAGGATGACCCTGACCGAATTAGGCCAGGCTTACTATCCCTACTGCGTGCGCATGCTGGATGAAATGCAGCGGGCAGAGGCGTTTGTTCAGGAGACGCATCAACATCCCGTTGGACATGTGCGCCTGCAGGCTCCCGTTACCTTCGGCTGTCAGTGCATCGTTCCCATCCTCAATCGCTTTCTGCGCGGTCATCTGCACATCAACGTCGACCTCAGTCTGACGGATAACAACGACGAGACGATGGGCGAAGGCGTGGATGTCGCGGTTATCATCCGCGCTCATGCGCCACGTCAGGGCAATTTCCGGGTACTGAACGATATCCACTGGGGGCTGTATGCCGCCCCGGCTTATCTGGCGCAGCATCCTGCTATCTCGCATCCTCGCCTGTTACCACGCCATGATTTATTGATGTTCCACGGTCCGGCACATACGGCTGCGCTGCCTTTTCGCCGTGATAAACAGCGCCTGGCGGTGGATGTCCGCAGCCGCTTTCGCGCTAACAACAGCATGGCTTTGTTGAATGCCGCGCTGGCAGGCACGGGTATTGCCTATTTGCCTTCGTACATGGTGCAGGAAGCCTTGGCGCAGGGCACGATTGTGCAGGTGCTGTCAGAGTGGCAGATGGATCGCTTGCAGAGTTACCTGCTGGTGCATCAGGACAGTCTGGCGGTTTCCGCGGTCAATCTGCTCTGTGATGTGCTTATCAGCCAGCTCAGTGGTCGCTGATTGTTGCAATACAGCAACAAACTATGCCAGCAGACAAATATCCCGCCCTCACTGTTGTTGTCTCGTGACCATTGGTAGCCTGAATCCCTGAACATAAGGGGGATATCGCATGGCAACCGCGTCGGAAGCACCTGACTCTGAACACTGGCAACGCAACTTGTGGGTTTGCGTATTCGGTTCCTTTATCACACTGGTAGCGATGACGCTTCTGCTGCCGTTTTTGCCGTTGTATGTGCAACAGCTTGGCGTCAACGCACCCGCTGCAATTGCTCGCTGGTCGGGCATCGCCTATGGTGCCACCTTCTTCAGTGCGGCCTTAACCGCGCCGCTGTGGGGGAAACTGGCCGATCGCTACGGACGTAAGCTGATGCTCATCCGCGCCAGTCTGGGTATGGCAGTAGCCATGGCGCTGACGGGCATGGCGACGGCGGCCTGGCAACTGGTGGCGCTGCGTTTACTGGCGGGATTACTGGGCGGTTATGCCTCCGGTTCGACCATTTTAATTGCGGCACAAACGCCCAAAGCGCACACCGGATGGGCTCTGGGTGTGCTGGCATCCGGCATGATGGCCGGTAACATTGTTGGTCCGCTGCTGGGTGGCGTCCTGCCGCCGCTGATAGGGATCAGAGCGACCTTCTGGCTGATGGGGGCGATCATCTTTGTGGCCTTTCTGGCGACGACCTTTTTACTGAAAGCGCGGCCGCCGGTGCGAAAAACCGACCAGGAGCTGTCTCAGCCGGTTGACGACCCGTCGCCGCACAAGCTTGTTAACGTCAGGCTGATGTGGCTCTCAGGCATGCTGCTGATTTTTGCCAACATGTCGATTGAGCCGATCATTACCCTGTATATCGGCCAGTTTTTACATGAGCAGCATGCCATAACGCTGATGTCGGGTGTGGTCATGGCGGCAGCCGCGCTGGGCAGCATTCTTTCCGCGCCTTATGCCGGCAGGCTGGCCGACCGTATCGGCCACTGGCGCGTACTGAGTGGCGGATTGCTGAGCTGTGCGCTGTTACTCATTCCGCAGGCGTTTATTACCGACGCGTGGCAACTTCTGCCTCTGCGCTTTTTGATGGGGTTGGCGCTGGGCGGATTGATGCCCTGTATTACCGCCATTATTCGTCACACTGTTCCGGCCACGCAGGTGGGGCGGATGCTGGGCTATTCCACCTCGGCGCAGTATATCGGGCAGGTAACGGGGCCGGTGTTCGGCGGGTTTATTGGCGGCGCATGGGGCATGCGGCCCGTCTTTCTGGCGACCAGCCTCGTGGTGGGCGTGTGCGCCTGGCTAAACTGGCGGCAGGGCAGAAAGGGCGGAAGGTCGGCATAAAAAAGGCGGACCGGAGTCCGCCTTGTTTTTACAGGTTCAGGTTATTTCTGGTCCGGCAGTGCATAGGCAATGACATAATCGCCCAGTTTGGTACCAAATGAACCATGGCCACCGGCAGCAATCACGACGTACTGCTTACCGTTAACTTCATAAGTCATTGGTGTCGCCTGACCGCCTGCTGGCAGACGCGCCTGCCATAGCAGCTCACCGGTATCGGTGCTGTAAGCACGCAGGTAGTTATCGGCCGTTGCGCCAATAAAGAACACTTTACCGGCTGTGGCGACCGGGCCACCCAGCATTGGCATACCCATTTTGAATGGCAGCGGCACTGGCGCACTGTCACGAACGGTACCAATACGTTGCTTCCAGACGACCTTGTTGGTTTTCAGGTCAACTGCCGATACATAACCCCATGCAGGCTGTTTACAGGGCAGACCAAACGGTGACAGGAACGGATTCAGTTCCACGCCATACGGCACGCCGTACTGCGGCTGAATACCGGTTTCGGTACCGGAACCGCCTGTTGCGCCGGCTGGTGGCTCTTCCGGGTTACCCGGTCCGCGCGGAATCAGCTTGGACACAAACGGCAGTGCCATTGGGTTGGCAATGGCAATCTGACGATGCGGATCGACCGAAATCCCGCCCCACTCAAACATGCCCAGGTTACCCGGGAACACCAGCGTACCTTGCTCAGAAGGCGGGGTGAACGGACCTTCATAGCGCAGGCGTTTGAAGATCACGCGGCACACCAGTTGGTCGTACATCGTGGCGCCCCACATGTCCTTGTCCGTCAGATTCTGTTTTGGACGGAAGGTCAGTTCAGAGTAAGGCTGAGTCGGAGAGACGTGGTCGCCTTTTGCGGCACCCTGTGGAACCGGGGTTTCGGGGGCCGGTACAACGGTTTTACCGGTACGGCGGTCCAGGACGAAAATGTTCCCGGTTTTCGCTGGCGCATAAATCACCGGCACGGTGTTACCGTCTTTATCGGTAATATCGGCCAGCGTCGGCTGCGACGGCAGATCCATGTCCCACAGATCGTGATGCACGGTCTGATAAGACCACACCAGCTTACCGGTGGTGGCATTCAGGGCCAGGACGCTGCTCGCATAACGCTCCTGCTCTGGGGTGCGGTTACCGCCCCAGATATCAGGCGTTGTCACGCCCATAGGCAGATAAACGATATCCAGTTTCGGATCGTAGACCGCAGGTGCCCAGGAGTTCGGCGAGTTCATGGTGAACGTGTGTTCATCCGCCGGTATCGCGTTAGGATCTTTCGCACCCGGATCAAATACCCACAGCAGTTTGCCGGTATTAACGTCAAAACCACGGATAACGCCGGATGGCTCACGGGTTGAGAAGTTATCGGTCACCGCACCCGCCATCACGATGGTGGTGTCGGTAATCACTGGCGGAGAGGTCGGCTCATACATGCCAGGCGTAGTGACCGGCTGTTTGTGCTGAAGATCCAGCTCACCGTTATTACCAAAGGCCGGGCAACGTTCACCGGTTTCCGCATCCAGTGCAAACAGGCGACCATCGTTCACAGGCAGGTAGATACGACGCGAGCACAGCGCAGGCTGCGTATTCGCGGCATCTTTAGCTGCCGGGAACTCGTGGTAGGACACACCACGGCAGGTAACATGCTGGAAGGTTGGGTCAGTTTTCAAACCGGGATCAAATTTCCATTTCTGCTTACCCGTTGCCGCATCCAGGGCGAACAAAATCTGGTGAGGTGAGCAGAGATACAGCGTGTCGCGGATTTTAATCGGCGTCACTTCATCGGTGATTTCACCGGGATCGCTCGGCTTTTTCATATCGCCGGTCTGGAACTGCCAGGCAACCTGCAGCTCTTTCACGTTATCGTGATTGATCTGCTTCAGCGGTGAATAGCGTGTACCTTGCTGATCGCGTGCATAAGCTGGCCAGTCAGCATCGGCAACATTGCTCAACGGCTGAGCCTGCGTCGCCGTATCTGCTGTGGCAGGCACGGCGCCGTTAACAACCTGCGGATCGTTAAAGACGGCATAGGCTAATACGACTGCACTGGCCACCAGGGCAACCGCCATCGCACTCAATGGGCCTTTGCCTGGGCGATAAAAGACCCGGTAAACAAAAGGCAACACCAGCCAGACGCCAAAAATGACCAGGACATCGGTGCGAGGTGCCAGCGCCCAGAAGTCAGTACCGACTTCCCAAACGCCCCATGCCAGGGTCGCCAGCAGCAGTAATGCATAGACCAGCAGCGCAGCACTGTTTCGACGCCAGAGCAGAAAAGCGGTAAGCAGCATAGCTGCACCACCAATGATGTAGTACCAGGAACCACCAATCGTGGCTAACCAGATACCACCAATTAACATGAACGCACCCGTTAGCACGGCGAACAGCACCGTTAAAAAACGGACCACGCTAAAGGATGAGGAGTTTTTCCCCATAATGTTGACCTCGTTTCGTTGCCATAAAACACAAGAAAACAATCAGATAGATTGTTTTCAGTCATAAAGTACAAAAGTTAAAGGCATTCTTAATTAGGCTCTTCCGTTAAGCTCGATGATCCAGATGTGTTAAATGTTATAGCAAAATTGGTATGAGTTTTGATTTTTTTGGCTTAAAACTCTTAACAACGCACCTAAGGCAACACTTTAGAAGGGGTTAATGGTTCATCTCGATATGATCCATTACTAATCGAACGCAGGAAAGGTTAAAGCGTAAAAGGAATGAGATCGCCCGATAAACGCTGTAATTGCCAGCCGCTGATGTTCACGGCTGCGAGTTGTTCTGCGCTTAACGTTGGATCATAACCGCGGACGAATATCTCGGCGCCTTTTTCCCTTAACGATTCAATTAAGAAAGGAAAACTAAATTTCCGATAGTTGTCATTAAAGAAGGTTTCACTCAGGACAATTGCGGAAAAGGGAAAAGATTCGACTAAATGCCACTCTGCGCCAGGCGGTGCGAAATCAAAAAGCCAGAAAGCATAGGTGTTAATTAATTCCAGTAATCTTTCCCGGTAAAGCAAAAGACTGTGATAATTAATACCAATACGCACCCGTGAATCCTGCAAAGGTAAATAACGCGCAGGCTGATTCATCCATTCCTTTAACTGGCGATCGCACAGCGGAATAATCATTAATGCTGCTTCAGTTGCAAGGTGATTGTGTAATGAAATAATGTTGTCGTCATTAAGTATCATTTTCTCAGGACGTGCAAAGTCCGCATTGGGAAGATGATAGCAAATACCGGCCACCTGGCTCGTGACGTGATGAATAGGCTCAGTAATATAAGGGTTATATAAGCTATTTTTCATTATCTCTTCGAAACGTTTTTTATGTTTGCTGTGCGTTATATTTTTTCATTAACAAAGTGAAGTACGGCAATGAATATACGCTATTCTGTTGGCAAACACATTATCTCACTCTTCTTATTAGGCATTCATTTAACTTTATATGACATCTAATTATAACGTTGAATGGTTTTTCCAGACGTGATTACTGCACGCATGTTAATTTAGCAACACGCGATAACTTTACGAAATCGGGAAAGTCCGCAGTTAAGATTCACAGAATAAACTGTCGTGTTTTTGCCTGACTTACCGCTTCGGTTATGGCTTTATTTTCTCCTGGCTAAAGTTAGCAGCAGAGTTATCGGTTTTTTTTATCGTTCGCACGTAATTATGATTGTGATAATCGTGACAGAAAACGCGACCAGATTGCTAAATAGCGGGACGAATTGAGGGGCGTACGAAACGGTATGGCACGCCGGACAGGGCGGGTACAGGCATTGTCCTCAACGCCCGAAGAAACCGGGCTGTGGCTGACTGGTCCCTGACGCCGCAAGGCGCGTGCAGCGCCGAATGGCCTGCTTACAGGAGCCACTCTGAATGTGGCTCCTGTAAGCAGGCAGCCACACTGGCGCGCCTCAGCGTGAACCTGATGAAGGCGTCGCAGGTGCGGAGCGTCGTTCACGCACAGGCTGTCAGCAACCTTTCGTGTCGGCGGGCAGGCTGGTAAGAAACGGTACGTTTCCCTTTGCCCTAAAAAAAAACCGGCCCAGAGGGCTGGTTTGAGTGAGGTACCAGTCAGTGATGCTAGCGATCAACCTGATGCTCTCGGGGGAGAAAAGATCAGGAGGGAACTAAGGCGTTCCCGTTTTTCCCAGGTTGGCGTCAAAATTTTTCCAGCTTTCGGTCAGATCGATGACGCTGCGGGTTTTGCGCGCTTCGTCAATCTTAATGGCCGTCAGGCCCGCTTCCAGTGCATCGATCACAGAAACTTTTAGCGGCGTGCCCTGCTTAATATGTTTCACGATCTCTTCAGCCATCAAGGCATCGGCCCCGTAGTGGCCATCGTAGGCATTACCGTTATAGATGGTTTCAACCTCTTTTTCGCCGGTACGTGCGTTGTGCACGCGAAAATAGTTACGGACAAAATCGCCCTCGGCCATGCCGTCAGTCCCGATCACGCAGAAGCGACGGAACTCGTCCGGGACATTCAGGTTGGCGTGAAAGGCGAGCGTCGCGCCACTGGCATATTCAATCAGGGCCGTCTGGTAATCGACGATGTCCGCATCGCTGTCAAAGACCGCGTCGGTACTCGCCCAGCCACTCGGTTTAGTATGGTAAATCTCAGACTGCGCATTCACTGCGCCCTGCGGCGCATGTTGCGGTGTAAAGGATTTGCGTCCACCAAAGCTGGCAACCCGCACAGGACGTTCCTGCATTAATCCCTGATAGAGATCGATGTCGTGACAGCATTTTTCCAGAATATAGGGGCCGGCATATTTTTCCAGCCTGCGCCAGTCGCGCTGAAAGAACGCGCCATGGTAAGGCTTGATATGCTCAGTGGCTTCAATTGAGGTAATTTCACCCAGCCGACGATCGTCCCGTGCGGCCAACAGATCGTGGTACAGCGGTGAATAGCGCAGCACCAGCCCAACCAGGATTCGGTCTTCACCGTACTGGCGCACCAGTCTTGCCATCGCCATCGTCTGTTCTTCATTGATCACGACAGGCTTTTCCGTAAATACGGTATAACCTGCTGCCAGCGCCTGCGTGACATGCTCAAGATGCATAAAGTTTGGCGAGCCCACCAGCAACAAATCAAAGCCGCCGTGCTGCAGCAGCGCGTCAATGGAGTCAAACGCCTTGCCGGGATCGATACCAAAACTGTGCAGATTCGGCAGCCCGGCAGGTGCGGGATCGTAATAGCCTACCAGCGAAAATGCGGGATCGGCTTTGTGAAACTCTTTAACCACGTGAGAAAGACGAAAGCCGAGACCAATAATGCCTACTTTCATGGGAAACCCCTGATCCTGAGTTCTGACAACGGTAATCACGCCGCTGACCGGACGTTATGGTTGAGATGCTGACCACCAACTTATTACGATGGAAAAAGTAATGTCAATAACGGGTTGTGTGATTTGCGTACGTATTTTTTGTTATTTAACTGATTTTAAATAAAAAATAGTTATTGTTTTTTCCCTATATTTATTTGTTATTGCGATTTAAGTTTTTTTCACCTATCGTTCGCAGATTACAGAATCGAGATGAGTTAAGGCGGGAGGAAGCGCGTGCAATCACACTATCTCCTTGGTATTGATGGCGGCGGCACCCAGTGTCGCGCACGGTTAACCGACAGCGAGGGCACGCTCCTGGCCCAGGCTGTGGGCGGTCCCGCTAACGTCTGGTCCCAGTTCGATGCCGCACTGAACAGCGTTGAACAGTTAATCGCGGCGGTGCTGTCTCAGGCCGGCCTGGCCCCCGAGGCGCTGTCTCACACGTCGCTGGTAGCCGGTTTAGCAGGGGCCAATGTGGCCTCCGTTCAGGCACGTCTGGCACAATGGCAGCCCGACTGCGCGGCCCTGCAGGTCGTCAGTGATGTGGAAATCGCCTGCGCCGGTGCGCATGCGGCGGCACCGGGCGCGGTCTTTATTACCGGCACCGGGAGCCAGGGCGCGGCATGGGATGGCGAACGCTTTACGCTGCTGGGCGGCTGGGGATTTGCGCTTTCCGACCAGGGATCGGGCGCTGAGCTTGGTCGACGGGCACTGCGACTGGCGCTGCTGGCGCATGAAGCCATTGTTGAACGTACCGCATTGACGCACAGCCTGATGGCGCGTTTTGATCACAGCCCGGAATCCATGCTGCTGTGGACGCGCGATGCCATGCCGGCCGACTGGGCGCGCGTGGTGCCCGAGGTTTTCGCCGCGGCACATGCAGACGATCCTCATGCGACCGTCTTACTGCGGCAAACCGCTCACGATATTGGTTTGATGGTGAATCGTCTTTCCGCCATCAGTCAGGGGCAGGTTGCGTTAATGGGCGGGCTGGCAACCCCGATTTTGCCCTGGCTGGCAAGCGATGTGCAGGCTCGCCTGGTCGCTGCGCAATACGATGCGCTGGACGGCGCATTAATGATGGCACGATCAAATCTGAGGACTTTATGATCGCTCCCAACGTCACCGCGCGCATTCTGCGACTGATTGTGGAACATGCGCCCATCAGTCAGTCTGACCTGAAGGTTCGCAGTGGACTCAGTATGTCGACCGTGTCTCAGGCGACCAACCGCCTGCTCGCCCAGGGCATTGTGCAGGAGCTTGGCCTGCGGCGGGTCTCAATGGGGCGGCCTAAAACGCTGCTGGGGCTGAATCCCGATCGCGCCAGCGTCATCGGAATCCAGCTGAATGCCGAACGTAACCTGATCGTCATGACGGATCTCAGCGGCAATTTGCTGGGGGAACAGCAGATGCCTGCGGGCGCGATCACGCCGCGTCAGTTAGGCGACGCACTGGCCAGGTTTTTACGCGGTGTTGAAGAAAAACACGTCGGTGCGATTGGCCTGGCCCTGTCCGGTTTAGTCGATGCCGAAAACGGCTACTGCATCCGGTCTAAAGTTCTCGACTGGGAAAATGTCCCCATTGCGCAGCTACTGGAAACGCGCTTTTCTCTGCCGGTCTTTATCGAAAACGATGCCAACGCGATGGCGATGGCAACGATGGTCTTTGGGCAACTGGGTCATGCACAGTCTGCCGTTATCGCCACGTACGGCAAAGGCATCGGTGCGGGCATCATTCTCAACCGGCGACTGTACCGTGGACGGCACGGCAAAGCGGGCGAAATTGGCAATGGCCTGGTCGGTGATGGCTCGATGCGCCTGCTGGAGGATGTGGCCTCGTCCCGCGCCATTCTGCAACGTGTGGCGCAGGATGAGGAGGGCGGTCCGTTAACGCTGCAGGCGCTTGATCAGCGTCCGACGGCCGATGTGCTGGCGGCGCTGGAAGAGGCCGGTCGTGAGCTGGGAATTTCACTGGCAAACCTGTCGGTCGCCTACGATCCGGATATCGTTTATCTGGCTATGGAGCCGCATATGGCCTCGCGTATTCTTTTAGACCATATCACCCAAAGCTTTCAGGCCTATCGTCTGAAGCTTACGCCTCATATGACACCGCTGCAGTTTCTGACCGAATCCAACCGGATGTGGGCCCTGGGCGCGGCGGGTTTCGCCGTGAACATGCTGCTCGACCTGCTGGCTGCACAGGCAGACGAAGAACCGGTGACCTGACGAGGGGCACGCAGGCCGCTGGTACGATGATGCGGTCTGCACTGGTGAAGCTGGAAAAGTCATCTGACGGCGCCGGGGCGCCATCCGGTTTAGCGCAGACGCTGCCCCTGCTCATCAAACAGCAGGCAGTGATCGGTCGACAGTCCCAGCCTGACCGCCGTCCCCAACTCACGTGGCTGAGCCTCACGTTCTTCTACCACCAACATCTGTTCAATGCCCACATCCAGATAAAGGTAGCTGGTATGGCCCAGCATTTCGGCAAAGGACAGCGTTCCGCTAAATTGCTGTGCAGATGGTGTGGCGGCAGCGGGCTGAATATGTTCAGGGCGAATGCCCAGCGTTACGCGCTGACCTTCATGGCAGGGCGCCTCAATCTTCAGTACCAGCTGCGTGATGGCCAGATCAGGGACGGTTAACTGCACTTCGCCCTGACGCGTCGCCGTAATCTCAGCCCGCAGGAAATTCATCTTCGGTGAGCCAATAAATCCGGCCACAAACAGGTTGTCGGGATCGCTGTACAGGCTCAGCGGCGCGCCCACCTGCTCAATCTTGCCTTTACGCAGCACGACGATGCGATCGGCCAGCGTCATTGCCTCAGACTGATCGTGAGTAACATAGATCATGGTATTGCCCAGTGAGGCATGCAGACGGGCGATTTCAATGCGCATCTGCAGACGCAGTTCGGCATCCAGGTTGGACAGCGGCTCATCAAACAGGAAAATGCGGGGATGACGAATGATGGCCCGGCCAATGGCGACGCGCTGGCGCTGACCACCGGACAGTGCGCGCGGCAGGCGGTCTAACAGTTCTGTCAGGTGTAAGCGCGCGGCGGTCTGTTCAATGGCCTGGGCAATCTCCGCTTTTGATTTCTTCATTACCTCTAACGGATACGCCAGATTGCCGCGCACGGTCATATTGGGATAGAGCGCGTAAGACTGAAAGACCATGGCAATGCCGCGTTCGGTGGCAGGCTGGCGGGTCATGTCTTTGTCGTCGATGAGCAGCTTTCCGTCCGTAATCTCTTCCAGTCCGGCGATCATGCGTAGCAGGGTGGATTTGCCACAGCCGGAAGGCCCGACAAACACAACAAACTCGCCGCTGTTTATGGTGAGATCGACCCCATGAATCACCCCGATGTTGTCATAGGACTTCTTAACGTTCTGTAAGCGCAGGCTGGTCATAAGCTTCCCCTGATCAAAGTAACTGGCCCATATAGATGGCGTTGCTGCGCAGGATATGGCTGAATCCCAGGCGTTGATAAAACGCGCAAACCTGCTCATTTTGCAGGCTGACGCCAAGATGGACACCGCGCACACCCGCGTTGCGCAGGGCTGCCAGTTCATGTTCGATCATCCTGCGTCCCCAGCCGCCCGCCTGAACGGGCGGCAGAAGATTGATATGCAGATGGGCAGGCCACTGCGTCACCAGCGCCTGTGCGGCAGGCTCAGGCTGACGGATACTGTCAAGGATCTTGCTGTCGTAAGGGGCGACAGGTGTGCGATCGCGGTATTTCTCCTGCAGCCGGGGCCACCAGTCGCGTGCAAGCTGCGCTTCAAAGGCGACGGTATCCGGTGTGGCAACGACATATCCCATCACCTCACCCTCAACCTCCAGCACAAAGGCAAAATCCGGGGCAAAGCGTGCATAGGGCACCGCAAAGCGCTGCCCGGGATACTCAGGGTCGGAATAGCAGTGACTGGCATCTTTTCCAGCATTGGCCGTTTCCAGACAAATACGGTAGAGCGCGGGATAATCCGACGCGGTCGCCGGACGAATGACACCTTGATTCACCATCGTCATTTCTCACAGGTCAGTCATTGAACAATCTCACGTTAATGAAAGCTGACTTAGTTTTCAAGATGGAATAATTACCGTGCTGTCAGTGGGCTTCCCGTTATGCCCGCGCTCTGCCTGACCAGACCAGTCTCCGTGCACCCTTGTGGCGTGCTACCGCAAGGCCTGCGCGGATTACCCGTTTAAATTAAAAGTTAAAAATGTGAGCGTCATAGGATTTTCATATTTTTTATCAGCAGGTTATTACGTCATTTTGGCGGTGGATTATTGTGCTGCTGCGGAAAAGATCAGCATGAATATTACGCTGCATTTCTTTTTATCACCCCGCGCTTATTCGGATAAGCGGGCTGCCAGGTTGATTTTTTGCGCAGGCTCACAACCTGGCAATTCCGCCGGCCCGGTGTTTGACTTTATTTTTTTATTAAAGTAACTATGGATGAGAAGGTGAGTTATGCGGCTTCAGTCTGCGGGAGTGCAGACCGTGTGAAGAAAGGATGCCCGTCCTCTATTGGAGAAAGTGAGCATGATGTCTGATTCCTCAGTTCGTTCGTTCCGTTTTCGCACGTCGGTTCGTAGCCTCCTGGCGGCGGGCTTGCTGATGGGCAGCGTTGCGCATGCCGACAGCAAAGTCACGCTGAATGAGTGGGATATCTATACGTATCCTCAGCAAACGGCGGCAGTCGATGAAGGCATTAAAGAATTCACTCAACAAAACCCCGGCATCGTCATTAATCGCTCCGTGCACTCTTTCGAAGATACCCGAATTCCACTGAAGCTGGCGTTAACCGCAGGTGAAGGGCCGCAGATCGCACAGGTGAACCAGGGCGGCGGCGATATGGGATCGCTGGTAAAAGACAAACTGCTGCTGCCGCTGGACAGCTATGCGGCCGAGTACGGCTGGACCAAACGCTTCCCGGACTCCATTCTGAAGCGTAACCGCTGGTCTGACAGTGGTCAGTTTGGCAGCGGTAAGCTGTACGGTGTTGCCAGCCTCGGTGAAATGGTCGGCCTGTATTACAACAAAGCGCTACTGGATAAAGCCGGTATTGCGGTGCCGAAAACCCTGAGCGAGCTGGAAGCCGCCATGGCAAAACTGAAGCAGCAGGGCACGCCGCCAATGATGTTAGGTCTGCTGGACGGCAATATGGGTCAGCAACTGCTCAGCACCTTGTGGGAAGCGCAGATTGAAAGTCACGATCGTAAAGCGCTGGATGACCTGATTTATGACGTGGGCGGCACGTTCAAAGATGAAAAGCTGATTAAGGCCGCCACGATGATGAAAGGCTGGGCCGATAAAGGTTACCTGTTCCCTGGCTATCAGGGCATTGGCCACGATGATGCCGCCACGCTGTTCCAGAACGGTCAGGCGGCTTTTCTGGTCAGCGGCACCTGGTATCTGGGCCAGTTTAAAGACAATAAAGATATTCACTTTGCCGCGATGCCGGCGGGTGAGGGTGTGAAGCAGCCGTTGATGGTCGGCGGGACTGACCTGGCCTTCTCGATGACCAGCATGGCAAAAACCAAAGCGCAGCAGGATGCCTCAGCCAAATTTATCAACTATATGGTGTCAGACAGCATGGCAAACCGCTGGCTGAGTGTGGGCTTCCTGCCCGCCAGCACCAGTAAAGACGCAAAAATCCCGGCCGATAATCCGCTCTTAGGCGAGGCCTATCAGGTCTGGCTGACGCTCAATGCCTATGACGGACTAGGTCACTATGTGGACTGGGCCACCCCGACGATGAACGCCGAACTCAATCAAAACGTACAGCTGCTGCTGGCGGGACGACTCACGGCGAATCAGATGGTCACTAACTTCGATAACAACTATCAGCGTTATATAAAAACCCTGAAACACTAAGCCGGGTGCCCGGCAGCATATCTGCCGGGCCTGAATGTCGATCTCACTACGACGAGTACGGTTATGTTGAATCAAAGCAGTTGGCGCAATTTTCTCTATCTTCTTCCAGCCGTGCTGGTTTATGGACTGTTTCTGTTATTGCCGCTGCTGGCGTCACTGGGAATCAGTTTTACCGAATGGGATGGCATATCCATGCCGGTTTTCGCCGGCGTCGCTAACTACCTGCGCATGTTCAGCGATCCGGTGTTCTGGATTGCGCTGGGCAACAACGCCATCCTGATGCTGTTTTATACGCTGCTGCCGATCAGCGTCGGACTCCTGCTATGCAGCTTTTTGTATGAAACCCGCAACAATACCGAGCGCAGCGTGCTGCGGATTCTGTTCTTCCTGCCCTATATCATGCCGATGGCGGTGCTGGGCGTGGTCTGGCGCTGGCTTTATAACCCGGCATTTGGCCCGATCGATCAGTTCCTGCGTACTGTCGGTTTACCGCAGCTGGCAATGTCGTGGCTGGGGGATTTTACCTGGGCACTGCCTGCCGTGGGCATGGTGGCCACCTGGTACTTCTTTGGCTTCTGTCTGGTGCTGTTTATGGCGGGCCTGCAGCGTATGGACCCGTCCCTGCTGGAAGCGGCCGATCTGGATGGCTCGTCGCGGCGGCGTAAGTTTATACGCATCACGCTGCCGGGCCTGCGCCCGGAGTTGCGTATCGCGCTGCTCCTGACGGTGATTGCCAGCTTAAAAGCCTTTGATCTGGTTTATGTGATGACCCAGGGCGGGCCGGGCACTTCCACGATGGTCACCAATATCTTTATGTATAAGCAGGGTTTTGATCTGCACTACTTCGGCTATGCCTCATCGGTTGCCGTATTCAGCATGGTGATTGTGCTAGGGATTAACTACCTGATTCATCTGGCCCTGAAGGAGCGTTACTGATGAAAAGCACTCCGGTTATTTCTCGTGCGCTCATCTGGGTCGTCGCGTTGCTGACCATCATGCCGTTTCTGATGGCGTTTATGACCTCATTTAAGACTCAGATGGAGCTGTTTCAGGGCGTGTTTACGCTGCCTGCGTCACTGAATATCAAAAATTACGTGACCGCCTGGCAACAGGGGCATTTTAACGTTTACTTTATGAACTCCGTGCTGGTCGTGATTCCGGTGGTGCTGTGCAGTATTTTGCTGGGTATTCTGGCCGGATTTGGCTTTGCCATGCTAAAAATTCCCGGTAAAAAGCTGGTGGCGGCGATGCTGGCGCTGGGCATGGTATTACCAAGTGAAGCCTTTATCATTCCGCTGTATCACGAACTGCACTGGATGGGATTAACTAATACCACTCTGGCCCTGATCCTGCCGCAGATTGCGCTCTCGTTGCCCTTTACGACGCTGATGATTGCCAGCGCCTTCCAGCAGGTTCCGAAAGAGCTGGTTGAAGCGGCCGTGATGGATGGTGCGTCGCGCGTCAAAATCCTGTGGGGCATTTTAGTCCCGGCTATCTGGCCGACGATCTCCACGCTGGCCTTGCTGCTATTTATCTGGACGTGGAACGAATTTCTTATCCCGTTAATTCTGGTGAATAAAGACGAACTGCGCACCCTGCCGATTGGCATGATGTTTTTTCAGAATAAAAACACCATCGATATCCCGGTACTGATGGCAGGGGCGATGATCGTCATTATGCCGCTCATTCTGGTGTTCCTGTTCTTCCAGCGCAAATTCATCAGTGGCGTGACCGAAGGCGCGGTGAAATAACCCCACCAGGCCACACTTCACGACGGAGGCCGAAAAATGGATCTTTCTCTTGCTGATTTTCATCCGGCAGCGGACGGTGAAACGCCGGACACGCAGGCACTGCAACGCGCGATCGATCAGATTGCCGAAGCGGGCGGCGGTCGGCTGACGTTGCCACCGGGGCGTTATCGCAGTGGCAGCCTGAATCTGCCTTCCAATTTTGAGCTGCATCTGGCCGCCGGGGCGGTGCTGATTGCCAGCCGGCACCTGGCAGATTATCAGCAATGGAAGACGCTGAGCAGTGCTGAGAAATCGCATAACGTCCTGCTGTATGCGTTGGGGCAGCGCAATCTGACGATCAGTGGCAAAGGCCGTATAGAAGGCGACGCCGAAGCCTGGTTTGCGGCAGAGGCCGACGAACAGGGCTATCGCATGCCCAGGGCAGACAGACCGCGCATGATCGTCTTTGAGGACTGCGAGCAGGTGACACTCAAGGACTTTACCCTGTTTCAGGCCCCAATGTGGACGGTGCACCTTGTCAGCTGCCGCCATGTACACATTGACCATCTGACCATTGATAACGCCATGACGCTGCCCAACACGGACGCGCTGGATATCGACAGCTGCGAGGCCGTGTTGATTAGCAACAGCTACTTCAGCGCCGCTGACGATGCGATTTGCATTAAAACGACCTTGAAGCCTGGCAGTCTGCGCCGTCCGGCCCGGCGCATCGCGATCAGCAACTGCCTGCTGCGCAGCGACAGCTGCGCGATTAAAATCGGCACGGAAACCTGGGATGACGTCGAAGATATTACCGTGACCGGCTGCAGCCTATTTGATTCCAACCGCGGCATTGGCATCGTCTCGCGGGACGGCGGTGCGATACGGCGCGTCCTGTTCAGTCACATCACCTTTCACTGTCACCATGTTGCCGCCTGCCACTGGGGCAAAGCCGATCCCCTGTTTATTTCTGTGCGCACGCGCGATCCGCAGGTGCCACCGGGGATCGTTGAACAGGTTCAGTTCAGCCATCTCAGCGGTGTGGCAGAAGGGGCGATCAACCTGCATGCGGCGCAGCCGGGTTGGATCCGCGACATCGTCATCAGCCAGCTACAGCTGCGTCAGACAGTCGCGCAGGGCGTACAGGGTCAGTTCGATGTTCGCCCGCCCTGTAATCCGGACTCGCCGACCGGGATGGGGCTGGACAACGCGTACCGGGTCGATGTGACCACGGGCGAGGCGTACGGCGTGGAGCGCTATCCGGGCGGGCTGCCGGGCCTGTTCGCGCGCGGCGTTGAACATTTGCACCTGCACCACCTGGCGATTCAGCGGCCTGAGCCACTGCCGCCAGGCTGGCATCCGGACAGCGTGGTGCTGCTGGCAGAGTAACTTACAGCGCCGCTGCGATAGCGTCGCCCAGTTGCTGTGTATTGGCGCTGCCGCCCAGGTCGCGGGTTAAGTGCTCGCCTGCGGCCAGCGTGCGTTCGATGGCATCCAGCACGGCATCTCCTGCCGCCTTGTAGCCCAGATGCTCCAGCATCATCGCACCACACCAAATCTGACCAATCGGGTTCGCGATGTTTTTACCGGCGATATCGGGCGCGGAACCGTGTACCGGTTCAAACAGGCTGGGGAAGTTGCCTTCCGGGTTAATATTGGCGGACGGCGCGATGCCGATGGTGCCGGTACAGGCAGGGCCCAGATCTGACAAAATATCGCCGAACAGATTGCTGGCCACCACGACATCAAACCAGTCGGGATGCAAAACAAAATTCGCGGTCAGAATATCAATATGATACTTGTCGACCTTAACGTCAGGATAATGCGCCTGCATTGCCTGAACGCGGTTGTCCCAGTAAGGCATGGTGATGGCGATGCCGTTTGATTTGGTGGCAGAGGTCAGGTGTTTTTTAGGCCGACGCTGCGCCAGGTCAAAGGCAAACTTCAGGATGCGGTCAACGCCCACCCGGGTCATCACGGTTTCCTGAATGACCACTTCTCGTTCTGTGCCGGGGAACATCGTGCCGCCGACGCTGGAGTACTCACCTTCCGTGTTTTCGCGCACGACGTAAAAGTCGATATCACCGGGATGCCGGTTGGCTAACGGCGCTTTCACGCCGGGCATCAGGCGGACCGGACGCAGGTTAACGTACTGATCGAACTCACGACGGAACTGCAGTAACGACCCCCACAGAGAAACGTGATCCGGCACGATATCGGGCCAGCCGACCGCGCCAAAATAGATCGCATCAAAGGTTTTCAGCTCAGCAAACCAGTCATCAGGCAGCATTTTGCCATGCTGTTGCCAGTATTCCGCGCTGGCATAATCGAACCACGTCCACTGCAGCGGAATATTAAATTTTTCTGCTGCGGCATTCATCACGCGAATACCTTCTGGCATTACTTCCTTACCAATGCCGTCGCCGGGAATCACGGCGATACGATGAATTTTCTCTGTCACAGGGTACCTCTGAGGTTGATGTTGTAGGGGCCCGTCAGTGGGTGAAGGCTGTCGATATGCAGCTTGATTAATGATCGGGCATCGGCGCAGTATAACTCTCCACCTGAGGTAAATAATTAGCCTGGAAGTTAATCCCATGTTGAATCAAAGTAGAGAATCACGCACATCCAGTGATGACTTAGTGTTCTTTCTGCGCGTCGCTTCTCTGGACAGCTTAACGGCGGCGGCGCGCGAGCTGGGATTATCGCTGGCGGCCGTCAGCAAACGATTAAGCCAGCTGGAGCAGCGGCTGGGCGTACAGTTACTGCGCCGCACCACGCGCAGGCTGGAGCTGACGCCGGAAGGGCGGCGCTATCTGGACGGTGCACGTCCGCTGCTGGAGCAACTGGCGGCACTGGAAGAGGCGGTCAGTGGTGAAACGACGCAGTTACGCGGCACGCTGAACATCAACGCCTCCTTCGGCTTTGGCCGTCGCCATATTGCACCCTGCGTGTCAGCTTTTGCCGCCCTCCATCCTCATCTGGCCCTCTCCCTGCAGCTCAGCAGCCAGCCGCTGAATTTTCTTGATGCGCATGTGGATATTGATATTCGCGTAGGCGAGCCGCCGGATTCGCGGCTGATCGCCCGTAAGCTGGTCCAGAATCCGCGTGTGCTGTGCTGCTCGCCAGGCTATGCGGCGAAGCACGGCCTGCCAGACAGTATCCGTGCGCTGGCGCAACATAACTGCATTTTACTCAGGCAACATGACAGCGACTTCGCTCTGTGGCGCTTAGTCAGCGGCGCTGAGAGCCTGAGCCAGAAGGTGCGCGGTAATCTGGTGACCAACGACGGGGAAGTGGCGATGCGCATGGCGCTGGATGGTCATGGTATTTTGCTGCGCTCATGGTGGGACGCAAAACACAGCATTGCGGCGGGGGAATTGCTGCATGTTCTGCCTGCCTGGCATGCGCCCGATGGCGATATTTTTGCCGTCTGGCAGGCGCAGCGGCAGCCGCCAGCACGCATCTCGGCGTTTGTGACTTTTCTGCAGGAAAATTTGCAGATGGATGCATCGTTAACGAATCTGTGAGGTTTTGAAAAATCGCCCTCAGTTATGCATTACCCGCCATAAAGTATTTACGGAACGCGTCGATACCAATCTTATGTGTCTGCGCCCGTTGCGCCGACCAACTCTGGGCACGCCTCAGGTCTGAGGCGCGGTGCAACCTCTGGTGGATGCGTACCTATGAATACAGATTTAACCCGCGTCGGGGAGGGGGTTTCCCCTCAGCGTATTGCGAAGCAGGCCGACAGGCTGATTGTTATGCTGTGCTGGGCCCTGGTAGTGATTTCCGCTATCGTCGGCAGTCTGTATCAGTCAACGTGGCTGGCCATAACCGTGGGTACCGCGCTGGCGCTGGTCGCCACGCTGGTGGGATGGCTGGCAAACGGAACGCTGTTTTCCCGACTCTGGCTGGCCTTCACGCTGATTGGGTTTGCGGGGCTGCTGATTCAGTTGGGCCGGGGCGAAACCGAGTTTCACTTTTCGGTGTTTGTTTTACTGTCGGTCTTGCTGGTTTACCGCGACAGCCGACCGCTTCTGATGGCAGCCGCGACGGGCGCGGTGCATCACCTGGTATTCAACTATCTGCAGGAGCACGATCGGTTTGGCATCGTGGTCTTTCACCATCCAGGTCTGGAGATGGTGCTGTTTCATTCACTGTTTGTGGTGGCGCAAACCGCGATGCTGGTGCTTATTGCCCGGCAGATGGCTGCGGATTTGCGCGCCTCCAGCGAAGTGGCGCAACTGGCTGCCCGCATTAACCGCGAGCCTGGTTGCCTGACGCTGTTTGCGGACAGTCAGCAGAGCGAAACGCCCTTTGCCCGCACCTTTAGTCAGACGCTGGGGACGATGCGCGGTACGTTAAATCAGGTCAGCCACGGCGTTGCGGAACTGCTGCAGGAATCAGACAGTATGCTGTCTCGTAATGCCGCGCTGTCACAGCGCACTGACGAGCAGGCGCAGGCGCTGGATGTTGCGACCAGTGCAATGTCACAAATCAGCGTGGCGGCAAGTCTTGCGCGGGACAAAGCGCAAACGGCCTGCGATCTGGCCCGGGAAACCCGCCAGGTCGCCAGTAAAGGCCAGGAGAATATTCAGCAGGCCATGCACTCAATGGCCCAGATTAATGTCGAGTCGGGGCGGGTAAAAACCATTCTTGAACTGATTGACGGCATTGCCTTCCAGACCAACATCCTGTCGCTGAACGCCTCGGTGGAAGCCGCACGAGCCGGTCAGGAAGGACGCGGATTCGCAGTCGTTGCCAGTGAGGTGCGTACCCTGGCGTTACGCTGTGAGAATGCGGCACGGGAAATCCGGCAACTGATGGATGCCTCCAGCTCCAGCGCCGGTCAGGGCACCGTTCAGGTTGACCAGGCCGCGCAAACCATGCAGGCCATTCACGTAAGTATCGACAGCCTGTCACAGCTGGTAAGTGAACTCTCTGAGATGAGTGTCCAGCAGAATCAGAGCATTGCGCAGATTCAGCAAAGTATTAGCAGTATCGATCACAGCGTGCAGCATAACGTCAAACATGTGACCGAAACGCTTCAGGTTGCGCAGCAGCAACGGCAGCAGGCAGGCGCGTTGCAGCAGGCGATTTCGCTGTTTCGTTTTAGCTGATTAAAGACAGGGGAACCATCCCGGGATGAGGTTCACAAGGGCAGGGGTTACGTTGGCTGGCTAAGTGGGCAGCCGCCGGCCTGCGGGTCCGTCAGGATGACGTCGTGATCCGCAGGACGACAGCGGCCCCTGGCCGTTAGCTGTCCACGCCTTTCACTAACAGTACACGGTAGTTGGCGCCTTTCAGGCGATGCTGTTTCGCCGCCTGATATTCCGGACTGTCATACCAGGCATGCGCTGCCTCAGTCGTCGGGAACTCAATAATCACAACGCCTTCGGCTTCAGGCCCTTCCAGCGTTTCCAGTTCGCCATAGAACGCCAGCGGTTTGATGGGATGGTCACCCCGTGCTTTGCCCGCTTTTTCCGCGTAGGCAGCCATTTCATCCTGATTCAGGGTGTTATCACGAATAAATACGACATATGCACTCACTGTCTTTCTCCTCAGGCCTGCTTGTCTTGGGTTTGGGTATCAAAGTCCGATGCATCATGGCGTTCACGCAGCTGGTCGGCGGGATCGCCCATCACGCGGTTAACTTTGCGACCACGCATCACAGCCGGACGTTGGGCGATCTCTTTGGCCCAGCGCACCACATTTTTATAGGACTGAAGATCCAGGAATTCGGCCGCGTTGTACTGGTTGTACAGCACCATGCTGCCGTACCACGGCCAGGTGGCGATATCAGCTATGGTGTAGTCATCACCGGCCAGATAGCGGTTATTGGCCAACTGACGATCCAGAACGTCAAACTGACGTTTGGCTTCCAGTGAGAAGCGGTTAATGGCGTACTCAATTTTCTCTGGCGCGTAGTGATAGAAGTGACCAAAACCGCCGCCCAGATAAGGGGCAGAGCCTTGCAGCCAGAACAGCCAGTTCAGCGTCTCGGTGCGCTTCGCAATGTCTTTTGGCAGAAAATAACCGTATTTCTCTGCCAGATAGAGCAGGATATTACCGGATTCAAACACCCGAATCGGCGGCGTGGCAGAGTGGTCACTCAGGGCCGGGATTTTGGAATTCGGGTTGATATCAACAAAGCCGCTGGTGAACTGGTCGCCTTCGCCAATGTTAATCAGCCAGGCATCGTACTCCGCATCATTTACGTTCAGCGCCAGCAGCTCCTCCAGCAGAATGGTGACTTTCTGGCCGTTTGGCGTACCAAGGGAGTAAAGCTGCAAAGGATGTTTACCGACCGGCAGAGCTTTTTCATGCGTTGGGCCTGCGGTTGGGCGATTTGTTTTGGCGCCGTTACCTTTGGCTTCCGGGTCCCACTTCCAGACTTTAGCGGGCTGATAGTGTTGTTCAGACATGATGAGGTTCGCCTTTTTGTGTTTGGAGTGTCACGAGTGTAGCAGTTGCCAGCACGCCGGTTTAACCCTGGTGGCGATGACTTTGTATCGCTTTACTACAATGCTTAAGGCAATTGACCGTCAGCCCTGTGTCTGTTTTCTCTGCCTAAATCACATTGATGACGGCTGAGTATTGCTATGCTAAAACGGTTTAGTGAAATTTAGCTATAGCTGAGCAGGAGATAACGATGACAGCGCGAGTCTGGTGTCTGGGTGACGCCGTGGTGGACCTGCTTCCGGACGGACCGGGGCATTTAATTCAGTGTGCAGGCGGCGCGCCCGCCAATGTGGCCGTCGGCATTGCCCGCTTGCAGGGCAAGAGCGGATTTATCGGCCGGGTCGGGGACGATCCCTTTGGCCATTTTATGCAGCAAACGCTGGCCAGTGAGCAGGTTGAGACGGCGTATATGACGCTGGACAGCGCGCATCGCACGTCAACGGTCGTGGTCGCGCTCGACCATGAGGGCGAACGCTCTTTTACCTTCATGGTCCGGCCCAGCGCAGACCTGTTTCTTGAACAAGGCGATCTGCCGCCGTTTCAGCCGGGCGAGTGGCTTCACTGCTGTTCCATTGCGCTGGCCGCCGAACCGTCCCGTTCCACGACCTTTACGGCGATGCAGCGGATAAGCGAAGCCGGGGGATATGTCAGCTTTGATCCCAACATTCGTCACGACCTGTGGCGCGATGACGCGCAGTTACGTGACTGTGTGAACCGCGCGCTGCAACAGGCAGATGTGGTCAAGCTGTCGGAGGAAGAGCTGGCCTTTCTGACCGAAGAGGCGCAGGGCGGTGACAGCCTGCAGATGCTGGCAGAACGCTATGCGATCAGTCTGCTGATGGTTACCCAGGGCAAAGCCGGCGTAAAAGTCTGGCACCAGGGCCAGCATTATCACTATCCCACGTTACCCGTGGTGAGCGTGGACACCACCGGTGCCGGTGACGCTTTTGTCGCGGGGTTATTGTGGGGACTGGCAGAAAAAGGCCTGCCCACCAATGAAACGGAGCTGGCGGCATGCCTAACCAGCGCTCAGCAATGTGGCGCGCTGGCGACGACCGCCAAAGGCGCGATGACGGCGCTGCCCTATCGTCATCAGATTGCGGGCTAATGCCCACTGTCGCCGCGCTCAGGCCCGCCCGGCGGGCAGCAGAACCCATACGGGGCAGGTGACCGTTGGCGGAACGCCCAGATGCGCGCGTTCCGTCACCCTGGCGACCACGACGGATTACGCACCCGAACCTGCCCCCTTCTCCTGCCGTATCATTTCACCGCGTTGCGCTGGCCTTATCAGTTTCCCGGCTGATTTCACTGACCTGTGACGGCTTCGACGTTGCCTGACCGCGCCCGCTTTGTCCTGCTTCGCCAGGCCCCCGACGCTACGTTATGCCCGAATGCGCTTTGCTGTGAGGCAGTTCACTCATTCGCCTTTCCCTGCTTTACAAGCGCTGACCTGGCTCGTAATGTCATTTTTATGTGAGCGGATAACAATTTTACGCAGGAGAGTAACATGGCCCTGGAGAGAGATTCACTGGCTGCCGTACTGGCCCGGCGCGACTGGGAAAACCCTGGTATCAGCGAACGTAACCGGCTTGAAGCCCATCCCCCTTTTTGCAGCTGGCGCAGTGCAGAAGCTGCTCGTGAGAAGCACCAGTCAGCGCACGTCCAGTGTCTGAATGGCGAGTGGCAATTTGCTTATTTCACCGCGCCCGAGGCCGTACCGGAGAGCTGGCGGACGCAGGATCTGGCCGAAGCCGCGCCGATAGCCGTGCCGTCGGTATGGCAGATGCAGGGTTATGATGTTCCCATCTATACCAATGTCACCTATCCCATCCCGGTAAATCCCCCCTTCGTTCCCGCTGAAAACCCCACAGGATGTTATTCGCTCACATTTAATCTGGATGCCGGGTGGCTGGTGTCAGGACAAACCCGAGTGGTATTCGACGGTGTGAATTCAGCGTTTAATGTGTGGTGCAACGGCCGCTGGGTTGGCTATGGTCAGGACAGTCGTCTGCCCTCGGAGTATGATCTGACGGAGTACCTGGTCAGGGGTGAAAACCGTCTTGCCGTCATGGTGTTACGCTGGAGCGATGGCAGCTACCTGGAAGATCAGGACATGTGGCGCATGAGCGGCATTTTCCGCGATGTCACCCTGCTGCACAAACCGGCCACCCATATCCGCGATCTGCGTATCCGCACACATTTCAATGACGATTTCAGCCGTGCCCGGCTGGACGCCGAGGTGCGCGTCGCCGGCACGCTGGATGACGACTTACAGGTGAGCATACAGCTCTTTGCAGGCACTGAATTGGTGGGGGACGCGACATCGCCACTGGGCAGTGCGATCGTTGACGAGCGCGGCGCCTGGAACGATCGGACAACGCTGTCCCTCCGCGTGAACAATCCTGCGCTCTGGAGCGCGGAAACGCCGCATCTCTATCGGGCGGTGGTGCAGTTGCACCGGGTGGACGGCACGCTGATTGAAGCGGAAGCCTGCGATGTGGGATTCCGTCACGTCAGTATTGAGAACGGCCTGTTGTTACTCAATGGCCAGCCACTGCTTATCCGCGGCACCAACCGTCATGAGCACCATCCTGTCCACGGCCAGGTGATGGATCGCGATACGATGGTGCAGGACATTCTGCTGATGAAGCAGAATAACTTTAATGCCGTGCGCTGCTCCCATTATCCCAATCATCCTCTATGGTACAGCCTGTGTGATTATTACGGGCTGTATGTGGTGGATGAAGCCAATATCGAAACCCACGGCATGGTGCCGATGAATCGCCTGAGTGACGATCCGGCCTGGCTGCCCGCGATGAGCCAGCGCGTTACGCGCATGGTGCAGCGTGACCGCAATCACCCCTGCATTATTATCTGGTCTCTGGGCAATGAATCAGGCCATGGGGCCAACCATGATGCGCTCTATCGCTGGCTGAAAAGCGAAGATCCGTCCCGTCCGGTGCAGTATGAGGGCGGCGGCGCCAACACGGCGGCCACTGACATTATTTGCCCGATGTATGCGCGCGTCGATCAGGACCAGCCGTTCCCGGCGGTGCCAAAATGGTCGATTAAGAAATGGCTGTCGATGCCGGGCGAGCAACGGCCGCTGATTCTGTGTGAATACGCCCATGCGATGGGCAACAGCCTGGGCGGCTATGCGAAGTACTGGCAGGCCTTCCGTCAGTATCCCCGCCTGCAGGGCGGTTTTGTCTGGGACTGGGTCGATCAGTCATTAATTCAGTACGATGAGAACGGCGAAGCCTGGTCCGCTTATGGCGGTGACTTTGGCGATACGCCCAACGACCGTCAGTTCTGCATGAACGGGCTGGTTTTTGCCGACCGGACGCCGCATCCGTCGCTGTATGAAGCGCGCCACGCACAGCAGTTCTTCCAGTTCAGCCTGCTGCCCGGCAGTGAGCGCACGCTGGAGGTCACCAGCGAATACCTGTTCCGCCATAGTGACAATGAAATTCTGCACTGGTCCGTGGCCCAGGACGGTAATCTGCTGGCGACAGGTGAGGTCACGCTCGACATCGCACCGCAGGGCCGTCAGCGTATTACCCTGCCCGCCATGCCACTGCCAGAATCCGCAGGGCAACTGTGGTTAACGGTGCGCGTAGAGCAGCCGCAACCTACCGCCTGGTCCGAAGCCGGACACATCAGTGCCTGGCAGCAGTGGCCGCTGGAGACGATTCTTGATATCGCGCCTGCGTCTGTGGCCGCCAGCGCCCCCGTGCTTGAGCGCAGCGAAGACCGCTTTAGCGTGGTGGTGAATAACCAGCGCTGGGCGTTCAGTCGGGAGCAGGGCGTCCTGACGCAGTACTGGATTGATGAAAAAGCACAGTTACTGTCGCCGCTGACGGACCAGTTCACCCGCGCGCCACTGGATAACGATATCGGTGTCAGCGAAGCCACGCGTATCGATCCCAACGCCTGGGTTGAGCGCTGGAAAGCGGCGGGGCATTACCAGGCGGACGTTATCACCCTGCAGTGCAGCGCGGAAACGCTCACCGATGCCGTACTGATTACCACCGCACATGCCTGGCAGTTCCAGGGCAAGACCCTGTTTGTCAGCCGCAAAACATACCGTATCGATGGCTTTGGTGAGATGCAGGTGACGGTCAATGTCGAGGTCGCCCGCGATACGCCGTATCCGGCCCGCATCGGGATGTGTTGCCAGTTAGCGGAGGTGGCTGATCGGGTGAACTGGTTAGGTCTGGGTCCCCATGAAAACTACCCGGATCGCCTGACCGCGGCCTGCTTTGATCGCTGGGATTTATCGCTGGACGACATGTACACGCCGTATGTCTTCCCCACCGAGAACGGCCTGCGCTGTGGCACGCGTGAACTGCGGTACGGTGTCCATCAGTGGCGCGGTGATTTTCAGTTCAACATCAGCCGCTACAGCCAGAAACAGCTGATGGATACCAGCCACCGTCACCTTTTGCAGCCTGAAGCAGGCACCTGGCTCAACATTGATGGCTTCCATATGGGCGTCGGCGGCGATGACTCCTGGAGTCCGTCGGTGTCCCCTGAATTCCTGCTTAGTGCCGGACGTTATGGCTACCAGTTTACCTGGGGGCAACAAAAGTAACTTAGCGGGCAGGCTCCGGCCTGCCTGACTCTCGTATAAGGAAGTCCGCTATGTACTATTTAAAAAATACTAACTTTTGGTTGTTTGGCCTTTTCTTCTTCTTTTACTTTTTCATCATGGGTGCCTATTTCCCGTTCTTCCCCATCTGGCTGCATGATATTAACCACATCAGCAAAGGGGACACCGGCATTATCTTCGCCAGCATTTCATTGTTTTCGTTACTGTTCCAGCCGCTGTTTGGGCTGCTGTCCGACAAACTCGGGCTGCGCAAACACCTGTTATGGGTGATCACCGGCATGCTGGTGATGTTCGCCCCTTTCTTTATTTATGTATTTGGCCCGCTCCTGCAGGTGAATATTCTGGCGGGTTCGGTTGTGGGCGGTATTTATCTGGGCTTTATCTACAATGCGGGGGCACCTGCAATTGAAGCTTATATTGAGAAAGTCAGTCGCCGCAGCCATTTTGAATTTGGCCGGGCCCGTATGTTTGGCTGCGTTGGCTGGGCACTGTGCGCCTCTATCGTCGGCATCATGTTCACCATTAATAACCAGTTTGTTTTCTGGTTAGGCTCTGGCTGTGCCGTGATCCTGGCGCTGCTGCTGTTCTTTTCACGCACCAGCAATTCCTCATCTGCCACGGTGGCGCAGGCCGTGGGGGCGAACCAGTCCGCATTCAGTCTGAAGCTGGCACTGGAGCTGTTTAAGCAACCCAAACTGTGGTTTTTGTCGCTATATGTTGTGGGCGTTTCCTGTACGTACGATGTATTTGATCAGCAGTTCGCCAACTTCTTTACCTCGTTCTTTACGTCGGGTGAGCAGGGCACGCGCGTTTTTGGTTACGTCACCACGCTGGGCGAATTGCTGAACGCCTGCATCATGTTTTTTGCGCCGCTCATCGTTAACCGTATCGGCGGCAAAAATGCCTTGTTGCTGGCGGGCATGATCATGTCTGTGCGCATTATGGGCTCCTCTTTTGCCACCACGGCGGTGGAGGTGGTGATCCTGAAAACATTACATATGTTTGAGATCCCTTTCCTGATCGTCGGCTGTTTTAAATACATCACCAGCCAGTTTGAGGTGCGCTTCTCCGCCACGATTTATCTGGTGTGCTTCTGCTTCTTTAAGCAGTTAGCGATGATTTTTATGTCGGTACTGGCAGGCAATATGTACGAAAGCATTGGCTTCCAGGGCGCGTATCTGGTGCTGGGCTGTATTGCACTGGCCTTCACGCTGCTTTCCGTCTTCACGCTCAGCGGGCCAGGGCCGCTGACAGCGTTACGTCGGCAGCCTGTCTGACGCACAATTATCCCCTTAACACTGGGCAGGAGACTGCCCATTGCTTTGTCCGCGCTCCCCGCTTTTTGCCGCTTCCTTTCCCACCACATCGTGTCGTTTTGCGAACTGACTCACAATCATAAAAACGGTTTAGCAAATTGCTTTGCTTGGAAATCCGGCGATCAATATTATCCAAAACCTAAACCGGTTTAGCAAAATGACAACACCACGACCTGAACCTTTCTGGAATGGCAAAACGATGAGAAAAAAGAGACTTGCTGCAACCGTTGGATTGTTGCTCTGCGCAGGCCCGGCTCTGGCTGCGGAACCGAGCATGAGCAGTATCGAAGCCCGGCTGGCCGCGCTGGAAAAGCGCCTGCAGGCGGCTGAGCAGCGTGCTGACGCCGCCGAACGTCGCGCAAACGCCGCAGAAAAACAGGCCGCTTCAGCAGAAAAACAGGCCCAGCAGCTTGCCAGCGCACAACAGCAAACCCAGGCCACTGCCACCCAGGTGGAACAGCGCACGGCGAAACTGGAACAGAAGGCGAGTGATGACGGGGGCTTTGAATTTCACGGCTATGCGCGTTCTGGCTTATTAATGAACAGCTCGGCGGCCAAAACGCAGGGCGGCCCGACCGTGACGCCGGCAGGGGAAACCGGTGGGCATGTCGGGCGCTTAGGCAACGAACCGGATACCTATGTCGAACTGAATCTGGAACATAAGCAAACGCTGGAAAACGGGGCGACCACCCGCTTTAAAGCCATGCTGGCCGACGGTCAGCGGACCTATAACGACTGGACGGCCGCCAGTAGCGATCTCAACCTGCGGCAGGCGTTTGTGGAACTCGGTCAACTGCCCACCTTTACGGACGCGTTCAAAGACACCACCGTCTGGGCGGGGAAACGCTTTGACCGCGACAATTTCGATATTCACTGGATAGACTCCGACGTTGTGTTCCTCGCCGGGACCGGTGCCGGTATTTACGACATGAAGTGGAGCGATCAGGCTCACAGCAACCTGTCGCTCTACGGGCGCACCTTTGGTGATATCGAAAACAACGATAACACCGCACAGAACTACATTCTGACAGCCAACAACTATTACGGCCCGTTCCAGCTGATGCTCAGCGGTATGCGCGCCAAAGACAATGACGATCGGCTGGACGTGAATGGCCTGAAAGTGAAAGGCGATGCTGCGAATACCGGTCTGCATGCCCTGGTGGGGCTGCACAACGACAGCTTTTATGGTCTGCGTGAAGGAACGGCGAAAACCGCGCTCTTGTATGGTCACGGCTTAGGTGCAGAGGTCAAAGCCATTGGGTCCGACGGCGCATTGCTGCCGGATGCGGATACCTGGCGTCTGGCCAGCTACGGGATCACCCCACTGGGCGGCGGCTGGCATATCGCTCCGGCGGTGCTGGCGCAGAGCAGTAAAGATCGTTACGCCAAAGGCGACAGCTATCAGTGGGCGACCGCCAACATGCGCCTGATTCAGGGGCTGACGGAGAATTTCGAAATGCAGTACGAAGCCACCTATCAATATATGGATCTGCGTCCGGAGGGCTTCAATCAGCGTAGCGCAGTGAGTGGTAACTTCTACAAACTGACCGTTGCGCCTACGTTGAAAGCCAGCAACGTAGGGGAATTCCTGAAACGTCCGGAAATTCGCCTTTTTGCCACCTGGATGGACTGGGATCACCGACTGGACAACTATGCGCGCGGCGATGCGTTTGGCAGCAGCGGCTTTGAAGCCGGCGGTGAATGGAACTTCGGCGTACAAATGGAAACCTGGTTCTGACCGGGCGGCCCTGTAGGGCCGTTTCAACCGGGTTGACAACATTACACGACAACACAGAGGTTTTTTATGGATTTTGTACAAATCTCCCGCGCATTACTGCCGCTGCTGGGAGGCAAAGAAAATATTGCCAGCGCAGCCCATTGCGCAACCCGGCTCCGGCTGGTGCTGGTCGAGGATGCCAAAGCGGATACCGCCGCGATCGGTAAAATCGACGGTGTGAAGGGCTGTTTCCGCAACGCGGGCCAGCTGCAGGTCATTTTTGGGACTGGCGTGGTCAACAAAGTCTATGCGGCGTTTGTGGCGGAAGCGGGCATCAGCGAGTCCAGTAAATCGGAAGCGGCCGACATTGCGGCCCGTAAGCTCAATCCCTTCCAGCGTATCGCCCGATTGCTGTCGAATATTTTTGTCCCGATTATTCCGGCGATCGTTGCCTCCGGCCTGCTGATGGGCTTGCTGGGCATGGTCAAAACCTATGGCTGGGTTAACCCGGAAAACGCCCTGTATATCATGCTGGATATGTGCAGTTCGGCGGCGTTTATCATTCTGCCGATTCTGATTGGCTTTACGGCGGCCCGTGAGTTTGGTGGTAACCCGTTCTTAGGCGCTACGCTGGGCGGTATTCTGACGCATCCTGCGCTGACTAATGCCTGGGGCGTGGCGGCCGGTTTCCATACCATGAACTTCTTTGGTATCGAAGTGGCGATGATTGGCTACCAGGGCACGGTCTTTCCGGTCCTGCTGGCCGTGTGGTTTATGAGTCTGCTGGAAAAACAGCTGCGCCGCATCATCCCGGATGCTCTCGATCTGATCCTGACGCCCTTCCTGACAGTGATCATCTCTGGCTTTGTGGCACTGCTCATCATTGGCCCGGCCGGGCGCGCATTGGGGGATGGTATCTCCTTTGTGCTCAGCACCCTGATTGCCCATGCAGGCTGGCTGGCCGGATTGCTGTTTGGCGGGCTGTATTCCGTTATCGTGATTACTGGTGTGCATCACAGTTTCCACGCGATTGAAGCTGGCTTGCTGGGTAACCCGTCTATCGGCGTCAATTTCCTGTTGCCGATATGGGCGATGGCTAACGTGGCACAGGGCGGCGCATGTCTGGCCGTGTGGTTTAAAACGCAGGATGCCAAAATCAAGGCGATTACTTTGCCCTCTGCGTTTTCTGCCTTGCTGGGCATTACCGAAGCGGCCATCTTTGGTATTAACCTGCGCTTCATGAAGCCCTTCATCGCCGGCCTGATCGGGGGAGCCATCGGCGGTGCCTGGGTGGTGTCGATGAAAGTGTATATGACGGCGGTGGGCCTGACGGGCTTACCCGGTATGGCGATCGTTCAGGCCAGTTCGCTGCTGAATTATATTATTGGTATGGTTATTGCCTTTAGCGTCGCCTTTGTGATCGCCTTCCTGCTGAAATACAAAACGGACTCTGAATGATGGCTAACAACACTCTGCTGCCCGCCATGCTGAAGGCGGTAATGAAAGGCCAGCCTAAAGCACGCGAGGACAGCCACTATCCGGGCTGGCACCTGGCGCCGGTCACCGGGCTGCTTAACGATCCCAATGGGTTTATCCATTTCGACGGGCACTATCACCTGTTCTACCAGTGGAACCCCCTGGGCTGTGAGCATAAGCATAAATGCTGGGGCCACTGGCGCTCTGCGGATTTGCTGCACTGGTCGCATGAACCTGTCGCCTTGCTGCCAGATGAAGAGTACGACCGGAGCGGCTGCTATTCAGGCAGCGCGGTAGACGATAATGGCACCTTAACCCTGTGTTATACCGGCAACGTTAAGTTTGCCGACGGCTCCCGTACCGCCTGGCAGTGCCTGGCGGTGCAGAACCCTGACGGGGGATTCGATAAGCTGGGGCCGGTGCTTCCCCTGCCGGCGGGCTACACCGGCCATGTTCGTGATCCGAAAGTCTGGCGTCATGGCGCACACTGGTACATGGTGCTGGGCGCGCAGGACAAGCAGCTCAAGGGCAAAGTCCTGCTACTGCGCGGAAGCGATCTGCACCACTGGGAAAACCTCGGCGAAATTGCCGGTAGCGGTTTGGGTGGACTGGGCGAAGCCGGTTATATGTGGGAATGCCCGGACATGTTCACCCTGGGAGAATCGACGTTTTTGATCTGCTGTCCTCAGGGCATTGAACGGGAAGAGAAACGCTTTCTGAACAGCCATCCCTGCGCCTGTCTCAGCGGCACGCTGGATTATGAAAACGCCCGCTATACGCACGGGGGGTTCACTGAGCTGGATGCGGGGTTTGAATTCTATGCGCCGCAGACCACGCTGACCGAGGATGGCCGTCGGCTGCTGGTGGGCTGGATGGGCGTCCCGGACGGGGAGGAGATGCATCAGCCTACCGTGAAATTCGGCTGGATTCATCAAATGACCTGTATCCGGGAACTGAGCGCGCGCGACGGTAAACTGTACCAGCAACCGGTGGCGGAACTGCAGGCGTTGCGCGGCGAGACGCAGCGCTATCACGGCAACGCCAGTCAGGCTCCGTTACTCGCTGCACAACGGCTTGAGCTGATGCTGGAATCAGGCGGCGGGATCACGCTGGATTTCGCCGGTTCACTGCTGCTGACCTGGCATGCGGATGCATTGTGCCTGGCGCGCCGCAGTCTGGAAACCGGCGAATGGCTTTACCGCCACTGGAACGGGCGGGCGCACAAACTGCATATTTTGTGTGACCACTCCAGCGTAGAGATTTTTATCAATGACGGAGAAGGCGTGATGAGTAGCCGTTACTTTCCCACGCATCCGGCGGAGTTACGCCTGCGCGGTAGCGCAGAAGTCACGGCCTGCTACTGGTCGTTACGATCCTGCATGGTAGAATAAGCCCTTGTTTCCTTAACCGAAGCACCGTCGTGAAAAAAACAAAGCGCGTTACCATCAGTGATATCGCTGCGCTGGCCGGGGTGTCAAAAGCCACGGCCAGCCTGGTGCTTAACGGACGCGGTAAAGAACTGCGCGTGGCGCAGGAAACGCGTGAACGCGTCATGGCCCTTGCTCAGCAACATCACTATCAGCCCAGCATCCACGCGCGTCTGCTGCGTGAAAATCGCAGCCATACGTTGGGGCTGGTGGTGCCTGAAATCACCAACTATGGTTTCGCCGTGTTTTCTCACGCGCTGGAAAACCTGTGCCGTGAAGCGGGTCTGCAACTGCTGATCTCCTGCACCGATGAAAATGCCAGTCAGGAAACCCTGGTGGTCAACAATCTGGTCTCGCGTCAGGTGGATGGTTTGATCGTCGCCTCCAGTCAGCAGAGCGACAGCGACTACCTGAAGCTGAGCGAGCAACTGCCGGTCGTGCTGTTTGACCGCCACGTAAATAACAGCAGTTTGCCGCTGGTGATAACGGATTCACTAACGCCAACTGCCGAGCTGGTAGAACGTCTGGCGCGCGCGCATCCTGATGAGGTTTATTTTCTGGGTGGGCAGCCGCGCCTGTCACCGACGAAAGATCGGCTGGCTGGCTTTATGCAGGGCCTGGCGCGGGCGGGCGTCACGCCGCGACCGGAATGGATCATCCAGGGCAACTACCACCCCAGCAGCGGCTATGAGATGTTTGCCGCGCTCTGTGCGCGGTTAGGCAGGCCGCCGAAAGCCGTGTTTACCGCCGCCTGTGGCTTACTGGAAGGGGTTTTGCGCTACATGAGCCAGCACCATTTGCTGGAGAGTGATATCCATATCGCCAGTTTCGACGATCACTATTTATATGACTCGCTGTCACTGCATATCGATACCGTAGAGCAGGATGTGCCGCGCCTGGCGCAGGAGTGCTTTTCGGTCATCACGCAAATGATTCAGGGGCAGGACCTGGCGGAGCGGCAGATCGTTTTGCCCGCTAGGCTGCGCTACCGCTCCTCGCTGGCGGGGTGATCCGGTTCAGCGGCAGGCCACAAGCGTGGTTCAGGTAACCGATCCCGTGCTGTTGCCACTCCGTTTCTGCATCAGGGCAAGATTACGGACAGGGCTCACGAAACGGGGACGGTATCAGGCCGTGCTTCGCCATGTGGCCATCTGAACGTTTTCATGATGGCCAGTTGGGATTACTGACCACGCGATAACGTGCGGCTGTCGAGCCACTCAAAAAGCAGCATGCCTGCCAGCATCGCCAGGACAAAGACAATGCCTTTGAGCACGCCGCCGCCGAGCAGGACCAGCGCCGGGCCGGGGCAGATGCCCGCCAGTCCCCAGCCGATGCCAAACAGGGCCGCGCCGCTGATGAGCCGTTTATCCAGTGTGCGGTTGCCAGGCAGATAAAACGTTTCCTCAAAGACGGGCCGCTTGCGTCGGGAAGCCAGCCAGAACGTTACCAGCCCGGCGATAACCGCGCCGCCCATCACCAGCGCCAGAGAGGGATCCCAGGCGCGGGTAATGTCCAGAAAACCCAAAACCTTCGCCGGATTCGCCATGCCGCTGACGAGCAAGCCCGTGCCAAACAACAGTCCACTAAGCAGAGAAAATAAAACGACCATCGTGCCTCCTGATGTTTACCCGTGACCCATCATGCCGACGGTCAGCATGGCGGTTAACATAAAGACCAGTGTCGCCACCAGTGAGCGCGGCGACAGTCGCGATAAACCACAGACGCCGTGACCGCTGGTACAGCCCGAGCCCAGGCGCGCGCCCAGGCCCACCAGTAAGCCGGCCAGCACCAGGCGTCCCCATGAGGCGTCAATGTCGATAGCGGGCAGCGCGCTGAATAACTGAAACACCAGCGGTGACAACACCAGGCCCGCAATGAACGCGAACCGCCACGGCTTGTCAGCCGACTGACGTTTCAGCAGGCCGCCCAGAATGCCGCTGATACCGGCGATGCGGCCACAAAATAGCACTAACAGACCCGCCGCCGCGCCAATCAGCAGGCCACCTGCCAGACTCTGAATCGGCGTAAAATGGTCCAGATCGATATGCATTACCGTTGACTCCTTGTGATCTGCCAATGCGTGCTTTAAACACGCCCTGTTCCAGCTAGCGTTCACCGTCGCTCTCAGGTGAACGACCGCGATTGCGCTTTACCTGCAACGCCATGCGCCTCAGCGCAAATAACGTGGTCGCGCTGCGGTGGCCGGGCAATATCTTCTGCTGACGACTGTCACAGGCTATTTTCACACAGCTGACGAACTGTGCTTACCGGCTTTTAAAGCAGGATGACGGCATCTGCCGTCTTTATCAATCGGCTTCGTGTGAGGCACATAAAAGTTCTGTGCACAGATCTGTTTTGCGCCAGGTGTACGGGGAGAGGGTACGGACAGAGGTGGGTGTCCGGACAGGATAAAAGAGGCGTGATAAGGGAAAGGAACCGGTCAGGGATAACCGCCAGTAAAGATCAACCGGGCCGTTTTGCATTGGCGGAATTGTATTGCTGTGTGCGTCTTGGTGAACAAAAAGGGGCTTAGCCCCTTTCCTGCCTGGTGACTATTTTAAGTTTTCAGGGAAATTCGCCGGCAGCTCGCTTGCCGCGCAGGCAATCACGTCTTCGTTATTTTTTCCGGCATCCCGTACAAAGGTAATCGTGGCAAACTCATCGATCACTTCGATTGGGTAGGTTGGGCCCGCATCGCGGTATTTCGCCATTTCGTCAAGATGGTCGTTCTGGAAACAGACGGTACGTTCAGGATTATTGATGACCCAGCGTGGGAAGAAAATGGTGCCGTGGAACAGCTTGTCGCTCATGTTGGCAATCAGGCTGACGCTGGTGCCGGTAGGTTCGGTCCAGGACACTTTATAGCTATTTTCCGCGACTCTGACGATATAAACGTGTTGGTCTTTGACCCAACGATTGCCCACCATCCCGCTGTGGATACGATAATCAATGGTGTCTTCGTTTTTAATGTACAGCTCATAATTCCAGCCGTTGTCGTAGGTATAAACCAGATGTTTACCTGTGAAACCGTCAAGATTGTGTTTGTCGAAGCTGCTCATCTTTCGTTCTCCTCTGTTGGTGAATCCAGCTTAGTCATTCACTTTATGAATTAAAAACGCTAATTTATGATGAAAACCATTCAAAAAATGGATTGATGATGCATAAAACCACGCTGGAACAATGGAGCCTGCTGGATAAGGTTATGAAAGAAGGCAGCTTTGCAAAAGCCGCCGACCTGACCAACCGCAGCCAGTCCTCAGTCAGTTACAATCTTGCCATGCTGCAACAGCGTATTGGCATCACCTTACTGCACATTGAGGGGCGCAAAGCGGTACTTACGCCCGCCGGTGAATTGCTGCTGGCGCAGGTGCGGCCGCTTCTTAAGGCGTTTCATTCGCTGGAGGCGTATGCGGGCGCCATACGCAGCGGCGTCAGAACCAAACTGGATCTGGTGGTGGACAGCATCTTTCCGCGCCGCCGCCTGTTCGCTGTCCTGAAAACCTTTCAGCAACGCCACCCACACACGCAAATTAATCTCACCGAAGTGCTCGAAACCGATACCGATTATGCTGAGGCCGATGTGATGGTGGTAACCCAGCGTCAGGATATGGCCGGGCGGGGCGAATGGTTGATGAACGTGGATTTTGTCGCTGTGGCGCACCGCGATCACCCCTTGCATCAATGCGGCGTAGACCTGGATGAGGAACAACTGGCGCGGTATCCGCTGATTCGCATTGCGGATCGCGAACATTTTACAGTGCAGAATGAAAGCAGCAGTGGCGATTACTGGTCTTTCTCAACCATTGACGCGGCGGTAGAAGCGGTAATGCATCAGGTGGGCTATGGCTGGATTCCGCAGGAGCGCATCCGTCACGAACTGGCACAGGGCATCCTGAAGATATTGCCGCTTCGGCATGGGGTGCGCCGCGCCACCACGCTGCATCTGCTGATTAAAAAAGACATTATCATGCTGGATCCGCCCATCGCGACCTTACTTGACCTGCTGAAAACGGCACCGCAAACGGACGTACCGTAACGGGCGCCACGGGCCGGGCAGACGATCCGCCACGGCACAGCTTTCGTGAGCCAGTTACGCGGCGGACTGGATTTACGGTGTGACGTGCAGGGCGTGAAGCAGGGCATCCAGCGAGTCAGGAGCCTGCTGATGGCGGTTTTCAACCGGATGACCGCTCCACGACAGGGCATCGTCCAGGCAATAGTCGCCGGCGCAATGCAGATCAAGATCGTCATCCAGCAGGCCAATCGGCAGCCAGATCAGCGGCCGGTCACGTAAGTCGTTCGGCACGGTGGATCCACAGTTCCTGCAGAAGTCATTGCGGTATCCCTGCGGGCGACGCCAGCTGGCGATAAAGGTTTCACCGGCCAACCAGCGAAAGTGGTCTGCATTAACGATCGTCGCCAGATTATGGCCCGTGCCGGTCTGGCGACGACACAGCGAACAGTGGCAGCGGTAAAAATGACTGGGATTTTGTGTCAGCCTGAATACCACCGTTCCGCATAAACAACGTCCTGAAATCATGCTGGCTTCCCTGAATAAAATGCGGTTAAGAAGACGCTTAGTGTGCCCGCTTTTTGGCCCAGTACGCCATAAAGTTAATCGCTTCGCGATCAACGCCGCGCTCGCCAATCAGATGGCGACGCAGCAGTTTCACGACGGTCGATTCGGCGGCCACCCAGCCGTAAAATTCATTGTTGCGCGCCTGCGCACGATCCCACAGTAACTCACCGTCTTCCTCTTCCTGCACGGCCTGCTGCTGGCCGCCATCGGGTACGCTGACCTGGGACTGAATTGCCGCGATCAGGCATTCACCATGTGAAGCAAACGCAGGTTTGCGGGGCAACCACACAATGTCGGCAAACGCGTACGCCTGTAAATCGACGCAATCCTCAGCATCCGGCACCTCAAAAAAAGCCTGAACCCGGGGCGGATGGGGCTGGCGGGCCAGCAATTCCAGAATGCCTTTCGCGGCAGGCAAGGCGGTTTCATCGGCAATCAGCAGCGCATTGCGCAGGCCGTCTGGCGGCGTCCATTCATAGCCACCGCTGTCGGCCTCAAACGCCGCATTCGGCGCAACGATTACCAGGCTGTCGCCCGGTTTCGCGTTGATGGCCCAGGCCGAGGCCGGACCTTCTGTACCGTGGCTGACAAACTCAATGGTGAGCTCCTCACGTTGGGCATCCAGATGGCGCAGCGTATAGGTGCGCAGCAGCGGCCGCTGCGCTTTGGGCAGCGACAGAATCGTCTGGTACCACTCATCGTTATTGGGCAGGTCGGGCAGGCTGCCATCTTCGGCAGGCAGCAAAATCTTAATCCGCTGGTCGGGCGCATCCGATTTCATCTGTGCCACGTCGGGCCCGTTAAACACCAGGCTCAGCATCGAAGGTGAAAGGTGATGTTTGCGGGCCAGTTTGACCTCAAAAAGGCGGTAAGCAGGGACGTCAGCCATCGTCGTTCCTTGTGGTTAATGAGCCGATAAGGCTGATCGTGAACGCCAGATCAGCCCCGACAGGGCAATAAAGAGCATGGCGGCAGTGAGTGCGGCGGCAATCAGCGCGGCTTCGCCGTGCGAGTGCGTGATCACTGGCACCAGAAGGGCACACAAGCCATAGCCCAGCGTATGACTGGTGGCGATCCAGCCTGCTCCGGCGCCGTCTGCCAGCGTGTCGTTGAGCAGCAACTGATAGGCGGGTGTGCCGAGCGCCGCACCGAACGACATCACGGCACAGCCGACATAAAACAGCCAGAGCGGCGTGGTCAGCATCATGCCCAGGCCCAGCGCCATCAGGATCCCGGCGCTGATTAACAGTGAAAGCGGCGTCAGTAACTGCGGACGCAACACCAGAAACTGCGCACCCAGTGACGCGATGGCGGCAACGCTCAGCAGCCAGGCAACCTGATGGCTTATCGCCGCCGTCTGCCCGGCAAATTGTCGGGCCAGCGCCGGAGACAGCCCCAGTTGCATCAGGCTGACGGTGGCCGCCAGCAGCAGGGCGCATAGCAGGTAGGGCAGGCAATGAGGGCGCAGGCGGGCGTTTTTACGCGTCACCGCTGGCTGCGGGGCCGAACGTTGTAACGGCAGCAACAGGGCCAGCGCCAGCAGCGGCGCCACCACCAACAGCGCCAGCGGGGCCAGCGGATGAATCACCAGCATTCCGGCCGCGCAGAGGGGGCCAAAAAGTCGGCCACAGCTCAGGCCGGAGCTGATGGTCGCCAGCGCCGTCATGCGCTTCTCTTCGCCCGCCCGGTGCAGCGCCCATACCTGACAGGCGGGCACCATGGCCGATACCATCAAACCATAAAAAACCCGGGCAATAATTAATATGCCTAATCCAATCGGTGCGCTGACGGCCTGCACAGACAGCAGCGCACAGCCCAGACCGAGCAGCAAAAAGCTGGTGCCGTAACCGGCCAGCGACCACAGGACCACCGGTTTACTTCCCTGACGGGCAATCTGCTTTCCCCACCACGGCGACGCGGGCAAAAACAACATGGAGCCGAGCGTTAACAGTCCTGCCCACACCGACAGGCTCAGGCTGGTCTGAGCAACCAGCACCGGAATCGCGACCAGCAGGCCATTTTGTCCCACACCCAGCAACCCGGCGCTGATGGCTAAAGGCCAGTTTGCTAACGCTTTTTTTTGCGTCATGGCCAGTTCAGGAGATGTCACGATGTTGCTAACCCGTATCTTTGTTGTATGTATTTGTAAAATTTATTCTGCCAATTCTAACAATTGTCGTTGATAATGAGAACTGTTATCGGCAGAATTCGCATTATCATAACGACTGGAAATTGTTTGATAATGATACAATCAACGCATGACGGGGCCTGGGACGTGGCGGCACAATGCTTCCTGAACGCCCTGATCCGTGAAACCAGGGACTGGCAGTTGAGCCAGAGTGACCCCGCTGAACTGACGATCCCGTTGGATGAACAGCAGACCTTACACTTTAAGGTGGCTTACTTTTCTCCGACGCAGCACCACCGTTTTGTCTTTCCGGCCCGGCTGGTGACGCAGCGGGGCAGCCAGCCGGTGGCGTTTGAAACCGTCGCCAGGCTGATTGTCGATAAGTTACAACACCAGCACGCGCTGCCCGTCGCAGGCTGCGAGGCGTTTTACCAGCGCGTAATGCAAAGTCATGCTCACACCCGCGAAGCGGCGACGTCCCGTCATGACTGGGGCGGCCTGCGCGAAAACGCACTCAATTTTGCCGAGGCCGAACAGGCGCTGCTGGTCGGGCACGCTTTCCATCCTGCCCCCAAATCGCACGAACCTTTCACGCCGCAGCAGGCCAGACGCTACCTGCCCGATTTTGCCCCGCATTTTCCGCTGCGCTGGTTCGCGGTGGATAAAGACTACCTGGCGGGCGACAGCCTGAAACTGAACTTACAGCAGCGCCTGACGCGTTTTGCGGCCGAGAACGCACCGCAGCTGCTGCATGCGCTGACGGACCAGCGGTGGTTATTCCCGCTGCATCCCTGGCAGGCCGACTATTTGCTGCAGCAGAGCTGGTGTCAGCAACTGATGGAGCAAGGACGGCTACAAGATCTGGGTGAGGCGGGAACATCCTGGCTGCCCACCACGTCATCACGCTCGCTCTATTGCGCGACCAGTCGTGACATGATCAAGTTCTCGCTGAGCGTGCGACTCACTAACTCCGTCCGCACTTTATCGGTGAAAGAAGTCAAACGCGGCATGCGGCTGGCGCGGCTGGCGCAGACCGCGCGCTGGCAGGCGATGCAGGCGCGTTTCCCGACGTTTCGTGTGATGCAGGAAGACGGCTGGGCCGGGCTGCGTGATATGCAGGGCACGATCAGGGAAGAGAGCCTGTTCGCCCTGCGTGAAAACCTGATTGTCGACCAGCCGCAGAGTCAGACCAACGTGCTGGTTTCCCTGACGCAGTCCGCGCCGGACGGCGGCGACGCACTGCTGACGGCGGCGGTTAAGCGCCTGAGCCAGCGCCTGCGTATCAGCGAACAACAGGCCGCCCATGCCTGGGTGGACGCATACTGCCAGCAGGTGCTGAAACCGCTGTTTACGGCCGAAGCCGATTACGGACTGGTGCTGTTAGCGCATCAGCAAAATATCCTGGTGGAAATGGCACAAGACCTGCCGGTTGGCCTGATCTATCGCGATTGCCAGGGCAGCGCCTTTATGCCGCACGCCGCAGGCTGGCTGGATGAGATTAGCGAAGCGCAGGCAGAAAACGTCTTTAGCCGCGAACAGCTGCTGCGCTATTTCCCCTATTACCTGTTAGTGAATTCCACGTTCGCGGTCACGGCGGCACTGGGCGCGGCGGGCATGGACAGCGAAATGCACCTGATGGCGCGCGTACGTGATGCGCTGTCTGCGCTGCGTTGCGAGGTCACGCACACGGACTGTCTCGATTACGTGCTGGAAAGTCCGCACTGGAATGTGAAAGGCAACTTCTTCTGTTACCTGCACGATCACAACGAAAACACCATCGTCGATCCGTCGGTAATCTACTTCAACTTCACCAATCCTCTTCTGTCCCAGGAGCGCTAAATGTCTCAGGCAACGATTGTTCACAGCGGCCACGGTTTGCGCTGCGAGAAGTCTGGTAAGGCCCTGAATCTGGGCTGGGGACAGGACAACAGTGCGGTCCTGCATTATACCGGCCCGCTTGCCGAAGGCTGGTTGCGTGATGCGCTGGATCAGATGTTTATCGCGGCTCCGTCGCTTTCCGCCATTGTGTTGCCCTATGCCGAATGGCGGGAAGAGCCGCAGGCGCTGGCCCTGTTTGCCGCGCTGAAAAGCGATATCGTGCACCGCGAGGCGTTCTGGCAACTGCCGCTGTGGCTGTCCACGCCGCGTCAGCAGGCGTTCGGCGAGATGGTCTTTGATGCCGAACGTGAGATTTACTTCCCCCAGCGTCCGCCGCGCCCTCAAGGCGAAGTCTATCGCCGTTACGATCCGCGTGTGCGCAGGACGCTGAGTTTCCGCGTGGCCGAGCCTGCGCGGGATGCCGAGATGTTCACCCGCTGGATGAACGATCCGCGCGTGGATTATTTTTGGGAGCAGAGCGGATCGCTGGCGGTGCAGACCGCCTACCTGCAACGCCAGCTCACCAGCAGCTATGCCTTTCCGCTGATTGGCTGCTTTGATGATGCGCCTTTCAGCTACTTTGAAATCTACTGGGCCGCCGAAGATCGTATCGGACGCCACTATAGCTGGCAGCCGTATGACCGCGGCCTGCATCTGCTGGTGGGCGAATCGCAGTGGCGCGGACCGCACTATGTGCAGAGCTGGCTGCGCGGTATCAGCCACTACCTGTTCCTGGATAACCCGCACACCCAGCGCCTGGTGCTGGAGCCACGCGCTGATAATCAGCGCCTGTTCCGTCATCTGGCACCTGCGGGCTATGCCACCGTTAAAGAGTTCGACTTCCCTCACAAGCGCTCTCGCCTGGTGATGACCCGGCGTGCCCGCTTCTTCAGCGAGGTGGGCCTGTGATGAATCCGCACGCATGGGAAATCGTGAACCGTCAGCTGGTGGCGAAAATGCTGGCCGAGCTGGAGTACGAGCAGGTCTTTCAGGCCCAGGCGCAGGGCGATAACCGTTACTGCATCAGCCTGCTGGGCGCTGAGTGGCACTTCACCGCCGAGCGCGGCATCTGGGGCTGGCTATGGATCGATGCGCAAAGCCTGCGTTGTGCGGATACGCCGGTACTGGCCCAGACCCTGCTCTGCCAGTTACAGCCGGTGCTGTCGATGAGCGATGCCACGGTAGCGGAGCATATGCAGGATCTCTACGCCACCTTGCGCGGCGATCTTCAGCTTATGCAGGCGCGTCAGGGAATGAGCGCGGACGCGCTTATCGATCTGGATGCCGACCGCCTGCAGTGCCTGCTCAGCGGCCATCCCAAATTTGTCTTCAACAAAGGCCGACGCGGCTGGGGACTGGCGGCACTGGCGCGCTACGCCCCGGAATACCTGAACACGTTCCGCCTGCACTGGCTGGCGGTTCAGCGTGAGCATCTGGTCTGGCGCTGCGACAGCGCGCTGGACATCCAGCAATTGCTGCATGCCGCGATGGATGACGGCGAATATGCCCGGTTCACCGAGGCCTGGCAGGCACAGGGACTGGACGACAGCTGGCTGCCGTTACCGGTTCATCCCTGGCAATGGCAGCAAAAAATCGCACTCGATTTTGTCGCGGATCTGGCCACTGGCAAAATGGTCTCGCTGGGCGAGTTTGGCGATCGGTGGCTGGCACAGCAGTCACTGCGCACGCTGACCAACGCCAGCCGTCAGGGCGGACTGGATATCAAACTGCCGCTGACTATCTACAACACCTCCTGCTATCGCGGCATTCCTGGCAAATACATCGCGGCGGGCCCGCTGGCCTCGCGCTGGTTACAACATGTCTTTGCCACTGATGCAACGTTGCAGCAAAGCGGGGCGGTGATTTTGGGCGAACCGGCCGCAGGCTATGTCGCTCATCAAGGTTACGCCGCGCTGGCCGAAGCCCCCTATCGCTACCAGGAAATGCTGGGCGTGATCTGGCGCGAAAATCCTGCGCGCTGGCTGCATCAGGACGAAACGCCGATTCTGATGGCGACGTTGATGGAGTGCGATGAACAGGGACAGCCGCTTATCGGTGCCTACATTGCCCGCTCGGGCCTGAGCGCCGAGGCCTGGCTCAGTCAGATGTTTCGCGTGGTCGTCGTGCCGCTGTATCACCTGCTGTGCCGTTACGGCGTGGCGCTGATCGCGCACGGACAAAATATTACCCTGGCGATGAAAGACAGTATTCCGCAGCGCGTCCTGCTGAAGGATTTTCAGGGCGACATGCGGCTGGTGAAGGACGATTTTCCCGAGATGGCCTCTCTGCCTCAGGCGGTCCGTGATGTCACGGCCCGCCTGAGCGCGGACTACTTGATTCATGACCTGCAAACCGGACATTTTGTCACGGTTCTGCGTTTTATTTCGCCGTTGATGGCGCGCCTTGGCGTACCCGAGCGGCGCTTTTACCAACTGCTTGCCGCAGTGTTGAGCGATTACATGCAGGCGCACCCGCAGCTGTCGGCGCGCTTTGCGCTTTTCTCCCTCTTCAAGCCACAAATCATTCGCGTCGTGCTGAACCCGGTAAAGCTCACCTGGCCCGATCAGGATGGCGGGAGCCGTATGTTGCCCACTTACCTGGAAAATCTGCAAAACCCGCTGTGGCTGGTCACCAAGGACTGAATCATGACAAACACTGTTGATTTTATTGGCATCGGTATTGGCCCGTTCAACCTGAGTATCGCGGCGCTGGCACACGAAGCCGAGGGTTTTACCAGTGCGTTTTTAGACAGTCGGCCGGATTTTGCCTGGCATCCCGGCATGCTGGTGCCGGACTGCCATATGCAGACCTCGTTCTTAAAGGATCTGGTCTCGGCAGTTGCGCCCACCAGCCCGTTCAGCTTTGTGAACTACCTTGTGAAGCGTAAGAAATTCTACCGCTTTATGACGGCAGAGCTGAGAACCGTATCGCGGGATGAGTTTTCTGACTATCTGCGCTGGGCCGCCGAGGGCATGGATAACCTGCACTTTAATCACACGGTGGAGCGCATCGAGTTTGACGACACGAAACAGCGTTTCGTGATTCACAGCCATGACGGTGAGCGCTACGCACGCAATATTTGTCTTGGTATTGGTAAACAGCCCTATCTGCCGCCGTGCGTCAACCGCATCAGTGCGACCTGTTTCCACGCCAGTGAGATGAGCCTGCGCAAGCCGGATCTGCGCGGCAAACGCGTTGCCGTGATTGGCGGAGGGCAGAGCGGTGCCGATCTGTTCCTGAACGCCTTCCGGGGAGAGTGGGGTGAACCGGCGAATGTCAGTTGGGTGTCGCGCCGCAATAACTTTAACGCGCTGGATGAAGCGGCCTTTGCCAATGAATATTTCACCCCTGAGTACGTATCCAGCTTTGTCGGCCTGAGTGAGAAGGCGCGCCAGACCATGCTGGATGAGCAAAAGATGACTTCGGATGGCATTACGGCAGCGTCGCTGCTGACGATTTATCGCGAGCTGTATCATCGCTTTGAGGTGCTGGGGCAGCCGCGCAATGCGCATCTGCTTCCCAGCCGCTCGGTGGTGGAACTGACCCGCCATCAGCAATGCTGGCAGTTGCAGTTACAGCATCAGCTCGATCAGGGTTATGACCTGATTGAGTGCGATGTGGTGATTTTTGCCACCGGTTATCGCCCGGCGTTGCCCGAGCTACTGTCACCGCTGATGAGCCGCCTGACCATGAAAGACGAGTGCACGTTCAGCGTGCGCGAAGATTTCACGCTGGAGTGGAACGGACCCAGGGACACTAACATCTTTGCGGTCAACGCCAGTATGCAAACGCACGGCATCGCTGAACCGCAACTCAGCCTGATGGCCTGGCGTTCCGCCCGTATTCTGAATCGCGCGCTGGGGCGTGATTTATTCGATCTCAGCACGCCGCCTGCCCTGATTCAGTGGCGCAGCGCGAGCCGGGAAAAACCGCAGCAGGGTGCTGCATCCACTCAAAACTATACCGAGTCCTTGGGGTAAACCTTAACCTCGCATGCAGGAACGACGATGAAGACTAAAAACAAAAATATCTGGCTGCTTAATCCGCTGTTATTAGCCATGATGGCACCGGCGGTGGCACAGCAAACCAGTGAGAATGAAATGGTTGTCTCCGCCAGCCGTACGCACCGCACCGTGGCGGAAATGGCACAGACCACCTGGGTGATTGAAGGGGCCGAACTGGAGCAACAGGTCCAGGGCGGAAAAGAGTTTAAAGATGCGCTGGCACAACTGGTACCGGGCCTGGACGTCAGTAGCCAGGGCCGCACCAACTACGGTATGAACATGCGTGGCCGCGCAATTGTGGTGCTGGTAGATGGCGTACGCCTTAACTCCTCGCGTACCGACAGCCGTCAGCTGGATTCCATCGATCCGTTTAATATCGATCATATTGAAGTGATCTCCGGTTCCACCTCGCTATACGGCGGCGGCAGTACCGGTGGCCTGATCAATATCGTGACCAAAAAAGGCCAGCCAGGGACCCAGTTTGAGTTTGAAACCGGCACCAAAACCGGATTCAACAGTAGCAAAGACCATGATGAACGCGTGGCGGCTGCCCTCTCCGGCGGCACCGATCGTGCCTCCGGACGCCTGTCCGTTGCCTACCAAAAGTTTGGCGGCTGGTATGATGGCAAGGGCGACTCACTGCTGATGGACAATACCCAGACGGGCCTGCAGTATTCCGATCGTCTGGACATTATGGGCACCGGCACGCTGGAGATTGATGACCACCAGCAACTGCAGCTGGTCACGCAGTACTACAAAAGTCAGGGCGATGACGATTATGGCCTCTATCTTGGGCGTAACTTCTCCGCAGTAACGGGCGGAGGCACCGCGTACACCCGCAAAGGGCTGAACTCCGACCGCCTTCCCGGCACCGAACGCCATCTGGTCAGCCTGCAGTACTCCAATACTGATTTTCTTGGTCAGGAGCTGGTGGGGCAGGTTTACTACCGGGACGAGTCACTGGCGTTTTATCCGTTCCCCACGGTGTCCGGCGGACGCGTCACCAGTTTGTCCTCCTCAGAGCAAAACACCGATCAGTACGGCGGTAAGCTGGCGATCACCAGTAAGCCGGTCGATGGGCTGCAGCTGACCTACGGCGTAGACGCCGATCATGAGCGTTTCAGTTCCAACCAGATGTTCTTTGATCTGGGCCAGTCAGCCGCCTCGGGCGGGCTGAACAACCAGAGCATCTACACCACGGGCCGTTATCCGGGTTATGACATTACTAATCTGGCGACCTTCCTGCAGTCCAGCTACGACATCAATGAGACGTTTACGCTGAGTGGCGGTGTGCGCTATCAGTACACCGAAAACAAAGTGGATGATTTCGTCGGTTACGCTCAGCAGCAGGCGATTGCCAACGGTACCGCGCGCTCCGCCGATGCGATTCCAGGCGGCTCTACCGATTACGATAACTTCCTGTATAACGCCGGTATCCTGATGCATATCACGGCGCGGCAGCAGGCCTGGTTTAACTTCTCGCAGGGCGTTGAGCTGCCCGATCCAGGCAAATATTACGGGCGCGGCACCTATGGCCGGGCGGTTAACGGCAATCTCCCGCTGACCAACAGCGTTAATGTGGATGCCAGCAAGTTGCAGGGCATCAAAGTCGATTCATGGGAACTGGGCTGGCGCTATACCGGCGATAATCTGCGTACGCAGCTCAGCGCCTATTACTCGCTGTCAGACAAGAATGTGCAGCAGAATCAGGACCTGACGATCAGCGTGGTTGACGATAAGCGCCGCATTTACGGGGTGGAAGGGGCCGTGGATTACTTTATCCCGGACACCGACTGGAGCACCGGAGCGAACTTCAACGTGCTCAAAACCGAGTCCAAAGTGAATGGCAGCTGGCGAAAATATGACGTGAAAGTCGCCAGCCCGTCAAAAGCGACCGCCTATGTTGGCTGGTCGCCGGATCCGTGGAGCCTGAAGGTGCAGAGCACTACCTCGTTTAATCTCAGCGACGACGCGGGCTACAACATCAACGGCTACACCACTGTTGATTTCATTGGCAGCTATGAACTGCCTGTCGGCAAGCTGAGCTTCAGCGTGGAAAACCTGCTGGATCGTGATTACACCACGGTATGGGGCCAGCGCGCGCCGCTGTACTACAGCCCGACCTATGGTTCACCGTCGCTGTATCAGTACAAAGGCCGGGGACGGACGTTTGGTCTGAACTACTCCGTGCTGTTCTGAGTCGGTATTCTTGCCCGGTGTTGCGCCGGGCAAGCCTCACGCCCGTTATCCTGGCAGCGTGTTGAGTACAACAAACACAGTGACCGGTTCAGGCCACTGTGTTTACCGGATTACGAACTGCGATGCAGCGTCAGCGGGGCAGACAACCAGCGGGCGACGCGCTTACCTGCTTTGATGGCGGGCTTTTCAATGTAGAAAAACATTACCGACGCCAGCGCCACGCTGGCGCTGACCGACAGTACGAAAATCATAAGGTTATCTGTCCAGGCTTTATCTGCCAGGCTGTTCATCAGCAGTACCATGAGCGGATAGTGGATGAGATACAGCGAATATGAGATATCCCCCAGGAAAATCAGCGTACGGTTGTGACCGGTGTCGGCACGGTAGCTCAGCATCACCGTCATGATCATGATGGCGGCGGCCAGCCAGAAACCGCCGTGCAGGCCAAAGGGCTGAGGTCCTGTAATCAGGGCGGTAATGACCGCCAGCACCAGCCCTGCCTGAAGCAGTCGGCGCATTCTGTTATCCAGTTCCGGTAGCTTACGCTTCACCAGCAATTCTGCCAGCAGCATCCCCAGGATGAACTCCATACAGATAGTGTTACTGATTAACTTAATCCACGCCTGCCACCAGTGCGTCACCGTCAGATGCGGCGAAACCTGTGAGGAAAAGTCAAAACTGCCGTTGTAGTAAAGCTGAAATCCCACACTGGAGACGATGAAAATCAGTGCACAAAGGTAGCTGCGATAGCGGTAGTTGATGCACATCGCTACGGTGAAAACGGCGTAAAACAGGATCTCGTAAGACAGCGTCCAGGGCGGCCCTAACGCGCTGAATCCAAACGTCGGTCCGGCGCTGCTGTAATCCTGCAGACAGAAATAGAGCGCACAGGACATATCATGAAGAGAGCGATCGTGATACACCACTGCGAAAGACAACAGCCAGACGACAAAGAAGACCGGCCAGATGCGGAAAAAGCGTTTCACCATGAATGAGGTCGGGGCTTCGTTAAACTGATGGGTAATGAAGGTCATGATGAAGCCGCTGATAATAAAGAACACGTCCACGCCCAGCGCGCCTGGAATGTGTCGGGTCCAGTGACCCTCTAACAGCGATGAGTTGTGCGCCAGTACCACAAGTAACGCAGCAAGGCCGCGCAGATACTGGATTGAGACGATTTTCATGAATGTTACAGCCTGTCGGTTGACTCATTAGCGGCAGTCGCGCGGGCGAGCCGATACGGTTAAGCGTAGGCCGTATTGTAAAAATGACTTAACAATGGTCAACCGCCGTTTATCGGGCAGAAAAATACATTTCCAAACGATAGCGTATTTTTGCTGAATAAAGCGCGGCGATCGAGGCTGTTGGGCGCACAAGGAGAAAAGTGCGCCATCAGGATTTCAGAGGGTTCTTAACCAAAATTGATAACTTACATGCGCAACAGACTCATGCAGCACGGCGCGGCGATACGTGTCCACCCAGGGCGCGCCGAAAGATTTCTATCGTCCACATCCACAGAATATGTCCCAGCGTTTCCGAGGCAATTTCCGCCAGCGGCAGGTGCCATAAGGGCGGTGCCCAGCCGTTTATGGGCAGGATCACGGCGTGAAATGCCACGGTAATGATCAGGGCGAACGCCACGCCCTGACCCAGCGTAATGATCGGGATAATCTCGGCCAGGGCGCAGTAGAGCAGGGCAAAGAAAATCGAGAACATATGATGAACACCGGCCACGCCCCAGTTCACCACATGACCGGAATAGTGATAGACCAGGTTGCTGACGTTGATTCCCATATCCTGGAGCATCTCGGCGGGGGGAATTGCCCTGTCCGGCGTTCTGGGCGGAAACGGATTCTCCGTGCCCCATTTGACAAAACTGGCGACGTTACCGCCCCAAAACCCTGCCCACAGCGCCGCACCGTAATGCCGATCGGCCGGGGACGTCAGATAAAACCCTGTTTTCATTTTTCACCGCTCCCGCTGAGTAAAAAGAAGAGAATTACTGGCCGTAATAGGCGTTTGCTCCATGCTTTCTGAGAAAGTGTTTATCCAGTAACGGCTGCTGCATTCGGGTGATATCAGGCGTCAGCTGGCGGGAAAAAATCCCCATATAGGCGATTTCCTCCAGCACGACTGCGTTATGCACGGCATTATCTGCGTCTTTCCCCCAGGCAAACGGCCCGTGAGCATTAACCAGCACGGCGGGAATGGCCGTCGGGCTGATGCCGCGTGAGCGGAAGGTTTCGATAATCACTTCGCCGGTATTGTGCTCGTAATCGTGAGTAATTTCGGCCTCCGTCATCAGTCGGGTGCAGGGAATGGCACCATAGAAGTAGTCAGCGTGCGTGGTGCCCCAGGCTGGCAGGTCCTGGCCCGCCTGCGCCCAGATGGTGGCATGACGCGAATGCGTGTGCACAATGCCGCCGATGTCCTCAAAGGCCCGATAGAGTGCCAGATGGGTGGCCGTGTCCGATGAAGGCTTTTTCGTGCCCTCCACCACGCGGCCGCTTGCCAGTTCCAGTACTACAATATCGTCCACCGTCATGCCGTCGTATTCCACGCCGGAGGGCTTAATCGCCATCAGCCCTTGCGTACGATCAACGGCGCTGACGTTGCCCCAGGTAAACGTCACCAGATGGTGGCGCGGCAGCGCCAGGTTTGCCGCCAGCACCTGCTCTTTCATCATGGCAATGCTCATAGTAAGCCTCCTTCCTGCATTTTCTGTTCAATCCAGCGCCGTGCCTGTACGATCTCAGCAACCGGCTCCTCGGCTTTCTCGGTCCACATCTCAATCAGGAACGATCCGCGATAATTCAGCGCTTTGAGCGTGCGAAACACGCCAACGAAATCCACGCAGCCTTCACCAAAGGGCACATCGCGGAACTGCCCCGGCGAATGGGCGGTGACCGGTTGGGTATCTTTCAAATGAATGGCGGCGATGCGATCAATGCCCAGCGTCAGTTCGGCAGTCACGTCATTGCCCCAGGCGCTGAGATTGCCCACATCCGGATAAACGGAAAACCACGGAGAAGCCTGCTGCTGTTCCCAGGCTTTCCACTTGCTGATGGCGTTCATGAATTCGGTATCCATGATCTCCACCGCCAGCATCACCTGCGCCGCTGCTGCGCGCTGTACTGCGCGTGACAAGCCCTCGGCAAACCGCGCGACCGTGCCTGCATCATGCGGTTCGTAGTAGACGTCATAGCCCGCCAGCTGAATCGTGCGGATCCCCACATCTTTCGCCAGCTGGATGGCCTGATCGATCAGATCGTCTGCGCGCTGGCGGATCGCCGGATCGTGGCTGCCAAAGGGAAAGCGGCGATGGCCGGACAGGCACAGGGAAGGAATGGTGACGCCGGTTTCGATGGTCGCGTTGACCAGCGACAGGCGCTGCTCTTTGCTCCAGTTCAGCCGGCCCAGCCGTTCATCGGTTTCATCGACCGACATTTCCACAAAATCAAACCCGCAGGCTTTGGCCAGCGCGAGACGTTCTGGCCAGGTGAGATTCGCAGGCAGGGCTTTTTCGTAAATCCCTAACGGGTGCAGGCGTTTCATACTGTCCCCCAATGGCGGCCAATGGCCTGGTGAAATGCGGTGGCGCATGCAATGCCGTTCTCGCCATCGCTCAGGGCGCGGCCGGCAATAAACGCCTTCACATCGATATCGCGAAACTGAGAAAGGTCATCCGGGGTGATACCGCCCGTGACGGACAGGGCAAAACCCAGGTCTGATAAGGCTTTCATGGTATCCAGATCGTGCTGATTCCACTGTTGCCCGCTGGCCTGTGCGTCCCGTCCACGGTGATAAATAGCCTGGGTCAGACCCAGCTTTCGCCACTGCCGGGCATCATCCAGCGTCCAGTTGCCAAACAGTTCGATCTGAATATCCCCCTGGTACTGCTGCGCCACCGCCAGCGCGCTGGCAAAGGTTGCCAGCGGCGCGGCACAGATCACCGTCATCCAGTTAGCCCCTGCCGCAAAAGCCATCTCCGCCAGGGTGCCGCCGGCATCCGCCACTTTGTAATCCGCGACCAGCGTTTTTTCCGGGTGCTGCTGGCGCAGATGACGTACGGCTTCAACACCGCAGCTCAGGCACAAAAGCGTACCGGCTTCGATAATGTCGACATGCGGATGCAGTTGCCGGGCGGTAGTGAGCGCGGCATCCAGCGTGGTGTGATCCAGCGCCAGCTGGAGTAAGGGCAGGCTCATGGCAGGTCTCCCTGGGCGTCGCGCAGGACGCGAATCAGATGTTGATAACGCTGATACTTTTGCTGGTAGCGGTCATAGCACGTGCTGTCCGGTTGCCAGCACACGATGTCAGGGGCCAGGGCCTGCTGGGCCGCCTGCAGTGAGGCATAAGCCCCGGTGCCGGTTAATGCCACCAGCGCCGCGCCCAGACAGCCGCTCTCACTGATCTGCGGAACTTCAACCGTCAGGCCGCTGGCATCGGCAAACATCTGCATCCAGGGCGCAGAGCGCGTAGGCCCACCGCTCAGACGCAGGGCGGTAACCTGAGGAAAACGTTGCAGAATACGGTTGAGGTGCGTCAGATGTGAGAACACCACGCCTTCGTAGATGGCCTGAACCAGATGGGCGCGCGTGTGACCTGCCTGCAGGCCAAAAAAGCTGCCGTGCAGATCGGCGCCGGCATTGGTGCCATACAGGAAAGGCAGAAACAGCACACTGCTGCTGGCGGGGGCCAGCGCTGCTACCCACGCATTAAGCTGGCTGTAGTCCTTAATGCCCCACTGGTCACAAAACCATTCCAGATTGGCCGCTGACGTCGGGCTGGCCTCATGGATAAGGTACTGGCCCTCAATGGCATAACGACCATAAACGTAGGGATAGTCTGCTTCATCGCTGATGCAGTCGGTAATGCCGCTGGTCACTGACCAGGTTCCCATCACCGCGTTCAGGCGCGTCGCATCATTCAAACCCGCGCACAGCGCTGTTGACATCACATCGAACAGGCCGCCCACGACGGGCGTACCGGGCAGCAGACCGCATTCGGCAGCGGCCCCGGCGGTGACATAGCCCGCAATCTGCGTCGGGCCGATAATCGGCGGCAGTGCCGATATTATCTCCGGGATACCTGACATCTCTGCCAGTGCAGGCGACCAGTCGGCTGCCTGCATGTCATACAGATTGGACTCAGAGATATTGGTTTCTTCGCATGCCCGCTCGCCGGTCAGACAGAAACGCAGATAGTCATGGGCCATCATGACGCTGCCAATCGCCGCATAGCGCTGTGGCTGATGCAGCTTGATCCAGCGCAGCAGCGACACCGGGTGGCCTGTCCACAGCGTTTGCCGGGTCAGCGGATAGAGTTTCTGCGGCAAGCCTTCCCGTTGCCACTGTTGCACAAGGCTCAGGGCGCGGCGGTCAGAGGAGAGGATGCCGTTGCCCAGCGGGCGGTGCTGTTTGTCCAGCAGAAACAGCCCCTTACCCTGTGCGGAAATGCCCATACCGGCGACCGACGCCGCATCCTCGCCGCTGGTGGTCAGCACCTCACGGATGACGGCTGCCGCCTGTTGCCACAGCAGCGTCATATCGCGTTCGGCATAACCCGGTTCCGGTACAACAACCGGCAGGTTTTGCCGGGCGACGGCCAGCTCGCGGCCCTGTATATCGTACAGCCCGGCTTTAATAAAGGTGCCGCCACAGTCCAGTCCCAGCCAGCGTTTCATAATGCCTCCTGTTGAGGGGAATCGCAGCGTGCGGGCAACGTCATCGCCAGCAGGGCGGCAATCGCCAGTGAAATGGCAAGGCTGTAAACCCCGGCATCCCGGCTGTAAAACGCCATCAGAACGCCCACCATGTAGGGACCGCAGAAGCCGCCCAGGTTGCCCAGCGCGTTGATCAGGCCGCGCGCGCCGCCAGCCACCTCGGCATTAAACAGGCGCGGCGGAATACTCCAGAACACGCCCGCCGCAGACTGGATAAAGACGCCACAGCCCACCAGCGCCGCGTAGGACCACCCGATATGCGCTTTCAGTAACACCGACAGCGCCATGCACAGCGCAAAGCCGGCCAGCGGCAGCGCCACGAACAGCCTGCGCCGTCCGGTCGTGTCCGACAGAACAGAAAACAGAAACATGCCGACGATCGCCCCGATGTAGGGCAGAATGGCCAGAAAGCCCACCTGCTCCACATTACCGTGCGTCAGTCCTTTCAGGATGGTAGGCAGCCACAGCGTGTAGCCGTAAATGCCGGTCTGATAGAAGAAATTGACCAGAATCAGCCGCCACATAACCGGTTCGCGCATCACGCGCATCAGCGAGGCGTTGCGCACGTTCTGCCCTTTGATCATCAACTGTTCGTTATGCAGCGTGGTGATGAGATAGTGTTTTTCGGCTGGCGAAATCCATCTCGCTTCCTGCGGGCGGTTACTGATCGTGAAATGCCACAGGGCCATCACGACCAGAGATAACGCGCCTTCCACGTAGAACAGCATGCGCCAGTCCCAGCCGGTAATGATCCAGCCTGAGAGCGGAGCCGTGATGATCCCGGCGATCGGCACAAACATGATCACGATGGCATTTGCGCGACCGCGCTCCGCATCCGGGAACCAGTTGCCGATCATCGTCAGCACCACCGGTAACATGCCGCCTTCGGCAATCCCCAGCGCAAAGCGCAGCGCCAGCAGCTGATACTGACTGGTGGCCATGCCGGTCAGTATGGAAATCACCGCCCAGGCCAGCAGCGACCAGCCAATAAAGCGTTTACCGTTGCCGTAAACGGCCAGCCTGCCGCCGGGCACCTGCAGGAACAGGTAGCCAATGAAGAAAATGCCGCCTGCCAGTCCGGCCATCGAGGCGCTGATGCCCAGTTCAGCATCCATGCCGCCCGGCATCGCAAAGGCGATGTTGACCCGATCCATATACGAAATGATGCAGGTAATCAGAATCGGCGGAATGATCCGCAGCCAGCGCAGTGCGGGGACCTTTTCATGATTGACAGCGCTTGTGGTGATGCTCATCGTGCCTCCCTGCCTTACACCAGATCGCGCGTGGGGATCTTCACCACGACTTTGCGGATCGGACCGGGCTGACTGACCGCGCAGTTAGGACGATGAATATCCTGAGGAAAAAATACGGCGAACGTGCCGGGCAGCATCCGTACCAGGGTTTCATCGGGGGCATGTTGATAAAAAACGATGTCGCGTTCGCTGTCGTAAGGCTGATGCACCGCCAGATCCAGCGGTTGTGTGGCGACGCCGATCACTTCTTCGCCTGCCACCAGATACTGCACGTCGATGTGATAGCGGTGCGCCTCCGGGTAATTCTCTGCGGCGGGAACCGTGTGCAGATCTAACACCTGTACGACCCAGCCGGTTTCTTCGTCCTGATAACGGCCGGCGGCCATGTTTGCCAGATCATGACCGGCGAGGTAGGCCAGAGCATGAGCAATCGCGGCGGGATAGTGACGGGGATCGGTATTGGCAAGGTGTCCGGTAATCATGATGCCTTCTCCTGTAGCGCCTGAATGCGCGCCCAGACGCGCTCATCAACCGGAATACCCAGGCGTTCGTTTTCTTCACGCAGTGGCGGGAATTTGTCACCCGGCAGGCGAATCGCCTGTGTGCTGTCAGCCGGTTCCGCACCGGTGATGGATGCGCGAATACGATCGAGTTTTTGCTGGCGGGTTTCGCCCGGAATGAGCCGATCGACGTCGATGGCGATAAACACCTGAGAAATGCCAAATTCATCGCCGTTGTCGTGAGTGACTTCAGTCACGGAGGCGCCGTTAGAGAGCAGGGTGGCCAGCATATCCAGCACCACAGACAGCGCTGAGCCTTTCCAGTAACCCATTGGTAAAATGCGGCGGTTTTTTTCCAGCGTGGCCGGATCGCGGGTGTAGTTGCCCTCATCATCAAAGCCGCCATCGACCGGCAGGCTTTTCCCCGCCAGGCGATTCACTTCCAGCATGCCGTAGGAGAACATCGACATGGACATATCCACCATCGTAACCGGCTCGCCCGGTACCGCGATAATCAGCGGATTGGTGCCGATCGCGCAGCTTTTTGCGCCCCAGGGCGGCATTACGGCAATGGAGTTGGTCCAGCAGATGCCGACAAAGCCCTTTTCCGCCGCCTGCCAGCCATAGCTACCCCCGCGCATCCAGTGATTGGCATTGCGTAAGGCCACCAGCCCAATGCCGTGTTCCGTGGCCAGCGCCATCGCGCGGTCCATCATGCTATGGGCGGTGATATTGCCGATGGCGCGTTGCGCATCCCACTGCTCAATCGCACCCAGCGACAGGACTTTTTGCGCATCCGCATCGGGAATAATGTGGCCGGCATCCAGTTGCTGAATAAAACGCGGGAAGCGGTTAACGCCATGGGAATAGACGCCGTTAAGACTGGTTTCAGTAAACATGTGCGCGCAGGCCTCGGCTTTGGCCTGCGGCACGTTGCGGCTGAGGAGTACGCGAAGAAACTCCTGATACAACTGCTGATAGCTGATTCTCATCTGACTGATACTCCCCGCGTCTTATTTATTTCATAATGTGGAATGTCATTTCAACTAAATGCTATGGGGAAAAATGCAGCGAGTCAAAGAAATGACTCAAAAATTATTTCATTTAAATCAGAAGGATATAATTAATTCTGACTTCTGTGATCTTGGGCTTTTTTGCCCGATTCCGGCCACAGTCAGGCCGGTCAGCTGAGAGACAGCTGACCTGTTTTGCTCTGCTTTTCGCCCTGCCTGTGCAGGGGCGTTAGCGTAGCGTTACCCGGTAGAGTGAAGTGTTGGCTGTGATATAAAGTTCATCATTATTCGGTCCGCCAAAGGTGCAGTTGGATACCGTTTCAGGAATCGGGATTTTGCCTTTACGGTTTCCGCTGCTGTCGAAAATAATCACGCCGTCAGCGCAGCTACAGTAAATATCGCCGTTGGCATCCACACAAAATCCGTCCGGGAAACCGGGTGAGACATCGGCAAAAAATTGCCCTGCAGACAACGTGCGACCGTCCACTTTATAGGTGCGCAACTCATGGCGGCCGAGCGTCGGGAAATCCACCACCGACATGTCCGCCACGTACAGCACGCTTTCATCAGGCGAGAACGCCAGCCCGTTTGGCCGCTGCAGATCGCTGGCGGCAATGCTGAGCTGCCCGCTTTCCGGATCAAAACAGTAGAGATAGCAGCCGATCACCTGGCTGGGAGCCAGGTAACCCTCATGATCGCTGACGATCCCGTAAGGCGGATCGGTAAACCAGATGGTGCCGTCGGAGCGGATCGCCAGATCGTTAGGCGAGTTAAACCGCTTGCCCTCGACTTTATCCACCAGCACGTTCACCGTACCGTCTGTTTCTGTCCGGCTGATAGCCCGGCGACCGTGTTCGCAACTGACCACGCGTCCCTGATGGTCGCGGGCATTGCCATTGGCATAGTGAGAATGATGACGCCAGATACTCAGCTCGCCATTGCGCTGCCAGCAGTACATACGGTTGCCTTTGACATCGCTAAATACCACCCCATCCAGCGCCGGTAACCAGACTGGGCCTTCGGCCCAGGTGGCAGGGGAGCACAGTTTTTCTACCTGCATGATGCTGGCCTCCGTTACTTCACGCCCCAGATAGCTTTGTAATGGTCCTGATAGCCGTTTTCCGGATCGTAGTGGTTCTGCGGTCCGCCATCCCGGCTGATATTTTCCGGTGTAATCAGGTGCGCAGGCGTGACATAGCCTGACGGGGGCTGTCCGGCGAAGGCGCGGTTGAACTCATCCAGCAGTTGCCAGCCATGCAGTTTCAGCGGTTCAGCGACGGTCGCGACCTGGCTTTCACCATTGCGAATGCGCTGGAAGGCCGACACCGAGCCGTCGCCTGCCGAGATGTTATATGGCGCGTTTTTGCCGCCTTTCCCTGCGGTTTTCAGCGCGGGTGCCATAAAGTCAAAATAAAGGTCATTAATCGCCAGCGAGTACTGCCAGCGGTCGCCGTACTTCTGTAACAGGCTAAAGGTCAGCGACGGCATACGGTTAGAGGTATCGGCCAGCGGCGTGTCAATAAAGTCGATGACTTTACACTCGCTGCACTTCTCAATTTCCTGCTTCATCGCATTGGCTTTATCCAGCGCGATTTTGTACAGCGAGTCGGTGAAGATAATCACCTGCGCTTTGCCGCCTGACTTCACAATGGCGTACTGCGCCGCCAGACGGGCAACCTCATTAGAATCGGACGTAATGTTATCGGTGATCCCGTACTGCTTAATCGGGCCCGGTTGAGGCTCTGCGTGCCAGGCCATCAGCACGATTTTTTGCTGCAGGGCTTTTTTCAGCGGCATTTTGGCGACGTTCGGGTTCCAGCCGCCGATAACGATACCGTCAGGGCGCTGGGCAATCGCCTGATTCAGCGCCGCCAGTTGATCTTTGACAGAGCCTGCGCCGTCCAGCGTATCCAGCGTCCAGCCAGCCACTTTCGCCGCTTCGCTCAGGCCTTGCTGAACGCCCTGCACACCGCCGTTTTTCATATCCGAGGCGATAAAGATCAGTTTCTTTTTAGGCTGTAGCGTTGGCCCGGTCGTCGGACCGTCCCAGGTCGTGGCGCTGGCCGTCGCTTTGGCCACGGCCGCTGTCGCCTGATCGAGATAGCTGTCTGCATGGGCTGGTAAGGTGGCGACCAGCATGGCGATGAGAGAAAGACCAAATACCGGATTTTTCATAATGAGTTCCCTGGTGTGATGGTTTTTTGCTGTGAGTCAGGTGTGGTCGCCGGCGCGCTCTGACTGCGCACGACGGCTTTTTGATTCAACATACGGCGGCGCTGAGCGTAGCCGGCCAGCGTAATCGACAGCAGCAGCGTGGCACCGTTAAACAGCGGCTCCACCCAGAACGCGCCGCCAAACTGCTGAATACCGGCAATCCCGATAGCCAGGATAGCGATGCCGACCACGGTGCCCCAGACGTTTACCCGCCCCGGACGAATGGTGGTACTGCCCAGAAAAGCCCCGACCAGCGCAGGCAGCAGGTAATCCATCCCGACGCTGGCCTGGCCGACGCCCTGTTCCGCCGCAATCAGCACCCCGCTGAAGCCGGTGATCACACTGGAGGCGATAAACGCGCCGATCACGTATTTATTCACGGCAATACCGTTGAGGCGCGCGGCGACGGGGTTACCGCCCACGGCATACATGCACCTTCCCAGTGGCGTGTGCTCAGTGATCAGCCACAATACCAGCGCCAGGCCCAGCACATAGAAGGCACCAATCGGAATGCCAAACACTTCGGTACTGTGCAGCGCACTAAAGGCATCCGGTAAGTCACCAACAATTTGGCGACCGCCGGAGTGCCACAACGCAATGGCATACAGCACCGTGCCGGAACCGAGCGTGGCGACGAAGCTGTCGATATCCGCCAGCGCCACCAGAATGCCGTTCAGCAGGCCATACAGCGCCGACAAGACCAGCACTGTCAGCACCGCCATCTGCCAGGAAAAACCGTATTCCACCTGAAGCGTAATGGCCAGGATGTGCCACAGCACGATCCCGAAACCGACGTTCAGGTCGATTTTGCCCACAATCATCGGCAAGGTGGCGGCCAGCGCCAGCAGGGCGATTTTGGCCTTACTGGACAGAATGGCCTGCACGGTGAGCAGGGATGCGAAAGTTGGGGACAGTACCGAAAACAGTAACGCCAGCAGCACACATAACAACAGTAATCCGTAGCGGGTGACGACCTGCATCGACCACGGCGCAAAACCATGCTGAGCAAGGCTGACCCGTTGTTCAAGTGCAGTAGATTTCACCGAGGTTTTAGACATAGCGTTTCTCCTGACTGCCTTTTCAGACGGTAGCGAAGGGGGCAGCAGAGCTGGCTGAGGCCAGCTCCAGTAAATTAGCAAAAGTGACCTGTTCGTTTTTCAGTTCACCCACTACCTGGCCCCGGTTAAACACCAGCGCGCGGTTACAGATATGCGCGATTTCCTCCAGGTCATTCGAGATCACCAGCACTGCCACGCCGTCTGCCAGCGCTTTGTTGAGCAGGTGATAAATTTCTTCGCGCGCGCCCACGTCGACGCCCGCAGTGGGATCTTCAAGAATCAGCAACGGGGCACTGAGGTGCATCCAGCGGGCCATTACCACTTTTTGCTGGTTGCCACCGGACAGGGCGCTGATATCCAGATCCACGTTTTTAGGGCGCACGTCGAAAAGCTGCACTTTCCACCAGCTGGCACCTACCTCCGCGCGGCGACCATAATGGGACATCACCCGGTGCCCGCTCGCGCAGGGGTTGAGAAACAGGTTTTCACGCACGCTCATCGACATAACCAGACTTTCACCGGTGCGATCGCCTGCCACAAACGAGATGCCTGCCGCCATAGCCTCGCGAGGCGATCGGGAATGGCAGGGCTTGTCGCGAAAAATGACCTGGCCCTGGGTAGCCTGTTTCAGGCCAAACAGCATCCGGCCAATCTCTTCCTGACCGGCACCACGCAGGCCGGCCAGCGCCAGCATTTCGCCGGGTTGCAGACTGAACGAGACCGGGCCCACTTCATCGATGCAGAGCTGATTCAGTGACAGCACGGGCGGACGCCCCTCAGGCAGCACAAGGCGCTGATTGCTTTCCAGCGCTTCGCCGACAATCATTTCAACCAGATCGTGCAACCTGTAGTCTGCCGTGTTGCCCTCTGCGACGCGTTTACCGTCCCGCATCACACAAATGCGATCGGCAATTTCAATCACCTCATCCAGACGGTGAGTCACGTAAATCATGCCGACGTTGCGACTTTTCAGGCGTTCTATCACGCTAAACAGATGCCGTACGTCATTGGCGGGTAACGAGGCGGTCGGTTCGTCCAGTACCAGTACTTGCGCGTTGACGGCTACCGCGCGGGCAATGGCCAGCAGCGATTTTTCCGTGCGTGACAGTTCAAATACGCGGGCATCGGGATCGAGCTGAATACCGACGTCTTCCAGCGCTAAACGTGCCCGTTCACGCACGGCCCGCCAGTTAATCAGGCCCAGGCGACGGTTGAAGCCCATGATCAGCGCCATATTTTCCGCCACCGTCATCCACTCGATCAGCCCCAGATCCTGATGAATAAAGGCGACAGGTTGGCTGGTGGCGGTTTTTAGCGCGGCCGCTGAGGGGATGGGGTTGCCATTAAAGGTTATCTGGCCTTCGTCGCTGGTATAAACGCCGGCCAGTACCTTGATCAGCGTCGATTTACCCGCACCGTTTTCACCTAACAGCGCGACCACTTCGCCCGGAAAGACATCCAGGCTTACGTCATTGACGGCAGGGTTCCCCCCGAAACGTTTGGTGATATGGCTTAGTGTCAGGACCGGTTTATCCGGGTTAGTTTGCATTCCAGCCTCCCGTGACGCCTGGTGAGTAGTGGCAGCAAGCGTGGTGACGCGCTCTTGCTGATTTCAACATGTGAAATACTATTCCAAAAAATACTATCCCTGAAAATGCGGAAAAGCAAAGAAGCGAGGCGACTATTTCCTCATTAGAAACATAGGGTTAAAATATTGTTTTGAAATTGTGATGAACAGCGCAATTCCTGCCAGGCGGAATGCGATCGCCAGGCCACACTAAAAAAGCGAAAGATTCCCAGTTGTTATGCCATGAGTTAACATCATGCGATAGTGCGCTCAGGAAGTCAGAAACGGAGAGGATCGGCGGATGGTGGGTAAAGTGGATAAAGCGAAGGAAAATAAAAACGATAAGCCGTTGGGAACACAGAGTCTGTTTCGTGGCCTTCAGTTAATTGAGTTACTGAGCAATTTCCCGAACGGCTGCCCGCTGGCCCATCTCGCTGAGCTGTCCGGCATGAATAAAAGCACCGTCCATCGCCTGTTACAGGGGCTGCACAGCAGTGGCTATGTCACCCAGGCCCCGTCGCCTGGCAGCTATCGCCTGACGACCAAATTTATTTCGGTCGGTCAGAAAGCGCTGTCATCGCTCAATATCATCCACGTAGCCGGACCGCATCTGGAAAAGCTCAACCTGGACGTGGGCGAAACGGTTAACTTTTCCAGCCGTGAAGACGATCATGTTGTATTGATCAATAAACTGGAACCTACCACTGGCATGATGCGCACACGCGCCTACATCGGGCAGCATATGCCGCTCTATTGCTCGGCGATGGGCAAAATTTTTCTGGCCTGGGGCAGTGAAGAATACCTGCTGCACTACTGGCAAAGCCATCAGGACAGCATTGAGCAACTGACAAAAAACACCATCACCACCTTGCCTGAGATGCAGCAGGAACTGAGAGATATTCTGCAGCAGCGCACCGCGATGGATCGCGAAGAGAACGAGCTGGGCGTGACCTGTATCGCCGCGCCGGTATTTGATATTCAGCAGCGCGTTCCCTATGCGGTGTCGGTCTCGCTGCCGACGGCCAAGCTGCAACAGATTGGGGCAAAAAACCTGATGGCGAAGGTGGTAGCGACCGCCCAGGCGATCTCACACGAGCTGGGCGCTTCCGCCTGAGCCCTGGGCAGCGGCCCGCCTGGCACGCATCCTGCGTTATCCGTTTTCAGGCGGGATACTGTCGCCCGCGCCAAGTGTCCGCTGCATCAATACCGTGTCCAGCCAGCGCCCGTGTTTGTAGCCTACGGAGGTTAGCGTACCGGCCACGGTGAAGCCCGCCGATCGGTGCAGAGCGATGGAGGCCACGTTGGCGCTGTCGCCCACATTCCCGACCATCTGGCGAAAGCCCCGGCTTTCAGCCCAGTCAATCGCGTGCGCCAGCAGGCGTTTACCCACACCTTTCCCCTGAAAAGCCGGATGGATATAAAGGGAATCTTCCAGGGTAAAACGATAAGCCGGGCGCGGACGATAAAAGCCCAGATAACAGTAACCGCAAACCTGGCCGTCTTCGATGGCCACAAACCAGGGCAGTCCGGCGGCACGGATTTTTTCTAACCGGCTGGCGAGTTCGGCTTCATCAGGCGGATCCAGTTCAAAACTGCCCGTGCCATGCACAACATGGTGAGCATAAATCTGTTGCAGGGCGGGAATGTGGTCATCCTGCGCGAGCGTGATGTGCATTCTGCGATTCCGGAGTGAGCCAGTAAGGATCATGACAATACAAAAGACAGGCAGGAAAGGCTACCGGCCTGTTTTGCCGGGTAAGATCCCTGTCGCAGGACGGGGCGTCAGATACCACTCCTGCCAGGCGCGGTTTATCGCTTTTGCACCTACCAGACGGCACCTGGGCAGGCTAAGTCCCTGATACAGGAGGTGATAGCGACGGCGATTGCCCGGCGTCACCCAGGTGATATGCCTGAGCATGGCGAGATTGATGTGATCGGTGCTGCCTTGCAGCGCCCCGGCACGCGGCGTGGTGGCACAGCAGCGCCGGATATAACGCAGTAAACTGACAGGCATCGCGAGATCCAGCAGGATATAGCCTGTTGCGCGCGCCAGTCTTTCGGGCAGGCAGCGCGTATAATTGCCTTCGATAACCCAGCGTTCTGCACTGATTGCCTCGCGGTGAAGCTGTAAAAACACGGCGTGCTCTCTGGGCTGCCAGTCGGTATTGGGCTGGTGATAAAGCTGATCGAGATGAATAACGGGCAGCGACTGCTTTTCCGCAATCGCCACGGCCAGGGTAGATTTACCGCTGTTTGAGGGGCCCATGATACAAATGCGCGGACCCAGATGTGCAAGCGGCGGCAACGGTGTCATCAGGCGAAACCTCCGTCAAGGCTGTGTTTGCGCCTCAGTATACGCGGAAAATGTGCGCCAGCCATCGTGCCTCAGGGCCGGTTGGGGTCAGACCGATCCCGCTTTCTCGATCACCAGTACGCGCGCTTCGTCCTGTGGATGGGCAACATGTTCCGTGCCCACGCTGGCATAAAAAATATCCCCTGTCTGCAAGCGCACTGTCCTGATGTCTCCGTTTTCCTTGTAGTGCATCTCTACACAGCCATCCATCACCGCAAAAACTTCCTGACCGTCATTGATGTGCCACTTGTAGGGTTGATCCGTCCAGTGAAGCCGTACGGTTGTGCCATCAAAGTTAGCGATGTCGAGTGCACCCCAGGCCCGGTCGGCTGAGAACGCTTTGCTGATATAGGTTTTCATGGTTTTTCCGTTATGCGCAGTGGTAAGACATGGATGAGGTTATACCGCGTGAAGTGGGGCAGGGCTTGCAAAAAATTGCGGAAAACTGAGGCGAATCAACAGAGCAGGTACGGGATGAAAGCGTCAGGGCAGGCGGGAAAGCAGACCTGCCCTGCGGGCAGGTCTGAAGGGCGGATCAGAAATTCACGTTAGCGCTGATTCCGCCGACAAAGGCATCTTTCACGTCGCTAACGGCACCCGGCGCAACAACGTATTGCAGGTTAGGACGCAGTTGCAGCCATTTGGTCAGCTGCGCGTTGTAATAGATTTCGTAGTTGTACTCCGAACCGTCCTGAACAGGCAGATAGGTCGGGCTGTTAAAATCGGTCTGCCCGCTGGCGTCGTTCTGTTCACGCAGCGAACGCGTGTAGGCGCTGTTGACGTGAATACGCGCCGCGCCGATGCCAATCTCATCCTGCGGACGGGCATCGAACGGTCCTTTCCAGGTGAAGCTGACGGACTGATAGTTATCGGTTTTCGAGGTTTTATGGTCGTTCATCACCGCCTGAACCGTCACGCCCAGACCCCGGCTGGCATCGCCGCCCTGCGCCGTCAACTGCTGCTGCAACAGGACATAGCCGCCGTAAGCATGATTTTTGCGCTGGTAAGCGCCGTCACGCCAGCTGCCATAGTTGTCGCCATTTGCGGACGAGTAGTAATAGCCGATACGATAGTTACCCGGCAACTTGTCGGGGCCTAACGTCGGTTTCCAGCCTAACTCGACCGGCACCAGATTCCCCTCTGAGTTGCTGGTATCCAGCCGGAAACCATCGCCACGGTCGTAATTCGCACGGTTTTGATTGTAGAAACCGACCTGGAAAAACACCTCTGGCGTAACGTTGACTTTTAGCCTGCCGCCCCACTGCGAAACCGGCCAGTTAAACCAGCGATCGCCGCGCCAGTTACCGGCCTGGCCGCTGCCAAACGCCAGGTTCTGGAACTTGCTGTCGAAGTTATCGAAATCTTCGCCGACGGTAACGCGTCCGGCTTTCAGATTGACCGTGTTATCGAACAGGCCTTTGCTTAACCAGAACTGCGTCAGGCGCCACGTCTGGCCACGACCGTACACCTCCTGGGTAGAAGAGAGCATCCCGGTGCGGCGATCGGCCACCTGATCGGAGATGTTGCGGCCATTGCGATCGGTAATGGTGACCTGGAACTGCGTATCCTGCCAGTCGAGGAGTTTTTGCAGATCGAAATTGGCACCAAACGCCCACTGGTCGCTGTAGCGCATCGAGGTATGGCTGTCGGCTCCGCCACCCAGATTGGCGGCACTTTCCATGGTGTAGTTAACATCTAACTTAATGCCGTCGTTTTCTAACTGCGTTCGGTTACCGCCCCAGTCGCCAAACAGGTAAGGTGAGTCATAGCTAAAGGCATCGGCGGCCAGCGCGGAGGCGCTCAGCATCGCAAACATCAGGCTGCCCGCGGCCAGGCGAGGCATAAACTGCACTGCTTTTTTTGTATTCATCAGCGTTATTCTTTATGAAATGACAGGAAAAGACAGGGCAGAGAATAATGCTGACTAAATGTCAATTTTTGCAAATCTGTGCGTATGTAACTGCAAAGTGGTAAGGAATTAACGCAATTGTGACAGTTATCGCTGAATGAATATTTTTATAGCTAAAAAGGCATTTATTGCGAGGCAAAGTAAAAGGGATGCCGCGGCATCCCCGGAGGTTTTATGGCTTGCTGGCCTGGGACAGCTCTTCAATTTCTTGCTTGCTCAGCGTCAATTCGGTGGCTTTGACCAGTTCATCAAGCTGCGACAAGGAGGTCGCGCTGACGATAGGGGAGGTAATACTCGGGCGCGCGATGAGCCAGGCCAGCGCCACCTGCGTGGCTGACGCATCATGTGACGCCGCCACGTCTTCCAGCGCTTCAACAATGCGTTTACCGCGTTCATTCAGGTACTTATCTATAATACCCTGACCGCGCGCGCTCTTGCTGGCATCCTGCGGTTTTTTATATTTGCCGCTGAGAAAGCCGCTGGCCAGCGCGTAGTAGTTGATCACGCCAAGCTGATTCTCACGCGCTACCTGCTCCAGCTCGCTTTCATATTCTTCACGGTCGTAAAGGTTGTAGAGCGGCTGCAGGGTTTCGTAACGCGCCAGCCCATGCTGTTTGCTGATGTCCAGCGCCTCCTGCAGTCGCGCGGCGCTGTAGTTGGAGGCCCCAATAGCCCGGACTTTGCCGGCTTTGATCAGAGCGTCAAAGGCGCTTAACGTGTCGGTCAGTGGCGTGGTTTCATCATCGCGATGCGCCTGATAGAGGTCGATCACGTCGGTTTGCAGACGGCGCAGCGAGTCCTCGACGGCCTGGCGAATATACCCAGGTTTCAGTCCCTGCTTCTCCGGTGACATTTCGATGCCGACTTTGGTCGCCAGCACTATCCTGTCGCGTTTACCGCTTTTCTTCAGCCATTTGCCGATGATGGTTTCGGATTCGCCCCCCTGATTGCCGGGCGCCCAGCGTGAATAGACATCGGCGGTATCGATAAAGAACAGGCCTTTTTCCACCAGCGCGTCGAGCAGAGAAAACGAGGTTTTCTCGTCTACCGTCCAGCCAAAGACATTGCCGCCAAAGGTCAGAAGCGGCACAGAGAGGCCGCTGTTGCCGAGGGGGCGGGTTTTAGGCTGCGTCATAGCATTCTCCTTTATTAAACGTATCAGGTGTACTTATCAGCTTAGCAAAGGTAAATCGACAGCTTTTCATTCGGTTTGTCCGCCAGTGCGGCATAACAAGGTAGCAAAGGTCACTTTTACCGCTGGCACGGCAGCGCCCGTCCTGAAACGTGCAGGCACACAGCCCCGCGAATGCCAGAAAACCCGATACCGTAAAGCGAGGGATTTTACATTCAGAAATCTGGCTTTACCGACGTGGACAAAATCGTTGCTGACGGGCCTTAGGGCTTAGGGTTATAAGAATACCGGGCTGGTGTGATGCGACCTTCACGATGATCGGGCAAAAACGTCACAGGAGACGTGGCACTGATGAAACCTCATAATCTCTCTGGCTTCACATCCACGCCGCGACGTCGGTTCTTAAAACGCAGCGCGGCACTGTTGCTGGGTTCCGCATTGCCGATACCGGCCTTCGCGGCCGAACCGGCTTTCCCCCCCTTAAAGCGCATAGCCGCGCAGCGTCATCTTCTGTTTGGGTTCGCGGTCCGGCCCGAGCGTTTGCGGTCCGATGCGCATTACCGGCAGTTTGTGGCCAGCCAGGCCAATATTATTGTTCCGGAAAACGCGCTGAAGTGGGTGGTCGTTCAGCCTGAGCAGAATCGCTACGATTTTTCTGGCCCGGATACGCTTGCCGCCTTTGCCAGAGCGCAGGGCCTGCTGCTACGCGGGCATACCTTTTGCTGGCACCGCGCGGTGCCGGACTGGCTGCTGGCGATTCGCGATGCCACGCAGCTGGAAAAAGTGTTGAGAGACCATATTCATACCGTCGCGGGGCGCTATCGGGGACAGATACAGAGCTGGGACGTGGCGAACGAGATTATCAACCTGTCTGACGGTTTGCCTGGTGGATGGCGCAACAGTTTCTGGTATCAACGTCTGGGGACGCGTTATCTGGATATCGCCTGTGACGCGCTGCATCAGACCGATCCTCACACCGTCATTTGCTATAACGATTACGGGCTGGAAAGCGACCATGACAACGCGCAACGAAAACGCGACGCTGTGCTGGCGCTGCTGCGCAATTTGCAGGACAGACAGATCCCCATTGGTGCGCTGGGCATTCAGTCTCATCTCAAGGCCGGTCCGCAGTACGCGTCTGGTCCGGGACTGGCGACATTTATTCGTGAAGTGAAAGCGCTGGGCCTGGCCGTGTATATCACCGAACTGGATGTTGATGACAGCCGCCTGCCGATGGCGCGCCGCGCCATGGCGGTCGCCAGCACCTATAAGCGCTATCTTTCGCTTGTGCTGGAAGCCGGTGTCGACGCAGTGCTCACGTGGGGTGTCTGGGACACGCCCCACCGGACGGCGGCGACGCCGAAGGCAAGCGATGGGCTGGCCACCGGACCGTTGCTGTTTGCTAAAGACGGCCAAATCAAAGACGCCAGCTGGGCAGCGCTGCATGCGCTACGCTGATTAACGCGTTGCGGGTGCCGCTCTGGCGGCAATCCACTGTCGATAACGCGCGGGTGTCATCGCCATCACCTGATTAAACGCTTTGCGAAAGCTGCTTTCGTCAGAATAGCCACAATCGGCGGCCACCTTACGGATGCTTACGGTGGGGTTTTCCAGAAGAAGACAGGCACCTTCAATGCGGACCCGGGTAATAAACGCCTTAGGACTTTCGCCGGTCAGCATTTTCATTTTACGGTGCAACGTACGTTCGCTGGTATGTAACGCAGAGGCCAGCCGTTCTGCCGTGATGCCTGGCTGTTGATAGCGAATAATCTCTTCCGCCCGCATCAGCAACGGGTGCTGAGTGTTAATAAACCCGGGCGGCGCATACAAACGTTGCGACACGGGCTGGGCATCGGCAACGGCCATATCAGCAACCTGTCTGGACACGTCCGCCCCCAGTATCCTGTGCAGCAAATGCAACGTGAGCGCGCTCCACGAGAGTGGGCCACCCGTAGTAATGATATTTTCCTGTTGTTCGAGCGTTTTTCCCCATACCGGACGCGCATCCGGATAGCGCTCCCGCAAGGTTGGAAACAGCCACCAGGTTGTGGTACAACGCCGACGACTGAGCAGCCCCGCTTCGCCCAGCACCAGACAGCCCGCGCAGGCGGCACCGACGATGGCACCCTGATGGTACATTTTTTTTATCCAGGTCCCCGCCTGTATGACCGCCTCCGGATGGTGCGGAAACCGATCGCGGCCCAACGCCATTCCCCCGACCAGGACGATATCTGACGCCTCTGCCTGGCTGAAATCAGCATCGACATGTAGCCATCGTCCCTGCGCATCGCGCACGGGCTGGCCATCAGCACTTACGATTTGGACCTCCAGCGGCGCGCGGGTCAGTTGCGCCGCAGTATCGGGGCGAGACGCAATCACCTGGCGCGCAATCCATAAGGTGTCACAAAAGCCGTTGACGGCAGAAGGCAGGCTGCCTTCAAGCGCCACAATCGCTATGCGCATAGCCAGTCACTCCTTATGGCGAGTTTTGCCTGTTAGTTGTCTTATTCGCCATCTTACACACTCTTTTCGCCCGATCTACCATGGTCAGCATGAAAACGACCACAGGAACAGGCGAGATGCGGCGAAAGAGCAGTAAGGCGAAAAGATTAAAGCATGCGGTGCTGCTGGGGCTGACGTTATTGAATGTGCCGCTCGCTGCGCAGGCGACGGTGAAAAACATCGTCTTAGTCCACGGGGCGTTTACTGACGGCTCAGGCTGGCGGGCAGTGATTTCACGCCTTCAGCACAAAGGTTATCACGTCACCGCCGTTCAGAATCCATTGACCTCATTGCAGAATGACGTAAAGGCGACGGAGGCGGTCATTGCGCGTCAGCAAGGCCCGGTGCTGCTGGTTGGGCATTCCTGGGGCGGTGTGGTGGTGGCTGATGCTGGCAACGATTCGCGCGTAAGGGGCATGGTTTTTCTCTCTGCGCTGGTGCCCGACAGTAATGAATCTGCTGCCGGGCTGTTGCAACGACTTCATGCCCCGATGACGGCAATGAGGCCGGATAAACACGGGATGATCTGGCTGGATAATGCCCAACAGTTTGGTGAAATGCTGGCCGGCGACGTGCCTGATGCGCGGGTGCGCGAACTGGCTGCGGTACAACAACCTGTTGCGGCGAGCGCTTTCACTGACAAGGTGATGCGAGCCGCATGGAAAATCAAACCCACCTGGTATTTGTTGACCACGCAAGACCGGGCGCTGCCGCCCCGTGTCCAGTCTGACATTGCTGCGCATATTGGCGCACGCGTTCAGCGTCTCGCATCTAGTCATTTATCGCTGGTTTCACATCCTGAACAGGTGGCTGCGTTTATCGATCGCGCGGCCAGAACCCTTCCATCGTCATAGCACCATCACTCTCAGGGGAATCCCATGAACAGATTACTTCATATTGACGCCAGTATTTTCCAGACGCCGTCGGTTACCCGGCAGCTTACCGCGGACATCGTCAGAAAACTGTTGGCAAAGTACCCCGCTGCTCAGGCGACTTACCGTGATGTCGTGGCCGAGGAAATCCGTCCTCTTAACGCGGCCATCGCGGCAGGTTTCAGGGCGGGAAACGACGACAACGTCAGTGAGTACATAGCAGAACAGCATCGCTTATCTGACCTGCTGGTGGCGGAGTTTCTTGCCAGTGATGTGATAGTCATCGGTGCGCCGATGTACAACTTTTCGGTGCCTGCCCAACTAAAATCCTGGCTGGACCGGATCGCGCAGGCAGGCAAAACATTCAGTTATACGGCACAAGGCCCGGTGGGGTTGTCAGGTGGGCGAACCGTGATCGTGGCCTCGGCGCGAGGCGGCTTTTACCACGGCGGTTCCCTTGAAGAGTGGGATTTTCAGGAACGGTATCTGGCCGCTTTTTTTCGGTTTTTAGGCGTTGAGCATATTCATGTTATCCGTGCAGAAGGGGCTTCAAAAGGGGAAGCCATTCAACAGCGTGAAATCGGCAACGCGTTTAATGCCGCCAGCACGCTCATCCAGTCACTTGCGTTGTAATCCACAGGAGAACCTTATGCTTTACATTGTTACGCTGAGTTATCGTGGTGCCGCCGCCGAACGTGAAAAACACAGCGCGGGTCATAAAAGCTGGCTGATGGAGCACATCAAGACGGGCGAGGTGGTGTTGGCCGGACCGCTGGAAAATCAGCAGGGCGGCGTTGTGCTGTTTCTCGCCTCTGATGAGCAGGCTGTTCGCGACAGGTTGACCGAGGATCCCTTTGTGGCGTTGGGACTGGTTGATGTGGCTGTTACGGGCGTTCATCCAGCCCTGGTTTCTTCTGTGTTTGACGCCGACTGGGGCAGTGAAACGAAGGTCGTTGATATGGCCCACCGCGCCTGAAGCCGTTTGCCGCGGAGCAGGGCATCGCTCCGCGGCAAGTCGATCAGAATGACTGCCAGTTATCCGCTGACGGTGCGGCAGGCACAGGCGTCATAACGGGTTTTTTCAAAGCTGTGCTGCGGGACGTCGCCAGACCTGTGGTCGGCTTTCTGCCCGTGTTAAACACGGAGACCGACTGACGTAACTGCGTAGCCTGATCTTCCAGTGAGGCTGCCGCACTGGCCGATTCCTCTACCAGCGCCGCGTTTTGTTGCGTGACGCCGTCCATTTCCGATACCGCTTTCGTCACCTGTTCAATACCGCGTGTCTGCTCGGCCGAGGCCGAGGCAATCTCAGCCATCAACTGGGTCACGCTGTTAACGGAATGCACAATGCTTCCCATGACATCACCCGCTTCGGAGGCATGAGTCGAACCGCTGTTGACACGCTGCGTCGATTGTTCAATCAGCGTGCGGATCTCCTGCGCCGCGCTTGCACTGCGTCCCGCCAGTGAACGCACCTCACCGGCGACTACAGCAAAACCGCGCCCCTGTTCGCCTGCGCGCGCGGCTTCGACCGCAGCGTTAAGCGCCAGGATATTCGTCTGGAACGCAATGCTGTCGATAATGCCGATGATGCTGGCAATCTGTTTTGAACTTTCACTGATCTGTTCAATATTGGAAATCACCTTCGCCACAATCTGGCCGCCCTGCGACGCCATCACCGCGGCATCGTTCGCCATCGCGGTGGCCTGCTGTGCATTTTCCGCGTTCAGTTTTACTGTCGAGGTCAGTTGCTCCATGCTGGCTGCCGTCTCTTCCAGTGCGGCCGCCTGTTGCTCGGTGCGGGCAGAGAGGTCGATGCTGCCGGCCGACACTTCTGCTGCGCCGGTGAAAATGGACTGTGTTGCATCATCGACAGAACGAATCGTCACCACCAGCGCGCTGCGCATCTCTTCCAGTTGGCTGAGGAGCCGTCCGGTTTCATTGTGACTGTCGCTGGCGATCTCACGGGTCAGATCCCCGGCAGAGATCGCGCGCATGTAGTCGGTTGCCAGAGTCAGAGGTTTCAGCAGCAGTGTCCGCAGGCCAGCCCATACGCTGGCAACGGTCACCAGAGCAATAACTGCGATAATCAACAAGGTCCACAGCATATTGGTGTAGTTGTGATCGTTTTCTGCGGCGATTTCCTTCATCAGCTGATAGTTAGCGCTCCGCCAGGCCTGATAAGCCTTATCCAGCTGATCCTGCGCTTCCTGTGCATCAAGATTGCCGTAAGCCTGATAGTTGTTATTTCGCAGGAACTCGACCGACGCGAGCATGGTATCGTGCATTTTGCTGTAAGCCGTCTGAACGTTTTGGGTCAGTTCCGCATGCTGTCCGGGTAAGGGCGGGGCGGCTTTGTAGGCTGAAAAATACTCATCGGCTTTTTCAGCAGATTGTTTCGCTGTGTCCAGCAGTGTGGCAATTGAGGCCAGAGATGCCGGATCCTTCTGGTTTTTCAGAAAACGAATAGCCACCCGGCTGACGGTGACACGCGTCTTTATCAGCGTCTGCACACTGTCGCTCAGTTGCTGTTGTTGTAGCGTCAGTTGTTCAGTGTGAGAAAAGTTGCGTCCCGCCTGGCTGACAGACGAATAAAAAAGCGACCCGGCAAGCATTAACAGCGCACTGAACAAAAACAATACGGCAATAATGCCCGTTGTAATTTTAAGGTTTTTAAACATGGCGGCGATACCTGATAAACGTGGATACAGGTATATCGGTATTTAACGGATTACCTTAATAGTGACGCCATAAATAATGTGATCTATAACGATTAGTTTAAAAATAAAATGACGCTTTCAGGAAAAGCGTGTTTTTTTAAGGGGTTGGCATAGTCACAAAAACGGGGTGATCAAGGGTCCGTTTATGCAGAAATGTACCGGAAGTTACGTTTTTTCGCGCAATAATAAGATGAAGGCCTGGGTGAGACATTTGCGCGTTAATATTTTTCGCTGCCCTCATACGTGACCGCAATCTGACGTTGTGTCCGTCTTCGCTGTATAAGCCGTGCTTCACAGACAGGGGGCTGAAAATAGGTATGGCAACACCATCTGTTATTTTCCCACTGCTGAGGCCGCTCAGCCGGTTTGCCGCTGAGGGACGTTTCTGACAATCTTCCGCAATGCTTCTTTCCGGATGGCCATTAACCCGAGCGGGCCGTCAGGGTGAAATGGCATATCAGCGTGTTTTTGTCGTTATCCTGCGCATCACCCCCATCCAGATCAAGAAACAAGAATAGTTATCATTTGTATAATTCCTGCCTTAGTTGTTAACGGTTGGGATATATCTGTGAAAATCAAAACACACACCACCTATCGTGTCAGAGGCTACCAGTCTTCTGTTGATCCCGCCTGGCGGCAAAAATTACTAACCATGGGCGTGCTGCCCGGCACGCTGATTGACATTATCCGTACTGCACCACTGGGCGATCCCGTTCATATCCGTACGCGTCGCCTCAGTCTGGCGGTGCGGCAACGCGATCTGGCTTCGGTTCTGCTGGAAGAAGTCCGCTGATGAAAACATTAACCCTGGGTCTGATCGGCAACCCGAATACCGGTAAAACCACGTTATTTAATCAGCTTACCGGGGCCCGCCAGCGCGTAGGGAACTGGGCGGGCGTGACGGTAGAACGCAAGGAAGGGCAGTTCTTTACGGCTGAAACGGATGTACGGCTGGTTGATCTGCCAGGCACGCGCTCGCTTACAACGCTTTCGGCGGACAGCGCCATCGATGAAAGTATCGCCTGTGGGTATCTGTTTGAGGATCACGCCGACCTGGTGATTAATGTGGTAGACAGCTCAAACCTGGAGAGTCATCTTTTCCTGACTTTTCAGCTACTGGAGCTGGGCATGCCCTGTATCGTGGCGTTAAACATGCAGGATATCGCGCTCAGCCAGAATATCATCATCGACAGGGCAGCGCTGTCAGCCCGGCTGGGGTGCCCGGTCGTGGCGCTGACGTCAACACGTGGCGAAGGCATCGCCTCGCTTAAACGCGCCATTGACGACTGGCAGGGAGAAAGACCGCCACAACCTCTGGTTTATCCTCGTGAAATTGAGACGGCCATCGCGCGCCTGCAAACGATGATGCCTGCGGACATCGCCAGGCAAAAGCAGCGCTGGCTGGCGCTACAGCTGCTGGCGGGTGACATTAACAGTCAGCGCATCTGTCCCACAGTCGTCCCCCAACTGCCGGCGATCAGGCAGGCGGCGGGCGGCGATCCGGCAATGCATGTGGTGAACTGTCGTTATCAGGCTATCAACGCGCTCTGCGCCGCGGTCTGTAACCTCAATAAAGCCGCACCCGCTGCGCTGACTGAGTGGCTGGACAACCTTGTGCTGAACCGGTTCCTGGGAATACCGGTTTTTCTGGGCGTGATGTATCTGATGTTTGTGCTGTCAATTAACATCGGTGCAGCCTTCCAGCCTTTGTTCGACAGCGGATCGGTGGCGCTGTTTATTCATGGCGCGCAGTGGCTGGGCTATACCTGCCACTTTCCCGACTGGGTAACGGTCTTCCTTGCGCAGGGCATAGGGGCCGGGATTAACACGGTGTTGCCGATTCTGCCCCAGATCGGCCTGATGTACCTGTTTCTGTCTTTTCTTGAAGACTCGGGATATATTGCGCGTGCAGCGTTTGTAATTGATCGCCTGATGCAGTCGCTGGGTTTGCCGGGAAAATCCTTTGTACCGCTTATCGTCGGGTTTGGCTGCAACGTGCCTTCAGTAATGGGCACGCGTACGCTGGATACACCCCGTGAGCGCTTACTTACCGTGCTAATTGCGCCCTTTATGTCCTGCGGTGCGCGGCTGGCGATTTTTGCGGTTTTCGCCGCCACCTTTTTTGGCGCCTGGCGCGCCAGCCTGGTTTTCTCTCTGTACGTGCTGGGCATTATCGTGGCCATCGTCACTGGGCTTATCCTGAAAAATACGCTGCTACGCGGCGAAGCGTCACCTTTTCTTATGGAGCTGCCGGTCTACCATCGCCCCCATGTGAAAAGCCTGTTGATCCAGACCTGGCAACGTTTAAAGATGTTTATCGTACGCGCAGGTCGCGTCATTATTGTGGTCAGCATGGTGATCGGATTACTCAGCAACTTTTCGTTTAGTGGGGCAACCGTAGACCATATCAATGATTCTGCGCTGGCTACTGTGAGTAAAGTCGTCACGCCAGCCCTGCGACCAGTCGGCGTGACATCAGACAACTGGCAGGCCACGGTCGGGCTGGTGACAGGCATCATGGCGAAAGAAGTCGTGGTCGGTACGCTGAACAGTCTTTATGTCGGCGAAGATGTTCAAAGCGGCGCGTTTCGCCCGCAGGACTTTTCGCTGTCGGGTGAGTTAGGTGACGCGCTGAAAGAAACCGGTGACAGCCTGAAGAGCGCATTCAGCCTGCGTGCGCTGGCCAACCCCATTGAAGCGAGTAAAGGTGACAGCACAATCAATGCGACGCAAATGGGCGTGATGAGTGCGAAATTCGGCAACGGCTTCGCAGCGTACAGCTATTTGCTGTTTGTGTTGCTCTACGTTCCCTGCGTATCGGTGATGGGCGCAATAGCCCGGGAAGCCGGGAAAAACTGGATGCTGTTTTCCTTTTTCTGGGGCCTGAACGTTGCGTACTCCGTTGCTACGCTGTTTTATCAGAGTGTCAGTTTTCGCCTGCATCCGGGGTTTAGCGCGCTGTGCCTGATGAGTGTGGTCGTGCTTAACGGTCTGGTCATTAGCCTGCTGCGCCACGCAGGTGGACGTGCGCGCACGAAGCCGGTTTCCGCACCGCTCACCTCATCGCGTAAGACAGGATGTAGCGGCTGTGCAGGATGTGCTGAGCACCGGCACGCCAGCGACTGAGGACGACGGGGATGCGTGCGGCTGCCCATGATAACCGTGGGCAGACGGAGCCGCCGGAAAGCAATGACGATAAGGTTAGCAGTCTGATCGCACGGCTTCCTCGGGCGCCGTTGAACGAAGAGGCAATGCCGGAAGCATATTTAGCGATTCTCTCCGCCACCCGGGCGGAATCAATCTCACCGCAGAAAGCCAGTCCATGCAGCCCCGGGGTGTGCCAGTCCACGCATATTTTCAGGCGCTGAAATTTTTATATGCCCCAAAAAGTTAAACGTTAATTAAACACTTCTGTTTCTTCTGGCATATTTATTTATTTTTACTGGACACGCGTTGTTTTTTATTAATGTGTCATCTGAAATATGTCGATTTTTATAAGGAAGTTCTTATTAATTTTTTCCGGGAAAAGTGTCTTCCATTTTTCACTTCACTGGCTATTGTCTGAATGTTCTCTTTACGCTTTACATTGCGAAGGTGGCTTATTGCGGAAACGGTCCGCGCCTGAGTAGAGTATCACAGACAGGATCTCTGTATTTCCGCAGGGTTCAGTAACGCCATTTTAAATTACAGAATACTCTTAGTTTTGATGTCATCTTCATGTTTATGCTGTCTTTTATTTTCTGGTTTCATGCTGTACATATTTTGATACAAAAATTGGCGATGTGCATGCAGATGACTGATTTAGAGTAGCGAAAAATTTTTACGAATAAAAATAGCTGGAACTAACCGACACTTTCCCTGCGCTACACTTTAATAAATATGTCACGCCAGAGGTTATATGTTTAATGATCAACACGCCCCTTTAGTGTCATTTATCGTGCCTGTTTATAACGGCGCGATGTTTATTGAACGTTGCGTCGAGAGTATTCTTCAGCAACCTCATGCTGAGCATTGCCAGCTTATTTTAGTCAATGATGGTTCAAGTGATAATTCACTTGAGCTAATGAGAAAATACCAGAATTATCCTGGCGTAGAGATTATAGATAAGCCCAATGGCGGCGTTTCATCGGCACGTAACTGCGGTCTGGATGCTGCGCGTGGCACATTCCTCTCTTTCATTGATGCCGACGACTTTCTGCCTTCAGGTGTGCTGGATACCTGGCTGGGGCTGATGAATGAAGACGTCATTCTGGCCGTAGGCGAATCCCGCACCTTTTCTCATGACGGCGAGCCGCTGTCCGGGGAGCCTGAAGAGACCGCACTGCGCAGTCTGCGCGCTGATAAGGCGATCGGTGAACTGCTCTACTACACGCCGAAACACGGTATCTGTGACAAGTTTTTCCGCCGGACGATCGTGCAACAGCAGCAGTTACGCTTTCGGGAAGATATCTTCAACTTTGAAGATCTGCTGTTTGTGATCAGCTACCTGTCCGGTGCCCCGCAGGGACAGGTCGTGTTCAGCCCTCGGGTCGTCTACCACTATGTTGAGTCACACGATTCGGCAACGCGCTCGGCGCTCAAAGAAAAACACTTCACTTACGTCCGGGCTTTTACAGGGATTAAACGCGTCTTGCTACGGCCGCAGGAACGCTATTACTACTTCTTATTTCTGAAGGTTACGGCCTCGCACATCTATAAAGCCCTGTATAGTGGGACGTTCAGCGCGGCATTCGTCAGGCAGTATATTGAACTTTACCGGCAAAACTATCGTGCCTATATTGTCGCGGGCATGCTCCCAGATGCCTGGAGCCTTTATTTTACGCTTTTCTACCTGTCTCCACGCCTGGTGTCCGGGCTGCGTCATGCCGTACAGACTCTGTTGAGGGCGCGTTCGTGAAACAAAAGCTGCAAAACTCGTTATGGATGATCATTGAGAAGCTGGTTGCGGTATTTGGCCTGATGTTTGTAACGTCCTTCGTCGCTAAGTACGTCGGGCCTGTCACGTTTGGTGTGATCGCCATTTCCATGCTGATATTTCAGTTTATCCAGTCTGTGGCGATGATGGGCTGCGACGTCATCCTGCTCAAGCGCATTGCCCAGAATCACCGTTCTGGCATCCGCCTTATGGTGCCGGCTGTCATTTTGGTGTTTAGCCTTTACTGTGTGCTCTCTACCATTGGCATTGTGGTGATGCGGGAAGAGATGAACTCGCAAGCGTTTGTCTTTATCTGCGCGGCGGCACTGGCTTGTCTGTTCTCGGCTATCGATCTGGTTAATATCTACAATGAAGCGGTGTTGAATGCGAAGCTGAACGTGATGGCTAACCTTACCGGTCTCCTGATCAGTCTGGCTATCCGTTATGGGATTTCCTGGTTCCAGCTCAAACCGGAATTGCTGGCCATTCCCATTGTGCTGGCTACCTTCATTCCTTTTCTGATCAAACTCTGCGTGTTTAGCTGGCACCAACGACGTACGCATGAGAAGCCGCCGCTTCCCCGACTCACTCATATCCGACGTTACAGCGGGTATATTTTGCAGGCCGGACGATCCCTGGTGCTGTCGGTGATTGCGATTACGATTTATACCCGCCTTAACCAGCTCAGCGTTTCATGGTTCTTAGGGTTAAAAGAGGCGGGCATCTTTTCTGTCGCGATGACGCTGTCGGTGGCCTGGGTCTTTTTACCCAACGCTTTACTTGCCTCGTTTTATCCTGCTTTGTTTGCCGAACGTGATCCTGATGTGGCGATTGTCCGCGCGCAGAAGCTACAGCTAATGGTCATTGCCGTGTCGGGGGCCGTTATCGGCGGTATTGCCCTGATCGGCCCCTGGTTTATCCGGCATTTCTACGGCGCAGCTTACACCGAAGCGATTGCTCCGATGGTGTTATTAAGCATCGGCGCCATGTTTGGTGTACTAAGCAGCGTCATGGATCGCTTCATTATTAAATACAATGGCTATCGCTACCTGATCAAAAAAACGTTCTGTGTGCTGGCGGTATGTCTGATCACGACGGTGACACTGGTGCCAGCCTTCGGCATTACTGGCGGCGCCATAAGTGTGGTGATTACTGAGTTTATGGCCTTTACGCTGTTAAACTATTTTTTCCGTGGGCAGCCGATGATGAAAATTCACAAAATATTCATTCAACCCGGAAAACTGTGGTTTCTCATTAATCGCTCGCTCTTTTCTGGGCGGTGATGCAAATATTTCTTAAAGATATGCATTGTAAGACGTTTAAATAAAACGTCTTGAACAGTATCTTTAATATAACGCGTTTTTTATCTGCGCGTGAGTAACGTTAATATCCTGCCATGTGGCGGGAGGATGTACCCTGCCTGTTTGTTTTTTTTTAATTATCGCTTAATAAAAATGAAAGCGTATCTTCATGATCCGAATAATGCCCGTTTACGGTCAGTTTAATTTCGCGCTTTTATAATCTTAGAGTGGGTTAATAAATAATTAGATGCTTATTTTCTTTTCGGTTATCAGGAAAAGGAAAGGCTTTTATTTTCATTATCTTTTTCGCCTTTTTAAGGGCGGCAGGCATTAGGGCTGGTTACGAGGTTTTGAAATGAATGATAAATATTTATTCAGTATAATAATACCTGTTTATAATGCTGAAAAGACGATTATGCGTACCCTGCAAAGTCTTCTCCTTCAGACATGCAAAGATTATGAAGTTATCCTGGTGAATGATGGCAGCAAAGATAACTGCGCCTCTGTTCTTGATGAATTTAAACACTATAAAAATTTTAATGTTATCTCGCAGAGTAATGCCGGCGTCAGCGCAGCGCGAAATGCAGGCCTGGAAGTGGCTAGGGGAGAATACGTTATTTTTGTTGATGCCGATGACTGGGTGGATGATGACTTTCTGGCTATGTTTCATCAGCACCTTTCTCCGAGCGTATCACAACCTGTTGATTTACTGGTGGGGAACCTCAGGTGCTCGCGCGTGGGTAGCCTTTCCACCTACGGCCATTTCGGCCATCAGTCTATTCCTGCTGTGCTGGATGAGCTTGAGTTAAGTGATAACATTGGCTATCTCCATAACAAGTGCTACAGAAGAAAGTTGCTTGAGGATCACCAGCTCCGCTTCACTAAAGGGATATCGATGAGTGAAGACCTGCTGTTTAATCTCAACTGTCTTTACTATGTCGATAATCTGTTTATTTTTGACAGTGCATCTTATCACTATGATGATGTGGAAAACTCGCTGTCGAAAAGACGCGTCCCGTATGAAGAATTGCTGGATCGTAAGCGTTACCTGACTGATCTGTATGAAAGGTTATTTGTTAAATATAAAAACGAGGATTTGTCGCTTTTCTCTACTGGTGTCACCAAACGTAAGCTCACCCTCGATATGCAAATCGTTACTGCCATGTATTACACCACGCTTAACATTAATGAAATCCGGAAAAGTATCAAACGCATCAAAGAGAAACGCTATCCGGCAAACGTACTGGCATTATTAAACAGAAGCGAGAAAGTGAAGTACCACGTCATGAATGTGAATGCCAGAGTGGCTTATCTGGTATTGTATATGCTATTCAGATTACGGTTTTTTTAACTTCCGGCTTTGTCATTCAGTGTCGGGCCCTCGACGGAAATGGCGCATATTTTGGCGAGGTGAATTTCCGTAGGGGGCTCTGTTATCGCGTCAGTATTTTGCTATTCCACGTTGGGTCAAATGTCGCAATGCTGAAAAGGGGCCGCGTTTTCACTGTCGCGTCGGTCCCCGATGCGTGGCAGGCATTGCATTCATTCCGCAGCCTGATCGTGAACGTCATAACGAAGATGACCGCGCGCAAACGCAAGGCGAGGCTGGAGATGGCGTTATGCATTGACCTTCAGGCCCGGAATAGCCGACGCAACCTGCTGAGTCGCTGCGTGAAAGCGTTTCCTTTAAGGTGCACTATTCCCGACGCGTCACAGCACTGGCAGGCCCGGGTGTGACTTCTCAGCACGTCTGAGTGGAAGTTATGGCCACGCGCCCGAATCGTGCTGACGACCTCAGAAAATATCTGCTGTCCATAACGCTTATCCGTCTCGTCGGCCGCTCCGTTTCTGCCACGTATCAGATAACGTCAGCATACTGAAGATCACACCCAGGTGTCTTTGCATGTTCGCCATGAAAAAACGCATTTAGTTCAGCTCTGAATTGCCAGAGGGATCCGAAATGCTCGACGTAGAGACGCGCCTTCAACGTGCTGAGCAGCACGATGTCAGCCCGACATGCTTCTCAGAGTGTAAGTAACATGGAATGTCTTTTTCATTCTTACCGATGCCCGTGCGTCACGAAGCGGTGAGCAGGGGGGAAATCAACGACATGCGGGTCAGATGACTGGTGGCTTTCTGGTTGCGGCAGTGACAGCGTTTGTTGTCGCACAGTTGAAAGCCATCGCTTACGCCAATCGGTTATCACCCAGCCAGGCCGCCGCTTTTTGTGTCGCCAGGCGTCTTTGCGGGGAACAGCAGCAGGCCGATGTTGATGCTGGTCGAAGCGTTCATGGCGAATCCTGAACAGTGAAAAATGTATCATCGCTTTTCTTGTTAAAAGGCAACGCCTCTGAATCCAATACAGGAAAGGGCGCATGACTACAGAGGAGGAGATGGCGAATGCAACCGCTATTACAGGCAGGCTGTCATGCAGAAAGGGCGACTGGTCATGATGAACGTAGAAAATTCACTTTCTGGCGGTGCTAAGGCGCATTATGAGTGCTAAAACGCAAAAACCCCCGCCGAAGCGAGGGTTTCAAATTTGTGGTGCCCGAACCCGGAATCGAACCAGGGACACGGGGATTTTCAATCCCCGTGTTGAAATGTAAAATCCAACGCACAAATGTTATAAAAATGTTTACGCGCACCTGAAATTATTCAGGTGTTAAAATGCATTTAAAATCAATAAATTGTAGCGGCCCTTCAACCGTCAAAGTTATCCCTGTTGTCTCGACTAAGGGGGGAGAAGGTAAATCCACTCAAACCGCTAATCTTGGTGGATTTCTGGCCGATGCCGGCCTGAAGGTTCTCATCATTGATGGCGATCACGCCCAGCCAACGGCCAGCAGTATATTTCCTCTGACTTATGAAGCCCCCTGCGGATTGTATGAACTGCTTATGCAGAATGCAGACCTGTCAGTGGCTGATAACATCATCTCCCGCACCGCCATCGATAACCTTCATCTCATTGCATCGAACGATCCCCGTAATCTCCTCCCGACCCACATGCTTAATGTGCCCGATGGTCGTGTACGTCTGCGCAATGCGCTCTCAGCTCCTTTGTTTAAAAGCTATGACGTGATCCTGATTGATTCACAGGGTGCCAAATCCGTAATGCTGGAGCTGATTATACTGGCTTCGACGGGTGAAATGATTGGCATGGTCAAGCCTGTGCTGCCAGATGTCAGGGAGTTTTTACGCGGAACGGTCGCGCTGATGGAGGACCTGCGTTCCTACTCTGCATTCGGGATAAGACTGCCGGCTGTGCGCATGCTCGTTAACTGCATGAAATATACAGCTCTTGCAAAAACAACCTTTGAGCAGGCCGAAGCCATCATTAACAGCAGAGAGTACAGCGCTCATGCTGATGAAATAGCCATATCCATGCTGCAGACGCGTATTTACGATCTCACCGTCTATGAGCAGGGCCATGCCAGCGGACTCCCCGTTCACCGGCTTGAGAACAAAACGTCCCGCGTCAGCGATTCAGCATTTGACTCTATGCACAAGCTTGCGAGTGAACTGTTCCCCGAGTTCAAAGAGCGTTTTGACGCCTTTGCTGTAAGTGGAGGGTGTCATGTCTGATAACCGCCGAAATATTCCGGGCCTCTATGCACTGGACGCGGAACAGAGCGTCATTGGCGGCCTGATGCTGGACAATGATTGCTGGGATGAGGTTGTCATGCGTCTTGGGCCTGATGATTTCTTTCATAAGGCTCACCGGGAAATATTCAATGCCATGTCGCATCTTGTGGCGGCAGGCAGGCCGATTGACCTGCTAACGCTTACCGAGAGCATTGAAAGCCGGGGCAAGAACCTGCTTGAGCAACTTGGCGGTTTTGCCTATCTGGCTGAGCTCGCCAAAAACACCCCCAGCGTGGCTAACATCACGCACTACTGCGACATCGTGGCCCGCTACAGTCGCGGGCGCCAACTGGCAGCTATCGGTAGTGAGATACATGCGTCAGCCACCGCGCCGGGCGCTGACATCGCGGCCGCGATGGAAACGGCCGAGCGGAAAATCACGCAACTTGCAGAGCGGGCCGAACCACAGCAGGGCGTGACCATCGTTGACGGGCTGGAAAAGCTGGCGGCCGAACTTGAACGACGCTGTCAGACTCCTGACGGCATCACGGGCACGCCAACAGGGTTTGACGACCTGGATGCTTTCACAAGCGGACTTCAGCCGGGTGACCTTGTTCTCGTCGCGGCACGCCCCTCCATGGGAAAAACTGCACTCCTAATTAATATCATCATGAATTCTCTTATGAAAAACGTGGCCTCAAACAGCCAGTTTTACAGCCTGGAGCAGCCTGAAGAACAAATTCTGATGCGCGTGGTTTCGTCGCTTGGCAATGTTGACCTGACCCGTATGAAAAGCGGAATGATGGACGAAGAGGACTGGGCCCGCGTATCGAATGTTTTTAAGTTACTCACAGAGGATATTAAAGATCGTCTGCTCATTGATGACACCAGTGATCTGACGCCAGCCATGCTTCGTGTTCGTGCGCGACGTAATGCCCGCCGCTACGGTAAGCCTGACATCATTGGTCTCGACTACCTTCAGCTCATGCGCTGTCCGGATCAGGAAAACCGCACCCAGGAAATCGCAGAGATATCCCGTTCGCTGAAGGCGCTGGCCAAAGAGATGGGCTGTCCTGTGGTGGCACTTTCACAGCTCAATCGTGCACTGGAAAGTAGGGGCGATAAACGCCCCAACAACGGCGATCTGCGCGATTCAGGTGCGCTTGAGCAGGATGCTGACGTTATCATCTTTGTTTATCGCGATGAGGTCTACAACGCAAACTCCCCGGACAAAGGGCTGGCTGAGCTCATTATTGGCAAGCAGCGTCAGGGGCCAACCGGCACACTGCGCCTGCGCTTTGAAGGCCGCTATACCCGCTTTGAAAATCTTCAGAGCGATGTCGGGAGGTATGTATGAGTAACGTTCGCAACCTGAACCTGGGATCAGCCATGCTGCTGCGGGGAAAATCACCGGCGCAGCAGGGGGATAATGTCTCAGCGGCCCCCTTGCCAGTCAGCGAGATGGCCATGGTGTTGACGCTGGATCAACTTCGTCCGAATCCCGACAATCCGCGCAAAAGCAGAAATCCCCGTTTTGACGAAATTAAAGCGTCAATTCGGGCGAGAGGTCTGGATTCTATCCCCAAAGTTACCCGTGACCCAGAGGGTGACGATATTTATATTTTCAGTGATGGCGGGAATACCCGCTATCAAATCTTATGTGAGCTGTGGCAGGAAACAGGCGAAGAGCGTTTTTATCGTGTTCACACCATATTCAAACCGTGGCCGGGCCGTCTTAAATGTCTGGTTGGCCATCTTGCTGAGAATGAGGTCAGGGGGGATCTGACATATCTGGATAAAGCACTTGGCGTACACAATGCGAGAACTATTCAGGAGGAGTTACTTGGGCATTCTGTTTCGCTTCGTGAACTTTCAGACCTTTTGAATTTAGAGGGTTATCCGATTCATGCATCCAGCATCAGCAGAATGGAGGATACGTTAAAATATCTTTATCCCTCTATGCCTGAGTTACTTGAAAGTGGGCTGAGCCGGAGTCAGGTTATTCCATTACTTAATCTTCGTTCCCTCGCGGAGAAAGTGTGGCTGAAATTTGGATTAGCTGTGGACACGACTGATAATTTTCAGTCAGTTTTTTCTCAGACTTGCAGCCAGTTCAACGACCCTGACAGTTTTACCCTTGAGCATTTTCGTGACGAATTTATTGGTCATCTTATAAAGGCTCTGCCACACCCCAGCCTGAACTATGACCGCTGGCTGATTGAGCTCGACCCTAAGGAACAGAAGCGCCGCGAGCAGTTTGGGGAGCCGCCGGCCATGCCCTCACTTACTCTCAGTCCAGTCCCGGATCGTTCCGGCGGGCACAATGCTCCCCTTACCGTTCTGCCGGATGACACGACTTCCATCACGCCCGTCACCGGCCTGCGCTCAGGCACTCTCACTGGCTCAACCCGCCCCGACCCCGCTCCTGAGCCAGCTGGCCTTACAGTGTTGCCTGACAGCACTGGCATCAGCGCAGGCAGTCTTCCCAGAAGTGAAATCCAGAATGACCTGTTTGGAGGCCGCCCCGTAATTACCGGTGATGCCGTAAGCACAAACAGTGAGCACGGCGTTGATATGGTTTCTTCGGACAGCCTTACCCTTGTTTCTGCCTTCAGCGAGCATGACGATACGGCACCGGTATCAGCCGGGTCTGTGAGCTTTGCCGAAACCGGCCTTGAGCCCGTCAGCGACATCTGGCTGATCCCGGCTATGCAGGATGATGTTGAGCACCTTCAGGACATGGCTTACCGGCTGGTCTTCGAAATTGCCGAGGGGATGGGCTGTGTAAGCGACATCAGTGAGGACAAAAGCCCTGAGTCTGCCGGTTTTTCCGTATCCGGCGGCAGTCGCGAGTTCAGCTTGTTCCTTGCGGGTCTGTCCGGCCGTCTGCCCAATCAGCAGTGCAACATGTTTCTGTTCTGTCTGAACTTCTTTGGTTCACAGGAACCGGCTGATACGCCGGTGTTTGACGACGTCATGGTGGTCAAAATGATGCGCCTTATCCGCGTCATTCGCCGGCTGCGAGAGCTGCAGCGCCTTGCCGCAAAAGGGGGAGAAAATGTCTGATGATTTGAACGACGAAATGGCACAGGCCTGTACGGCCTTATTCATTCAGCGCGGCATTGACGCCGCCCGCTCGCAGTTGCGTTCTCATGAGCCGTCAAATGATTTCTGTGAGTGCTGCGGTGCTGACATTCCCACAGGCCGTCAGCGTGCGATGCCGGGCGCGAAACTTTGCGCAGGCTGTCAGGACTTTAAGGAGAAAAAGAGCCGCCACATGGCGGGCGGTAACAGGAGGGCTCATCATGGCAGATAAGTCAAAACTCACCCGGCGCATCCGTCACCTGATGGCGCTTGGGACGCAGAACAGCAACGATCATGAAGCCGCCCGGGCGGTTGCGCTGGCCCAGCGGCTTATGCGCCGTCACGGCATGACTGACGATCAGATTACGCTGAGTGAGATAGGTGAATCGGTCTGCGAACAACTGATCAGTAACGCTGAGAAAGTGCCCGCCTGGATGCACTCGCTGGCCATAGTGGTATGCATGGCTACAGGCTGCCGGTGCTGGTTCGGCTGGTACGGTTACGTGAGCAAGGGTGGGTTGCGCCTGGTCCGTCGTTCACTCCACTTCTACGGCTTCGGGGAACGTCCCGAGCTGGCCCTCTATATCTATACCGTGCTGCAGCGCAAAGTGCGGGCGGCAACTGATTCGCACATGTCGACTTACCACAGGCAGCGCATTAAGAAGAGTACGCTTCGCGGCCGCGCCGACCAGTTCCGTGAAGGATGGGTCTCCGGCGTGTGGCAGGTTCTGCAGTCTTTTAGTACGCCTGATAGTGAGAATCAGGTGCTACAGCGCTGGCTTGCGCAGCGGCATTCGGGGCAGGCTTTCTCCACGCTTGTCACGCGCGAGGCGAAAAGCTGTCGCGGCGATATGTCGGCACGCACGGCGGGATGGTTCGCAGGCCGTCAGGCCGAACTCAGTCACGGCCTGGCAGGAGCGCAGGCTAATAAGCAGCTTACGGCGGGAGACACACGCAATGATTAACACACTCTTATTGGGGGCCTGCCTGTCAGGCTGGCTTTTTGATGCAATACAGTTGACCAGCCAGGTCAGTACGGGAGGTGGTCTGTGAACCAGCAAAACCTTCCCGGCGCGACAGCCAGTATTCTGAACTCACTGCTCATGGACATCAAATGTGGGAATATCCGCCGCTGCGAATCGATGGGCCTGTCAGTTGAGGAAATTCGCGTGCTCAGCGGCCTAAGCCTCGACGAACTGCATTACATTGGTCAGTCAAAGGTGTCCGTCCTGGACGTCAAATTAAACCACGAGAACTTCTGGCTGATACTCAACCAGGCCCGCAACGAGCAGGCCCGTATGCTGATGATCGACCGCGCCCTTGAGCTGGGTGGCTCTATGGAGCTGATGGACAAATACTTTGGCATGTCACCCTCTGATGTGAGCAGCCGTCGTCGGCTGATGGGCATCGAGAGCCGCCAGGGCCGGACGCAGTCTCTGACCGAGGAGCAGGATGCGCTTCTGTGGAACGAGTGGAAAAACGCTGGAATTGAGTCGCCGGAATCACACAAGGCGCTGGAGGCGATGATGCTAGCGGCAGAGCTTCACGGTCTGTCGCTGACCGCCGTATGGACGAAGGTCTGCCAGTGGTGCCGGGAGGCATTGCATACTTCCTCTTTACCTGCGTTGCGCAAGGGGGCCTGATGCGGTTAAGCGACTTCACCAGGCGTCAGCAGGTCTCCCCGTCGGTACGACGCCGCGCTCAGCAGCTATTCTTGGCGGTCTGCAGCGGTAAAAAGGTGTTCCGGCGACTGGCCCGCAACGGCTACCTCAAGATAGACGTCGGCCCCTGCTGGCGTATTCTCAGCAAGGACGGGGGACGGCAGTGGTGGCTGATGGACCATGAGACGTATAACCGTGAAATACGCCGGTAACGGAAGACCAGCGATGACCAGACAGTGCCGGGTTTATCCCGGCACTGTGCTGTCTCAGGCTAAAAAGGGGAACAAAAAATGAACATACCCGCCGACAGCATCGTGGCGCACACGCTGTCACGTATGGAGAAAAGCCTTGAGCGCAGGGCTGTTAACGGTGAAGCCGGTCAGGAACGGAGCGGCCTGCTGTTTATGGGCAACGTCCACGACGCGTTTCCCCGCCGTTTATTTCTCGACACGCGCCTGTCACCGCTCGATAAAACCGCCTGGGTGATGATACGCCTTTATGCCCAGCAGAATGAGGGGGCGGTTTTTCCGACCTATGACGAACTGCAGGCGCAACTGGCCTCGGCGCATTCCGACAGGGCCTCGCGGGAAACGGTGAGCCGTACTCTGCTGATGCTGCGGCTCACGGGCTGGATAAGCCTGTGCAAAAAGGTGCGCGACGAGGGCGGCCGGGTACGTGGCAACATCTATGCCCAGCACGATGAGCCGCTGGGCTATCGTGATACAGAGACCTTCGACCCGGGCTGGCTGACGCTGGTTGAGCAGAGCTGCCAGAGTAAGAACAAATCCGTGCGCATGACGGCGCTGGCAATCGTTAACGACATTCTCCTGGACAAAAATATGCGCCACCGTCACAGCCGCCTGGCGCTGATTGAAAGTCGCTTGAATGCTCCGTCGACGCCGATCGCCATGGTGCGGAAAAGCGGCTCGGCACTACCGGGTTCGAAAAACGAACTCAGTCAGAAAACTTCTGAAAAATCCCCTTTAACACTGAGTTCGGAATCCGAACTCAGTCATGTGCAGGGTCGAAAATCACTGAGTACGGAATCCGAACTCAGCACGAAATCAGTAACTTACAACAGAGTTCGAAAATCGAACCGTAACGTACGTCCTTTCACACAGAGTGTGATTAAAGAAACGTACGTCCCTGACGCGCCGGTGCTGCCTGACAGCTTTCTGGCCATGCTGAGCAGTGAGGACAGCCAGATGGTCAGCGTGCAGTTCGGTGCGCTGCCGGTGCAGGTGGCTGACGCGCTGAGCGGCCTGCTGCAGGAACAGCTGCGCAAAGGCCGCTTGGCGAATCCAGCCGGCTGGATGTTCGCCATGCTGAAACGCGCCAGACAGGGCGAATTCCGGCCGTCTGAAGCTCCTGCGACGCATTCTACGCAGGGCTCTGCAAAGCCTGTAAACACTGGTGCAGGCAGGTCTTCGCCAAAATCGGAGGCAAAACATACGGCTCCTGTCCTGCCTGAAAACCGTGCGACCGCTGAACAGGTCAGCGCTGCGATCGCCGCTATCAGACGACAGTTCAGTTAACTGAGTTGTTTATGTTGGTCAAATATTCTGCGATTTATAAAAGTCGATGTAAGGGAGCGGAGTGGCGGTCAAATAACAACCAGTGTTGCGGGGCGCAACAGTGGTCAAATAATAACCAGTGTTGCGGGGCGCAACAGCGATCAAATAACAACCAGTGTTGCGGGGCGCAACAGCGGTCAAATAGCAAACAGAGATGCGGAGCGCAACAGTGTCTAAATATAATCAGCTCAGCTGGTGCTTTAGGGTCTTGAGATTTACTGATAATAATTAGCGGTTTGGAATTATGAGTTTCAGGCTGTTGTAAAACCTGATAATTCAGGACTATGTCGCCTCATCTTAACTGACGGCAGGTGACAACAATGGCTGATAAAACGGACAAGCGGACGGGCGCATTGCAGTCCGAAATGACGATAGCGCTTCATACTAATTATGCAATTGGACTCTGGCAGGGACGCAAACCTGAAAAGAATGAGTCTGATAAGCCCGGGCGACACGGGATCATCGGTATGCCTCAGTTTTTCCAGAGAGCAGGCCAGATAAATCAGGATTCGCTCAGGAATAACCCCTGGGCAGATCAGGCGATGTACCAGCTTGAAGAAAAAATAAGGTCTGCTTCTGAAGCCATGACTTCTCTGCTGGAACAGATTGATAAAGACATGAGCATGCTGCCTAAAGGTGTGTCGGTCAGCGACGTTGAATCAGCTGAGCCACTCGACATTAATGTCTTTACCCGAACCCCTCTGGGTTATCGCTGTGTATTCCTGCTCATGGGATTCGATCAGTTTGCCAAAAAGGTTTTGCAGGCATCACATTACGGTCTTATAACACGTTCTAAAAGAGATCAGTATCTGAGCGAAGGTGGTCGTCTTCTACGACAGATTTACGGTGCGGTACTTTCATACCGTCATGTTGACGCCACTCGTATCGATGCCGCTGAAGATAATGAAACCTGGCGAAAAGCTTGCGAAGCAGCTGGTGAACCCGACCGGGCCGTTCTGCTCGGTGACAAACGCTCGGCGTTCTCCCCGCCAGTTAATGAAGCCAGCGTGAACCTTCTGCGCCTGCGCTATAAAGCTGGCCAGTAAGCGGGGGGCCGGTGATGCGGTTATTCTTGTGCGAAAAACCCTCCCAGGGCCGCGATCTGGCCGGGGTACTGGGCGCGACCCGCCGGGGTGACGGTTTTATGACGGGTAACGGCGTGACGGTCACCTGGGCGGTCGGTCATCTGCTGGAGACCGCGCCCCCAGAGGTCTATGGCCAGCAGTACGGCAAGCCCTGGTCGCTGTCTGCGCTGCCAATCCTCCCTTCAGCGTGGCAGGTTGTCGTTAAAAAGGACACGCAGGATCAGTTCAAAGTCATTGAGAAACTGCTCAGGGTGGCAGATGAAGTGGTGATTGCCACCGACGCCGATCGCGAAGGTGAAGTCATCGCCCGCGAACTGCTGGACTACTGCGGCTGGGAGGGGAAAATTCTGCGCCTGTGGTTCTCGGCTTTGGACGAGCTCAGCGTCCGGGCTGCTCTGAGCGACCTGCGTCCGGGACAGGCTTCGGTCGGGATGTACCATGCCGGGCTGGGTCGTTCACGCGCGGACTGGCTGGTCGGCATGAACCTGTCCCGGCTGTATACCCTCCGGGCAGCCGAAGCAGGTTTTGAGGGCGTGGTCTCAGTCGGTCGGGTACAGACGCCCACGCTGGCACTGGTTGTTCGTCGGGACCGTGAGATTGCCGCTTTCGTGCCGAAGCCCTACTGGCAGGTTAAGGCAACGCTCAGCGCCTCAGGTGTCAGTTTTCAGGCGTCATGGGTGCCGGCCGCCGTCTATGCGGATGAGGAAAAGCGCTGTATTCTTCAGAATATTGCTCAGCAGGTGGCGCAGCTCTGCCGTCAGGCGGGTGTCGCTACGGTGACGGAGTACGAAACAAAACGCGAGAAAGAGCCCGCCCCGCTGGCTTTTTCACTGGGAACGCTGCAGCGGGCCTGCGGCAAGATGTGGAATATGTCGCCACAGCAGGTGCTGGACACTGCTCAGAGCCTGTATGAAAAGCATAAGGCCACAACCTATCCCCGCACAGACTGCGGCTGGCTGCCGGAATCAATGCGGGAAGAAATCCCGGCCGTGTTTGATGCCATGGCGCGGACTGACCCCTCACCTGAGTTCGCATCCCTGCTTTCACAGCTGGACAGAGGATTTGTTTCCCGCATCTGGAACGATAAAAAAATCACGGCGCACCACGGCATTATCCCCACACGCAATGCCGTTCAGCTGTCCACCCTGACTGAGACTGAGCGTCAGGTTTACCTGCTTATCCGCCGCAACTACCTTGCCCAGTTCCTTCCACTCAGTGAATCGGACGCAACGCGTATTTCCTTTGATATCGGTGGCCAGCTGTTCCGCACGACTGGCCGCACTGAAGTCTTAAAGGGCTGGAAACTGCTGTTTACAAAGGATGAAGAGGATAAGAAAGTTAATGACGAAGAGAGCGCAGGAGCCCTTCCACCGCTCAGCAAAGGGTCACAGTGCGGCGTTACTGGCGCAGACGTTAAACAGCTGATGACCCAGCCGCCTGCGCACTACAGCTTTGACACGCTGATTGGTGCCATGATGAACGCCGCTACTTATGTCGCGGACCTTCAGCTGCGTAAAATCCTCAAAGAAAACGCCGGGCTCGGCACTGAAGCAACGCGTGCCGGCATCATCGAGCAACTGCTCAGCCGTCGTTTCATCACGCTCAAAGGCAGCAAACTGCTGGCAACAGAACTGGGGGCGGACGTCATTGATGCCCTGCCAGCGCAGCTGACCGACCCGGGTATGACTGCGCTCTGGGAGCAGGCGCTTGATGAAGTGGCTGCCGGCCGTATGAACCTGAACGACTTTCTGCAGCGTCAGACCGCCTGGACCTCGACGCTGGTCAGCCAGGGAATGCAGCAGCGCATCAGCATCCGGGTGCCGCCTTCGCCTCCGTGCCCGCTCTGCGGCAGCAAAACTGCCCTTCGCAGAAGCCCTAAAGGAGAATTCCGCAGTTGTACGCGTTACCCGGAATGCAAAGGCATCATCAGTCTGGATTCAGGCAGGCGTAAAAGCCCCGCCCGCGCTAAGTCGCCAAAAACAAAAAAGAATTAACCCGTTTTATCCGATTGCGGGCGGGTAGCGCCTTTGTTATTGTGACGCCGGCTCTGAAGCCGCACCCCGTGACTGCGGGCTCCGTTAGCATCTAATGCATGTGTTGCCGGAGTACAGACTGACCGCCCATGCACACACCTGAGCGTGAGACGGTAAGGCACGAAAACTCCGTGAAACCCGTGCCGGGCGCTGAACACGCCAGCGGAGCAACTGCCTCAGGCAGGTTAACAAAAGGTCGATGGTGCAGACCCCGATGGCGGTGCCGAGAGGTGCCGCTTTTTATTATCCGCGCACTGATGAATTTTTATACGCGGCCAGATTGACAAGCGCCGCGTGTGCGTGAAAGATAAAGAGGCTAAACGTTGTCCTTCCGACAACTGCCAATGTTCCGGTGATTTGAGAGGAACGCCTTCGGGTAATCACATGCCAATGCCATCACAACCTGAGAGATGGCGCTTTCGGGCGGTTTAAACCTGTTTAACCTTTGCAAACAGGTGCCTTTTAAGGTCAAGGTCCACTTCACCAATACAGCCTGTCGGCAGTTATCTGCTGACCCCCTGCGGGAAACTCTCTCCCGCACGGGACTGATGTTTCTCCGCACCCTGTTTCGTTTTACTCCGGAGATAACATCATGACTGCAACTGCAAACACCCCTGCTTCAAACAACACTGCCTCTGCTGGCTCTGTCACTACCGGCAACAACCAGAAAGAGTATTTCAACCTCAACGTCAGTGGTATCGGCTACCTCAGTTCGATTCGTCGTCTTGAGGGGCAAAAAGGTGAATTTACCTGCGCCGTTATCAATGCCCTGACTGGTCCGACTGACAGTGCATCCTATACCCGCTTCGACATTACTGTATCGGGTAAAGAAGCGACCTCCCTCATCAACCGTTGCCAGAAAGCCGTTGATGAAGAGGAAAAAGTCCTGATTGGATTTGTCCTCAGTGGCCTGAAAGCCGATGTGTTTACCCTGCAAAGCGGTGAGCACGCCGGTGAATCACGTCCCTCCCTGAAGGCTCGCCTGATAAAGGTCGAGTTCATCAAAAAGGGGCAGGACATTGTTTACAAGGCTCCTAACGCTTCCCAGACGCCAGAAACCGGTCCGGCCACTCAAAAGGCTTACGATCCGGAATCTTTCTAAGCGTCACGGACACACCGCCGGAACACATCCCGGCGGGTGTGTTCCTCTCAACCCCATTTCTAAGAGGAATTCATTATGTCCGCACGCGGCGTCAACAAAGTTATCCTGGTCGGCAACCTCGGTCAGGACCCTGATGTTCGTTACATGCCAAACGGCACTGCAGTGACCAGTCTTTCTCTGGCCACCTCAGAAACCTGGCGTGACAAACAGACCGGTGAAAACCGGGAAAAAACCGAATGGCATCGTGTCGTTCTGTTTGGAAAGCTGGCTGAAATTGCCGGTGAATACCTGCGTAAGGGTTCACAGGTCTATATCGAAGGCAAACTCAGAACACGGGAATGGCAGGATAGCGAAGGTACTAAACGCTATACGACCGAAATCGTGGTTGATGTAAACGGAACAATGCAGATGCTGGGCGGGGCTAAAAGCAGCACCAACACCAGTGGAAACAATAAGCCGTCAGGCCAGCAGAGCGGATGGGGTCAGCCACAACAGCCTCAGCCTTCTCAGGCACAACAGACGGCTCCGAGTAATCCGGCGAACGAGCCGCCAATGGACTTTGACGATGACATACCGTTCCTCGGACACGGCTATGGAGTCTGCCGTAAGGCCATTTACGCAATTTCGTAAAGGATTCATTAGGTTACACCCTCGCGGCGCCAGTTTTTTCTGGCGCTTTTTTATTCTATAATGATATTCATAAATCAGGAATGTCACTGGAGATCAACCATGAATACACGATATGAAGCCGATGTTGTTGCCTGGGCACAGGAGCAGGCGGCTTTACTGCGTGCGGGTCGTTTCTCTGAGATTGATATTGCTAATATCGCCGAGGAGATCGAAGACGTGGGCAAAAGCGAAAAGCGTGAATTAGCCAGTCGTATGGCGGTTCTGCTTGCACATCTTCTCAAATGGAAGTTCCAGTCTGGACGCCGAGGATCAAGCTGGCAACGTACCATTAAAGAGCAGCGTAAAGCTCTGGCGTTGCATATAAAAGGTACGCCGAGTCTGAAAGTGGCACTGGCCGATCCAGACTGGATTGCGACCGTCTGGGCCGATGCTGTCTCTTCTGCCGCTCAGGAAACGCAACTTGATGTGTTTCCTGAAGACTGTATCTGGGATATGGGGCAGATCCTGTCTCTGGAGTTCTATCCGGAATAAAACTGCCGCTGTTTCGTCACGGATCAACACAGCCAGCTTATGCTGGCTTTTTATCATCTTTGATAAGAGAATGTGGTAGATCAAGTTAACGCAGCAAGTTCGTTACTATCGCCATTGTAATTATATCTTATTGAAATCAATAAGATGCAAGATCATTGCTTTAGCCATTAAGATTATATAGATTGATGTTTAAGGAAAAGTTCAAGTGCCCCCCTCTGGAGAACTCACCTGAGCATTAGTGTTAATTTTCATCCATAACAAGGAAACAGAATGGAAGAGCGTGTTTATCATTTTAATGAGTCAACTTCTGGTTTTGATATCATTGAGAAATTAGTCGAAATAATTAGCTCCTGTGATTTAGAAGACTCTACTCTTAGTTATTTATTAAGTTGTGGCTCAGAAGTAGTTTTAAATTCCATGCAACATGGTTACCCTGACACTTACAGATCAAAAGAGAAAAATATCTTTTCTGTATATGTTAATTATGATGATGACGCTCTTGAACTTGTTCTATTAGATTATGGTGCTACCATACCGGTTACAATATTAAATAAACTGCCTGCTTTAGCCACAACTCAGCAAGATGATCAAATTTTGAATATGGCTATGGCTGGTGAACTTGATTTAGGGGGATTCAGAGGGAAGGGACTACCCTCGTTGCTAGGGGCACTTGAAAATGAAAATATATTAAACTTAAAGATACATTCTGGAATTGCATATTTTGAGGCGAATTCAGCGGGCAAGATCCTTTTTCAAAAGAAGAACGATTTAGTAAAAGGGACGAAAGTTACCTTCAAAGTCACCAGCAAAAATTTTCACGACGAGCCAGAAGCAAAATCAATCACTCTCGTTCTTTCAAAGACACTTAGATCAATTCCTTTTGGGCGTTATAAATCAGATAGTTCGTCCAGCGGTCAACATTTGAGAGAAGACCATCTTGTACCAGCTCTTGAAAAATATGATTTAGTAAACCTTGAATTAGACGGGCCCTCTACTTGCGGGTCATCTTTCCTTGAAGAAGCTTTCGGTGGTTTAGTCCGTGAAAACGGTTATGATATAGATGTGCTCTTATCAAAATTAAACATCATAAGTGATAAACCTTTTTTGACCGAACAAGCCATTAGATATATTAAAGGTGCGAAATAATGGATTATGAAAAAATAGCTATTGCTGTTACATCAGCTTTAATTGGCGGCTTGGTGGTTATATTTACAAACTGGTGGCGTACAAGATATACAGTGAAAGCACAGGACTTTTCTAAAAGAGTCGAAGAGGTACTAAAAAAAATAGAATCCTTAGAAGAAATGTCTTGCTCTTACTGGTCGTCAACTAACAAAGAAAACAAAGAAATTACAGAGGCAAAAATATTGGGAAGGCAAGGTCAGGTTGGAATGCTCATCAACCATCTCGCCAAGGAGTATAAGATTCACCCACTAAATAAGATTGAAGAAAAATATTTGGATCTATGTGATGCTTGTACGGGGGCGGAATTTAATAGCGCGGGACTAAACAAAGCTAAAATACCCGCATATATACAGAAAGTATTAGATCACTCAGAAAAGCTAAAAATTGAGTTATTCGAATCGCGAACAAAAAAGTATTAGCTCGCTACCTAAATGAAAACACTGCTAGGTCACAAAACTTGTTTTTGGGGCTTGCGGTGTTCCCACGTGGTGATATTCAGTGGAGTCATATTGCTGCGAAAAAAAATCTCCCACGGACGGTTAAGTCATTTACACATTTCGTAAGATAAGTTCTTTGCGTAGAGCATCAATCCATTTGTCCGCTAACCCCTTTTATGAAAGCGCAAGCTGTAAATTATCGCTTCTTTCTCTCAATGCCCGCCCCGAGTTTTTTTGTTAGATTCCCGGTCAGAGTTTTGAATTGTCCGGTTTTACGCCACAGCCAGAATAGCAATCCTGATTAAGACTATTCCTGGGGTGGAACCTGATGGCAGTACCTTCCGGACAGGCCGGTAAACGTGCCGGCATCATTGCCTGCACTGTGATGCTGGCAGGCTGTGTGAATGCAGCCGCGACAGACAACGCATCGGTGTATTCCCGCAGCCGCACACCGGCCCGGTTTGATGATATCTACCGCAACCGCTCGCCTGAGGTGGTGCGCTACGATCGCTATACCCTGGTCAGCACCCGCCCTGCCGATGCGCAGTTGGACCCGCTGAATCAGGTTGTCGATATCACTATGCCGGCGCAGCTGGTCAGCACGGTCGGTGAAGGATTCCGCTATCTGCTGCTTGAGTCAGGCTATTCACTGTGTTCAGCAACGACCGCTGCATTTTCTGAACTTTTAAGCCGCCCGCTGCCCGCCGTTCAGCGCACCATCGGCCCGCTGAAGCTCAGCGAAGCGCTTCAGGTTGTCGCGGGTCCCGCCTGGCGTCTGAAGGTGGACGAAGTAAACCGTGAGGTCTGCTTCGAGCTCCGTGACCAGTACCGCAGTTTTTCAGCGCCGGCTGCCAGCCTTCCGGCCATTCGCCCTGCGGTCAGCGCCCCTGTTACCAGGCCATACGCAGCTCCCGTTGTGCAGACTAAAGCCCTATCAGTACAGACGCCTGCACCCGGGCTTGCCAGAAACCCTTTCACCGGCGATGTGGTCACACCCTCAGGGCTTAAACCGCAGAGCCTCAGCGTACCCTCACCGGTACTGCAGCAGAGTCAGTCGTCAGTAACCTCCGGAAATTTAACGGCCCATTCTCAAAAGCCAGCCTCTTTAGTTTCAGCGGGAACCGCAGCTGCTGCACACACAACGGCGAAGCAGAATCGCGCCGTCATTACGCCGACAGACGTCAAAACCAAAACTGCCCCCCTGACTACAGTGAATGCCGCACCAAAAGCCTCTGCCGTCGTGCATCAGCAGCCGTCCACGGCTGTCACACCGGCACCCGCTGCGGACAGCCGTATCGTACCCACTTATTCGACGGGTACGCT